>NZ_MQUR01000113.1 GCF_001953875.1 Streptomyces amritsarensis
TGCCGCAGCGGAGCCACCGCTGCGGCACCCGCGCCGGGGGATGCGCAGCGCCTGGCAGCGCCGGTCCCGGCCGCACGATCCGAAAGCGACGGCCCGACTCAGCGGCGGGCGGGTCCTGTCGGGATCGTGAGAACCGTTACATTCATCCCTCAATTGCCCCTTTTGGGGCAATCATGGTTCCCGGTATCTGTCGTCTATGGGCCGCGTGAGCGGCCCGCGCCGTCCGGGGACGGTCGGCGCCACTGGGAGTGACATGGGACGCGTGCGCGGCTGGACGGGCAACCGGCGGGCGGCCCTGCCGATGGTGGCGGGCGGAGCCGTCGTCCTCGGGCTGGGCGGCCTCTACGTCACCGGACTCGTGACAGGCGGCGACGTCGACCCGGGCACGCGGGTGCGCGGCGTGGACATCGGCGGCATGACCGCCGCCCAGGCCCGCCGGGCCCTGGACCGGGAGCTCGGCCCCGCCGCCGCCGCGCCCGTCGCCATGAAGATCGGCGACCGCGTCGAGACGGCGGATCCCGCCACGCTCGGACTCTCCCTCGACACCGCCGCGACGGTGGACCGCGCCGTACGCAAGGGCTACGACCCCGCCACCGTCATCGGCGGCCTCTTCGCCTCCGGCCGGCGCGACGTCGAACCCGTGGTCCGCGCCGACGGGCAGAAGGGCCGAGCCGCGGTCGACCGCCTCGCCGAGACCACCGCCCGGGCGCCCCGCGACGGCGCCATCGCCTTCGAGAAGGGCGCGCCGAAGACCGTCACCCCCCTGGCCGGTATCACCCTGGTGGAGGACCGGGCCCTCGACACCCTCCGTGCCGCCTACCTGCGCACGGACACCGCCCCGGTCGTCCTGCCGGTCGAGCGCACCGAGCCGGCCGTCGGCGCCGAGGAGACCGGACGGGCTCTGCAGCAGTTCGCCCAGCCCGCCATGTCGGGCCCGATCGCGCTCACCGTCGCCGGGAAGAGCCTGTCGATCACCCCCGCCGTGCTCGGCGAGCACCTGAAGATGCGGCCCGACGCCCAGGGCCGCCTCGTGCCCGCCCTCGACTCCAAGGGGCTGCTCGCCGAGCCCGCCGTGGCCCGCCCGATCGAGGAGGTCAGCCGGCCGCCGCTCGACGCCGCGCCCCGCGTGGGTCCCGACGGCGCCGTGGTCATGGCCCAGCAGAGCCGTGCGGGGCGCAAGGTCACCGAGGAGGCGCTCGGCAAGGCCGTCCTGCCGCTCCTGACCCGTACGGGCGCGGCCCGCAGCGGCGAGATCGCCACCGTGGCCGTCCAGCCGGAGCTCACGAGCGAGGAGGCGCGGCGGATCGGTATCAAGGAGAAGATCTCCTCCTTCACCGTCGAGTTCCCGGCCGCCCCGTACCGCAGCACCAACATCGGCCGCGCGGTGGAACTCATCAACGGCTCCGTCGTCCAGCCGGGCAAGGAGTGGAGCTTCAACCGCACGGTCGGCGAGCGCACCAAGGAGAACGGCTTCGTCGACGGCATCATGATCAACGACGGCCAGTACGTGAAGTCGCCCGGCGGCGGTGTCTCCGCGGTCGCCACGACCATGTACAACGCCGTCTTCTTCGCGGGCCTCAAGCCCGTCGAGCACGGCGCCCACTCCTTCTACATCGAGCGCTACCCCGAGGGCCGCGAGGCCACTGTCGCGTGGGGCACCCTCGACCTGCGCTGGATCAACGACTCCGGAAACGCCGTCTACATACAGGCCGAATCCACCGACACCTCGCTGACCATCACCCTCCTCGGCACCAAGAAGTACGACGAGATACGCGCGACCAAGGGGCCGCGCACCAACATCACGCAGCCCGAGAAGCGCACCGGGAACGGACCCGCCTGCGAGGTCCAGACCCCGCTGGAGGGCTTCGACGTGACCGTCGGCCGGGTCTTCGTCCAAGGCGGCAAGGAAGTCCGCAACGAGGAGTTCAAGACCCACTACACCCCGCGCGACGAGGTCGTCTGCACCCCGGAGACACCCGCGGGACCCACGACCCCGGCCCCGCCGGCGCCCACCGCCCCCGCGACCCCGGCGGCCACCGAGGCCCCCGCCTCCGCGCGTACGGCGCAGGCCGCGCCGGCCCCCGCCGGCCCCCTCGGCGCCGCCGGCACACCCCGTACGTCCTGAGCGACGGGGCAGGACGAGGCGTGACACTCCCGGCGCGCTTTGTGCATGCCGGGAGCCATGGAGGCCCGGAAGTGCTACAACTGGGTTCGTGACCATTCCTCGTCGCCACCCGTGCCGGGCACGTCGGTGCGGTCACCTCTAGGCAAACGATTCCGAAGCGTCGCCGGCCAGGTATTCGTCCTCCAGGTGGCGATCGTGGTCCTGCTCGCGGCCGGGGCCCTGCTGGCCCTGGTGCTCCAGTCGCGGCACGACATCGACCGCGAGGCGCGCAACCGCTCCGTGGCCGTCGCCGAGACCTTCGCGCACCAGCTGGGCCTCCAGCCCGCGCTGAAGACGTCCGACCCCTCCACGATCCTGCAACCCCTCGCCGAGCAGACGCGCAAGGCCGCCGGGGTCGACTTCATCGTGGTGATGGACACCAACGGCATCCGCTACAGCCATCCCCAGCCGGACCGCATCGGGAAACGGTTCGTCGGCACCATCGAGCCGTCGCTGCAGGGCAAGGTTCACACCGAGAGCGTCGAAGGCCCCCTCGGCAAGGAGATCCAGGCGGTGGTCCCCGTCAAGGGCCCCGACGGCGAGGTCGTCGCCCTGGTGTCCGCCGGCCTGACCGTGGAGAACGTCAGCGGCGCCCTCGACCGCCAGCTCCCGGTCATCCTCCTGGCCATCGCCACGGGCCTGGCGCTGGCGACGGTCGGCACCTGGCTGATCAGCAGACGCCTGCGCCGCCAGACCCACGGGCTCGGCACGCAGGAGATGACCCGCATGTACGAGCACCACGACGCGGTGCTCCACGCCGTCCGCGAAGGCGTCGTGATCACCGACGGCGACGGACAGCTCGTGCTGGCCAACGACGAGGCCAAACGCCTCCTCGGCCTGCCCGAGAACGCCGAGGGCCGCCCCATCGGCGACGTGCCCGGCCTGGAGCGCCGGATGGCGGACCTGCTGCTCTCCGGCCGTGAGGCCACCGACGAGGTGATCGGCTCCGGCGACCGCCTGCTCGTCGTCAACCAGCGGCCCACCCGTCCCCGCGGCCGCCCCGAGGGCGCCGTGGTCACCATCCGCGACTCCACCGAGATGCAGATCCTGACCACCCGGGCCGAGACGGCTCGCAGGCGCCTCAAACTGCTGTACGACGCGGGCGGCGACATCGGCACCACCCTCGACGTGGTCCGCACGGCCGAGGAACTCGCCGCCGTGGCCGTGCCCCGCTTCGCGGACTTCGTCACCGTCGACCTCGCCGACCAGGTCATCGACGGCGACGAACCCGCCCCGGGCGCCGACATGCGCCGTACGGCGATCAGCGGCATCCGCTCCGACCACCCCCTCTACCCCGTCGGCCGCCTGATCGACTTCCTGCCGTCCACCCCGCAGGCCCGCGGCTACGGCACCGGCCGGGCGGAACTGGTGCCCGACCTGTCCAAGGCTCCCGGCTGGCAGGCCCAGGACCCGCCGCGGGCCCGCGCCATCCTCGACTACGGCATCCACTCGCTCATCGCGGCCCCGCTGATGGCCCGCGGCGTCGTCCTCGGGGTGGTCAACTTCTGGCGGTCGCAGAAGCACGAGCCCTTCGACGAGGACGAGCTGTCCCTCGCCGAGGAACTCGTCGCCCGCGCGGCCGTCAGCATGGACAACGCCCGCCGCTACACCCGCGAGCACGCCCTCGCCGTGACCCTCCAGCGCAGCCTGCTGCCGCGCGCCCTGCCCGAACAGAGCGCCATGGACGTCGCGCACTTCTACCTGCCCGCCCAGTCGGGGGTCGGCGGCGACTGGTTCGACGTCATCCCGCTGCCCGGAAGCCGCGTCGCCCTCGTCGTCGGAGACGTCGTCGGCCACGGACTGCACGCCGCGGCCACCATGGGCCGGCTGCGTACCGCCGTGCACAACTTCTCCTCCCTCGACCTGCCGCCCGACGAGATCCTCGCCCGCCTGGACGACCTCGTACAGCGCATCGACCACGACCACAACGGCGACTCCGAGGACGCGGACGGCGGCGTACTCGGCGCCACCTGCCTGTACGCCGTCTACGACCCGGTGTCCCAGCGCTGCACGATGGCCCGCGCGGGCCATCTGCCGCCGCTCCTCGTCGCCCCCGACGGCACCACGCAGATCGTCGAACTGCCCGCCGGGCCGCCGCTGGGCCTGGGCGGCATGCCCTTCGAGACCGCGGAACTGGAGCTCGCCGAAGGCAGCCAGCTCGTCCTCTACACCGACGGCCTGGTGGAGGAGCGGACCCGGGACATCGGCGAGGGCCTCGAACTGCTCCGGGCGGCCCTGAGCCACCCCGACCGGGACCCCCACGACAGCTGCCGGGCGGTCCTCGACATGATGCTCCCCGCCCGGCCGACCGACGACGTCGCCCTCCTCATCGCCCGGACCCGGACCCTCGGCCCCGACCGGGTCGCCCAATGGGACGTGCCCTTCGAGCCGAGCGCCGTCGGCGCCATGCGCAGCCTCGCCGCCAAGAAGCTCGACGAATGGGACCTGACGGAGCTCGGCTTCGCCACGGAGCTGATCCTCAGCGAGCTGATCACGAACGCCCTGCGGCACGGAAGCGAGCCCGTGCGGGTACGGCTCCTGCGCGACCACAACCTGACCTGCGAGGTGTGGGACGGCAGCAGCACAGCCCCCCACCTGCGCTACGCCGCCACCACCGACGAGGGAGGCCGCGGGCTGTTCCTGGTGGCGCAGCTCAGCGAACACTGGGGCACCCGCTACACCCCCGAGGGCAAGGTCATCTGGGCGGAACTGCCCCTGCCGGGCACCCCGGGCGGCGGCGAGGCCGTCCTCACGGCCTTCCTGGACGTCGACCCCCTCTGACGGCGCCCTCCGGCACCCGGGCCGTCAGAGGCCGGACGTGCCCGGTTCTGCGAGCATGTCGTCGACGACCTCCGTGAACATCATGCTCCGAAAAGGATCTGACCGGCCCGCGCCGTGATCGCTACCATCGCCGGGTGCACCGTGAACCCGACTGGTCCCCCTACCCGAAGATCCCCGCGAACGCCCGGCTGGGAGAGGCCCGCGGCCGGATGTGGGTCGCCCACGAGAAGATCCACGGAGCCAACTTCGCCGTCGTGTGCGACGCGGCGGGCGCGCACCCCGCCAAGCGCCGCGAGCTGCTCGACGACGGCGGCCTCGACGACTTCTTCGGCGTCGGCCGGATCTGGCCCGCCCTGGCCGTCGCGGCCACCCGCTGCGCGCAGAACCTGAGGGAGGCCGCCGACGCCGCACCCTCGGCGGTCGTCACCCTGTACGGCGAACTCGCCGGCGGCCACTACCCCCACCCAGACGTGCCGGCGGTCCCGGGCGCGGCGGCCGTCCAGACCGGAGTCTGGTACACCCCCGACCTGGTCTGGCTGCCCTTCGACGCGACCGTCGCCGACGAGGACGGCCTCCGCTGGGTCGGTGACCGCACCCTGCGCGCCGCAGCGGGCAGCGCAGGCCTGCACTGTGTGCCGCTGCTGGCAGAGGGGCCGCTCGCCCGGCTCCAGGATCTGCCGGCGCTCTTCCCGACCCGGCTGCCCGGCCTGCTCGGCCTGCCCACGCTGCCCGACAACCTGGCGGAAGGCCTGGTCGTCAAACCCGCGGAGGAGTCGCGGGGGCCCGCCCGGCCCATGGCCAAGTCCAAGCAGCCCGCCTTCGCGGAGGACGAACGCTTCGACGGCGCGCGCCCCTACCAGGCGCCCCCCGAAGGCGCCGCGGGCGTACCCGGCTGGCTGCTCGCGCACGGCACCGGCCTGCTCACCCCGGCCCGCGCCGCGTCGGCCGTCAGCAAGCTGGGACCCCGAACCCCGCCCGGTGACCTGGCCCGCGAGATCGCACGCGACGCCACCGACGAGGCCGCGGACGCGCTGGGCGGCCTGGACGACGCCACCCGGCGGGCCCTGGAGGACTCCCTGCGGGCCGGAGCGCTCACCCTGGCCCGTTTCGACGCCTCCGACCGCCACGCGCCGGCCCGCCGAGGGCCGGCTCCGAGCACACCGGGTGCCCGACCGGCGTGACGACACCGACCCGCGGCCCGGATGCGGTCACCGGACGCCCGGGTGGTTCGTGCCGATGCGGGCCGTCAGGAGGGCGATGTCGTCGTCGGCGGACGCCGGGACGAGGTGGGCGATCAGCGAGTCGCACAGGTGGTCGAGCGGCTGGAGGGGCTCCGTGAGGAGGCCGGTGAGCTCGCCCAGGCGCTCGTCGATGTCACGGTCGCGCGCCTCGATCAGCCCGTCCGTGTACAGGACCAGCAGGCTCCCCTTCGGGAGCGTGACGTCGGTGGTGGTGAAGGTGACCCCGCCGACGCCCAGCGGGGCCCCGGGCGGGGTCTTGACCAGGTAGACGGTGCCGTCGGGCTCGGCCACGGCGGGAGGCGGGTGGCCGGCCCGGGTGATCGTGCAGTGGCCGGTGGCCGGGTCGCACACCACGTACAGGAACGTCGCGAGCATCGGCTCCGCCAGATCGGCGAGGGTGGCCTCCAACTGGTGGAGCAGCGCCGTCGGCGGCATGTCGAGGCGCGCGAGGGCCCGGACGGTCGCCGAGAGGCGCCCCATCACCGCGGCGGCCGCGATGCCGTGCCCCATCACGTCCCCCATGAGCAGGCCGGCCCTGCCTCCGGCGAGGGGGACGACGTCGTACCAGTCCCCGCCGACCTCGTTGACGTCACTCGCGGGCAGGTAGCGGTGGGCGATCTCGATGCCCGGCGGCGGCGTGACGTGCTGCGGCAGCATGCTGCGCTGCAGCACGACGGCCGTCTCGTGCTCGTGGTGGTAGAGGCGGGCGTTGTCGATGCTGATCGCGGCCCGCGCGGCGAGTTCGCCGGCGAGGGTGACGTCGTCGGATCCGAACGGCTCGGAGGGCCGCGTGCGGTAGAAGGAGGCCACACCGAGGACGAGACCCCGCGCGATGAGCGGGACCATCATGAACGAGTGCACGCCCGTCTCGATGAGCTGCGCGGGCTTGGCGGTGTGCCGGGCGGCCGTGGCGACGGCCGTGGCGTCGAGATGGGAGACCAGGTAGGGCTGGCGGGCCGCGAGAGACTGGGTGTACGGCGCCGTCGAGGGGAAGGTGAGCGTGCGGCCCAGCGGAGCGAGGATCTGGGTCACCGCGGTGCCGGTCAGCGGAGCCTTGCCCAGCCGTCGCAGCGCGACACCCCCGGTCAGTCCCATGCCCGGCTCGTTGCCCTGGGCGAGCGAGTCCAGCACGTCGACGGTGACGGCGCCGGCGAGGTGCGGGACGGCGAGGTCGGCCAGCTCCTGCGCGGTGCGCTCCAGATCGAGGCTGGCGCCGATCCGGGAACTCGCCTCGGTGAGCAGGGCCAGCCGGCGGCGCCCGGCCTCGGCCTCGGTGTGGTCGCGCTGCTGCGTGGTGATGTCGAGCAGAGACGCGATCACGCCGATCGGCCGGCCGCCGGGGTCCTCGACCCGCACGTACGAGCACGCCCACACGTGGTCGTGGTCCGGGTCGGCGGGGGTGCGGCCGCTACGTCGGCGGTTGAGGACCGGTTCCCCGGTCTCCAGCACGTGGCGCATGGCCTCCTCCATGTCGCCCGCGTTCACCTCCGGCAACACCTCCGCGAGCCGCCGGCCCACGTGGGCGGACTCCGTCAGACCGTTCATCGCCTCGAGCGCCGCGTTGACCTGGAGGAACCGCAGCTGCGTGTCGAGGACGGCGATCCCGACCGGCGAGCGTGCGAACAGGCCGTCCCAGACCGCAGAGGACCCCCGGATCCGGCGTGCCGCGTGCGCGTCCGAGGCGAACACCAGCACGGCCGAGGTGCCGTGCCGGCGGTCGGGCACGGGGCAGGCCCAGATCTCCAGCTCCAGCGGGTGGCCGTCGCGGTGCCAGGCGGTGACCGTGCCCATCACCCCGCGGCCGGTGGCCGCCGTCTCCCACAGGGAACGACCCAGGCTGCGGTCGGCGCCGGGGTGGAGCAGATCCGCGATGTGCCGCCCGAGCACCTGCGGCGGGTCGTAGCCGAGGAGCTCCTGCGCGCCGGTGTTCCAGCGCACGATCGTCCCGTCCCCGCCGGTGGCCATGAGCGCGACCGGCAGGGCGCCCAGCCACCCGCCGGCGTCCTGGGCGGCGCTGCTGATCAGCTCCTCCAGCGGCATCTCCTCATGCATCCCGCATCCGCTCCCTCCGGGCGGACCCGGCCCCGCCGCGCCGCGGCCCCGGATCGCGGTGCAGGTCCCGCCGACCGCTCGCCCGGTGCGGTCCGCGGCGCTTCATCCCGTTCATCACCTTCATCCTCGCTCCGGGCGACCGACGGCGCCCCCCGGCCGCCGCACTCGACCGCAGCACTCGGCCGCAGCACTCGGGCACCGCACTCGGGCGCGCCACCCACGATGCGGCGTCCACCCCCGGGTGCGACCGGCCGACCGGCGCCCTCCCGTGCCCGCGTTCATCCGGTCGGCGGAGCACAGCAAGCCACCACGGCCACTCCGGGCCACGCTGTGGGCAAGGACCGACACCACCGCACAGACGAGGACCGCACCATGTCCCACAGGCGACGCATCGGCATCATCGCGGGGGCCGCAGCGCTGCTGCTCAGCGCCACCGCTTGCTCGGGTCTGGGTCGGACCACCGTCGGCCAGCTCAGCTTTCGCGGCCACGACTCGCCGGTCGAGATCAACTACAACAACACCCTCGTCACCGGCTGCCACCGGATCGCCATCCCCGACGGCGCCACCCACGTGGAGAACAACACCCTCGTCGACGTCATCCTCTACCAGAACCACGACTGCAAGCAGTCCGACGAACCCGGCAACGAGATCTACGTGGCGACGACCCTCTCGAACGTGACGGCCCCCAGGGCCCGACCCTGGCGGAGCTTCAGCGTCGTCCACTGACGCCTGCGGCGCGGCGGATCGAGTCCAGCGCGCGCGTCACGTCGTCCTGCGTCGTCGACCAGTTGCTCACCGAGATGCGCATGACGCGCCGGCCGTGCCAGGTGGAGCCGCTGATCCACGTCGTCCCGTCGTCGAGCAGCCGGGTGAGTACCCGCTCGGTGCGTTCGTCGTCGCCGAACTCGGCGCACACCTGAGTGAACACCACCTCGTTGAGCACCCGGGCGCCGTCGATCGCGGCGATGCCGTCCGCGAACGCGCAGGCGTGCCGGCACAGCCGGTCGACGAGGTCGGCCACCCCCGAGCGGCCCAGGGACCGCAGCGCCGCCCACACCGTGAAGGCCCTTCCGCGCCGGGACAGCTCGGGGACCTTGTCGACGGGATCCCCGTGCTCGTGCTGGATGAGGTAGTCGCCGCGCTGCCCCATCGCGGCCCGGAGCGCGGACGGGTCACGTACGACGGCGAGACCGCAGTCGTACGGGACGTTCAGGGTCTTGTGGGCGTCCGTCGCCCAGGAATCGGCGTCCGCGCAGCCCGCGGTCAGGTGGGCGTGCCGCGGCGAGGCGGCCGCCCACAGGCCGAAAGCCCCGTCGACGTGCACCCACGCGTCCGCCTCGCGAGCGGCGCGGACGGCCTCGGTGAAGGGGTCGAAAGCGCCGGAGTGGATGTCCCCGGCCTGCAGCACCACGATGGTCGGCCCCGGCCCGCCCGCCCCCAGGGCCTCCCGCAGGGCCTCCGGCTCCATGCGCCCCTGACCGTCCGCCTTCACCAGGTCGGGGGCGCCGAGCCCCAGGTAGCGCAGCGCCAGGTCGACGGCCATGTGGCGGTCCTCCCCGGCGACCGCGCGTACGGGCGGACCGCCGGCGAGCCCGTCACGGGCCACGTCGTGGCCGGTGCGCCGCAGCAGTTCGTCGCGTGCGGCGGCCAGGCAGGTGAAGTTCGCCATCGTGGCACCGGTGGTGAAGCCGACGGCGCTGTCGTCGGGCAGGCCGAGCAGATCGAGCAGCCACGCGCCGGCGACCTCTTCCGCCGCCGCGTACGCGGGCGAGGCGGCCCGCATCACGGAGTTCTGGTCCCAGGCGCTGACGAGCCAGTCCGCGGCCAGCGCGGCAGGCTCCGTACCGCCGACCACGAAGCCGTAGAAGCGGCCGCTCGGAAACGCCGTCAGACCCGGCTCGCAGGCCGTCGCCAGCAGGTCGACGACATCGGCCGGAGCGCTGGGCGCATCGGGCAGTTCCGTACCGAGCGCGCGCACGATCTCCTCGACCGCGGCGCGTGCGGGAACCCGCCGGTCGGACAGGCTGGCGAGCCACCGGACGGCATGCTCGTGCGCCCGCCGGAGCGCGGCCTCGCGCGCGTCCATACCTCGGACTATGGGACAGGCGCCGCCGCCGCGCAAGCCGCGGCTCGTACGTTCGTTCCCCCTCGGTGCTGCGTGCGGTTCGCGCTGTCGACGGTGTCCACGGTGTTCAGGGTGTCCGCGCTGTCAGTGCGGGGCTGCGGCGGTGTCGAGGGCTCCCAGGGCGGCGGCCCAGGGGAAGGCGGCGGGGACCTCGGCGGGGGTGTTGTCGTGGAGGAGGAGTTGGACCCCGGCGTTGCGCAGGGTGGCGAGGGAGACCTCGTACTGGGGGTGCGCGGCGAGGGCGCTGTTGGTGCAGGAGATGGCCGTGACGGGGGTGCCGTTGCCGAGGGCTTCTGCGGCGAGGCCGACGGTCAGCCGGTCGGTGAGGCCGAGGGCCCAGGCGTTGACGGTGTTGAAGGTGGCGGGGGCGAAGAGCAGCGCGTCAGGGGCAGGCCACTGCTCCGGTTCGCCGGGGAGTTGGTACTGCCAGAGCACGGGATGGCCGGTGAGGGCGGCGAGCCCGTCGAGGCTCCCGGCGAGCCAGTGTGCGGCGGTGGGGGTGAGCCCGAGGCAGACGTTCCAGCCGCGGGCCTGGGCGTCTTCGACGACGTGGGCGACGTCGAACACGGGTGGGGCGGCGGAGCAGAGCAGATAGAGGGTCTTCGTGGTCATGCGGCAATATGATCATATCGCTTGACCTCAAGTGCGGTTGAGGGAGCAAGATCGAGCCCATGGACAGTGAACTCGCGGCCGCGGCCGCTGATGTCAAGGCGATCGAAGAGGTCGTCGCCACGGTCGAACGCACCCAGCGGGCCAAGGACGCCGAGGGCTTCCTGGCCCTCTTCCACCCGGACGCGCTGTGGACGACGGCGCACGGCAAGGTCCTCATCGGCCTTGCGGAAATAGCCGAATTCACCCGCGCGGTGCTGCCCGCGGCGACCTGGGACGGGGAAGTCACCTACGAGGTCGTCCACGTGCAGTTCCTGCGGCCGGACGTGGCGGCGGTGAAGGTGCGCCAGGTCTACCACGCACCCGACGGCAGCGAGGGCGCCCCCCTGTACGTGATGACGCGGGAGGGCGACGGCCCCTGGCTGCTGACCGCCTGCCAGAACACCCAGGTGGTGAACGACCCGGTCTGAGGCCTTCGGGTGAGGGCGCTCCGGCGCTCGGCGGTGCCCCTGTCGCTCCACCTCCCCTGGTGGGGGACAGTGGTGCTGTGGTCGACGTCGACGCGGTGGCAGCCGAGCTGTACGGGCTCAGGCCGGAGGAGTTCACGGCTGCCCGGGACGCTCACGCTGCCGCCGCGCGCAAGGCGGGGCAGCGGGCCGAGGCGAAGCGCATCGCCGCGCTGCGCAGGCCCACGCTCGCGGTGTGGGCCGCGAACAGGCTCGCCCGCGCCGACGCGGACCAGGCCCAGCACCTGCTGGAGATCGGCCAGGGGCTGCGCGAGGCGCATCGGACACTGTCGGGGGAGGACCTGCGGAAGCTGTCCCACCACCAGCACGTGGTGATCGCGGCGATGGCCGGGGAGGCCCGCCGCCTGGCCGGCGAAGCGGGGCAGGACCTCTCCCCGGGGGCCCAGCACGAGGTCGAGCAGATCCTGCGCGGGGTTCTCGCCGATCCCGACGCCGCGGAGGACTGGGCGCGGGGGGTCCTGGCGAAGGCGCCGCCCCGGGCCGTGGGCTTCGCCGAAGTGGCACCCGAACCGGGCACGGCGCCCCGACCGCAGCAACACGAGCCGAAGCGGAAGCCCAAGCCGGTACCGGAGCCGGAGCCGGAGCCGGAGCCGGAGCCGGTACCGGAGCCGGAGCCGAAGCCGGAGCCGGCGCGGGAGCCCAAGCCGGGGCGCGAGCCCGAGCCGGCGGCGGACACGAAGGGGGCCGAGCGCGCGAGCCGGGAGGCCGAGCGTGCCGAGGAGGCGCTCGCCCGGGCGGAGACCGAGCGGGCGCAGGCCCGGACCGGCCTCGGCGTGCTCGATGAGGAGATCGGACGGCTGGAGGAGCGGCTGTCCCGCGCCCGAGCCGAGCGGGAGCGCCTCGCGGCCACCGCGGAGGACGCCGACCGCCGCCACCGGGAGGCCGCACGGGAGGCGAAGGCGGCCCGGGCGGAGGCCAGGGCGGCGGCCCGGAAGGCTCGCCGCCGCTGACCGGCCGGGTCCACAGCCGTGACCTCGAACTTCGCCGGGGCGGCCCTTACGTCATGGCGCGATCATGAAGACCGGTGGCCCCGGGCCCGGTTTCCGGACCGCTGCGACCGGTGCAGGTGCCCCGCCGCGCGCAGTCCGGGCCCGTCACCCCGCTCCGTCCGGCCAAGTTGCCCACCGGTCCGCTTCGATGAGCCCGTCGGGCCCTGCCGACGGCCCCGCCGCCCCACCTGCGCCGCGACGTTCCGCAGTCGGCCGCGGCGCCGGGTGCGGGCGGGGTCCGGGTGGCAGGCCCGAGCCTTGAAGGCATGGCGCGCCAGGGGCTGGTGAGACCGGTGGGGTCGGCGTGGTCGGTGGCGGCCCCGCCCAAACGGGCCTTTCCGGTCCATCGTGGGCAGCGCGCCCGACGGGCGGGCCGCCCGGCCGGCCGCGGAGGCCGATGCCCCGCCGGCGTAGCGGAATTCGGCCAGCGAACGGGTGGGCGCATCGCCCGGAGGCGGTTGTCCGTATCCCGTCCTTTCTTCACCGGGCGTGCCGTGGTGGCATGTGCATGCCGAAATCGATCGGCGGCCCCCGATGAATGGAGAAACAAGGATGTTGCTCCGCAGACTGACCGTCGGCGCGGCGGTGGTGGCGTTGTCCGCCCTTGCCATGCCGGCACAAGCCCACAACACCACGTATCCGCCCGGGAGAATCACCGTCGACGTGGTCGGAGTGAACGGTTCGGGATGTCCCCAGGGCACGGCGAGCGTCGCCGCCGCCTCCGACAACACCTCGTTCACCGTCACGTACAGCGACTACCTCGCCCAGACCGGTGCCGGCTCCGGCGGGACCGATTTCCGCAAGAACTGCCAACTCGCCCTCCAGATCCACGTGCCGCAGGGCTTCACGTACGCCATCGCCCGCGCGGACTACCGCGGCTTCGCCCACCTCCAGCGCGGGGCCTACGGCCAGGAGCGCGCCAACTACTACTTCCAGGGCATGGCCCAGACGACCCGCAAGACGCACCAGTTCAACGGCCCCTACTCCGACAACTGGCATGCGAGCGACCAGACGGAGTACGCCGACCTGGTCTGGGCGCCGTGCGGCGAGGAGCGCAACCTCAACGTCAACAGCGAACTGCGCGTGTACGCCGGAACATCGAGCCCGCAGGCCCTGAGCTTCATGAGCATGGACTCCACGGACGGCAGCGTCAGCACGGTCTACCACTTCGCGTGGAAGGAATGCCCCGCGGTCTGACCCGGCGCGAGCCTCGGAACCAGCACATCACGGTCAGGAGTGACAACGATGTCCCATTCCCTGCCCCGCACCCTGTTCACCGGCGCCGCCGCCGCGGCACTGATCGCCACGGCGGCCCCGGCCGGAGCCGCCGGCCCCACGCCGCACATCACCGCACCCCCCGACAAGATCGTGATCGAACTCGCCACGGTGAACGGGTCCGGCTGTCGGGAGGGCACCGCGGAGGTGGCTGTCGCACCCGACAACACGGCCTTCACCGTCACCTACAGCGACTATCTCGCACAGGTCGGGCCGGGAGCGCCGCCCACCGGATTCCGCAAGAACTGCCAGCTCAATCTCCGCGTGCACGTTCCCTCGGGATTCACCTACGCCATTGTCCAGGCGGACTACCGGGGATTTGCATTCCTCCAACCGGGCGCCTGGGGCCAGGAGAAGGCGAACTACTACTTCCAGGGAATGCCGCAGACCACCCAGCGCACCCATACGTTCAACGGTCCGCTCAACGACAACTGGCAGGCGACCGACAGGACGGAGTACGCGGACCTCGTCTGGGCGCCGTGCGGTGAAAAACGCAATTTCAACATCAACACCGAACTGCGGGTGAACGCGGGAACGTCCAACCCGCAGACCGCCACCAGCTTCATGACCATGGACTCCACCGACGCGAGCGTGAGCACCCTCTACCACCTGGCCTGGCAGGCCTGCCCCGCCCCTCGGCCGCGTTCGCACTAGGACGCGTGCCCGCCCGTTGTCGGAGGTCCCGCCGCGCGGGACGGTACGGCGCAGACCTCCGACAACACCGCGGCGCACCGCTCGTGCTCAGACGGTGCGCCGCGCCCTCGACGGGAAGTGGGAGCGGGCCTCGGGCAGGTACAGGGGCACGACGGCGGCCGCGGCCAGCAGCTCGGGCAGGGCGGTGAGGGCGGTCCACCAGGCCGGGTCGATCCCGTCCATGCCCAGGCCGCCGACCCGGAAGGCCAGGAACAGGGCACCCGCGACGGTCAGTACCGCCCGGGCCCACCCGCGCCCGGCCCGCATCCGCGCCGCCACGGCCAGCCAGCCGCCCAGGAAGACAACCAGCATCCCCGCCGACAAGGCGAGTTGCGTCATCGCGCCGCTCCGCCCGGAGTGCTCGGTCAGCTCCTCCAGACCGGTGGGCGCCACGACGAACACCCCCAGGACCCAGACCAGCGCCTCCGCCGCCACGGCCGCCAGTGTGAGCGCCCACGCCGCCTCGACCTGCCGCGGGCGCCTCGGGCCCGTGCCGCTGTCACCGGTGTTCATCACAGCCTCCTTCCGGGGTACGCCCGGTGAGAGGGCGAACGGCACCCGGAGGTTGCCTGGCGGTGGCGGCGCCGTCCACCGCACCGCGGAACACCGGCGCGCCGCAGCCGTGATCGGCTACGTTGGCCCGATGTCCGAAATACGAACCGAACGTCTTGTCCTGCGCCAGTGGCGGGAGTCCGACCTGCGCCCCTGGGCGGCGATGAACGCCGACCCCGAAGTCCGCGAGCACTTCGACGGCGTGCTCACCCGTGAACAGAGCGAGGCGTCCGCCGCCCGTTTCCGGGCCGCCATCGAGCAGCGCGGCTGGGGCTGGTGGGCGGTCGAGGTACGGCAGACCGGGGAGTTCATCGGATTCACCGGGCTGGACCCGGTGGACGAGGACATGCCGTTCACCGGAGTGGAGGCCGGCTGGCGGCTGGCCCGCTCGTCCTGGGGCCAGGGCTTCGCCACGGAGGCCGCCCTGGCCGTCGTGTCCTTCGGCTTCGAAACCCTCGCGCTGCCCGAGATCCTCGCCGTGACCACGGCCGGCAACCTCCGCTCCCAGGCGGTGATGCGCCGCATCGGGATGACCCGGGACCCCGCCGACGACTTCGACGACCTCACCGTGCCCGCCGGGCCGCTGCGCCCGAGCGTCGTCTACCGCCTCCGGGCCGGACTCCGGGCCCCCGCCGGGCAGTAGCGCACGGGCGCGTCGGCGGCCGGGCCACGTGGGATGACCTGCACGGGAGACGACGGCGTCGCACCGGGGCCCGTGCACGGCCGCGATCCGGGGCGGGTTACCGTATCCCTTCATTCGAGGGGGAAACACAGATGTCGCAGAACACGGGATGGGCACAACACCCGGGACAGCCCGTGCCACAGTGGGGAGGCGGCTGGGTGCCGCCGGCGGCGCCGAAACCGGGCGTCATACCCCTCCAACCGCTCAGCGTAGGCGACATTCTCGGCGGTGCCTTCGCAGCCTTCCGCCGCTACTGGAAGCCCCTGGTCGGCATCATGCTCGCCGTACAGGGCATCGGGATCCTGCTCGTGCTGCTGGCCGCCGGCATCGGCGTCGTGGCCGTGGCCGACCGGTTCTCGACCGTCTTCGACCTCCCGCCGGGCGAGAGCGCCGCCGGTGAGGACGTGATGGCCCTGCTCCTGGCCTTCGTACCGGCCGCAGTGCTCCTGCTGATCACGGTGACGGTGGGCGCGGCGCTGATCAGTGCCCTGGGTCCGGCCGTGATCCAGGAAGCCGTGCTCGGGCGTCCGACGACGTTCGGCGCGATGTGGCGCCGCTGCTGGTCCCGGCTGCCGTCGGTGCTCGGCACCGTGCTGCTCACCGGACTGATCGCGGGTGCGCCGATGCTCCTGGTCTACGCGATCGGCGTTCCGCTGGTCATCATGTCCACCGACGGATCCGGGCCGCCGGCCGCCCTGTTCGTGCTGATCCTCGGCGTCCTGCTCTGTCTGCCCGTGTCGATCTGGATCGCGACGCGCCTCAGCCTCGCGCCCGCCGCCGCGGTGTGCGAGGGGCTCGGCACCGTCGCCGCGCTGCGCCGCTCCTCCCACCTGGTCAAGGACGGCTGGTGGCGCGTGTTCGGCATCACCATGCTCGGCTACTTCGTGGCGATGGCCGTCGGCTACGCCATCCAGATGCCCTTCACCTTCGTCGGCATGGCCGCGTTCCTGCCGTCGATGATGGACGCGGGCGACCCGGCCGCGGACCCGAGCGCGGTGATCGCCGCCCTCGGCGTGTACGTGATCTGCATGGTGGTCGGCGGTCTGGTCAGCGGACTCTTCCAGTTCGGCTTCCCGCCACTGGTCTGCGCGCTGCTCTACGTCGACCTGCGGATGCGCAAGGAGGACTTCGCGGCGGCCCTGCTCACCGCCACGCCCCCGACCGCCCCGGCCGCCCCGGCCGCCGCCCCTCAGCCGCCGGCCGCCCCCACCCCGCCGTCGGCCGACGCCCCGTCCCCCGACCAGACGTGACGCCGCCCGCCTGACCCCGCCCCCCGGGGGGAGGCGGGGCCGCCGCCGGGCGGGCGGGTCAGGTGGTGGCCGTCACGCGGAGGAGGTTGTGGTCCGAGACCGCCGTGTCGAGGGGCAGGGCGTCGGCGGTCGCCGTCAGGACGTGCGGAGCGCTGAGGAAGACGTAGTCGAGCTTCTTCGGGCCGAAGGTCGTCTCGCCCGACCGGCAGGCCGCGGTCGTCGCGACCGGGCAGAGGGCCGGGTCGAAGAACTCCGGGTCGCTCTCGTCGGCCTCGACGAAGGCACCGTGGGCGCCGTCGCCCCGCTCCGGCAGGTAGAAGCGCGACAGTGTGTCGGTGCGCGGGGAGTGGTTGAAGTCGCCGCCGAGGACGACGGCGAACCCGTCGTCCAGCCACGCGTGGGCCTGCGCCGCCAGCCGGTCCGCCTCCGGCACGGCGAGGGTGCCGTCGTCCCAGTAGAGGTGGACCGAGCAGGACCAGGTGGGCCGCTCCGCGAGGGAGGCCAGGACGCAGGGCACGGTGATCGGCTCGCGTTCCCCGCCCACCGTCAGGTCGAGTTCCGCCGTGTCCGAGACCGGGCCGCGGACGAGGACGGCGTTTCCGTAGGCGTAGCCCTCGCAGATGGCCGGGTTGCCGCCCGGCAGGGTCGCCGAGTGAAACCCGGTGTAGCCCAGCGGACCCAGCCGGTCGAGGAGCTCGCGGTACTGGTGCTCGCACACCTCCTGGAGGAAGAGCTGGTCGGCCGCCCAACCCCCGGGATCGGCCTCGGCGGCCACGGCCGCGATCCTGCGCGCACGGTCGTACGGGGGAGCGGCGCACATGTTGCCGCAGATGTTGTAGCTCGTCAGCCGGACCGTCCCGGCCGCGGCGGCGCGCGGAGCGGGCGGCAGGAGGGCGGATAACGCGGCGGCGGTGAGCGTGAGGACGGCCAGGGCGGCAGGGGTTCGGCGCACACCCGTGATGCTCCCCGTCCGGCCTCCCGGTACGCCGCCGCCACCCGCGCATGAGCCGGAAGTGTGCAACGGAGAGCGGCCGAGCGGGTCCGGACGGGGCCACGCCTATGACGCTCCGTCCGGTTTTCGTTTCCTGAGCGCTCATGCCCCTTTGACGGCCTCCCGGCGGGCCGTTCGCCGCCGCCGGCCGGCACCGTGGGCCAGGGCGCACCGGGCGGATGGGTGGCGCACGGCCGGACCGGCGGCTGGGACGCGGCCGGGCCGGAGCGGCTGCTGCGCGCCACCGGGGTGCTGCCCGAGGAGGTCCCAGGTCCCGCACCTCATCGACAACGGCGCGCGGACACCCGGCCAGGCCGGGGTGCGGCGCCGGGCGCGGGGTCAAGGGCGCGGTCGTCGTGCTCTTCGGCTCGGGCGTCGGCGCGAGCCTGGCCGCCGACGTCTCACCGGACGGCGCCGCCAGGCGAGGACACCCCTGCACGGGCAGGCGCTGCCGCTGCGGCGCGCCGCGCTGCCCGAGGCCCGTACGGGTGCGGAGTCGTCGGTGGAGGAGGCGGCGGAGCACCTGGGCGCCGGCCTCTCGGACCCGGTCGACCTGTTCCGGCCGGAGCGGATCCTGATCGGCGGCTGCCACGCTCCCGCTGTCGGCCTTCGTCGCCACCGGCGGCCGGCGGGCCGCGCCGGAGCCCGCCGCCCCCCCCGGCCTGGTACGCGTCGCCGTCGGCACGGCCCGGAGGGGCCCGACGGCGCGAGCCGCCCACGCCACGCGCGCACCGCCGATCGAGGGGACAATTGCCCCATGGCTGACAACGGGCTGTCACGGTCACCGGACGGCGCCGGATCACCGGGCCGGGGGCGCTACGGCGAACAGGTCTTCCGGCCCGACCAGGGCGGCGAGGGCGACCGCATCGACCTCGGGGCCCTCGCGTACGACGACACCACCATGGCCCGGCTCCGCGCGCTGGGGGCGGGCCCCGGCTGGACGTGCCTGGAGGTGGGAGCGGGAACCGGCACGGTCGCCCGCCGCCTGCTGGCCGAAGCGGGAGTCGCCGAGGTCCTCGCCGTGGACCGCGACGTACGGTTCCTCGCCGCGCACCCCGTGACCGGACTGACCGTGCTCCAGGCGGACGTCACCGCCGACGACTTCGCGCCGGGCCTCTTCCGGCTGGTCCACGCGCGGTTCGTGCTCATGCACCTGCCCTCCCCGCAGCGCATGGTCGCCAGGCTGAGCCGGCTCCTCGCCCCCGGTGGCGTACTCGTCGTCAGCGACGCGGTCGACCTCACGACGGCCACCGCGCCCCGCACGCCGTACACCCTCGCCATGCGGGCCATGTGGCAGGGCCTGCGCGACAGCATCGGCACGGACGTCTCACAAGTGCCCCGCCATCCGGAGCTGTTGCGGGAGGCAGGGCTGGAAGCCGTCGCGGCCGAAATCCACGTGCCGCCCCTCCTGCCGGGGAGCCCGATCAGCAGGTTCTGGGCCGACACCTGGGAGCGGGCCCGCGGGGCGATGACGGCCACCGGCCTCGTCGACGACGCCAGGATCGACGAAGCCGTGGCGTACCTGGACTCGCCCCGGTGCACCGGACTGTCACCCGGCATGCTCACCGCCTGGGGCTGGAAGCCGGCGTCCCGGGCCGGATGAATGACCCGCTGCGGCGCCATCGACGCGGCGACCCGGGCCGCCTATGATGCCGAAGCCCCATCGCGCCTCGAACACACATACCCGGTACGGGAGTTGACGGCGTTCCGGGACGCGTACCGGAACCGCCCGAGCCGCCCGACGAGTTCGGAGGTCCTGTTGAGCACACACTTACGCACCCCGCGCAGACTTGCGGTCCTCGCCATCGGCCTGGCGGCCCTCCTGGCCGCACCGGCCGGCCCGGCCCTCGCCGCACCGCAGGCCGCCGCCGCGCCCGCGGCCCACGGCGCGACGGCCGCCCCGGTCGTGGCCAACCCCGGCAGCCAGGTCGGCTTCCAGTGGGACAGCGCCCACCTGCAGATTACGGCCGCCGGCGGCGTGAAGCCGTACACCTGGTCGGCCTCGAACCTGCACCTCGGTACGTCGATCAACCCCTCGACCGGCCTGATCTCGGGGGTCCTGCGCGGCAGCGGAACCCGTACCGTCACCGTCACCGCCAAGGACGCCACGGGCGCCTCGGCCTCGGTCTCCTTCACCTGGCGCGTGATCCGCGACGCCTGCCCCCGCTGCTGACTCACTGCCGGCCCGGCCCGCCCCTCCCCACCGCCTGATCCTCGGGCAGGATACGCACGTGCAGACGACGGCGGAGTTGGTGGAGAGGGCGGCCGGGCTGGCCGGCCGGGGCGGCCGGCGGATCCTCGGCGTGGCCGGGCCGCCGGGCGCGGGAAAGTCGACCCTGGCCGCCCGGCTGGCCGAAGCGCTCGGTCCGCGGACGGCCGTCGTGGTCCCGATGGACGGGTTCCACCTCGCCCAGGCCGAGTTGGACCGGCTGGGGCGGGCCGACCGCAAGGGCGCCCCGGACACCTTCGACGCGGCCGGGTACGCGGCCCTGCTGGCCCGGCTGCGGGCATCCCGGTCCGGCGGTGCCACGGTCTACGCGCCCGCCTTCGACCGCTCCCTCGAGGAGCCGATCGCGGGCAGCATCCCCGTGCCACCGGACGTGCCGCTGGTGATCACCGAGGGGAACTACCTGCTGCACGACGCGGGGGAGTGGGCCGCGGTGCGGCCGCTGCTGGACGAGGCCTGGTACTGCGCCCCGGACGAGGCCACGCGGATCCGGCGCCTGGTCGAACGGCATGTCCGCCACGGCAGGGAACCGGCCCGGGCCCGCGCATGGGTGGCCCGCTCGGACGAGGCGAACGCCCGCCTCGTCGCCGCCGGCCGCCACCGC
The DNA here is from genome assembly GCF_001953875.1 of Streptomyces amritsarensis. Classification (GTDB taxonomy): domain Bacteria; phylum Actinomycetota; class Actinomycetes; order Streptomycetales; family Streptomycetaceae; genus Streptomyces; species Streptomyces amritsarensis. The sequence goes on from NZ_MQUR01000113.1 coordinate 20,763, forward strand.
GCCGACCTCGTCGTCGACCCGGGCTGAATCCGTCCCCTTGCCCGAGGGGTGTGGGCGTGGCGGAATCGGGTTGTCCGAATCCGCTGTTAGGGTGACGTGTGCCCGTCAAGGCGGGCGGTTTTCGGTTCCAGACATTCCAACGGGGTAGAACGTGAAGTTTCGTCATGTCCGTGCAATAGCCGTCTTCGGCATCGCCGTCGTCGCCCTCACCGGCGCCCGGGGCTCCCACGGCGGCAGCTGCGGCGGAGGCAGCCACTCCAGCTCGAGCTCCAGCAGCTCCGGCGGCAGCAGCGGCACCAGCGGGAGCGACAGCACCAGCGGGAGCGACAGCACCAGCGGCACCAGCGGTACGAGCACCAGCACCGGCGGCACCAGCACGACCGGCGGCTCCAGCCGGGACAAGGCCGAGCGCGACATCAAGATCGACAGCTGCAAGCTGGACAGCAGCGGCAAGAACCTGGTCGCCCGCCTGACCGTCACCAACAGCGGTTCGGTGGACTACACCTACAACGTCACCATGAAGTTCAACCCGGCGGCCGGGGCGAGCGCGGTGCCGGCCACCGCCAGGGTGAACAGCCTCAAGGTCAAGGCCGGCGCCTCCCAGCAGACCGAGGCCACCGCGCCGTACACCGGCAAGGGCGACGGCAGCGAGTACAAGGAGTGCGTCGTCTCCACCGCCTCGAAGAGCGCCCTCTGACACACCCTCCGGCACACCACTGACGCACCGTCCGGCGTCCCGGCCGGCCGCCACGAGCG
>NZ_MQUR01000004.1 GCF_001953875.1 Streptomyces amritsarensis
CGGGTGCCGCTGGGCGGGCACCCGCTCCCGGGGGGCCGGGCCGGACCGTCAGGCGGTGATCCGGGTCTCGTCCGCGGCCGGAGATCCCTCCTCGGCGGTGTCGTCGCCGCCGGGCATTTCCTTGATCTTGGCGACCGGCCCGCTGAGCAGGGTCAGGCCGCCGATGATGGTGACGGTGCCGGCCACCGCGAGGCCGCCGGTCAGGCCGATCGCCTCGCCGAGTGCACCGCCGGCGAAGTAGCCGAGGGACAGGGCGCCGTACACCGCCGAGAGGGCGGTGCCGCTGACGCGGCCCATCTGCTCGTTCGGGGTGACACCCTGCACCAGGCTGAGGACGTGGATGTCGAACATCGGGGACACGAAGCCGATGACGGCCTGGACCACGATCAGGCCGACGAAGCCGCCGACCGCGCCGCCCGTCGGGACGAGGATGTAGCCGGCGCCGAGCACGACCGCGGTGATGACCAGCAGGCGGCCGACCGAGAGGCTCTTGGAGACGACCTCGGAGAGGACCGCGCCGACGATGACGAAGACCGACATGACGGCGAAGGCGATGCCGACCTGGCCGGGGCTGAGGTTCAGCTCCTTGTAGGCGTAGACGATCAGGATGGCGTCGCCCATCGCGGCACCGAGGTTGACCACGACGTTGGCGGTGAACAGGCCGCGCAGGATCGGGTTGCCGAAGAGGGTCTTCATGCCCTCCCGCATCTCCGCCTTCGCGGAGGCCTTCCGCTCCTCGGTCCGCTCGCGCACGTCCCGGTGGCGGATGACCAGCAGGGCGATGAGCGAGATGAGGAAGGTGAACGCGTCGGCGGTGATGGCGCGTGCGGCGCCGAGCAGCTGGATGAGCGCGCCACCGGCGCCGGCGCCTACCGCCTCGGCGACGCTGCGGCTGATCTGGAGCTTGGTATTGCCCTCGATGAGGTTCTCGGTGCCGATGAGCTGGGGCAGCCAGGACTGGTAGGAGACCTCGAAGAAGGTGGTGAGGCAGCCGGTGATGCCGGCCACGATGAAGATATGCGCCATGGTGACGGAGTCGAGCGCGAACGCCAGCGGGATCGTGGCCAGGGCCAGGAAGCGGCCCAGGTCGGCGACGATCATGACGGTGCGCCTCGAGACCCGGTCGGCCACCAGCCCTGCGATCGGGGCGAGCAGCAGGAAGGGGAGGAAGCGCAGCGCGCCGAGCACGCCGACCTCCAAGGCTCCGCCGTCCAGCACCACGACCGCGAGGGTCGGTAGCGCGAGAAGGGAGATCTTGTCGCCGAAGTTGCTGACGGTCTGCCCGAACCACAGGCGATTGAAATCGGAATGCCGACCGAGTGCCATGTCGACGCCCTTTTCTGATTGGGTACGGAATTGTCGGACGGCACTGACGCTATGGACCCGGAGTTAGACCCCGGTTATGAATTCCGGGACTATAGAACGCTTGTAGACATGCGATGAGTTCAGCTGGAGAAGCGTGCGATGTCGGCGCTCTCGCGGGCGATCCCGGCGGCCACGGCGGGGCTCAGGGGCTCGGTCCCGGGGAAGGGCTCGACCTTGACCGGCGTCCCGCGGCGGCCGCCCGACCAGGTGCCGACGGCCAGGCCGTCGACCACCACGGTGGCGCGGATCTGCCCGCCGCCGGGCCACACCCGGCGCTCGTGCTCGGCGGGCACCGAGAGGTCCCGGCTGCGATAGCCGACAAGGTAGTTGTCGTAGGCCGGCAGCAACCGCACGTCGGGTTCGCCGCGGACGGGCGGGGCGTCGGGGGCAATGTCCCGTACGGCGGCCCAGGCGTTTTTGCCGGCGGTGGTCTTCAGCCCCGACCAGTGGACGAAGTCGAGGGCGTCGCAGGGCCCGTGGGCCGATCGGTAGCGCCGGGCGAGTTCCCGTACGGCCGCTTCCCCGGTGTAGGGGACGGGTCCGGTGTCGGGCAGCCAGTCGTCGAGGAGGACGAAGGTGGCCTCACCGTCGCGTTGCGGTCCGTGGCAGATCACGCCGGCCAGGGCCGCGCGGCGGATGAGGTGGAAGGCGGACTGCCCCTTCGGCTCGACGCCGAGGGTGGTGAGCCGGTCGGTGAGCCGGGCGCGGGTCAGCGGGCCCTCCGCGGCGATCGCGTCGGCGATGAGCCGCTCCGAGCGCGCGCACAGGGCCTCGTCCAGGCCGAGTTCGCGCAGGCGCCGGGCGGCGAGCGCGAGGTAGACGGGGCCGAAGAGGCCCAGCAGCCAGCGGGCGTCGGCGGCGGGCACCAGCTGGAGGGTGCCGCGCATGAACCAGCCGCGTACGGCCGTGCGTTCGATGTCGGTGGCCCGGCGGACCGCCTCCTGTGTCAGCCCGCGGGCCCGCGCCCGCAGCCCGAGCTCCGCCGCGGGCAGGTCCTGGGCCTGGACGGCCAGCACCCGGTCCAGGACGGCGGCGACGGAGTCCTCCCGGACCTCGCCCCCGATCGCCTGTGCGCGTGCCCTGAGCAGCCGTTCGGTCGTACGTCGTTCCACGTGTCCAGTCTTTCAGCCGAGCAGCCGCAGCCGCATCTCCTCGCGGGCCGCCACACATCCGACGGCCTGCGCGCAGCCCCAGTCCAGCAGCCGCCAGCCGTGCCAGCGCGGCGGCTCCTGCCCGTACACGGGAACGTCGAGGCGGGCCGGCTCGTCGAGCGTGCCCGCCCCGACCTTGACCAGGGACTCCTTTCGTACCCACTGGCGCAGGAAGGCGCGCCGCGGGTGGGTGGCCGACCGCAGGGCGGCCAGTTCCTTCGCGGTGCAGACGGCCTCAGCCGTCCGCCAGTCCACGTCCGTGCCGTCGACGGCCTCCACGTCCACGCCGACGGGGCCGTCGGCCGCGGCCGCCGCGACCCAGCCCCGGGCGTGCGCGAGGCTGACGGCGGTCGCGGGCGCCTCGACGAGCCGGGGCCTGCCGTGCGGCCGCTCGCAGGAGCCGCAGCTCTGAACGACGGTGAGGCTCTGCGCCGGGCGGCCCAGGAGCCGCCCGGCGCAGAGCCGGACCAGTGCGTGCGCGGCCAGGAAGTCGTCCCGGTCGGCGGCCGACCGGAGGGCGCCGGCGCGGTCCAGTTCGGTACGGGTCAGCAGCTCCCGTACGTCCCCGGCCGCGGCCAGCACCGCTCCGGTCGGCCCGGCCAGTGCGAGACCGGCCATCAGCGCCTGCGGCGCAGCACCGCGTAGTAGCCGGGCAGCCGCAGCGCGTCGGAGTCCGACCGGGGGTCGATGGCGTGGAGTTCTATCGCCTCGTCCTCGACGATCTCCCAGCCGTCCGCGCCGAAGGCCTCGGCCAGTTCGGGCCGGGTGAAGCGGTGCGAGTGCCGGACGCCGGCCGCCTCCAGCGGGCCGACCAGGTCCTCGGCGCGGCCCCGCTTGCCGCCCACGAAGCCCAGGTAGCCGAAGGAGTTGCTGGAGTAGTCGGGCTCGTGCACGATCAGTGTTCCCTCGTCGCCCAGCAGCCGGTCGGCGACCGCGGCGAGCCGGGCCCGGGCCTCGGTGTCCAGGACGTGGAAGACGCCGCGGACGAAGATGTTGTAGGGCCCCTCCCCCAGGACGGCGGCCTGTTCGGCGTCGGTCATGTCGATCGCCAGGTAGTCGACGTTCGCCACGCCCTCCGCCTCGCGCTTGGCGTGGTCGATGGCGCTGGCGGAGACGTCGACGCCGACGACCCGCGGGTAGTGCGGGGCGAGTTCGCGGCTGTAGCGGCCGTTGCCGCAGCCGAGGTCGATGAGCGGCAGGTCGCCGCGGAAGTGGCGCTGCGCCTGGTCGAGGAGCCACTGGAACTCCTCGCCGCTGTCGGCGTCCCAGATGACGTCGCCGCCGCGGCCGGTGCGGCTGATGCCCGCCCAGTAGCGCTCCCAGGCGTCGCCGGTGTCGCGCTCCTCGGCCTTGGCCGCGCCGGCGCCGTCCGCGCCGGGCGGCGGGGAGTGGCGCTCCCAGGCCTCGTCCTCGCCGAGGGCCTCCAGCAGCGCCGTGAACTCCTCGAACATGGTGTCGATGAGGCCGTCGGGGTAGACGGCGGGCAGGAAGTCCCAGTTGAAGGTGAGTCCTTCGGGCTTCTCGAAGACCTGGAAGTCCAGGGAGACCTGGGGGGTCTGGGAGATGCCGTAGACCGGGGCGCCCAGCTCGGTCTCCTCGTACTGCGGCGGGTGGCCGGCCAGGCTGGTCATCACCACGGGCATGGCCGGGGCGAGGGAGCCGCGCAGCTTGGTCAGTTCGCGCAGGACCTGCACCCCGCTGAAGTAGCGGTGCTCCAGGTCGGCCCACAGGCGGCGCTGGACGGCCTGGGCGCGTCCGGCGAAGGTGGAGTCCTGCTGTTCGACGGCGAGCAGCAGGGTGGTGGTGGTGTCCGCGAGCAGGGCGTTGACCTGGGGGTGCAGCGGGAGCCGGTTGAAGAGCGGGAAGTTGATGGTGAAGCGGGCCTGCCCGGAGGCCTTGCCGAGGATCTCGGCGTAGGCGGCGGCCAGCACTCCGGAGGGGGTCACCTCGCGGGCGTGCGCCCGCTCCTGGATCCGGGTCCACTGCTCGGGGGAGACGACGTGGCTGCGCCGTTCGAAGCGGACGGGCAGCTCGGGGGCGTCGGCCGGCCGCTCGGGCAGTTCGGGGGCGGGCGGGAGGGTGGCGAGGCGGTCGCGCCAGTACCACTCGGAGCGGCGGTAGATCTCGCTGTCGCGCAGCGAGTTGCCGATGGCGAGCACGTAGTCGCGGAAGGTCAGCTCCAGCGGGGCGAGTTCGGCGTCCGGTTCCACGTAGTAGGTGACCAGGTCGGGGATGAGGACCTGGAAGTAGCTCCAGGCGTCGGCGACGAGGAAGTCCAGCGAGAGGTGGATCCGGGCCCGTCCGCCGCCGAGCAGGCTGATCCGTACGTCGAACAGCGGCCAGGCGTCGGCGTCGAGCACCTGGTGGGACAGCCGCTCGCGCAGGTCGGCCAGTTCGGCCGCGCGGGTCTCCTCGTCGAGGCCGCCGAAGTCGGTGACGGGGATCTCGTAGTCCGGGACCTCCTCGAAGACCTGCTGGGTGCCGTTGGGCAGGACCCGGGTGCGCAGGGCGTCGTGGCGTTCGACGAGGCGGCGCCAGGCTCGCTCGAAGCGGGGCACGTCGAGCTTCTCGCTCTCCCACTCGAAGTAGCCGTGGCAACCGACGTTGCCGAGTTCCACGAGCCCGCCGCGGCCGATCCACAGCGCCTGCTGGCTCTCGGTCAGCGGGAACGGCTCGAAGCGGGCGGCCGGGTCGGGGACGATCGCCGGGAGTCCGCCGAAGGAGCCGCGGCCGCCCGCGCGTTCGGTGGTGACCAGGGTGGCGAGTTCGGCGACGGTGGGGCAGGTCGACAGGTCGGAGAGGCTCAGCTCGACGCCGTAGCGGCGGCGGATCTCGTCGATGAGCTGGAAGGCGAGCAGCGAATGGCCCCCCAGCTCGAAGAAGTTGTCGTGGATGCCGACGCCGTCGGTGCGGAACGCGTCGGCCCACAGCCGGCTCAGGGCGTCCTCGACCTCGTTGCGCGGCGCCTCGTAGCCGGCGCCGACGCCGTCGCGGCCTTCGGGGGGCTGGGGCAGGCTGCGGCGGTCGACCTTGCCGTTGGGCAGCCGCGGGAGGGAGGGCAGCACGACGACGGCGGCGGGGACCATGTAGTAGGGCAGGGTGCGGGCGACTTCGGCGCGCACCGCGGCCGAGTCGGGTTCGGCCCCGTCGGCCGGGGACACGTAGGCGACGAGCCGCTTGTCGCCGGGGCCGCGCTCCTGGGTGACGACGACGGCCTCGGCGATGTCGTCGAGGCGTGCGATGTGCGTCTCGACCTCGCCGAGCTCGACGCGGAAGCCGCGGATCTTGACCTGGGAGTCGGAGCGGCCGAGGAGCTCGACGGCGCCGTCCTCGCGGCGGCGGGCGAGGTCGCCGGTGTCGTAGAGCACCGGGTGCGGGTCGCCCTCGACGAAGTTGGGGAGGAACTTGGCGGCGGTGAGCTCGGGGCGGCCGTGGTATCCGGCCGCGACGCCGGCGCCGGAGACGTGCAGCCGGCCGACCTCGCCCTCGGGGACCGGGCGGCCTTCCTCGTCGAGGAGGTGGACGCGGAGGTTGGCGATGGGGACGCCGACCGGGACCTGGCGGGTGGCGCGGACCTCCTCGGAGGTGGCCTGGCTGGTGAAGTCGGTGCCGGTGCCGAGGTCGAGGCAGGACAGCACGTTGGTGGTCTCGGTGGTGCCGTAGGTCATCACCACGCGGAAGGGGGTGTCGACGGGCGGCCAGCTGTGGACGCGCTCGGCCGTGGTCACCAGGATCCGCAGCGCCGTGTCCGCCGGCCACCGCAGGCCCCACACGGACTCGGCCAGCGCGGCCACCAGCATCGTGTGGGTGATGCCCTCGCCGGCCAGCCAGTCGCGGATCTGCTCGGGGGTCTGCGCCTGGCCCGCCTCGGGGATGTGGATCGCGGCGCCGGCCGGCAGGTAGGCGAGCCACTCCATGATCTGGACGGCGAAGCCGGGGGTGGACATCCAGGAGGCGCGGTCGCCGGGCAGGACCCCGTAGGCGCGGGTGGTCCAGTGGACCAGGTTGGTGAGCGCGCCGTGCCGCTCCAGGACGGCCTTGGGGGTGCCGGTGGAGCCGGAGGTGTAGATGAGGTGGCTGACGGTGTCGGGGCGGGTCACGGACGCGGGCGCGGTGTCCGGCATCCCCTGGCCGGCGGTGGCGACCTCGGCACGCGGGACGTCCTCGGGTATCCGGCGGGCGAGTTCGGCCGGGGTGAGCACGAGCAGCGGGTCGGCGTCGGCGATCATCGCGGCGAGCCGGTCGTCGGGGTTGACCGGGTCGAGGGCGACGATCGCGGCGCCCGTCTTGAGGATCGCCACGGAGCCCAGGACGTATTCGGCGCTGCGCGGGTAGCAGAGGCCGACCCTGGTGCCGGGTCCGGCGCCGCGGGCGATCAGCGCGTGCGCCAGGCGGTTGGTGGCGGCTTCCAGTTCGGCGTAGGTCCAGGTGCGGTCGCCCTGCGCGAGGGCGGTGGCCGCGGGGGTGCGGGCGGCCTGTCCGGCGAGGAGTTCCGGGTACCCGGTCGTGGGGAACGCGGCGTCCGAACGGTTGAAGTCGACGAGTGCGGTGGTCACAGTACGGGCCCTTTCTTACTTCGCGAAGGCTCGGCTGCGCAGCAGCCGCACGGGGAGACTGTTGATCCCCCAGGTGAAGTTGGACGAGTTGAAGGTGGCGGGACCGGTCAGTTCGAACCCGTCCAGTACGGCGAGCATCTCGGTGAGCAAGGCGCCGAGTTCGAAGCGGGCGAGGCGGGCGCCGAGGCAGAGGTGGCGGCCGTGCCCGAAGGCGACGTGCCGGTTGGGGCGGCGGTCGACGCGGAAGGAGTGCGGGTCGGCGAAGACGTCCTCGTCCCGGTTGGCCGAGACGTTCCACAGCGTCACGCGGGCGCCTGCGGCGACGGGGATCCCGTTGATCTCGGTGTCGCGGGCGGCGGTGCGCAGGGCGTGCACCCCGGGCGTGGTCCAGCGCAGGATCTCCTCGACGGCCGGGGCGATGCCGTCGGGTCCGAGGCCGCGCAGCAGCCGCCACTGGTCGGGGTGCTCGGCGAACATGTGGACCGCGCCGGCCGCCGAGTAGCGGGTGGTCTCGTTGGCTCCGGACAGCACGCCGTTGAGGTTGAAGACGATCTCGTGGTCGCTGAGCGGGCGTTCGCTGCCGTCGCCCTCGTCCACGAGGGTGTCGTGGGCGATCTGGCTGACCAGGTCGTCGCCGGGGCGGGCCCGGCGTTCGGCGAGCAGCTCGATGAAGTAGAGGAAGATCTCCGAGTGGGCGCTGCTGCGCACCGCCTCGTCCGGGGAGTCGAAGGCGTCGGTGGTCAGGGCGCCGATCCAGGCCCAGTCGGGGCGCGGGATGCCCAGGATGGCGCAGACCACCCGGTTGGGCAGCTGCTTGGCGAGGTCGATGAAGTCCAGCTCGTCGCGTTCGGCGGCCTCGGTGACGAGGTCGGCGACGACCTGTTCGACGAGGGCTTCGAGGCGGGGCATCTGCTGCGGGCCGAAGGCCTGTCCGAGGGCCCGCTTGAGGCGGGTGTGGTGCGGGACGTCGGAGACGATGAGCATGCGCTGGGCGACCGCGGCGACGGCGGCGGGGTCGCTGCCCAGCCGCATGCCGCGGGCCGACAGGAAGGTGTCGCTGTCGGCGTAGACCTTCATGATGTCGCGGTGCCGGCTGAGCGCCCAGAAGCCGCCGTCGTCGCTGCCGGGCTCGGGGTGCCAGTGGACCGGCGAGTTGGCGCGCAGCCAGGTGAACGTCGGCCAGAAGTCGTTGCGGCCGAAGGGGCCCGGGTCGAGCAGGTCGATCTCCATCTCAGGCTCCTCGCAGGCTGAGCGGGCGGATGTCGGGCCAGTGGGCGTCGACGAAGGCGGCGCATTCGTCCTCGGTGCCGTCGAAGCCGGCCGGTGTCCAGCCGTCGGGCGTCTCGCGCGTGGCGGGGTACAGCGCGTACTGCCCCTCGTGGTTCACGAGGACCTGGTGGGTGGTGGGCACGGTGTCCTCCGGGCTCGGGCCGATGGGTGCGGGCGGGCTGTCAGGCGGTCGGGGTGAGGGCCGCGCCCTCGCCCCGCAGCAGGGCGCTCAGGTGGTCCAGTACGGGCTGGGGGCGGCGCAGTACGGCGTGGTGTCCGCCGGTGGTGGTGTGCCGGGTGAAGCCGGCGGTGGTGACCGCCGCCCAGCCGTCCAGGTCGGCCGAGCTGACGGTCTCGTCGCCGTCGGCGCCCCAGGCGTGCACGGGTACGGACAGGCGGGTGCCGGGCTGGTGGACGTAGCTCAAGGACAGCTGGGCGTCCTTGCGGAGCATTCCGACCATCAGGGCGCGGGTGTCCTCGTCGAGCAGCCGGGGGTCGAGGTCGGCGGTGTCGAAGAGCTTGTCCAGCTCCTCTCCGTCGTCGACGATGCCGCGGCCCGCTCCGGTCCAGTGGCCGGGGGCCCGGCAGCCGCTGACCACCAGGGCGCGCGGGGTGACCCGGCGGGAGACCTCGTAGCCGAGGAGGCCGCCGAAGCTGTGGCCGAAGACGATCAGCGGCCGGTTCCCGACGGTGGACACCAGTTCGGCCGCGATGGCCTCGACGGCCTCGTCGAAGGTGTCCGGCATCGGCTCGCGCCAGCGGTTCTCCCGGCCCGGGAGCTGTACGCCGTACACCTGCGCGGTGCCGTCCAGCGCGGGCTGCCAGGCGCGGAACTGCTGGCAGCCGGCCCCGGCGGGGGGCAGGCACAGCAGCACGGGCAGGGCCGGGTCGGCGGGGTCCGGCGCCCAGGTGGAGATCCAGGTTCCCATGGCCTACGCCCCTTCGGCGGCGGCGGCCGCATCCGCTGCGGGCCCGCCCTGTTCGGCGGCGAGCCGGTCGATCTCGGCGGCGACGTCGGCGACCGTCGGCCGGGCCAGCAGCGCGCCCAGGCCGACGCGCAGTCCGGTGGCGCGGCGCAGCTCGGAGACCGCGCGGGCGGCGGCCAGGGAGTGGCCGCCCAGGTCGAAGAAGTCCGACTCGGGGCCGGGGACCTCGGTGGCGAGCACCTCGGCCCACACGGTCATCACGGTGCGCTCGCTGGCGCTCACCGTGCCGTCCCCGGCCGCGCCGGGTCCGTCACCGTCCTCCGGCTGCTCCAGGGCCCGGGCCAGCGCGGCGCGGTCGGCCTTTCCGGTGGTCAGGGTCGGGATCCGGTCCAGTACCCGCACGGTGGCCGGTACCGCCGCGGCGGGCAGCTGCTTGCGGCAGCGCTCCACGACCCGGGTGGCGAGACCGGCCGGGTCGGCGACGCCGGGTGCCGCGACGACGGCGAGGCCGAGGGTCTGGCCGGCCGCCAGCGGGCAGCAGGCGGCGGCGACGACCTCGGGGAGTTCGGCGGCGACGCGTTCCACCTCGCCGAGCTCGATGCGGTGGCCGCGGACCTTCACCTGGTCGTCCCGTCGGCCCCGGTACTCCAGTTCGCCGCCGTCGCGGCGGATCACCACGTCGCCGGTGCGGTACATGCGGGTGCCGCCGCCCTGGAACGGGTCGGGCAGGAAGCGGCTCGCGGTGAGTCCGGGACGGCCCCGGTAGCCGCGGGCGACAGCCGGCCCGCCGAGGTAGAGCTCGCCCTCGGTGCCCGCGGGCACCGGCCGCAGCTCCTCGTCCAGTACGTAGGCCCGGTAGCCGGGCAGCGGTCGTCCGATGCTGGTCACGTCGTCCCCTCGTCGGCTGTCGGCCCAGGTGGCGGCGATGGTCACCTCCGTCGGCCCGTACACGTTGAGCAGCCGGCGGCCCTGGGCGAACCGTTCGGCGAGCGCGGCCGGGCAGGCCTCCCCGGCGACGACGACCACCTCGGCGGAGTCGAGCCCGGCGCCGTGGGCGGCGAGCAGCGACGGGGTGAGGGAGACGGTGCGCAGTCCGGCGGGCAGCGGCTCGCGGCCCTCCGCGGCGGCCTGCCGCAGTCCGTCCAGGGAGAGGTCGGTCAGCGCCACCCCCTGGCCGTGGACGAGGTAGAGCAGGGTGCACCAGAGCCAGCCGTCGAAGGCGGGCGAGACGGCGTTGAGTCCGAGTCCGCCGGAGGGCAGGCCGAGTCCGGAGAGGGCTTCGACGAAGGTGTCGAGGCCGCGGTAGGTGACCTCGACGCCCTTGGGGCGGCCGGTGGTTCCGGAGGTGTAGATGAGGTAGGCGCAGCTGTCGGGGGCGGGCGGGGACACGGCGAGCGCGCCGGGGGCGCCGCGGCGGACCTCGCGGGGGGTCAGCAGGACGGTCCCGCCCGTCTCCAGGCCGGCGGGCACGCCGGTGGCGACGAGGACCACGGCCCCGGCGTCGCGCAGTACGCCGCCGAGGCGTTCCACGGGGTGTCCGGGGTCCAGCGGTACGGCGGTCCCGCCCAGGCTCCAGACGGCGAGCAGGGCGGGCACGCTCTCGCGGGAGCGGCCCAGCAGCAGCCCCACCGAGGTCTCCGGGCCGACTCCGGCGCGGGTGAGGGCGGCGGCGTAGCGGGCGGTGCGGGCGGTCAGTGCCGCGTAGGTGAGGTTGCCGTCCACGGCCTTGACCGCGGTCTCGTTGGGCTGCTCGCGGGTCCACCGTTCCAGGCGGGCGAACAGCGGCGGGAGCCCGCCCGGGGCGTTCGCCCCGGCCGGCCCGGCATGGGGCTCGGTCATCCGTGGTTCCTCTCGGTGTCCGCGGGGCGGGCGGCCTCGGTGGCCCGCAGCCGCGGGCCGACCACCTGGCCGCCCTCGCCCTGCGGGAGCTGCATCGACTTGGTCTCCAGGAAGGACTCCAGCCCGGCCGTGCCGCACTCGCGTCCGATCCCGGACTGCTTGAACCCGCCGAACGGCGCGGCCGGGTTGAACTGGCCGCCGTTGACGTCGACCAGGCCGGAGCGGAAGCGGCGCGCCGTCTGCTCGGCGCGGGCGTCGTCGCCGGACCAGACCGCGCCGTGCAGCCCGTAGCGGGTGCCGTTGACGATCCGGACGGCCTGCTCCTCGTCGTCGTAGGGGATGACGGACAGCACCGGCCCGAAGATCTCCTCCTGGGCGATCGTGGTGAGCGGGTCGACGTCGGCGAAGACCGTCGGCCGGACGTAGTAGCCGGTGTCCAGGCCGTCGGGCCGGTCGGGGCCGCCGTGGACCAGGCGGGCTCCGCCCTCCTCGGCGCCGCGGCGGATGTATCCGGTGACGCGGGCGTGCGCGGCCGCGGACACCAGCGGGCCGAGGTCCGTCGCGGGGTCGCGCGGGTCGCCGGTGACGTAGCCGTCCATGGCCCGGATCGCGAGCTCCACCGCCTCGTCCTGGCGCTCGCGCGGCACCAGCAGCCGGCTCCACTGCAGGCAGGTCTGGCCGGTGTTGAAGAGCATCTGGTCGACGGTGGCGGCGACGGCCGGGGCCAGCTCGGCGTCGTCGAGGACGAGACTGGCGTTCTTGCCGCCCAGTTCGAGGTGGACGCGCTTGATCCGGTCGGCGCCGAGGGCGGCGACGTCGCGCCCGGCCCGGGTGGAACCGGTCAGGGAGACCACGTCGACGAGCGGGTGGGTGACCAGTGCCGTGCCGACGGTGTCGCCGGTGCCGACGACCATGTTGAAGACGCCCGGCGGCAGGTCGGCCTCGGCGATGGCCTCGGCGAGCAGCCGGGCGTGCAGCGGGGTGATCTCGCTCGGCTTGTGCACCACGGTGCATCCGGCGGCCAGGGCCGGGAGGATCTTCTGCACGGTGAGCAGCAGCGGGGTGTTCCACGGCGTGATGCAGGCGGCCACTCCGGCGGCCTCGCGCACGACGAGCGAGTGGCCGACGCGCTCCTCGAAGGCGTAGGAGGCGGCGGTCTCGACGCAGTGCGCGGCCATGCCGAGGGACAGTCCGACGTGGGTGTGGCGGGCCATCCGGGCGGGCGCGCCGACCTCGGCGGTGATGACCTCGGCGAAGCGTTCGGCCCGTACCTCCATGGCCTCGACGACCCTGCGCAGCAGGGCGGTCCGTTCGCGCAGCGGGGTGGCCGCCCAGCCGTCGAAGGCCGCGGCGGCCGCCCGGGCCGCGAGGTCGGCGTCCCGGGCGGTGCCGGCGGGCACCGTGGCCAGGGCGCGCTCGGTGGCGGGGTCGGTCACGACGAGGCGGCCGTCGGCCTCGGAGGGGACCCAGGCGCCGCCGATCCACTGGTCGGTGTAACGGGGCGGCAGCGGGGCCGCGTTCGGTTCGCCGCCGGGCGGTCTGGAGTCCTGCGGCGCGGTCGGCACGGTCAGCACGGTCACGGTGGGTTCCTCACTCGGTCACGGGATTCACGGGCTCGCTGAACAGCTGCGTGGGTCACGCGGTCGCGGGGTCCGCGGCGCGGGCCAGGACGGCCGGGGCCCGGTTGTCGGGCCTGGCCCTGCGGACCTGGCGGGCCAGGGCGGAGGTGCGGACCTCCGCGCTCCACGGAGGGGTTGCGGGCTGGCGGCCGGCGGGCCGCAGCGCGCGGACCGTGGCGGGGGCGCCGCCGACGGAGGCCGGGGCCTGGGCGGGAGCGGCGGCGCGGGCGGCGGACGGGATCAGGGTGCGCAGCAGCCGCTGGGTCTCCTGGCCGGGCGCCACGGCCAGCTCGTCGCGCATCCGGCGGGCGCACAACTCGTACCAGCGTCGTACGCAGGCCAGTTCGCCGCGGCGGCCGTGTGCGGCCATCAGAGCGCGGTAGGTCTCCTCGTGGTGGCGGTCGATCTCCAGCGTCCGCTTGCAGAGCTCGATCAGTTCCACGAAGTCCTCGCGGTCCTCGGCGTCGGCGCGCAGCACGCCCAGGGCCCGCAGGACCAGGGCCCTGAGGTATTCGCGCTGTTCGACGACCCAGTCGGCGCTCTCGCCACGCAGGAACTCGCCGCCGTACAGGGCGATCGCGGCCCGCAGCCGGGTCCGGGCGAGCACGGTGTCGCCGGCGCCGGCGGCGCGCAGGCCGGCGTGCACGAGCTCCTGGAAGCGGTCGAGGTCGCACCACAGGCCGGTGACGTGCAGGACGTAGCCGAAGTCGCGGTAGACCAGCCGGATCCCGGAGTCTCCGGGGCGGTCGGGGTGGGCGTCGAGGACCTGTCGCAGGGCGTGGGCGGCGACCTTGAGCGAGCTGCCCGCGGTGCTGTCGGTGCCGGGCCACAGCGACTCGTAGAGCCGGTCGCGGGTGAGCATCTGGCCGCGGTGGACGACCAGGTACTGGAAGAGGCCGCGGGCCTTGCCGGCCCGCCAGCGCCGTACGGGGGTGCCGTTCACGGTCAGCTCGAAATCGCCCAGGAAGCGGACGCGTACCGCCGGCCCCGCTGTCTCGGTCGCTGCGGTGGTCATCGCGTCCTCCCGGTCGTCGTGCCGCCTGCCGCTCTGCCTGCGAAGAGTGTGTTCGGGGGGCCTATATCGGGCCTACAACGGCCGGATCTTTTCGGTGTAGGGCGGTGATAGGGCGTTTTTCGACACTGATGAGCACGACCACCCGAACCGCCGACTCCGAAATGAGGGCTGTTTCATGACCAGCACCGACACCCGGCTTCAGAAGGTCGTCATCCTGGGAGGCGGCACGGCCGGCTGGATGACGGCCGCATATCTCGGCAAGGCGCTCCAGGGAACGGTCGACATCACCGTCCTCGAGGCGCCGACGATCCCGCGCATCGGGGTCGGCGAGGCGACCGTGCCCAATCTCCAGCGTTCGTTCTTCGACTACCTGGGGATCGCCGAGGACGAGTGGATGCGGGAGTGCAACGCCAGCTTCAAGATGGCCGTGCGCTTCGTGAACTGGCGCACCGGCGGGCAGGGCGAGTCGACGGCCCGGGAGCTGCCGGGCGGCGGCCCGGACCACTTCTACCACCCCTTCGGTCTGCTGCCGGACTACGACCAGACGCCGCTGTCGCACTACTGGTTCAAGCGCAAGTACGAGGGCCGCACCACCGAGCCGTTCGACTACGCCTGCTTCCGCGAGCCCCCCGTGATGGACGCGATGAAGGCCCCGCGCTGGCTCGACGGCCGGCCGGCCACCCGGTACGCCTGGCACTTCGACGCCCAGCTGGTGGCCGACTTCCTGCGCCGCTTCGCCACCGAGAAGCAGGGCGTGAACCACGTCCAGGACGAGATGGTCCGGGTCGAGCAGGACTCCCGCGGGCACGTGACGACCCTGCACACCAAGGGCGGACTGGCCCTGGACGCCGACCTGTTCGTGGACTGCTCGGGCTTCCGCGGGCTGCTGATCAACCAGGCGATGCAGGAACCGTTCATCGACATGAGCGACCACCTGCTGTGCGACAGCGCGGTGGCCACCGCCGTCCCGCACGACGACGAGGCGGGCGGGGTGGAGCCGTACACCTCGGCGATCGCCATGTCGTCGGGCTGGGCGTGGAAGATCCCCATGCTGGGGCGCTTCGGCACCGGTTACGTGTACTCCAGCAAGTTCACCGACCAGGACACCGCCACCGCCGAGTTCGCCGACATGTGGGGCCTGGACGCCGAGTCGACGAAGTTCAACCACATTCGCTTCCGGGTCGGCCGCAACCGCCGCGCGTGGGTGAAGAATGTCGTCAGCATCGGCCTGTCGTCCTGCTTCCTGGAGCCGCTGGAGTCGACCGGCATCTACTTCATCACGGCCGCGATCTACCAGCTGGCGAAGCACTTCCCGGACAAGACCTTCAACGAGGGTCTGATCGACAGCTTCAACCACGAGATCGAGGTGATGTTCGACGACACCCGCGACTTCATCCAGGCGCACTTCTTCTACGCGCCGCGCAACGACACGCCGTTCTGGCAGGCCAACAAGAAGCTGGTCCTCCCCGACAACATCAAGCAGAAGATCTCCGCCTACAAGGCCGGTCTGCCCATCAACTCCCCGATCACCGACGAGTCCACGTACTACGGCAACTTCGAGGCGGAGTTCCGCAACTTCTGGACCAACGGCAGCTACTACTGCATCTTCGCCGGCCTCGGTCTGGAGCCGGACGCCCCGCTGCCCACCCTCGCGCACCGGCCCGAATCGGTGGCCGGCGCCGAACCCCTCTTCGACACCGTCAAGCGCCAGCAGCAGAACCTGCTGGAGACCCTCCCCAGCGCGTACGACTACCTGCGCCAACTGCACGGCGCGTAAGGCCCCCCGCATCTGCGGCCCGGCAGCACGGCACTCCGCCGGCTGCCGGGCCGCAGTCGCTTCCAGCCACCTCAGGAGTCAGACATGCCCCACCGCTCCGCGCCCCATCCCGCCGCGCCGGACGAGTCGGCCAGAGACCGCCGCGCGGATCTGCGGCCCTTCATGGCCGCCTTCCCCAGCGGGGTGTCCATCGTCACCACTCTGGATTCGGACACTGTGCCCCACGGCCTGACCTGCAGTTCCGTCGCGAGCGTCGCCCTCGATCCGCCCACGCTGGTGGTGTGCGTACGGGCGGCGAGCCCGACGCTCGCGGTGGTCCTCGACCAGGGGGCCTTCGCTCTGAACCTGCTGCACGAGCGGGCCCGCGGTGCCTCCGACCTGTTCGCCTCGGGCGCCCCCGACCGCTTCGAACGCGTCGAGTGGCGGCTGCCGCTGGGCGCGGGCGGGCCGCACCTGACCGCGGACGCCCATGCCGTCGCGGACTGCGCCGTGGTCAGGACCATAGGCTTCGGGGACCACACGGCCGTGTTCGCCGAGGTCCACCGGGTGACCGTACGGGAGGATCCGCAGCCCCTGCTGTACGGTCTGCGCCGTTACGCCCAGTGGTCGCAGGCGGCCGCGGCCCCGCCGCCGGCCGCCCGCCTCGACCCGTCCGCCGCGCTGCGCCCCGGCGCGCCCGAAGGAGGCACCCGTGTCGTCCGCTGACCCGCTGCCCGCCCTGCTGGTCGCCGTCCCGGCGGTCATCCTCGCCTGCCAGGTCGGAGCCTCCGTCTGCCGCCGGTTCGGCCAGCCCCCGGTGGTGGGCGAGATCGCCACCGGCATCCTGCTGGGCCCGTCCCTGCTGGGCTGGATCTGGCCACAGGCCCAGCACGCGCTGTTCCCGGCGTCCGTGTTGCCGTACACCTCGGTGCTCGGCCAGCTCGGGCTGCTCGCCTTCATGTTCCTGGTCGGACTGGAGCTCGACCTGAAAAACCTGCGCGGTCACACCCGCGTCGCGGTCGCCGTGAGCCAGGCCGGGATGCTGCTGCCGCTGGCCCTGGGCGCGCTCCTCGCGGTCGCGATGTACGACGGCTTCGCCCCGGACGGCGTGGGCCGGACGCCGTTCATCCTGTTCATGTCGGTGGCCATGAGCATCACGGCGTTCCCGGTCCTGGCCCGGATCCTCATCGACCGGGGCCTGTACGGGACGCCGCTCGGGGCGCTCGCCATGGCCTGCGCGGCCGTGGACGATGTCGTCGCGTGGTGCCTGCTCGCCCTGGTGGTGGCCCTCTCCTCGGCCGGGTCCCCGGTGGAGGCGGCCACCACGGCCGGGCTCGCCGTGGCCTTCACGCTGGTCATGCTGTACGCGGTGCGGCCGCTGCTGGCCCGCTGGGCGGCCCGCGCCGACCGGGCCGGGGACGCGGCGGTCCTGGTGGCGCTGTTCAGCGGGCTGAGCGTGTCCGCGCTGGCCACCGACCTGATCGGCGTGCACGCGCTGTTCGGCGCGTTCCTGTTCGGTGTGGTCACCCCGCGCACCGGAGGGCGCATCGAGGTCTCGGCGGCCCGGCTGCGCGCCTTCACGGTGCCCGTGCTGCTGCCGCTGTTCTTCGTGCACACGGGCCTGCGCACCGACATCGGCGGACTGACGGCCTCGCCCGAGCTGTGGCTGTGGACGGGCGCGATCCTGGCCGTCGCCTTCCTCGGCAAGTGGGGCGGCGCCTCGGGGGCGGCGCGCGCCTGTGGAAGACCGTGGCGGGAGGCCCTGTCGATCGGCGCGCTGATGAACTGCCGCGGGCTGACCGAGCTGGTGGTGCTCAACGTCGGACTGGAACTGGGCGTCATCGGACCGCAGTTGTTCACCATGCTCGTCCTCATGGCACTGGTGACGACAGCCATCACCAGCCCGGCGCTGACCCGGCTGCGCGCCAAGGAGGTGCCCGCGCCGGACGGGGTGCCGGCGCCGCCCGAGGGCGCGCTCTCCCGCCCCTGACGACCGGCCCCGGCCGGCGGGTGCCTGACGGCTGTTCAGGCGCCCGCCGGCTGCTGCCGTCCCGCCGCCAGGTCGCGTTCGTAGCGGATCGCGGGACGGCCGTCCAGGACGGTCTCCCCCGTCGGCAGGAACCCGGTGCGCAGCAGCACCGTGCGGGATCCGGTGTTGTCGACGGCCGCCGAGGCGCGCAGGGTCCGCAGGCCGTACGTGTCCGCCGCCAGAAGCAGGACCTGCCGGACGGCGCTGGTGGCCAGGCCCCGTCCGGCGGCCTTCTCCGCGACGCGGAAGCCCAGTTCGGCGGAGCCGTCCTCGACGTCGATCAGGTTGATCCGCCCCAGCACCTCCCCGTCGCCGCCGATGATCAGGTGGAGGTGGTCGCGGCCCGCTGCCTGCCCGGCGAGGAGTTCGCCGTGACGGGCGTCGAAGTCGGCGAAGTACGCGTCCGAGCGGTCGGGCACCGACTGCGCGAAGTAGGCGCGGTTGGCGCGCTCGAACGCGAGGAGGGCCGGTGCGTGTTCGGCTCGGAGCCGCTGGAGTTCCGTCATCGCAGCATCCTAGGGCGGCGGCCTCCCCGTCCGCCTCATCGCGGCGCGCCCTCCGTCGGCACGCACAGCACGGGGATCGGCGAGAGGTGCAGGAGCTTGTGCGGGGTGGAGCCGAGCAGGGCGCCGCGCATCGGGCTGTCCCCCCAGCTGCCGACGATGATGACACGGGCGTCGTGGCGTCGGGCGGCGTCGAGCAGTGCCTGGGCGGGCTTCTCGTCGGCCACCTCGACGGTCGAGGGCACGCCGGCGGCGTCGGCCTCCCGGACGGCGTGCTCGAGGGCGTTGCGGCCCGCCTGGCGGACGGCTTCCCGGTGGGCGCGGGACTCCTCGCCGGTGGGGCCCGGGGCGGCCGCCCCGTAGACGAGGACGAGGGGTTCGCCGAAGGCGGTGGCCACCTCCAGCGCGACCTGCAGGGCCCGCTCGGCGCCCGGTGATTCGTCGTATCCGAGGACCACGGACATCGGGACTCCTCAACGCTTCGGGGGGTGGACGAGGGCCGGGTCGACCACGGTGCGCCGCTCCTGCCAGAACCGTCCGTCCCGTACCCGCCAGAAGCACATGACGAGCACGCCGACGAGGGCGATCGCGATCCCGATGACGAGCGGCGGGCCGAGTCCGAGCCAGGACACGCCGCTCGCGGAGTTCTCCGGGTTCGACATGTCCCCGATCGACTCGACCAGCAGCCAGATCAGCAGGCCGGCGCCGACGACCGGGCCGACGCCGATGAGCAGCAGGTTGTGCGGGCTCTCCATCAGGTGACGGCGGTAGTAGACGGCGCACGCCAGGCCGGTGAGCGCGTAGTAGAAGGCGATGAGCAGGGACAGCGCGGTGAGCGAGTCCAGGAGCGCGTTCTCGCTGATCTGGTTGACGGCGAGGTACCAGCCGATGGCGATGCCGGCCACCCACCAGGTGCTCACGTCCGGGGTGCGGAACCGCGGGTGGATGTGCGCGAGGTGCGGGGGCAGCGCGTGCCGGCGGGCCATGGACAGGGCGGTGCGGGAGGCGGGGATGATCGTCGTCTGGGTGGAGGCGAGCGCCGAGGTGCAGACGGCGAGGAGCACCACCCAGTCCCAGCCGCCCATGACCTCGCGGGCGAGCACCGCGAAGATGGCCTCCTCCTCGGCGGCGTTCTCGGCGAGGAAGGCGGTGCCGGCGTAGCCGACGACCGCGAAGCCGACGGAGAGGTAGGTGACCAGGAGGATGACGGTGGACCAGATCCCGGCCCTGCCGGGGGCCGTGGCGGAGTTCTCGACCTCCTCGGTGAGGTTGACCGCGGACTCCCAGCCCCAGTACATGAACACGCCGAGCAGCAGTCCGCCGGTGAGGGCGGCGCCGCCGGCGCCGAAGGGGTTGAGCCAGCTGAGGCTCGGCTCGATCTCCTCCAGGGTGCTGGTGCCGGCGTAGACGCGGTAGAGGGCGACCACCGCGAAGGTCAGGAGGAAGAAGACCTGGGCGAGGATGAGGATGTCCTGGAGGTGGGCCGACAGCTCGGTGCCGATGACGCAGATCGCGGTCATGGCCAGGATCACCGCGACGGTGAGGCCCTGCCGGATCCAGGGGTTGGCGGCCCAGCCGTCCAGTCCGAAGGCGAGCAGGCCGAAGTTGACGGCGACGTCCGCGAGCGAGCCGATGACCAGCACGCCCGTCATGGCGATCGCCCACCCGCCGAGCCAGCCCGCCCATGGGCCCATGGCCCGGGTCACCCAGGAGAAGGTCGTCCCGCAGTCCTGGTCGACCTTGTTGAGGTAGTAGAAGGCGGCCGCGATGAGCAGCATCGGCACGAAGGAGGCCAGCATGACGCCCGGCGCGTAGATCCCGACGAGGGCCACGATCGGCCCGAGGACGGCGGCGAGGGAGTAGGCGGGCGAGGTCGAGTTCAGGCCGATCACGAGCGCGTCGAGGAAGCCGATCGCGTTGGCCTTGAGCCCCGCTTCCCGGGTGGGCGTCCCGGGGCCGTCGCCCGCACCGTCATGGCTCATGTACGAATGGTCACGCAGGCGGCTCCGGAGCGCGAGGCGAGCGGGGCCGCCCGGACCCGGTCGGGGCACGGGCGTCCTGGACCGGCTGGGGGCGGGTCAGTCGCGGGCGTTCCAGCCGGCGATCACCGGGAGGCCGTGTTCCTTCGAGAGCGTGCTGACGGTGCCCGTGCGCAGCAGGAAGAGTCGGCCGTGCTCGGGCTCCAGGCGCAGGTAGCGGGCGGTCAGGACGCGCAGGAAGTGGCCGTGGGCGACGAGCACCACGTCGCCGTCGTCCGCGCGGAGCACGGGGGCGACCCGGGCCAGGACCCGGTCCGCGCGGGCGCCCACCTGGGCGGCGCTCTCGCCGGGATGGTCCGCGTCGCCGGGCGGGACGCCGTGGGTCCACAGGGACCAGTCGGGAGTGGTCCGGCGGATCTCCGCGGTGGTGACGCCCTCGTAGCCGCCGTAGTCCCACTCGTACAGGTCGGAGTCGATGCCGCCGCCGGGGAGCCCGGCGAGCTCGGCGGTGGCGACGGCCCGGCGCAGCGGGCTGCTCAGCACCAGCGCGGGTGTTCGGTCCCGGAAGTAGGGGGCCAGGCAGATCGCCTCCTCCACCCCGCGCGCGGTCAGCGGAACGTCGGTGCGCCCGGTGTGCCGCCCGTTGGCGCTCCAGGCCGTCTCACCGTGCCTCACCAGCAGGAGATCGCTCACCCTCCGGACCCTACGCCTTCCGGCATGTCGGCGCCGGAGGGCCGGGCGGACGTGTCACTGTCGGGCGTCATGGACGAGGACCGCAAGGCCGTGCGGACGGCCGGTTCGCTGCTTCCACCGCGCATGCCGGCCCTGTTGGTGGCCCTGACCGCGGTGACCGGGGTGATCGAGGCGGTGAGCCTGCTCGCGCTCGGGCCCGCCTTCACGGCGATGCAGACCGGGAACGTGCTGTTCCTGGCCTTCGGCGCTGCGCAGGCGGGCGACCTGCCGACGCTGCCGGCGGGGATCTCGCTGGCCGCGTTCGTCCTCGGGGTGGTCTGCGGCTCGCATGTGGAGGCCGTGCTGGAGGCCCGGGGCCGGCGCTGGTTCGTCCTGGGCCTCGTCCTGGAGGCCGGGCTGATCCTGGCGGCGGCGGCGCTGGCATGGGGGCTGGCGCCGCAGTACGGGTCGCCGACCCCGCGGCACCTGGCGGTGACGGCGGTCCTGGCGCTGGCGATGGGCCTGCGCAACACCACGATCATGCGGGCGAACGTGCCGGGGGTACCGACGACGCTGGTCACCCGGTCCATGACGGCCTTCCTCGGCGGTTCCGCCATGGGGCGCGACGCCGTCTACGGGTACGGGTCGGCCGGCTGGAAACTGCGCGGCCTGTCCATCGTCGCCATGTTCGCCGGGGGTTTCGTGGGGGCCCTGCTGATCCGGGCCGGTTGGACGGTCGGCTGGCTGCTGGTGCCGGCCGCCGCCACGGTGCTGGTCGTGGGTCTGGTCTATCGGGGGCAGCCCCCGCTGCACACCGGCTCGGCGGGCGGCCGGGAACGATCGCAGTGAACTATGCCGTTGGTAAAGTCCGGGCATGGCGGTGGACGAGCTCGACACCAGAATCCTGCGCCTGCTGATCGAGCAGCCGCGCACCAGCGTCCGTGAGTACGCCCGGATCCTCGGTGTCGCGCGCGGCACCCTCCAGGCCCGGCTGGACCGCCTGGAACGCACGGGCGTGATCACGGGGACGGGGCCGGTGCTCTCCCCCGCCGCGCTGGGCCATCCGGTGCTGGCCTTCGTGCACATCGAGGTCACCCAGGGCCATCTGGACGACGTGGGCGACGCCCTGGCTGCTGTGCCGGAGATCATCGAGGCCTTCTCCATCACCGGCGGCGGGGACCTGCTGACCCGGGTGGCGGCCCGGGACAACGCGCATCTGGAGGACGTGATCCAGCGGCTGATCCGGCTGCCCGGCGTGGTCCGTACACGGACCGAGGTGGCGCTGCGCGAGCGGGTCCCGTACCGGCTGCTGCCGCTGGTCGAATCGGTGGGGCGCAGCGCCCGCAAAACCTGACAGGATCACTGAAAAAGGATGCGACAGGCAGGACGGGCACAGCGGATGATTTCCGTCATATTCGATCTCGACGGCACCCTCGTGGACAGCGAGCCGAACTACTACGAGTCCGGGCGCCGCACGCTGGAGCGGCACGGCGTCCCGGATTTCACCTGGGAGCAGCACTCCCGCTTCATCGGCATCGGCACGCTGGAGACCCTGGAGATCCTCAAGGACCGCTACGGGATCCCGGCACCCGTCGAGCAGCTGCTCGCCGAGCAGAACGCCGCCTACCTGGAGCTCGCGCGCACCGGGACCGAGGTCTTCCCGCAGATGCGGGGGCTCGTCGAACGGCTGCGCGCCGAGGAGGTTCCGATGGCCGTGGCCTCCGGCTCCTCGCGCGAGGCGATCGACGCCGTGCTGGCGGGCACCGGTCTGGACGCGCTGCTGACCACGGTGGTGTCCGCGGAGGAGGTCGCGCAGGGCAAGCCCGCCCCGGACGTGTTCCTGGAGGCGGCCCGCCGACTGGGTGCCGAGCCGGCCGACTGCGTGGTCGTGGAGGACGCGGCGCCGGGGGCCGCGGCCGCCCGCGCCGCGGGCATGGGGTGCATCGTGGTCCCGTACGCGGCGGAGATCGCGGACGACCCGGCGTTCGCGTCCGCCGGGCTCCTCTTCCGTGGCGGGCAGCCGGAGTTCAGCGCGGACGCCGCGTACGCCTGGCTGCGCACGCGCGCCACGCCAGGAACCGCCTGACGCACCGACGCATCGGCACCCCCTGGGGCCGTGAGGCGGGCCGGTCCGGCCTCTGGTGCCGTGCGGGCGCTGCTGTCACCATGCGTGCGTGACCGCGACCCTGCACCCGGGCACCCGCGGCGGCGGCCCGCGCCGGTGGCCCCTGCTCGGGAATCTGCCCGCCTTCGCCCGCGATCCGCTGGCCTTCTTCGAGTCCCTGCGCGACGACTACGGGGACTGGGTCCCCTGGTCCCTCGGCCCGAAGCGCAACGTACTGGTGTCCCTGCCGGAGCACGCGGGTGAACTGCTCGGCGCCGTCGAGTCGACCTTCAGGCCGACGGAACTGGGCTGGGCGTTCCACCAGTTGCTGGGCGACGGGGTCGTCGTCGCCACCGGGGACGACTGGCGGCGCAAGCGGGCCCTGGTCCAGCCGGCGGTACGGCCGCGCCAGGTGCGCTCGTACGCCGCCACGATGGTGGAGTGCGCGGACGCCCTGGCCCGCCGCTGGCAAGAGGGCGAACGGATCGACGTGCACCGGGAGATGGCCGGCCTGACCCAGCGGATCGCGGTGCGCACGCTGTTCGGCAGCGACGCGGCGGGCCGGGAGGCGCCCATCAGCGCGGCGATGGCCACGGCGCAGCGCGAGCTGGGGGCGGAGTTCCGCGGGCTGACGCTGTTCCTGCCGCCGTGGGTGCGCACGCCCGGGCGGCGCCGCATGCGCGAGGCCGTGGCGGTCCTCGACCGGGAGATCGAACACGTCATAGGCGAGCACGAGAGGGCGTCGGCGGCCGGCGCGGAGCGCGACGACCTGCTGAGCCGGCTGCTGGCGGCGCGCGACGAGCACGGCGGGCCGCTGTCCCGCAAGGAGCTGCGGGACGAGTCGATCACCCTGTACATCGGCGGACACGAGACCACCTCGACCACCCTGACCTGGGCCTGGCAGCTGCTGTCGGGGGCGCAGGGGGCACGGGCCCGGCTGACGGAGGAGCTGGACCGCGTCCTGGGCGGGCGACTGCCGACCTACGACGACTACGCGCTGCTGCCGTGGACCCGGCAGGTGGTCAAGGAGACCCTGCGGATCTATCCGCCGATCTGGCTGATCTCGGCGGTGGCCACCGACGGCGCGACCCTCGGCGGGCGGCCGGTGCCGGCGGGGACGTCGGTGTGGACCAGCCCCTGGTCGGTCCACCGCGACCGGCGGTGGTTCCCGGACCCGGAGGCCTTCCGTCCGCAGCGGTGGGACGAGGACGCCCCGCACCCGGTGCCCGAGCACGCGTGGTTCCCCTTCGGCGGCGGCCCGCGGGCCTGCCTGGGCGCACGGTTCGCGCTGGTGGAGGCCGCGCTCGTGCTGGCCGTACTGGGACAGCGGTTCCACCTGGACAGCGGGAGCGAGCGGGCCGGCGTCTTCCCCGGCCTCACGCTCCAGCCGGACCGGCCGGTCCTGGCCACGCTGCGGCCGGCGGGCGCGGCGGGGGCGTAGCGGCGGGAAGATCCCGCGACCGCCGCGAGTTGGTAGAACCGTGAACCATCTGAGGCGGAACGCGGGCTCGGGAACGGGCGCGGGCACGGACGTGCACGCGGAGGTCGACGTGGACGTGGTGGTCATCGGCGCCGGGCAGGCGGGCCTGTCCAGCGCGTACCACCTGGCGCGGGCGGGCATCGACCACGTGGTCCTGGACCACGCGCCCCGCCCGGGCGGGGCCTGGCAGTACCGCTGGCCCTCGCTCACGTACGGCAAGGTCCACGGCATGCACGCCCTTCCCGGCATGGAACTGACCGGCGCCGATCCGCTGCGGCCCTCCTCGGAGGTGGTCGGGGAGTACTTCGCCGCCTACGAGGACCGGTTCGGCCTGCGCGTACGGCGCCCCGTGGACGTGTCGGCCGTGCGCGAGGGAGACGGCGGACGGCTGCGCGCGCAGACCTCGGCTGGCGCCTGGTCGGCGCGGGCCCTGATCAATGCGACCGGCACCTGGGACCGGCCGTTCTGGCCGCGCTACCCGGGGCAGGAGACGTTCCGCGGCCGCCAACTGCACACGGCGCACTACCCCGGGCCGCAGGAGTTCGCCGGCGCGCGGGTGATCGTGGTGGGCGGCGGCACGTCGGCGGTCCAGCACCTGCTGGAGATCGCCGAGGTGGCGGAGCGGACCACCTGGGTGACCCGGCGGCCCCCGGTCTTCCGCGACGGGGACTTCGGCGAGGCCGAGGGACGGGCAGCGGTCGCCCTGGTGGACGAACGGGTGCGCCGGGGGCTGCCGCCGCAGAGCGTGGTCAGCGTGACGGGGCTCCCGCTGAACGAGGCCGTCCGGGCCGGCCTGGCCTCGGGCGTCCTGAACCGCCTGCCCGTGTTCGACCGGATCACCGCCACGGGCGCCGTGTGGGCCGACGGCAGCCGCGTGGACGCGGACGCCATCGTCTGGGCCACCGGGTTCCGCGCGGCCGTCGACCACCTGGCGCCGCTGCGCCTGCGCGAGCCGGGCGGCGGCATCCGCGTCGAAGGAACCCGGGCCGTCCGGGACGAGCGGATCCACCTGGTCGGCTACGGCCCGTCGGCGTCGACCGTCGGCGCCAACCGCGCGGGCGGCGCGGCGGTCCGCGAGATCCGCCGCCTGCTGACCCGCGAACCGGCGCCCGCGCCCGCGCCCACGCCGTGACCCGTCGCAGCGGTTCGAAACTCGGCGAGACCGGCCCGATCCCGCCGAGCCCCGCCAACTCGTCCCGTTCCGCCGGTTCGAGGAACTCCAGGTCTGATCGTCACTTGCCGGCGCACATCCCATCGGGGACCGGCAGGTGTCACCCGGCGCGCGCACCCGCGTGGGCGGCGCGGTGCCGGTTGAACTCCGCCACGTGCTTCCTGTGCTCGGCGTACGTCGCCGAGAAACGCGTGTCGCCCGGCTTGACGGTGACGAAGTACAGCCAGTCGCCCGGTGTGGGCGCGACGGCCGCCGCCATCGCCTCCAGGCCCGGACTGTCGATCGGGGTGGGCGGCAGGCCCTGGCGTTCGTAGGTGTTGAAGGGGCTGTCGATCCGGGTGTCCCTCAGTGTCGTGTCGACGGTGTCGCGGTTCAGCGCGTAGTGGAGGGTGGAGTCCATCTGGAGCGGCATCGACTTCGCGAGCCGGTTGTGCACCACCCGGGCGACCTTGCCCATATCGGCGCGGCTGTCGGCCTCCGCCTCGATGACGCTGGCCATCGTCGCCGTCTGGTAGGGGGTCATGCCGTGGGCCTTGCCGCCGTCGGCCACCGCCTTGGTGGCGAGCTTCTCGTTGGCGGTGCGCACCATGTGGGCGAGGAGTGCGGCCGGGGTGGTCTTCGAGGTCACCGGGTACGTCGCCGGGAAGAGGTACCCCTCGGGATTGCCCTTGGCCTCCGCGGGCAGGGCCGGTGCGACGGCGGGCACCGCCGACTCGGCGGATCCCGGCGGTAGCTTCAGTTCGCGGTCGACCGCGGCGTACACCTGGGCCGCGCGCCAGCCCTCGGGGATCGTCAGCCGGCGCGGCTCCTCCGGCCCGTGCCCGCCCCGCAGGATCGGGAGCAGGACCACCGCCCCGGTCGCGATCAGTATGCCGAGGAAGAGGGCCAGTCGGCCCCGGCGGGTGAGCCGGGATCGGCGCTGGGGCGGCCGGTACTCATGACTCATGCAGGAACGCTACCCCGCAGAACATCACATGTCCGACATCCGACCCGCACACCGGTCATACAGTCACACGTTCACCGGAGCCAGTTGCGCTTCCTCCGGCGGCTCGGGGGCGAGCGCGGCGTCCCGGTCCCGGCGGACGAGGGCCGCGTACCGGCCGTCCGCCTTGAGGAGTTCCTCGTGGGTGCCGCGCTCGGCTATGCGGCCGCCGTCGAGGACCACGATCTGGTCGGCGTCGCGCACGGTGGACAGGCGGTGCGCGATGGTGATGGTGGTGCGGCCCGCGGACAGGCGGTCGATGGCCTGCTGGACGGCGTGCTCGGTGCGGGTGTCGAGGGCGCTGGTGGCCTCGTCGAGGATGAGCACCGGAGGGTCCCTCAGGATGGTGCGGGCGATGGCGAGGCGCTGCTTCTCGCCGCCCGAGAAACGGTAGCCGCGCTCGCCGACCAGGGTGTCGTAGCCGTCGGGCAGGGATGCGATGTGGTCGTGGATCTGGGCGGCGCGGGCCGCCTCGGCGATCTCCTCGTCCGTGGCGTCCGGCTTGGCGAAGCGCAGGTTGTCCGCGACCGAGGCGTGGAAGAGGTAGGTCTCCTGGGAGACGACGCCGATGGAGCGGGCCAGCGAGTCGAAGTCGAGGTCGCGCACGTCCACCCCGTCGATGGCGACCCGTCCGCCGGTCACGTCGTAGAGCCGCGGCACGAGGTAGCTGAGGGTGCTCTTCCCGGAGCCTGTCGGACCGACGACGGCGAGGGAGCCGCCGGCCGGGACGGTGATGTCGATCCCGGAGAGGGTCGGGCCGTTCTCGGCGTCGTAGGCGAAGTGCACGTCCTCCAGGGCGACCTCGCCCTTGGCCCGGTCCAGCCGCACCGGGTCCGGTCGCTCCGTGATGTCCACCGGCAGGTCGAGGTATTCGAAGATGCGGGCGAACAGCGCCAGCGAGGTCTGTATCTGCACACCGGTCGACAGCAGGCTCACGGCGGGCCGGAAGAGCCCCTGCTGGAGGGTGACGAAGGCGACGAGGGTGCCGACGGAGAGCGAGGGGGCGCCGGTCTGGAGGGCGATGCCGGCGGCCCAGTAGATGAGTGCGGGCATGGCGGCCATGACGATGCCGATGGTGGACATCCGCCAGCGTCCGGCCATGCTGGAGCGCACCTCGAGGTCGACGAGCTTCTCCGACTCCGCGGAGAAGGCGGCGGTGAGCGAATCCGAGCGGCCCATGGTGCGGCCGAGCAGGATGCCGCTGACCGAGAGCGACTCGGTGACCGTCGCGGCCATGGCGGCCATCTGCTTCTGCCGCTTCGTCGTGATCCTCTTGCGCTCGTTGCCGACGCGCCGGCTGATCCACACGAAGACGGGCAGCAGGAGCAGCGAGACCAGGGTGAGCCGCCAGTCGAGCGCGAGCATGGCGACCACGGTGGCGATGACGGCCGTCAGGTTGGAGACGAGCGAGGTCGCCGTGGAGGTGACGGTGGCCTGCATGCCGCCGATGTCGTTGGCGATGCGGGACTGCACCTCGCCGGTGCGGGTCCGGGTGAAGAAGGCGAGCGGCATCCGCTGGAGCTGCTCGTAGACGGCGGTGCGCAGGTCGTGCATGACGCGCTGGCCCACCGTGGTGGATATCAGCGTCTGGAGCACGCCGAAGACGCTCGTGACGACGGCGGTGGCGATCATGCCGAGCGCCAGCAGGCTGAGCAGCCCGGTGCGGCCCTGCGGGATCGCTACGTCGAGGATCTCCTTGAGCAGGAACGGCGAGGCGACGCCGACCAGCGAGGAGGCGCAGACCAGCAGGCCGACGACGGCGAGCCGGCCGCGGTAGGGGCGGAACAGCGCGACGATCCGGCGCAGCTCCCGGGTCTGCTCGGCCGGGGCGGGGCGGGTCGGATCGAGGGGGTCTTTCGATGGGGTCCACTTCGGTTCGTCGTGCGGCATGGGCACCCTCTCGGGGTAGGGGGACGGGGGTCGAAGGCCTTCACGGCGCCGGCTCGGGCAGGGCCGGCACCATAGGAGCATAGGTCATTGTTACCTATACTCACAATGAACGGGGTCCTGATATCGTTCCCGCATGAGCTCCGCCTCCGACACCGATCGCCTCCTCGCCGAACAGCTCCTGCGCCTGACGCGCAGGCTCCACCGGATCCAGAAGCGCCACATGGTGCCGCTCGGGATCACTCCCGCCCAGAGTCGGCTGCTGCGCCTCGTCTCGCATTACGAGGGCGAGCAACCGCCCCGGATGGCGGACCTCGCCGCCCGCCTCGAGGTCGTCCCCCGGGCGGTGACGACCCTCGTCGACGGCCTGGAGGCGGCCGACTGCGTGCGGCGCGCGCCCGACCCGGCGAACCGCCGGGTCATCAGGATCGAGCTCACCGACACCGGGCGCGCCACGCTGCGCCGTCTGCGCAACGCGCGGACCGACGCGGCAGAGGAGATCCTGGCTCCGTTGACCGCCGACCAGCGCGAGGTGCTCGGCGGTCTGCTGAACGCCCTGTCGGACGCCCCGGCGGAGCGCACCTGCTGACCGGGCCGCCCGAGGGCCCTGCCGAGGCGAGGGGTCGCACATGCCGCTGCTGGAACCGAAGCCGGGGGCCCTGCGCCCGCGCGGCACCGGCGGCCCCTCCCCCGACCGGGTGCCCCCGCACCGGGCGGCGGGCACGCCGGAGCCCCTGCGCACCGAGCTGACCGATCTGCTGGGCGCCGAGAAGGTGCTGTGGAAGGTCTCCGACCTGGTCCGCTACGCCTCCGACGCCTCCCCCTACCGCTTCGTGCCGCAGGTCGTGGTGATCGCCGAGGACATCGACGACGTCTCCGCGGTCCTGTCGTACGCCCGCGGCCGGCAGCGGGAGGTCGTCTTCCGCGCCGCCGGAACCTCCCTCAACGGCCAGGCCCAGGGCGAGGACATCCTGGTCGACGTACGCCGCCACTGGGCCGGCATCGAAGTGCTGGAGGAGGGCCGCCGGGCCCGCATCCGGCCCGGCACCACCGTGCTGCGGGCCAATGCCGCGCTGGCCCGGCACGGCCGGATCCTCGGCCCCGACCCGGCCAGCGCCATCGCCTGCACCGTCGGCGGGGTCGTCGCCAACAACGCGTCGGGGATGACGGCGGGCACCACGAGGAACTCCTACCGCACGCTGTCCTCGCTCACCTTCGTACTGCCCGGCGGCACCGTCGTGGACACGGCCGATCCGCCGGCCGACGAGGAACTGGCGCGCGCCGAGCCGGCCCTGTGCCGGGGGCTGATGGCGATCAAGCGGGAGATCGAGGCCGATCCCGCCCTGACCGCCCGGATCCGCGCCAAGTACGAGATCAAGAACACCACCGGCTACCGGCTCGACGCCTACCTGGACGGCACCACCCCCGTCGAGATCCTGCGCGGGCTGATGGTCGGCTCGGAAGGCACCCTCGGCTTCATCTCCGAGGTCGTCTTCGACACCCTGCCGCTGGACCGCGAGCTGTGGACCGCCCTGCTCTTCTTCCCCTCACTGCCCGCCGCGGCCGCGGCCGTTCCCCGCTTCAACGAGGCGGGCGCACTCGCCGTCGAGCTGATGGACGCCAACACCCTGCGGGCCTCGGTCAGCGTCGAGGGGGTGCCCGCCGACTGGGCCGGGCTGCCGGGGACGACCACGGCCCTGCTCGTGGAGTTCCGGGCCGCGGACGCGGCCGGCCGTGAGGAGTGCGCGCGCCGTGCGCAGGCGGCCCTCGAAGGGCTCGACCTGGTCGCCCCGGTGCCCTCGATCACCAACCGCTTCACCGGCGACCCGGGGACCATCAGCGGCTACTGGAAGGCCCGCAAGGCCTTCGTCACCGCCGTCGGCGGCGCCCGGGCCCGCGGCACCACCCTGATCACCGAGGACTTCGCGGTGCCGCCGTCCCGGCTGGCCGAGGCGTGCGCGGCCCTCCTCGAACTGCAGGCGGCACACGGCTTCGACGCGGCGGTCGCCGGCCACGCCGCGCACGGCAACCTGCACTTCCTGCTCGCCTTCGACGCCGCCGACCCCGCGGACGTCGCGCGGTACGGGGCCTTCATGGAGGCCTTCTGCCGGCTCACCGTGGAGCGCTTCGACGGCTCCCTGAAGGCCGAGCACTCGACCGGCCGCAACATGGCCCCCTTCCTGGAACTGGAATGGGGCGCCGAGGCCGCCGCCCTGATGTGGCGCACGAAACGGCTCGTCGACCCGGACGGGGTGCTCGCCCCGCGGATCCTCCTCGACCGCGACCCGAAGGCCCACCTGCGCGGTCTGAAGACGATTCCGCAGGTGGAGACGGTGGCGGATCCGTGCATCGAGTGCGGGTTCTGCGAACCGACCTGCCCGAGCGGGGACCTGACGACCACTCCGCGCCAGCGCATCGTGCTGCGCCGGGAGATGGTCCGCCAGCAGCCGGGCTCGCCCCTGCTGGACGGACTGCTCGGCGCCTACGGCTACGACGCGGTGGACACCTGCGCGGGCGACTCCACCTGCCGGCTCGCCTGCCCGGTCGGGATCGACACCGGGGCTCTGATGCGGGACTTCCGCCACCGCCGCCACGGCGCGCGCGAGGAGGCCGCCGCCGCGCTGGCCGCCCGGCACTTCGCCGCCGTCGAGGCCGCCGCCCGGGCGGCCGTCGCCACCGCCGCCCGGATCCCCGACCGGGTCGCGGACCGGCTGCTGGAGGCGGTCACCGGGGCCGCACGCAAGGGCCTACGACCCGACCTGGTGCCGCGGTGGCTGCCGCAGCTGCCGGGCGCCGCCGCCCGGCAGCTGCCCGTGACACGGCGTTCGGGCGCCGCGGCCGTCTACTACCCGGCCTGCGTCAACCGGATCTTCGCAGGCCCCGGCGGACGGCCCGGCCCGTCGCTGCCGCAGGCCCTGGTGGCCGTGTCGCGGCGGGCCGGCAGGCCGGTCTGGATCCCCCGCG
The DNA here is from genome assembly GCF_001953875.1 of Streptomyces amritsarensis. Classification (GTDB taxonomy): domain Bacteria; phylum Actinomycetota; class Actinomycetes; order Streptomycetales; family Streptomycetaceae; genus Streptomyces; species Streptomyces amritsarensis. The sequence goes on from NZ_MQUR01000004.1 coordinate 31,268, forward strand.
ACGTGACCGGCACCTGCTGCGCGACGATCTGGCACTCCAAGGGCTACGAGGCGGGCAACCGGGTGATGGCCAACCGGATCGTCGAGGCGGCCTGGGGCTGGACGGCCGGCGGGCGGCTGCCGCTGGTCGTCGACGCCTCCTCCTGCACGCTGGGCATCGCCCGCGAGGTGGTCCCGTACCTGACGCCGGACAACCGGTCGCTGCACGAGGCGTTGCGGATCGTCGACTCGGTCGTGTGGGCCGCGGAGGAACTGCTGCCGCGCCTGGAGGTCCGGCGCACCGTGGGATCGGCCGTCCTCCACCCCACCTGCTCGATGCGGCACCTGGGCGACGAGACCCACTTGCGGGCGGTCGCCGAGGCCTGCGCCGACGAGGTGGTGGTGCCGGACGACGCGGGCTGCTGCGCCTTCGCGGGCGACCGGGGAATGCTGCACCCGGAGCTGACGGACGCGGCGACGGCCCGGGAGGCCGCGCAGGTGACCGCGCGCTCCTTCGACGCGCACCTGTCGGCGAGCCGGATGTGCGAGGTGGGCATGGACCGGGCCACCGGCCGGAGTTACCACTCGGCCCTCGTCGAACTGGAGCTCGCCACCCGTCCGTGAGCGCCGGTGCGCACCACCCCCGTGACCAGGGACCCTGCCGTGCCCGCGGGCGAAAACCTCTCTCCCGCAGCCGGGCGAGACGGAAAAACCAATTGCCCGGCGGCGGTGCGGAAGACGAACCTTGCACGGTTTGGACCACTCGACCAGTCATGGGGCGTCATGCAGATCAGCGATCTTCCGTATCCGGATCCGGGAGTACCAGACGCTCGATCCGGCCCCCGTTTCCTGCTGTGGCTGGGGCGCGGCCAGCTCGGCGGCCAGCTCAAGAGCCTGGCCTGGGGAATGCTGCACTTCGGCGGTGTCGCCGGGCTGCCGTACGCCGTGGGCCTGGGCGTCGACGCGGTCGTCGACCGCGACGCGGACCGGCTGCTGCTCGTCGGCGCACTGCTCGTCGTGGTCGGCGTCGCCATCTCCGTCGGCGACGCCATGCTCCACCGCACCGCCGTCACCAACTGGATCACCGCCGCCGCCCGGGTGCAGCAGCTCCTCGCCCGCAAGACCGCCGAGCTGGGCTCCGCCCTGACCCGCCGGGTCGCCGCGGGCGAGGTGGTCGCGGTGTCCACCGGCGACGTGGAGAAGATCGGATGGTTCGTCGAGGCGGTCTCCCGCTTCCTCGCCGCAGTCTTCTCCGTGGTCCTGGTCTGTGTGGGCCTGATGTTCTACGCACCCGAGCTGGGCGTGGTCGTGGCCGCCGGCGTGCCGGTGGTCGCCCTCGCCGCGCTGCCGCTGCTGCCGCGGGCCACCCGGCGCGCCGACATCCAGCGGGAGAAGGCGGGCAGGGCGACCGAGCTGGCCTCGGACACCGTCGCGGGCCTGCGCGTGCTGCGCGGCATCGGCGGCGAGGAACTGTTCCTCGGCCGGTACCGCGAGGCTTCGCAGGAGGTCCGCAAGGCCGCCGTGCGCAGTGCCCGGATGTGGGCGCTGATCTCCGCGATCCAGGTGGTGCTGCCGGGCCTGCTGCTGATCACGGTCGTCTGGTACGGCGCCTCGCTGGCCCTGGACGGACGTATCGCGGTGGGTGAACTCGTCGCGGCGTTCAGCGCGGTGGCGACGCTCCTCTACCCGCTGCGGCACTTCGAGGAGATCGCCCAGGCCTACTCCTTCTCGCGTCCCTCCGCCCAGCGGGCGGCCCGGGTGCTGTCGCTGACCCGGACGGACGCGGCGGAGCGCCCCGCGCAGGCCGGGCCGGTGGGGGAACCGTCCGCCGGCGGGGACCTGTACGACCCGCGGACCGGGCTGCTGGCACCCGCCGGCCGGTTCACCGCAGTGGTCTGCGGGGACCCGGACCTGGCGGGCCGGCTGGCGGAACGCCTCGGCGGCCATGCCGTGGAGGAACCCGACGGGGACCGGGACGGCGGCGCGGACCGGGACGGCTCGGACCGGAGCGGCGGCGCGGCCCTGGGCGGCGCAGCGGACCTGGGCGGCGGTCGGGGCGCGACGGACGGTCCGTCGGTACTCCTCGGCGGGGTCGCGCTCGACGACCTCGACCTGGACACCGCCCGCAGGCTGGTCCTCGTACAGGACAAGGACCCCGTCCTGCTGTCGGGGACGCTGCGCGAGCTGTTCGGCGTACCGGCCTCCGGGGCCGTCGACCCGGGCGCCGCTCTGGCCGCCGCCCAGTGCGCGGACGTACTGGACGCGCTGCTGCAGGCGGCGCCGGACGGGGTCGACGACCCGATGGACGCCCGGATCACCGAGCGCGGCCGGTCGCTGTCGGGCGGCCAGCGCCAGCGTCTGGCGCTGGCCCGGTCCCTGGTCACCGACCCGGAGGTGCTCGTGCTCGACGAGCCGACCTCCGCGGTCGACTCGCACACCGAGGCGCGGATCGCGGACGGGATCGCGGCCCTGCGCGCCGGGCGGACCACGGTCGTCCTGGCGTCCTCGCCGCTGCTGCTGGACCGCGCGGACCGGGTCGTGCTCGTCGACGACGGCACGGTCGCGGCCGTCGGGACCCACCGCGAGCTGCTGCACCGCGAGCCGCTCTACCGGGCGGTCGTCACCCGCGAGACGGACGAGGAGCAGCGGCTCGCCGGGCTCGGCCTGACAGAGCTGGAAGAAGCACTCACAGAGATCGAGGAATCCGCATGATCGGCGTGGCACCGCCGGAATACGATCCGGCGGCCCCCGAAACGGCCGCGACCCTGCCCGTGGGCACGCCGGCGACCGTCCGAGGCTATGTGCGCGACCTGTTCCGGCGCCACCGGCGGGCCTTCCTGGTACTGGTGGGCGTCAACGCGGTCGCCGTGATCGCCTCCATGGTCGGCCCGTACCTGCTGGGCCGGGTCGTGGACGACCTCGCGGCGGGAGCGCGCGAGCTGCAACTGGAGCGGATGGCCCTGCTGTTCGCGCTAGCGCTCGCCGTGCAGGCCTGCTTCGTCCGGCTGGTACGGCTGCGCGGGGCGATGCTGGGCGAGGAGATGCTCGCCGACCTGCGCGAGGACTTCCTGGTGCGGTCGGTGGGGCTGCCGCCGGGCGTGCTGGAACGGGCCGGTACCGGAGACCTGCTGTCGCGGATCACCACCGACATCGACCGGCTGGCCAACGCGATGCGCGAGGCCGTGCCCCAGCTGGCCATCGGCGTGGTGTGGGCGGGGCTGCTGTTCGGCGCCCTCGCGGTGACCGCGCCGCCGCTGGCACTGGCCGCGCTGGTCGCGCTGCCGGTCCTGGTGATCGGCTGCCGCTGGTACTTCCGGCGGGCGCCTTCGGCGTACCGGTCGGAGGCGGCGGGCTACGCCGCGGTCGCGGCCGTGCTCACCGAGACGGTGGACGCCGGCCGCACGGTCGAGGCGCACCGGCTGGGGCCCGAGCGGATCGCCCGGTCGGAGCGGCGGATCAAGGAGTGGACGGCGTGGGAGCGGTACACGCTGTTCCTGCGGACCGTCCTCTTCCCCGTCGTCAACGTCACCTTCGTGACGATCCTCGGCTCGGTGCTGCTGATCGGCGGCTACTGCGTCCTGCGGGGCTGGATGTCGGTGGGTCAGCTGACCACGGGGGCGCTGCTGGCGCAGATGCTGGTCGATCCGATCGGCCTGATCCTGCGCTGGTACGACGAGCTGCAGATCGCCCAGGTGTCGCTGGGCCGCCTGGTGGGGGTGCGGGAGATCGAACCGGAGGCGGGGGACGCGAAGGTGGTCCCCGACGGCAGGGACGTGCGGGCCGAGGAGGTCCGCTTCGGCTACAAGGAGGGCGTGGACGTCCTGCACGAGGTGTCGATGTCGGTGCCGCCGGGCACCAGGATGGCGCTCGTCGGCCCCTCGGGCGCGGGCAAATCCACCCTGGGGCGGCTCCTCGCGGGCATCTACGGACCCCGCACCGGCCGGGTCACCCTCGGCGGGGCCCGGCTGTCGCGGATGCCGGCGGAACGGGTGCGCGAGCACGTGGCCCTGGTCAACCAGGAGCACCACGTGTTCGTGGGCTCGCTGCGCGACAACCTCCGGCTCGCGCGGACGGGTGCCGAGGACGCCGAGCTGTGGGCGGCGCTGGGCGCCGTGGACGCGGACGGCTGGGCCCGGGGGCTGGCGGACGGACTGGACACCGAGGTCGGCTCGGGCGGCACGGCGCTCACCCCGGCGCAGGCGCAGCAGGTGGCACTGGCCCGGCTGGTGCTCGCGGATCCGCACACGCTGGTTCTGGACGAGGCCACCTCGCTGCTGGACCCGCGGGCCGCGCGGCACCTGGAACGCTCGCTGGCCCGGGTGCTGGACGGCCGCACGGTCATCGCCATCGCCCACCGGCTCCACACGGCCCACGACGCGGATGTCATCGCCGTGGTGGAGGGCGGCCGGATCAGCGAACTCGGCTCGCACGACGAGCTGGTCGCGGCGGACGGGGCGTACGCGGCGCTGTGGCGGTCCTGGCACGGCTGAGCCGCGCCGGAGGCCCCGTCAGCGGTCCGGGGAAGTCGTACGGCCTCGATCACCGGATCGTGGAGCAGTGCTGCGACCAGGTGCTCGGGGCCGCCGGCCCCCCGGCCCCGCCGGCCCACGGACCGTGGCCGGTACACCGGATCCGTCAGCGGGCGCGGGCCTCGGACACCTCTGGCTGGTGCTGTGGCCGGAAAGGTTTGCCGGGGCGCGGCGTCCGGTGCGGTGCATCGCAAGGCGGAGGGCCGCGGCTCGTACTGGACGTACTTGCGCGGTCCGACAACGCGGCGAGGTGCCGTGCCGGGCGTCGCGACCCGGTGAACCTTGTCGGTCACAGCACTAGACGAGGCCGAGGGCAGAGGCGCCTCCGAAGCCGCCCAGCAGGATGAAGACCGGCATGAGGACCTTCAGCTCCACCCAGCTGCCGGCACGGAAGCGCAGGGCCTTCGGCGGGCCGATCGGGTACCAGCGCTTCCCGGCGATCGGCAGGGGCCACAGGACCGGGCAGCCGGAGACGGTCAGCGCGTCGCCGATGTCGTGGACCAGGGCGCCGAGCACGATGGGCAGGCCGAGCCAGAGGTACTCCTGCCCGGGGTCGGTGAACAGCCAGTTCGCCCCGTTTCCGGGCTGGTCGAGGACGCCGGCCATGATCCACGCGCTGGTCGCGCCGAGCAGCCAGACCAGGACGTCGCTGGACATCCGGGCGGCCCGCCACAGGAGGCCCTCGACCGCGAGCACCAGGTGCACGAAGAGCAGCGCGAGCACGCCCCAGCGGTCGGCGGTCACGGCGAGCGCGGAGGCTCCGCCGCCGATCAGCACGGCCCAGAGCCAGGTGTGCGTCAGGGTTCGGTGGCCGCCGGAGCGGCGGGCGTCCTTCGTGGAGCGGGTGGCCTTGTAGACGGCGTAGGAGAGCTTGTCGACGACCTCGCACAGGCCCTTGGACAGCGGGCCGAAGGCGCGGGAGATCGTCGCCGACTTGTGGTCGAGGTCCGGGGCGAGGGCGGCGCCGGCGCAGATCAGCGCGCCGACGACGAGGACCGGCCAGGGCATGGGGTGGCCGGCGGCGGCTGTGGCCGCGCCCACCCCCAGCCAGGCCGCCGCCCCGGACAGTGAGTGCGCCGGACCCATCATGGTCGTTCCCCGCCCCGCTGGTGTGTGTCGGGCCCTGTTGACCGGTTCGTTCGGGCCGCATCGACGGCACAGCGTACAGTCGGTGATCTTCGTTCCGTCCTCCGGTTCCCTGATCCGGGGGGAAGCCAGGCAAGATGGGGGCGTGACCCTCATTGATCAGCTCCCGCCGACCGCCGACCCCGACGCCCTCTTCGAGGCTTTCTCCTCGTGGGCCGAGGAGCAGGGCATCACCCTGTACCCGGCTCAGGAGGAGGCGCTGATCGAGGTCGTCTCCGGGGCGAACGTGATCCTGTCCACCCCGACGGGCTCCGGCAAGAGCCTGGTCGCGGCGGGTGCGCACTTCACCGCGCTGGCCCAGGACAAGGTGACCTTCTACACCGCCCCGATCAAGGCGCTGGTGTCGGAGAAGTTCTTCGATCTGTGCAAGCTCTTCGGCACCGAGAACGTCGGCATGCTGACCGGCGACGCGTCGGTGAACGCGGACGCGCCGGTGATCTGCTGCACCGCCGAGGTGCTGGCCTCCATCGCCCTGCGTGACGGCAGGCACGCCGACATCGGCCAGGTCGTGATGGACGAGTTCCACTTCTATGCGGAGCCGGACCGCGGCTGGGCCTGGCAGATCCCGCTGCTGGAGCTTCCGCAGGCGCAGTTCGTCCTGATGTCGGCCACCCTCGGCGACGTGAAGCGGTTCGAGGACGACCTGACCCGGCGGACCGGCCGGCCCACGTCGGTGGTCCGCTCCGCGACCCGCCCCGTCCCGCTGTCGTACGAGTACGTCACCACGCCGATCACCGACACGATCACGGAGCTGCTGGAGACCCGGCAGGCGCCCGTATACATCGTGCACTTCACGCAGGCCCAGGCGGTCGAGCGGGCGCAGTCGCTCATGAGCATCAACATGTGCACGCGCGAGGAGAAGGACAAGATCCAGGAGCTGATCGGCAACTTCCGCTTCACCACCAAGTTCGGCCAGAACCTGTCGCGGTACGTACGGCACGGCATCGGCGTGCACCACGCCGGCATGCTGCCCAAGTACCGGCGCCTGGTGGAGAAGCTCGCGCAGGCCGGTCTGCTGAAGGTGATCTGCGGTACGGACACGCTCGGGGTCGGCGTCAACGTCCCGATCCGCACCGTGCTGTTCACCGCGCTCACCAAGTACGACGGCAACCGGGTCCGCACGCTGCGCGCCCGCGAGTTCCACCAGATCGCCGGACGGGCCGGACGGGCCGGCTTCGACACGGCGGGCTTCGTGGTGGCGCAGGCGCCCGAGCACGTCATCGAGAACGAGAAGGCGCTCGCGAAGGCGGGCGACGACCCGAAGAAGCGCCGCAAGGTCGTCCGCAAGAAGGCACCCGAAGGCTTCGTCGCCTGGTCGGACACCACCTTCGAGAAGCTCATCGCCGCCGACCCGGAGCCGCTGACCTCGCGCTTCAAGGTCACCAACATCATGCTGCTGTCGGTGATCGCCCGGCCCGGCGACGCCTTCCAGGCGATGCGCCACCTCCTGGAGGACAACCACGAGCCGCGCAAGGCCCAGCTGAGGCACATCCGGCGGGCCATCGCGATCTACCGCTCGCTGCTGGACGGCGGCGTGGTGGAGAAGCTCGACACCCCGGACGCGGAGGGCCGTACCATCCGGCTCACCGTCGACCTCCAGCAGGACTTCGCGCTCAACCAGCCGCTGTCCACCTTCGCGCTGGCCTCCTTCGACCTGCTGGACCCGGAGTCCCCCTCCTACGCGCTGGACATGGTGTCCGTGGTGGAGTCCACCCTGGACGACCCGCGCCAGATCCTGGCCGCCCAGCAGAACAAGGAGCGCGGCATCGCGGTCGGCCAGATGAAGGCCGACGGGATCGAGTACGAGGAGCGGATGGAGCGGCTCCAGGACGTCACCTATCCCAAGCCGCTGGAAGAGCTCCTCTCCCACGCCTACGACGTGTACGCCAAGAGCCACCCGTGGGTGCGCGACCACCCTGTCTCCCCGAAGTCGATCATCCGCGACATGTACGAACGCGCGATGACCTTCACCGAGTTCACCTCCTTCTACGAACTGGCCCGCACCGAGGGCATCGTGCTGCGCTACCTGGCCAGCGCGTTCAAGGCGCTGGACCACACCATCCCCGACGACCTCAAGTCCGAGGACCTCGAGGACCTGATCGCCTGGCTGGGCGAGCTGGTCCGCCAGGTCGACTCCAGCCTGCTCGACGAGTGGGAGCAGCTGGCGAACCCGGAGGTGGAGACGGCGGAGCAGGCTCAGGAGAAGGCCGACCAGGTCAAGCCGGTCACCGCGAACGCGCGCGCGTTCCGCGTCCTGGTCCGCAACGCCATGTTCCGCCGCGTGGAGCTGGCCGCCCTCGACAACGTCGACGCGCTGGGCGAGCTGGACTCCGAGTCGGGCTGGGACGCCGACGCCTGGGGCGAGGCCATGGACGCGTACTGGGACGAGTACGACGACCTGGGCACCGGCCCCGACGCCCGTGGCCCGAAGCTCCTGCAGATCGAGGAGGACCCCGGGCACGGCCTGTGGCGCGTCCGCCAGACCTTCGCCGACCCGAACGGCGACCATGGCTGGGGCATCAGCGCCGAGGTCGACCTGGCCGCGTCCGACGAGGAGGGCCGGGCGGTCGTCCGGGTCACCTCGGTCGGTGAGCTCGGCACCCTGTGACCTGATCCGGCACGCCGCCGGACCGCCCGGACGCGACACTGGAGATCCTCTGATGACGAACCCCGCCGAGAGACTGGTCGATCTGCTCGATCTGGAGCAGATCGAGGTCAACATCTTCCGCGGCGCCAGCCCGCAGGAGTCCCTCCAGCGCGTCTTCGGCGGCCAGGTCGCCGGCCAGGCGCTGGTGGCCGCGGGCCGCACCGTCGACAGCGACCGCCCCGTCCACTCGCTGCACGCGTACTTCCTGCGCCCCGGCATCCCCGGGGTGCCGATCGTGTACCAGGTGGAGCGGGTGCGCGACGGGCGGTCTTTCACCACGCGCCGGGTCACCGCGGTCCAGCAGGGCAAGACGATCTTCAATCTCACCGCCTCCTTCCACCATCCGGAGGACGGCAGCATCGAGCACCAGCTGCCTCCCCACCACTGCCCCCATCCCGACACGCTCCCGAAGGTCGCGGACGAGATCCGCGAGCACCTCGGGGCGCTGCCGGAGGCGCTGGAGCGGATGGCCCGCCGCCAGCCCTTCGACATCCGCTATGTGAACCGGCTCCGCTGGACTCCCGAGGAGCTCAAGGGCGCCGATCCGCGCAGTGCGGTGTGGATGCGGGCGGTCGGCCCGCTGGGCGACGACCCGCTCGTGCACACCTGCGCCCTCACCTACGCCAGTGACATGACCCTCCTCGATGCCGTGCGCATCCCCGTGGAGCCCCTGTGGGGCATGCGCGGTTTCGACATGGCCTCGCTCGACCACGCCATGTGGTTCCACCGGCCGTTCCGGGCGGACGAGTGGTTCCTGTACGACCAGGAGTCGCCCATCGCGCACGGCGGCCGCGGCCTGGCCCGGGGCCGTATCTACGACCTGGAGGGCAGGCTGCTGGTCTCCGTGGTCCAGGAGGGCCTCTTCCGCCCGTATCCCGCGAAGCCGGACCGGCCGTCCGATTCCGCACCGAAGGACTGAGCAGACTCATGCCCACCCCCGCCCTGCCATGCCCCTGCGGGCTGCCCGCCACCTATCCGGAATGCTGCGGCCGCTTCCACTCCGGTGCACGGCAGGCACCGACCGCGGAGCTGTTGATGCGCTCCCGCTTCAGTGCCTTCGCCGTCGGCGACACGGCCTATCTGCTGCGCTCCTGGCACCCCTCGACGCGCCCCGCCGGCCTCGACCTGGATCCCGGTCAGCGCTGGGAGCGGCTGGAGATCCTCGCCACGCAACGCGGCGGGATGTTCGAGACGGAGGGCTCGGTGGAGTTCCGCGCGCACTACCGCGAGGGCCGGCACACCGGCTCGCTGCACGAGCACAGCGCATTCGCCCGCGAGGCCGGGGCCTGGGTCTACGTCGGCCCCCTCTCCCCCGTCGACTTCGACTGACGCCGGGCGCCCGTCAGGGCGAATTCCAGGCTGGTGCGGTACCAGTGGACCTCGTCCGGCGGGCCGGCCCGCAGCAGCCCCTCCGCCACCGCCGCGGCGGCGGGGACCTGCGGGTGCCCGTACGGCGGGGGTGGGGCGAGCGCGGCCAGGATGAGGCGTTCCGCCGGATCGGGCACGGCCTCGCGCAGCTCGCCCTCGGGAAGCACGCAGGCCAGTACGGCCGCGCGCGCCCAGGGATCGGCGGTCCGTCTCAGCAGGAGCCCCACGTGCCGTCCGCGCCAGGTGCGCGGGCGCATGTCCCCCCTGGCCGCCAGCAGTTCCCGGTCCTCGGCGGGCGCCGTCCCGCGCAGCATCAGCGGCTCCCGGCCGGCGAACTCCCTCAGCTCCGCGGTCAGATAGAGCCATACGACGGCGCGGTAGCGGTTGATCCGGTACCCGACGGGTGTGAGGTGTCCGCAGCGTGCGAGCCGGGTGAACCGGCTGGGGCCGACCCCCAGCACCTCGGCCGCCGCCTGGGCACCGGCGACCGTCTCGACCTGTCGGCGCAGTCCGTCGGGCCGGTCGGCGGTCGCGGCCCGCACCCGCGCAAGCTCCGCTCGCGCGAAGCGCGCGGCCCCGCCGGCCGTCGGCGGCCCGGCCCGTACGATCCCCAACTGGACGGCCCGGGCCAACTCGCCCCGGGTCAGATCCAGTTCCCCGGCGGCCTGCGCACTGCCCACCAGCGCCCGCCCGGCCCCGTCGGCACGGACGGCGGCCTCCTGCCCCGCGCGCGCGGCCCCGTCCTGCGGCGGCGCGGTCATCATCTGCGTCATCACGATCCTCCCCCACGAGCAATGATTACTCTGTGTGAAGACCGTAACTCGCTGCAATGCCACCCCGCGAGGCCTGTGGAAAACCCCCGCGCCCGCCCCGCGCCACCCGGCCCCGGGGCCTCCGGCTCAGCCGCCGGTGATGCGGCGCTCCGCCACTCCCAGATGCTCGCCCACCCGGTTGACCAGCAGCGTCATCTCGTACGCGACCTGGCCGATGTCCGCCTCGGAAGCGCTCAGCACGCACAGGGAGCTGCCCGCACCCGCCGCCATGACGAAGAGCGCCCCGTCGTCGTACTCGACCATCGTCTGGCGGACCTCGCCGGCCCTGAAGTGCCGCCCCGACCCCTTCGCCAGGCTCTGCAGTCCGGCCGCGACGGCCGCCAGGTGTTCCGCGTCCTCCCTCGGCAGCCCCGCGCTCGCCCCCGTCACGAGGCCGTCGTTGGAGAGGACCACGGCGTGACGCACCTGCGGGACCCTGCGTGTCAGGTCGTCCAGCAGCCAGTCCAGTTGCTTGTCCAGTGCCATTCCCAGCCCCTCCCCGTTGACGCGGCCCGTTCGGCCGCGCCCCACCCCGCGTACTCGTGCCGCAAGCCTTCCCCACCAGCGCCTTTCCGGCAAGGAGGATGTGCCCATGGCGAAGAAGATGACTCAAGAGGAATGGCGGGCATTCGTCTCCCGTTCCACCCGCACCGGCAAGCTCTCCACCGTCCGCGAGGACGGAAGTCCGCACGTCGCCCCCGTCTGGTTCGTACTCGACGGCGATTGCTTCGTCTTCAACACCGGGAAGGACACCGTCAAGGGACGCAATCTGGCCAGGGACGGCCGCGTCGCCCTCTGCGTCGACGACGACCGGCCGCCCTTCTCCTACGTCGTCCTCCAGGGCCGCGCGGAGATCAGCGAATACGCCGACGCCGCGGAGGAGATGCTCGCCTTCGCGACCCGCATCGCCGCCCGCTACATGGGCGAGGCGCAGGCCGAGGCGTTCGGCCGCCGCAACGCGGTCCCCGGCGAGCTGCTGGTCCGCGTCCCGATCGACAAGGTGATCGCCGTCGCCGACGTGTCCGACTGACCCTCCCCCGCGCCCGGCCGCTCACCCGGAGCCGGCCTGCGGGCCCACCGAGTCCAACAGCCGGGCGGTGTGCACCCGCCCGGCGTACTCGACCAGCCTGATCAGCACTTCCTTGCCCGAGTCCCGGTCCCGTGCGTCGCACAGCACCACCGGCGTCCCCTGCTCCAGATCGAGCGCGCGCGAGACGTCGTGCGCCCCGTACCGCCGGGCCTCCGTGAAGCAGTTGACGGCGACCACGAACGGGATGCGCCGGTGCTCGAAGTAGTCGACCGCCGGGAAGCAGTCCTCCAGCCGCCGCGTGTCGGCGAGCACCACCGCCCCGAGCGCCCCCGTGGACAGCTCGTCCCACAGGAACCAGAACCGGTCCTGGCCCGGTGTGCCGAACAGGTACAGGGACAGCCCGGACCTGATGGTGATCCGCCCGAAGTCCATGGCCACGGTCGTGGTCGTCTTGTGGTCGACGCCGTCCGTGTCGTCGACCAGTTCGCCGGCCTCGCTCAGCTGCTCCTCGGTGCGCAGCGGCCGGATCTCGCTCACCGCGCCGACCAGCGTGGTCTTGCCCACCCCGAAACCTCCCGCCACGAGGATCTTCAGTGCGAGCGCGGCCAGTTCGCCGTCCTCCTCCACCGTGCCCGGCTCCGCGTCCGGAGCACCGGCGTCGGCCTCGGTGTCGGCGTCGCCGGCCCGTCCGGCGGAACCGGCGCTGCCGAAGGTTCGGTTGTCGTGCTGTCCCATCAAAGCGCTCTCAATCCCTCGATGACTTCACGCAGAATCCGCTCGTCCGGCAACTGGGCGGGCGGTACCGGGCGGCTGACCTTGACGTGTCCGCCCTCCAGCAGGTCCCCGAGGAGCACCCGCACGACTCCCACGGGCAGGTCGGCGTCGGCGGCGAGTTCCGCCACCGACTGGGTCTCGGACCGGCAGAGCCCCAGCAGTGCCCGGTGTTCGGGGCCGAGCAGCGACTCGGCCTCCTCGTCCGCGCCGCCCTGCGGATCCACCGCGACCAGGGCGATCAGGTCGAAGCGGACCCCGTGCGGTCCCGGCTTGGTACGCCCCCCGGTCATGGCGTACGGGCGGACGAGCGGGCCCGCTTCGGCGTCGTACCACTGGCCGTTCATGTGCCGGACCGCCGCCCTCAGCCGGCGGCCGGCGGCCGCGCCGCGAACCGGGGCGGCGTGTAGAGGTGTTCGCCGACCCGCTTCACCAGTCGGGCCATCTCGTAGGCGATCAGTCCGATGTCGGCGCCGGCGGCGCTGAGCACCGCCAGGCAGGAGCCGTCGCCGGCCGCCGCGACGAAGAGGAACCCCGCGTCCATCTCGACCATCGTCTGGCGCACGCCCCCGGCGTGGAAGTGCCGGCCCGCGCCCTTGGCCAGGCTGTGGAAGCCGGAGGCCACCGCCGCCAGGTGCTCGGCGTCCTCCCGGCTGAGCGCGCTGGAGGCTCCGACCGCCAGGCCGTCGCTGGAGAGGACCACGGCGTGCCGGACCTCCACGACCCGGTGCACCAGGTCGTCCAGGAGCCAGTCGAGCTCTCCCGACCGGCGGATGCCGTCGTGCCCGACCTTCTGGTGTTCGATCATCACACTTCTCCTTCACTGCCTGCGTGGGGGGTGTTCTCCTCGGCGCCGCGGACCCAGCCCGCCCGGTAGGCGGCCATCCGGTCCCGGGCCTCCTCCGGGCTGCGCCCCGGCGGGTCCTCGGGCAGCCGGACACCGGCCGGATCCTTGGGCGCGGGGGCCTCCCGGAGCTGCGGGACGAGGCTGGCCTGGCGCACGCGGCGCGGCAGTTCCGTCACCGAACCCGATGCGGGTATGGGTGCGTGTGCGGGTGCGGAGGGGTCCGTACGGGTGCCCGCGGCACCGGCGGTGCGCGGCCGCAGGGGTGCCACCGGAGCCGGACTGGGCTCCTCGGCCGCCGCGGGGGCCGCGTCCCGGCCCTCCGGGAGGCCGCGCGCGCCGTCCCGTACGGCGGCCGGGCCGCGCGCGTCGTCCCGTACGACCGTGACGGTGGGGGGCTGCTGCGCGGCCGGGGCCGCTTCGCGTGGCGGTCGGGTCGACGGGGCCGCGGAGGGGGTCCGGTCCGGGCCGGGGGCCGCCGGCTGCTCCTCCAGACGTCCGCGAGCGGGGCGGGCCTCGGCGGTGCCGCCGGCCGGGTCCTCGACGGTGGTGCCGCCCTGGAGCATGGAGTTGGGCAGGAGGACCACGGCGGTGGTGCCGCCGTAGGGCGATGTGCGCAGGTGCACCTTCACGCCGTGGCGGGCCGAGAGGCGGCTGACCACGAACAGGCCGAGCCGGTCGCTGTCGAAGAGGTCGAGGTCCTCGGACTGCTCGATGCGCCGGTTGGCGTCGGCGAGGGATTCGCGGCCCATGCCCAGTCCGCGGTCCTCGACCTCGAGGACGTAGCCGGTGCCGACCGGTTCGCCGCTGACCCGGACCTTGGTGTGCGGAGGGGAGAACTGGGCGGCGTTCTCGATGAGTTCGGCGAGGAGGTGTGTGAGGTCGGCGACGGCTCCGCCGACCACCGCGGCCTCGGCGAGCCCGCGCACCTCGATACGGGGGTAGTCCTCGATCTCGGAGACGGCGGCCCGGACGACGTTGGTGAGGGGCACCGGCATCCGCCAGGCCCGGCCGGGGGCCGCGCCCGAGAGGATGATCAGGCTCTCCGCGTGCCGGCGCATCCGGGTGGTCAGGTGGTCGAGGCGGAAGAGGTCGCCGAGTTCGTTGGGGTCGTCGGCGCGCCGTTCCATGGAGTCGAGCAGGGTGAGCTGCTTGTGCACGAGGACCTGGCTGCGGCGGGCGAGGTTGACGAAGACGCCGGACACCCCGCTGGCGAGCTCGGCACGCTCGACGGCTGCGCTGAGCGCCGCGCGGTGGACGGTGCCCAGGGCCTCGCCGACCTGGGTGATCTCGTCGTCGGCGGGCGGGCCTGCCGGTGTCTCGGCGGCCACGTCGATCTCCTCTCCGGCGCGCAGCCGCTCCATCGCGTGCGGGAGTTTGCGGTGGGCGATCTCCAGGGCGGTGTTGCGCAGCGAGACCAGTTCGACGACGAGGACGCGGCCGATCCGGACGGAGATGACGAGGGTGGCGGCGACGGCCGCCAGGCCCAGCAGCACGGCGGCGCCCGCGGGGCTGAACGCCCCCTCGGCGACGGGGTCGACGCGGTCCGCGGCCGCGGTGTGCGCGGCCTCCTCGATCTCGCGCATGGAGGTGCTGATGCCGCTGTGGGCGGCCTCCCATCCGGCGGGCGCCCCGCGGGCGTCCCGGGAGGTGCCGGCGGCCAGTGCCCGGTCCTCGGCGCCGGTGAGGTCGGCGTAGGCGGCGCTCTTGGCGACGGACTGCCATGCGTCCTGCTGGGCGGCGGGCAGGTCGCGCGCCGCGGCCTCGGTGAGGGCGCGGCGGGACTCGACGGCGCCGGTCAGCTGCCGAATGGTTTCGGCGCTGCGCTGGCCCGGCAGGGCGAGGAGGGCGTCCTCGCGCGACAGGAGTTCCGCGGCGCGGGCGAATTCGAGCAGGACCCGCGCGTCGGGGCCGAGGTCGGCATCCTCGCCCCCGGTGAGGGAGCCGCCGACGGCGAAGGCGGCGTCGACCACCCGGGTGTAGATCGCGATGGCGGCCTCGGGGGTGGCGCGGCGGTCGGTGATGTCCTTGCGGGCCGAGCCCAGCGCCTCGGCGGCGACGACGAAGGCGTCCAGCCGGACCACGGTCTCGGAGCGGTAGTCGCCGGAGTCGGCGACGGTGTGGCGGTCGCCGAGCCGCAGGCTGCGGACGGCGCTGTCGGTGCGGCGGGCCTGCTGGTCGAGTGCGCCCGCGTCGGCGGCGGGGTCGGCCAGCAGGCGGACGGCTGCCCGCCGTTCGGCCTGGAGCTCGGTGACGGCGGCGGCGACGGGGGCGCGTATCTCGGAGTCGACCTGCTGGACCCGCCCCAGCCGGGCTATGTCCTGGGCGGTGTTGACGGTGGCGAAGGCCCAGAGCGCGAGGAGCGAGACGACCGGCACCATCAGCAGGGAGACGATCTTCGCGCGGACGGTGGCGGGGCGCAGCCGCAGCCGGGGGCCGCGCTCACGCGGGGCGGCGGGGCGGGTCGGGCAGGTGTCGTCCGCCCCGTGCGGTTGCTGCCGCGCGCGGTCTTCGGCCGGTTCCTCGGCCGGTGGCCCGGCGTGGGCCCGGCGGCCGCGTGCCGGGGGCGCGGGCAGCCGCGGCGCCGCTGCTTCCGGTCTTCTGCGGGGTGTTCGCATGGGCTCCTCGTTCCGGGCGGTGCCTACGGGTGCGGTCGATCGGTGGGGCGGACCATCGGGAGGGGGGAGCGTCCGATGGGGGCGGATGGCGGATGGCGGGTGGGCCGTGCGGTGGGACGGGCGCGGGCACGCCCGCGCGGGCGGAGCGGGGCCGGGCGGGTCAGTGCGCGGCCGCCGTGTGCTCCCCCAGGTGCCGGGCGGAGGCGGAGGCGGCGCGCTCGTCGGCGGTCGGGGAGAGCGCGACGAAGGCGGCGGTGATGAACAGGTAGGAGCCCAGCCCGACGGCGAGCGGGAAGATGAACTGCATCGCGGTGGCTCCGGGCAGGGCCGCGTCCGAGGGGCTGACGCTGACGGCGACGGCCGTCATCCCGGTGTAGTGCATGCTGCTGACGGCTGCGCCCATGACCAGGGAGGCCGCGGCCACGGCCACGGGCGACTTGATGTTGAGCGCGGCCCAGAGGGCGGCGGTGGCCGCGACCACGGCGATGACGACGGAGAGGCCGACGACGAGCGGGTCGTAGGAGACCTCGCCGTGCAGGCGCAGGGCCGCCATGCCCAGGTAGTGCATGCTGGCGACGCCGAGTCCGGTGGTGAGGCCGCCCAGTACGAGGGAACGGCCGCGCGCCTTGCCGTAGCCGACGGCGAAGACGCCGGCGCCGACGACCAGCATGGCGACGAGCAGGCTCAGGATGGTGAGCGGCACGTTGTAGTGGATCTCCGTACCGGTGACCTCGAAGCCGAGCATGGCGACGAAGTGCATCGTCCAGATGCCGGTTCCGATGGCGGAGGCCGCGGTGAGAAGCCAGTTGCGGCGGACGGCTCCGGTCGCGGCGAGCGCGCGCACGGTGCAGCGCAGCCCGAGGGCGGCGCCGATCGATGCCATCACGTATGACAGCACGGGGGTCAGCCAGCCGTAGGCGGCGTGGTCCAGATGTCCCAGGTGTCCCATGGCCAACGGACGCTAGTCCGGGTGAGGGCGCGAACAGGGGGCGCATTTCGAAAGCAGCTGGAAGTGCTGGAATATGACAGAGCTACGTTCACCTTCGATCACCCGGCGTGCCACCTTGCGCACCGCTCACGGACACCGGGGCGTGCGGGGGTGGGGGATCATGGGCCCATGAGCGAAGACCACACGCACGTGCAGGAGTTCTTCGGGGCGCGGGCCGCCGACTGGGACCGCAGGTTCCCGCAGGACGGCCCCGCCTTCGCCGCCGCCGTGACGGAGTTCGGGCTGCGGCCCGGGGACCGTGTGCTCGACGCGGGCTGCGGCACCGGGCGGGCCCTGGGGCCGCTGCGGGCCGCCGTCGGACCCGCGGGGACCGTGCTGGGCGTGGACCTCACCCCGCAGATGCTGGCGGCCGCGCGGCGGGCCGGGCGCGCCGCCGAGGGCACGCTGCTGCTGGCCGACGCGGCCCGGCTGCCCCTGCGCGACGGGGTGCTGGACGCGGTGTTCGCCGCAGGCCTCGTCGCACATCTGCCCGATCCTGCGGCGAACCTGCGCGAGCTGTCGCGGGTGGTCCGCCCCGGCGGTCGGCTCGCGCTCTTCCACCCGATCGGGCGGGCGGCGCTCGCCGCGCGCCAGGGCCGCGAACTGACCGCGCAGGACCTGCGGGCCGAGCACAACCTCGGCCCGCTCCTGTCCTGCGCGGGCTGGGACATGATCTCGTACGCGGACGAGGACCACCGCTTCCTGGCGCTGGCCGTGCGCAACCCCTGACGGCCGACCCCGAAAAGCCGACCCCTGACCCCTGACCCCTGACCCCTGACACCGGCCACCGGCCACCCGCGCGGACACGCCGCGGCCCGCCGCACCGGAGGCCGGCCCGCTCCCCCGCCGCACCGAAGCGCGGCCGCCACGGAGCGGCACCTGTACGACACCAGCACGGCACCTTGACGACGGCACCGCGCCCGGTGCCCGCGGAGGTGCCCGGGATCAGGCCGGGGGCTGGGCCTCGGCTCCGGCGGGCCGGCGCGGATGCGGCACGGGGCAGCCGCCCGAGCCGGGCACGGGGAACGTGCCGAGCTCGCCCACGTCGTAGCCACCCGGGTAGCCCTTGATCTCCGGGTTCTGGCGGGCGTAGTGCGGGGCCCGGCGCGGGGGCAGCAGCCGGACCGCGCGGCCGCGCAGCCGCAGCGCGCCCTGCACCAGCTTCCGGACACCGGCGCGGGGCGCCTCGTACCGGAAGGCTTCGATCAGCGAATCGTCGAGGAGGGCGATCCCACCGCGGCGCACCGCGGGGGCGAGCGGCGCCGGGTACCAGGACGCCATCAGGTCGAGGGTGGAGTCGGCGACCTTGCGGGCGCCTTCGTCCCAGCCGAAGTGGGCCGCTTCGTAGGCGACGAGAGTGGCCTCGAACTCCTCGTAGGAGCCCGGGATGTCCCTGATGCCCAGGTGTCGGCCGAGCGTGGCGTAGTAGTTGGCACTCGCCCGGCGCTCGTGGTGGGTCATCGGGCGCCAGCCGTAGGCGTCCAGCCAGCGTGCGGGAATGACCACGAACGTGCACAGCACGTAGCGCATGTCGTCGTCCGAGATGTCGTAGCTGCGGTGCATCTGGTTGACGCGGCGGATCGCCGTGCGCGCGGTGTCGCTCTCGAAGCCGTGCTCGACGACCGCGTCGAGGAGCAGCGCGGTGTCGTCGTAGCGCTTCTGGGCGCGGTCGGTGAACTCGGCGGTCTCGGCCAGCAGCCCGCCGATGCTCGGGACGGCGTACGTCCGGAACAGTGCGAGCTCCAGGGCGCGGGTGAAGTCCCAGGGGAACTCGTAGGTGGCGGTGAGCCGGTAGATGGCGAGGAAGTCCTTGTCGGGGTCGAGCCGGAGGATCTCCTTCAGCCGGTCGTAACGCTGCACCGGGTGTCCCTTTCTGTGGCGGGTCCCCAACTCTACGTGCAGGTAGCAGCCTTGGAAATCGTGGCCCGCAAGCTCTCGACGCGCGGGTTACCCGCTGGTTAAGGTGCGCCGACGAGAGAGCAGGCTGGAGGCCAGGTGTCCGACGACGAAGGTGGCGGCTCGCTGTACGTGCTGACCGCCGTACTCCTGACCCCCGCGCAGTTCCCCGGCTTCCTGGGTGACGACTTCCCCGAGGCCTGCGCCCTGCTGGGCGTGCCGCCGAACGGGCAGGGGTACGGGCTGGTGCTGGGCCAGGACGAGGAGGGCGCGCGCTGGACGGTCGTCGTCGACGACGTCTCGCTCGTGGCCGCGGCCATCGCCTCGTGGGACTGCGGCATGGAATACGACCTGTCGCCCGACGAGCGGACGATCGTGGTCTCCCTGGCGGGCTGGCCGGTGGAGTTGTCGGTGGCCGCACCGGGGATCCCGGAGCCGCACGATCCGGAGCAGGGTGCGGACGGTACGGGGCGGGTGCCGCTGGCGCCGCCCTCGGCGGAGGCCTGGGGCCCGGTGCAGCGCCGGCTGGGTGCGGACCAGATCGGGCGGGAATGGGCCGACTGGCGCGAGCGGGTGGCGGCGGACGGCGGAGCCGCGGCCGCTGCCCACCCCGGGCTCGCGCGTGCGCTGGAGCAGGCGCTGGAATACACGCGGACCCCGCCGCCGGCCGGCCGCGTGCGGTCCGCCTTCGCGGGCGAGGGGGCCCGGACCCTGCGCGTGGACGGGCCCGGCTGGTCGCTGGTGGCCCGCACCGGCGACGCGGCCTTCGTCCTCCTGGACGAAGAGCCGGGCGAGGTGCTCACGGTCCCCCGCCAGGGGGATCCCGACCTGCCGGACCTGCTGGCGGCGCTGGAGCGCGTCGCGGTCCGGCCGGCGTGAGCCCCGGCCGGACCGGCCGGGGGCGCGAACGAACGGGGTCGCGCGGACGAACAGCGTGTGCGCGAGCGGCACGAACGGCGTGTGTACGGACAACGTGTGCATGAGCAGCGGGTGCAGGAGCGACGGTACGAGAGGGACGGGGGCGCACGTGGTGGAGTCGGAGCCGGTGGGTGTGGTCGTCGGTGGGCGCGTCGACGTCGTGGACGACGGCTGGGGGCGGGAGAGGGCCGTGATCCGGCTGGACGGCGGACGGTTCGGCCCCGAAGCCCTGTACGGGCTGGAGGACTTCTCGCACGTCGAGGTGGTCTACCACTTCGACCGGGTGCCGGTCGGGAAGGTCGAGACGGGTGCGCGGCACCCGCGGAACAACCCGGACTGGCCGCTCGTCGGGATCTTCGCGCAGCGCGGCAAGAACAGGCCCAACCGGCTGGGGGTCTCGCGCTGCCGGGTGGTGAAGGTGGACGGTCTGGACGTCCACGTGGAGGGGCTGGACGCCGTGGACGGCACACCGGTCCTCGATCTGAAACCGTACATGGTCGAATTCGGGCCACGCGGCGAGGTGCGCCAGCCGGAGTGGGCGACGACCTTGATGGATGGCTACTACTGATCGGTCCAATGGCTCAAAATCTTTGTTACCGCCGGTAGTTTAATGCCTAAACTAACGGGATTCGGCCAGGGCGACTGAAAATCGCTCTGGATCCCCTCCCTCCGGAATGATCGAATCGGCCAGTCACGCGGCTCAAAGGGTGCGCACCTCACCCCCACGCTCATTCCACGATGGAGGCCACTCTTGAATTCCATGTCGTACCTGGACCTGCACCGAAAGGTCGCACAGGACATCGATGCGGAGATCGAAACCGCTCTGGACCGGCTCGGCCCGGTCGCGGCGACCACCAGGAACTCCGTGGCCAAGCTCTTGGAGCAGCGCAAACTGAGACATCCCCTGTCGGTGCTCCCGCTGCTCACGCACGCCATAGAGACGGGGAATCCCGGGCCGGCCGTTCCCCTGTCGGCGGTGCACCTGCTGTGGTGGACCTCGGCCTGCTATCTCGACGACCTGGCCGACGCCGACGGCGCGTCCATCTCGGGCGAGCTCACCGAGGACGAAGCGCTCCTCGCCTCCGTCATCACCGGAAATGCCCTCCCCATACAGATCATCCTGGCGCAAGATCTCCCCGGGGCGGCGCACGGCGCCCTGATATCCGAGATCCTCAATGGCTGGATCATAGGCGTCGACGGCCAGATAGACGACATGCGCGGGAACGTCTGCAGCGCATCACGCAAATCGGTGGTGGAGACGTACCGCGGAAAATCCGGCGCACCCTTCGGCATGATCACGGCAATGGCCGCCATATTCTCGGGCACCACGGCCGACAAGGTCGAATTGTGGCGTGAGTTCGGCTACGTCTTCGGAATCCTGTGGCAGATCTTCAACGATCAGGAAGACATCCTGTCCGGCCGCGACGAGGACCTGCTCAATGGCACGGTGACCTATCTGCTCGCCTCCGTGCTCGAGGACGCTTCACCCCTTTCCCGGGAACACATCCTGGGACTGTGCGCCGCCGCGAGCCGCTCGCATCAGGCCAGGAGGGAACTCGCGAGCCTCCTTCGGACACCGGTCGCCCTCGACCGCTACCGCGCGGAGATCGACGGTTTCCGCGCCGAGGCCTACCGGATCCTGGACGAACTGGGCGGTGACGAGGCCTACCAGCCGGTGCTCCGCAACCTCGTGGACCACGCGTCCCAGATGCTGCTCGAAGCGGACCTCCCGCCGGTCGTGGTGAGCGGCGCGGCCTGAGTCGTCGCCAGGGCGGACCCGCGCCGAACCCCCGTCCCGCGGGCACGCCCGCCGGGCTCCGCACACCAGCCGGAGCCCGGCCACTCCTCGAAACGCCCCCCGCGGCCCGCCGTGCGCCGCGTGCCGTGCGCCGCGTGCCGTGTGTCAGCGGCCGATCTGCTTCCTCGACAGACCGCGGACCCGGCGCCGCTGGGAGGAGTCCAGCAGGAGGTAGGCCGCGGCCGGCACTCCGATCAGAACCAGCAGGCCTGCCCAGAAGCCCACCGCCCAGAACAACACGATGGCTGCCACGACTCCGGCAACCGCGACCTTTCCGCTGTTGGACATCTGCGGACACCTTCCTTGTGACGTCGACCACTACCCCCCTCAACGCGCCGCCGCGACCGCGCGTTCCCGGGAGGGGGACGAGGCCCGAACCGGCGCCGCCCGGTGCGGCCTGGTGCGGCCGGACCGCGCGCCCCTCGTCCGATGCGGGCACCGCGCCGGCGCGCATGCGGAACACAGCGTCCCCGCAGAGGTCCCAGGTGGCGGGCCGGGCGGGCTGTGCGTGCACCCCTGGCCCAGCGGCTGCTGGCCGACTGTGCTGTGGGCAGCCTGGGGTCAGGTGGTGGTGGGGGCGGTTTTGTTCGCGGCCGTGCCGTCTTCGTCCTGGGCGTCCGGCACCGACGGCTGCTGCGGAGCGGGCGGGGTGCGGATCAGCAGCGCGACCAGCACGGCCAGGGCGCCGAGCGCGGCACCGACGCCGAATCCCCACCGGATACCCGTGGCGAGGGCGCCGGTGGCGTCGGCGCCCTCGGCGGCCGCCGTGGCGGCCTGTCCCGACATGACGCTGATCACCAGGGCGGTGCCGGCGGCGGCCGCGACCTGCTGGAGGGAGCCCAGGATGGCGGAGCCGTGGGGGTAGAGGTGCGGCGGCAGCACGGACAGACCGGAGGTGAAGACGGGGGTGAAGACGAACGCCATGCCCGCACTCAGGGCGACGTGCAGGGCGAGCACCAGCCACGGCGAGGTCTGCTCGCCCGTGAGGGCGAACAGCGCGAGGCAGAGCGCCGTGAGTACGGCGCCGGGTACCACCAGGCGTGGCGCGCCGAGTCGGTCGTAGAGCTTGCCGACCTGTGGTCCGAGCAGGCCCATGGTCAGGCCGCCGGGGATGAGGAGCAGCCCGGTCTGCAGTGAGGTCAGGCCGCACACCTCCTGCAGGTAGATCGGCAGCAGGATGAACGCACCCATGAGGGCCATGAAGGACAGGCACATCAGGGCGAGCGCCACGGAGAAGTGCCGGAACGTCAGTGCGCGCAGGTCCAGCAGCGGTGCGGACGAGCGCTGCAGCGCAAGCTGCCGCCATACGAACAGGCCCACCAGCACGGCGCCGACCAGGGTCGTGACCGCGGGGGGCACGGGGCCCCGGACCGCGTCCCCGGCGCCGAGCCCGCTGAGGCCGTAGACCAGGGCGCCGAAGCCCGCCGCCGCCAGGGGGACGGACAACCAGTCGATCGGACCGGCCTGCGGCTCGCCGATGTTGATCAGTTTGCGCCGGCCGAACACGGCCATGGCTCCGGCGATGGGGAGAACGGCCAGGAACAGCAGGCGCCATGACCCCAGCTGCAGCAGCACTCCGGAGACGGCGGGGCCGAGGGCGGGTGCGACGGAGATGACGAGGGTGATGTTGCCCATGACGCGGCCGCGGTCGTGCGGGGGCACGAGGGTCATCAGCGTCGTCATGAGCAGCGGCATCATGACGGCGGTGCCGCCGGCCTGGATGACGCGGGCGGCCAGCAGTACGGGGAAGGCGGGCGCGGCCGCGGCCAGGGCCGTGCCGGCGAGGAACAGCGCCATGGCGAGGCTGAAGGCGGTCCGGGTCGTGACCCGTTGCAGGAACCATCCCGTCACCGGGATGACGACGGCCATGGTGAGCATGAAGGCCGTGGACAGCCAGCCTGCGGCTGCCGCGGTGACCTCGAATTCGCGCATGAGCCGCGGGATCGCGTTGACCATGATCGTCTCGTTGAGGAGGACGACGAACGTGGACAGCACGAGGATCCGCAGCACGGCGGTGACGCGGTCGGGCGAGAGCTCGGGTGTTGCGTGTGGGGCGGACATGGTGCCTTCCGTCATGTGAGTGTCCTCCGCATGTGGGCGGGTCACACTGACAGACCGCGGCGCCGGGAAGAACTCATCGGTGTCCCCCGATCCTCTCGGTGCCGCGGCCCGAGCTCAAACCATTTTGCCGACCCGGGACCTCCGAGACACGCCTTCCGGGGCAGGCCGCTGCCCGGCTGCGGGACGGCCGACAGCAGGGCCGCTCCCCTTCGGGCGCACGGACCGGGGCCTTCCGCCCCGTCGCGGCCTCGTCGCCGCCCCGTCGCCGCCCCGAGTGCGCCGTCGTTCAGTCGCAGCAGTCGCAGCAGCACTTGCAGGGGTTGCAGCAGCCGCCGCCACCGCCACCGCAGCCGTCACCCGAGCCGCCGCCGGAGCCCCCGGAGCCGCTGCCGCCGCCCGAGCCGCCTGAGGACCCGCCCGAAGGGCCGCCGCCCTGGCCGCCGAACCAGCCGTCGCCCCCGGAACCGTCCCTGCCGGAGCCGTCCCGGGTGGTGCCGTCGCTGCGGTTGCCGTCGCCGAACTGCCAGGGCTCCCCGTCGCCGGCGTCCTCGTCGCAGCGGCAGCATCGGAGGCACAGCCCGCACCGGCCGCACAGCCGACGCCATTCGCGACACCGCCGGCACTGCCCCTCCGGCGGCCGGCCCGACGCCGTCACCCCGCCCTGCGGGCCCGCGCCCGCGAGCGCGCCCACGCCGCACGCCGTGCCCGTCGCGCCCGCGCCGGCCGTGTCCGTGCCCGCTGCCGGAGGCGTCTCCGTCTCCGTACGGCGTCCCAGCCAGGGCAGCATCCGCAGGCCCCGCACCTGCGGGCGGTGCTGAGGGTGGCGATGCCGGGGGTCGAAGGCCCGGTCGACGGCACGCTCCAGTTCGCCGCCCAGAAGCGCCCGCACCAGCCGGTCGTCGACGAACACGGCGTCGGACAGGGCGAGCCGGATTCCGTGGACGGCGTCGTCGCAGAGCCTGCGCACCTCGGCGCGGTCCGCACCGGTCACGGCGATCGGGTTCCACGCGCCGGACGCCTCGTCAGCGTCCATGTCCTCCACCGCGTCCAGCAGATGCGCCAGCCTGCCGAACAGACGGCCGGCTTCTGCCAGCGGTTCGGCGTTGCCCGGGCGGTCCGTGAGCACTGCGGTGTACGCGAAGGCGGCTGCGGTCGCCGTCTCCGCGGGCTCCGTGACCGTCAGCAGCGAGCCACCGGGTCCGACCGACCGCTCGACGTCCTGCTGGCGCTCGACCGCCCCGAGCAACAGCGAGGTGTCGAAGCCCAGTCGTGCGCCGCCCGCGATTCCCGCACGATCCCAGGTGTGGGCGATCCGGCGTGCCGCCAGCGCCACCGGGCGGCGCCCCACCAGGCCGTCGCCGTCCGCCGCGTGGTCGCGCATCTTCGCCGCGGCCAGCACCAGCGACACCGTCGCCGCCAGCCGCGCACCCTCACCCTGCGCCACGTCCGCCGACCGCATCCCGCGCAGCGGGCACGGGCCGGCAGCCCGGCGCCAGCCACCGGTACGCTCCGACTGCGCCTCGGTCAGCACCGAGACGATCAGGCCGTCGTAGTTGGTGGCCACCCTCGCGAACTGCCCGTACTCGCTGCGCAGAGCCAGGCACAGCCCGCACAGATGCGCCATCCACTCGGTACGCAGGCCTTCACCCAGGCGATGACGGCATGGCCTGATGATTCCGAACACCGAAGTTCTCCCCCATAGGAACCGCTACCCGGCGCGGTGTCGACAGCGTGTGACATCGGCGCGCGGCCGACATCCTAAGCGGTGCCTTCCGAGGGGTGTCCGCGGAGCCGTCGCCGCGCGCATGCACCCGGGGTTGGGGTTTGATGTACTTCGGTCGGCCTGTACGAGGGATACCGGCGGAGAGTGGTGAGGGTGCGATGAGCGAACCGACGAAACCCGTGGTCGAACGCCCGCTGGGTGACGCTCCCGCAGAGCTGACCATCCGGGACATCGTCGTCGGGGACGGCCCCGAGGCGAAGCCGGGCAGGGTCGTCCGGGTGCACTACGTCGGGGTCACCTTCGCGTCCGGAGCGGAGTTCGACGCCTCCTGGGACCGGGGCGAGCCGTTCAAGTTCGCCGTGGGCGGAGGCAGGGTCATCAAGGGCTGGGACCGGGGCATCAGGGGGATGAAGGTCGGCGGCCGGCGTGAGATCGTCGTTCCCCCGCGCCTCGGCTACGGCAAGCAGTCCCCCTCGCCGTTGATCCCGGCGGGTTCCACGCTCGTCTTCGTGGTGGACCTGCTCTCCGTGGTCTGAGGCCCCGTGGCGGGCGGGCATTGGGTACGCTCTCGGTTGACTTCGGGGCGCCGGCAGGTGCTGCATCGCCGCAATCAGAGACGGATCCCATGGCCAGCGCTCCTTCCGCCGGTTTCCTGAAACCGCTCACTGCGGACGACCCCGCCGTCGTGGGCGGTTACCGCCTGGCGGCCGTGCTCGGTGCGGGCGGCATGGGCAAGGTCTACCTCTCCCACACGCCGGGCGGCCGGCCCCTCGCCCTCAAGGTGATCCGGCCCGAGTTCAGCGAGGACCCCGAGTTCCGGCGGCGCTTCCGGCAGGAGGTACGGGCCGCGGAGCGCGTCCAGGGGCTCTACACCGCACCGGTCATCGACTCGGACACCGAGGGACCCCGGCCGTGGCTGGCCACGGCCTACGTACCCGGCCCGTCGCTCGCCCACGCCGTCGCCCGGCACGGCGCGCTGCCGGTGCGCAGCGTGCTGCTGCTGACCGTCGGGGTCGCCGAGGCGCTGCACGTCATCCACGGCGCGGGCATCGTGCACCGCGACCTCAAGCCCGCCAATGTGCTGCTCGCCTCCGACGGCCCGCGCGTCATCGACTTCGGCATCGCCCGGGCCGCCGACTCCACCGCCCTGACCAGTACCGGGGTCAGCGTCGGCACCCCGGCGTTCATGGCGCCCGAGCAGGCCTCGGCCGGCACGGTCACCCCGGCCACCGATGTCTTCGCCCTCGGGCAGATCGCCGCCTTCACCGCGATCGGGGCATCGGTCTTCGGCGACGGGCCCTCGCACGCGGTGCTCTACCGCATCGTGCACGAGGACCCCGACCTCGGCGCTCTTCCGGAGGAGCTGCGGCCCGTGGTGACCCGCTGCCTCAGTCGCGATCCGGCCGACCGCCCGACGCTGACCGAGGTCATCGAGCTGTGCCACGCGGCCTCGCAGGCTCCGCTGCGCCAGGGCGGGGACTGGTTGCCGCAGGCCGTCGCCGGTTCCCTCACCGACCGCCTGCGGCTGCCCTCGCCGACACCCGCCCCGCCGCCGCAGCCGCCGACGGCCACGGCGACTCCGGCTCCGGCTCCGACCGAGGTCTCGCTGCAGTCGCCGGCCCCGGGTGCACCGGCGGCGGCCGCCGCCGCGCCGACCCGGACGGCTCAGGCGCCGGGGCCTCCCGGGGCGGTGCCGCCGGGTTACGGGGCGCCGCCGTACGCGCCGACCCCGTACCCGCAGCAGCAGTACGGCCGGCCTCCGTACACGCAGCCCTCGTACGCGCCGGGCCGCAGCACGCCGGCGCCGTTCCACCCCCACGGCTTCATCCCGGGTCCGCCCGCTCCGCCGCGCCCCAGGCGGACGGGGCTGATCGTCACCGGGGCGGTGGCGGCGGCGGTCGCCGGGCTCGCGGTCATCGGGTCCCTGCTGCCGGACGGCGGCTCCGGGAAGGACCGGGACGCCAAGGCGTCGGGCGCCGCCGGGGCCTCTTCGCGGCGGCCCGACCCGCAGCCGGTCGCGTACCCGGGCATCGAGGTGCCCCAGAACCACGAGCTGATGTTCGCCGACAATCCGCCGCGCCCGGCCGAGGAGCCGACCGGCGCCGGGGTGCTCTACGGGCACGCCGACCTCTTCTACTACCGGGACACCCTGTTCGGGGACGAGAAGTTCGGTACCACGAACGGCAAGCTCGTCGTGCTGAACAACTCCGAGAAGGGCTCTCTGGAAACCTGCCGCGCCGTGACCCGCTTCACCGAGAAGGTCGGCCTCGACCAGCTCACGGACGGGACACAGGTCTGTGTGCTGAGCAAGGCCGGCCACATCGCGGTGGCGACCTTCCGCGGCAGGTCGGGCGGAAAGAAGGAAACGGCCTTCGTCACCGTCGACCTGACGGTCTGGCGCAATGCGGAGCCCGCGGCGAAGCGGTGACGGAGGGTGCGTCCTCGCGTGCCTTTCGCGCACCGGGCGACGTCGCCGGGTCCTCGTCCTTGCGGGGGCGGTCGAAGTCGTCGACGATGCCTTCAGGCCCCGGCCTTCCGGATCCCACCAGGTCCGGGCGGGGTCGGGGAGAACTGGGGGAGACAGTGACAACGCACAGCAATCCGAAGAAGCGCCCGGTGATCGCGGCGGCGGTCGTCCCGCTCCTCGTGCTCGCCGGACTGCTCCTGGCTCCGGCGGCAACCGCCTCGGCGGCCGTTCCGGCCGCCCGGCAGGCCCCTGCGGCCGCGGCGCAGGCGCAGGGCGGTCTCTTCGCCGGCGCAGGCGTGGCCACCGGGCTCCAGGCGCCGGCGTCGTCGCAGGTCCGGGCCACCACCGGGAACAAGAAGGGCAAGAAGAAGGGCAAGAAGAGCAAGAAGAAGAGCGGCCTGTTCAGGATTCTCCTGATCGTCGTGGTCGTGGCCCTCGTGCTGCTCGTCGCCCTGTGGGGGGTCCGCCGGGCCCTGCGCCGCAGGTCCGCCTAGGAACGGCGCCCGACCCGGCCGGGACGGGCCGGGTGGGCGGCTCGCCGGGGTGGAACAGCGGCTCAGGATGACGCCGGGTCCGCCCGGCCGGTGCGCGTCACGGGGTGGGGCGTGCGAGGAACGTGTCGATCGCCGTGGCGACTTCGGGGTGGGCGAGGTACTCCTCGATGCTGTGGGCCCGGTCGCTCGCGTTCACCACCGCGTGCTCCTCCGTCAGCTTGCCCCAGACGGGCTCCAACGGGCAGCCGATGGCCACCGCGTCGGTCGGGCACCAGGCGTTGACCCACTCGCGTACGGCCCCGGGGCGGCTGGTGCCCGGCGGGAGGAGCCGACTGGTGATCGCGTTCATCCCCAGGGGGCTGCCCGCGGTGACGAGGAGGGTGACCTTCATGCCCGCGGGGAGCCGGTTGGCGACGAGGTCCATGCCGACCACCGTGCCGAGGCTGTGGGTCACCAGGACCAGCTCGCCTTCGCGTGGGATCTCCTCGGACACCCGGTCCAGGACGGCCTCGCGGACCGCGCGGTCGCCGAGGTAGGCGTCCACGTCGCGGAAGATGGTCGCGATGGCCAGCGCGTCCACGTCGGTCTTGGCCGCCAGCCAGCCCAGGGCGCCCTGGAGTGATCCGACGATCGTGCTGCCGATGTTCTCCGCGGCCTGCTGCCCGTCCTGCGGCATGCCGGCGAGGGCGGCGGCCTCCATGACGAGCTGCTCGTACGTCCCCTGCTCGGAGCGGGCGGCGAAGGCCTCCAGTGCCGCCGCGGCCGGCGCGTCGGCGTAGGCGGCGGGCAGCGCCTCGTGCTGCCCGATGACCTCGACGATGCGGTCGCCGTAGTAGGGGAACCAGACGTCCTGCGGGTCGACGGTGCGGAGGCCGGCGCGGGTGAGCCCGTGGTTGAGTCCCCCGGTCCAGCCGCGGCGCAGCGTCTCGGGGTCCTTGCCCTGCTGGCTCCTGCCGTGCAGGAAGACCAGGTGCCGGGCACCGCCGAACGCGTTCATCGGGGCCTTCAGGCCGACCCGGGAGCCGGCGGGCGCCGCCTCCCGCGGGGCGGGGGCCGGGGTCCGGGCCGGGGCCACGGCCGGCGCCACGGGCGTTGTGGGCGTTGCGGGCGCCACGGGTGTTACGGGCGCGAGCGGTGCGACCGGCGTCTCCACCGGGGCGGCCACGGCGTCCTGCCGCAGCCCCGATTCGGCTCCCATCTCCGCCAGCAGCGCGCGCCGCCCGGCGTCCAGCGGCTGTGCGGCCAGGTGCTTGAGGATGGAGCTGGTGCGGGCGCCTTCGTTGGAGACGTAGTCGACGGTGTCGTCGCTGTCGACGCCGCTCCGCCAGAGCTGGCCGTCCTTGCGCAGGATGCGGCCCTGGGCGTCCGTTCTCGGCACGCCCATGTGGTGGAGCGCCACGACCTCCCACTGGTCGTTGTAGACCGGGGAACCGGAGTTGCCGGGCTCGGTGTCGGTCCGGTAGTGGAGGAAGTCGTCGAGCCGCTGCACGAGGGCGTTGTCGCGGAGCGCGATCTCCTTGAGCCGGCCCATCGGGTGGCCGATGACGTTCACCGGTTCGTTCTGGACGAGTTTGCCCTGCTGGATGCTGAGCTGGTTCCAGCCGAACATCTCGCCGGCGAGAGTTCCGTCGGTGGCGGGAGCGACGGCCACCAGCGCGTAGTCGAGGTGCCTGTCCGCCGTGAAGAACGTGTCCGGGTCGAAGGTGAACCGGATCGCTGCGTCGGGTGCGTTGTCGATGGTGACCTGGGCGTTGAACTCCAGGAAGCAGCGCCGCGCCGTCTGCGCGTCCGGCAGCACGTGGTGGTTGGTGAGCAGCAGCCGCGGGGAGACCAGGAAGCCGGTTCCGTGCGGCCTTTCGAGGCCGCCGCGGAGGATCGAGATCCGGGCGACGGTGGCGGCCGCGCGGGCACCTCGGGGCAGGAAGCTCCACGGCTGGAGGTCCTTGGTGAGTCCGATGACCCGCTCCAGGGTTTCGGGCAGGTCCAGCGCCTCCGCGTGGACGCCCTCCACCGCCGCCGTCGGCGGGATCCCGCCCCGTTCGAGCAGCCGGCCGGCCCGGGAGGCGATCCGCTCGGGGGTGTCCGGGTACCGCACCCCGGCCGCCAGCTGCGCCTCGATCTCCTTGCGCTCCGCGGACGCCTCGCGGTACCGCTGCACCGCAGCCTGCTGCTGTTCCCGCTCTTCCGGGGATTCGTTGGATGGGAGCATGCCACTCACCGTTCTGTCGCTGTGGGTCTTCCGACGCCTTCCAGAAGGCGGACGCGCATCCGATGCCGCAACAACAACGGGTGCGGCCGCGCCCGCGCCGGGCGGAGCGGACGGCATGGATCGGACCGGCTTCCTGGGGCGATGTCCCGGCGCAGAAGAATCCGGGCCGCTGCGCCGGACAGGTGCCGGGCGGAGCGGCGGGCGCGGTTGCACCGTGATGCCCCGGATCCCGCCTTTCACCTGGGTTTTCGCCTGTCTGCCGCGCTCCGCACGACAGCTGCCGAGGGCTGGGGCAGCGTCGTGGGGAGTGCACGGAGATCCCCTGGGAAGAGGCTCGCATGGACGAGGTCGAACAGTACGAGCGCTACGCCGGCGGCAGTCCGGAGGCCGAGCGGCTGGTCTTCGAACGGCTGGCGCATGAGCTGCTGCGGGTGCAGCACAAGGTGAGGAAACGCAGTGGCGCCGCCGCCGTCGACCGGACCTTCCACGCCAAGGCGGTCCTGGGCGTGGAGAACGCCCGGCTGAAGTTCCGCGAGGACCTGCCGCAGGAGCTGCGGGCGGGTTTCGCCGCGCCCGGCGCCGAGTACCCGGTCACGGTCCGGCTCTCCAACGCCAGCGGGGCGCGCCAGCCGGACTTCGCGCCCGATCTGCGCGGTGCGGCGCTGCGCGTCGAGGCGGGTCCGGGTGAGACCCACGATCTGCTGATGACGAGCTTCCCGGTCTCCCACGCCCGCGACGCGCGCGAGTTCGTCGCCTTCGCCAAGGCCATGGCGGGTGCCGACACGCGGCTGCGCAAGGGGATCGCCCTGTTCCTCAAGCTGCCCCTGGCGGTCGGCCGGCCCGCGGCCACCCGTATGCGGCGCAACATCGTCGCGGGTACCCGGCGCACGGTGCGCAGCCTGGCCCTGGAGACGTACTGGAGCCGCGGCGCGATCCTGTGGGGCGACCGGGGGCCGGTGCGCTACCAGTTGCGGCCCGCCGCGTCCGCCGCGCCGGCCCCGGCCGCGTCGGGTACCGACCCCGACTACCTGCGGCGCGAGCTCTCCGGGCGGCTGCGTCAGGGGGACGTCGTCTTCGAGCTGTGCGTGCAGCGCTACGTGGACGCCCGGCGCACGCCGATCGAGGACGGTGCGGCCGAGTGGCAGGAGGGTGTCGCACCCGTCGTGCCGGTGGCCACGCTGACCGTCCCGCGCCAGGACGTCGACACCGCGCAGGCGCGCGCCGCCGCGGCACGGGTCGACCTGCTGGCGTTCAACCCGTGGCACACCTCGGAGGACTTCCGCCCCCTGGGGAACCTCAACCGTGCCCGCAAGGCCGCCTACGAGGCGAGCAGCGCCCACCGCCTCGGCCGGCGCTTCGTGACGGTCGAGCCGCGCCGCAACACCCTGCTCGGGGTGCCGCTGCGGGCCGGCTTCCGCACGGTCAACCGCTTCGTCCCGTGGCACCGGCTGCCCACCCCGCTCGGCCTGCTCAACCTCATGGCCTTCCGGCAGACGCTGCGGCGGCACAACCTGATCGACACCGAACCCCACGAGGCTCCGCCCGTGGCCGGGCCGGTGGAGGCGCCGCCGGACGAGGAGCTGCTGGTCAGGCGGAGTTACGACGGCTCGTACAACGACCTGTCGGCGCCGCGGATGGGGGCCGCAGGGGCGATGTTCGGCCGCACCATGCCGCCCGTCTACCGCCCGGACCGCTTCGACTCGCCCAATCCGGTCACCGTCAGCAGGGAACTGCTGCGGCGTGAGGCGTTCATCCCCGCGACCTCGCTGAACGTCATCGCCGCCGCGTGGATCCAGTTCCAGGTGCACGACTGGGTCAAGCACCGGCGGCATCCGGTCTCCACCCGCAGCGTGGAGGTGCCGCTGCCGCCCGGGGAGACGTGGCAGAACACGCCGGGCGGCCCGCGCGAGGCGGTGATGCGCTTCGGCGAGGACGAGGCGGCGGCGACGCCCGGCGGGCGGCCGCCGATCGTGTTCGCCAGCGACGTGTCGCACTGGTGGGACGGCTCGGAGGTCTACGGCGGCGACCGGGCGGCCGCGACGGCGCTGCGCGAGCCCGACGGCGGCGCCGGCCTGCGGCTGGAGGACGGGCACCTGCCGGGCGGCCCGAACGGCTCCCCGCTCACCGGGTTCACCGACAACTGGTGGCTCGGCCTGAGCGCCATGCACACGCTCTTCGCCCGTGAGCACAACGCGGTGTGCGAAGCCCTGCGGCACGAGTATCCGCGCATGGACGAGGAACGGGTCTACCACACGGCCCGGCTGGTCGTCTCGGCCCTGATCGCGAAGATCCACACGGTCGAGTGGACGCCCGCGATCCTCGCCACCGAGACGCTCGACGTCGGCATGCGGACCAACTGGCAGGGGCCGCCGAAGAAGTGGCTCGACCAGCTGGGCGTCTGGCTGCTGGAGGCGAACGGGCGCCAGGGCATCCCGAAGACCCTGCCCGACCACCACGGCGCGCCGTACTCCCTCACGGAGGAGTTCGTCACCGTCTACCGGATGCACCCGCTGATGCCCGACGACTACGAGCTCGTCGACCACCGGTTCGGCCGCCGGCTGGACACGCTGGACTTCGCCGCCCTCCAGGGCGCCGCGACGGAGCCGCTCATCCGCAAGACGGGTCTGGTGAACACCCTGTACTCGCTGGGCATCGCCCACCCGGGGGCGATCACCCTGCACAACTTCCCGCGCGCATTGCAGGAGTTCCATCGGGACGGCGAGGTGATCGACCTCTCCGTGGTCGACCTGGTGCGCACCCGGCGCCGCGGCGTCCCGCGCTACAACGACTTCCGGGCCGGCCTGCACAAGCCGCGGATCCGGCGGTTCGAGGAGCTCTCCGGCGATCCGGAGACGGTCGCCCGCCTGCGGGACGTCTACCGGTCGGTGGACGACGTCGACACGATGGTGGGGCTGTTCGCCGAGAATCCGCCCGAGGGCTTCGGCTTCAGCGACACCGCCTTCCGCGTGTTCATCCTGATGGCCAGCAGGCGCCTGCAGAGCGACCGCTTCCTCACGGTCGACTTCCGGCCGGAGGTCTACACACCGCTGGGCATGGACTGGATCGAGCGGGGCGGCATGACGAGCGTCATCCTGCGGCACTGCCCCGAGCTGGCCGGCATCCTGCCGCGCGGGGCGAGCGCCTTCGCGCCCTGGCGCCCGGTCGCACCGGTCCGCAACGGCAGCGGCAACGGCGGCGGCTGAGCGGGGCACCGGCACGGGCACCGGCACGGGCACGGGCACGGGCACCGGCAAGCACGGTGCCCCGCGCCTATGGGGCGATCTCGAATTCGGGCGCCTCGAGGGTCTTCAGGCATGCCGTGTCCGGTGCGGACGGGGTGTCGAAGAAGGAGACGGCGATCTCCTGCGCGCACTCGGACGTGGCGAACACCACGTGCGGCTCGTAGGGGACGGTGACGACTTCGGCGTTGGGCAGCGTGCGGGCGACGTACGGCCCGTTGTCCGCACCGGTCTGGGAGTCGAAGCCGCCCGACAGGGCGAGGGTGGGGATGTCGCCGCGCGTGGCGTCACGGATGGAGGGCGGCGCCGGGGGGACGTTCCAGACGTCGCAGTCCGGGTGGAGGAAGGTGAGTTGCGGGGCCTGGGCCTGCACCGAGCGGGGGAAGGACGGGAACGTCGCCTGTCCGCCGCGGAGCGCCGCCTGCTCGCTCTCGTACGGCGTCCACTCGCTGCAGAAGACGCCGTAGACGAGGCCGTGCG
The DNA here is from genome assembly GCF_001953875.1 of Streptomyces amritsarensis. GTDB lineage: Bacteria > Actinomycetota > Actinomycetes > Streptomycetales > Streptomycetaceae > Streptomyces > Streptomyces amritsarensis. The sequence goes on from NZ_MQUR01000004.1 coordinate 65,284, forward strand.
CGACCCGGCCGATGGCCTGGGGGCTGAGTTTGCCTCCCGCCCACTGCTGGGCGATGCGCTGCGGCTTGCCGCGCGCCAGTTCGTCGAGGGCCGCGGGTACCTGGGGTGCCACGTGGGTGGCCGAGGTCATCCAGTTCACCAGGGCTCCCCCGTCGAGTACGACCTTCACCGGTTTGTCGCTGCCGGGGAGGGTGACGGTGGTCGTGACCGGCTCGGCCTCCAGTTGGCGGACGAGCTTGTCGAAGGTGGCCGACAGGTTCGGGTAGCGCTTGTTGCAGGCCGGCTGCTGCGCGCAGGCCTTGAACAGGCCGTCGAAGCCCTGCCGGGCGCTGCTCCAGGTCGCCGCCGAGCCGGCTCTGGACGGCGGGAGGATGCCGTCGAGGCCCACGGAGCGCAGGCCCTCGGGGTGCAGGCGCATGTAGGCCAGCGCCAGGTGGGTGCCGTAGGAGATGCCGTAGAGGTTCCACCGGTCGATGCCCAGCGCCTTGCGCAGGTCCTCGTAGTCGGCGGCGCTCTGGATGTCGTTGTAGGCGCTGAGGTCGATGCCGCGGGCCGCGAGCTGGTCGCGGCAGGCCTTGGTGGCCTCGACGTGCAGGCGCTCGGTGGACGGTGCGTCGTAGACGAGGCCGACCGACCGTGCGTTGAACTCGTCGATGTTGGGGCACAGGACGTCCGGGTCGGCCGAGTAGGTGCCGCGCTGGGACATGAAGACGACGTCGCGGTCGCGGTTCAGGCCGCCGTCGATCGCCATCTGCGCCTCTCCCACCGCGTCGTCCCCGGGTCCGCCCGCGAGCCAGACGATCGGGTCGGGCTCGGGGCTGTCGGTCGCGGCGGGCACGATGGCGACGCCGAGCCGGATCGTGCGGCCGCCGGGCTTCTCGCGGTTCTCGGGCACGGTGAGCGTGCCGCAGCGGGCTCCTTCGAGCGCCTTGACCGGTTCCGGTGTCTTCGGGCAGGGGCCCGGTTCGTAGGCCGCATCACCCGCGGTCCGGGCGACGGTGCCGATCGGCGCTCCCGGGGTGGGCTCGGTGGTGGTGCGGACCTGCGCCCGGGCGGGCGCCGAGAGCAGGCCGGCGACGAGGAGCGCTGCCGCCAGGCCGGCGGATGACGGGGCGAGGAGTCGTCCTGCGGGGTGGTGACGGCGGGGCGCACGGGCGAAGGTCATCTGCCCTCCCGGTCATTCGGGAATGATCGTGAACGGTTGGGGTTCCAGGCCGTCGACGCAGCCGGTGTCGGGCGGCGCGGTCGGGCGGTCGAGGAAGGAGGCCAGTACGCGCTGTGCGCAGGGCGACTGCGGGACCACCCAGTGGCCGATTCCGGGGATCTGCACGGTGGTCGAGCGGGGCAGGGTGCGGGCCGCCTCCTCGGCCCAGCTCGCCCCGGTCTTCACGTCGAAGGTGCCGGAGACGAGGAGTACCGGGATGGCGCCGGCGGTCGCGACGCGCTGGACGGCCGCGCGGTCCGGGACGTTCCAGAGCCGGCACACCGGGTACTGGAAGGGGAGTTGCGGCGCCTGGGCGAGGACGGTGTCCGGCCAGCCGGGGAAGGCCTTCCGGCCCGCCGCGAGCACGTCGGCCTCGGCGTACGCCGGTGCCCATTCGGCGCACGCCACCGAGTTCGTCAGGCCGTGCGCGAACGCGCCGACGTTCTGGACCGAGCCTGCCGCGCGGGCCTGCGCGAAGCGCTCCGGGTTTCCGGCGGCGAGTTCGGTGAGGGCCGCGGGGACGTCCTTGGGCCGGGGGGTGTAGGCGACGATCAGGTTCAGCAGCGCGCCGCCGTCGAGGACGACCTTGACGGGCTTTCCGCCGCCCGGCGGTGCGACGTCCAGGGTCAGGGGCTGCGCCTCCAGCCTGCGCACCTGTTCGGTCAGCGTACGGCGCAGGTCCGGGTAGCGGTCCTTGCAGGCGGGCTGCGCCGCGCACGCCTCGAAGATGTTGTCGATCCCCTCGGCGACGCTGCTCCACGTCCACGGCAGGGTCGCGTACTGGGGCGGTGCGACCGAGTCGACCGCCACGGCTCGGACGCCCTCGGGGTGCCTGCGCAGATAGGTCAGGGCCAGGTCGGATCCGTAGGAGTATCCGTAGACGTTCCACCGGGGGATGTCCAGCGCCTTGCGCAGGTCGGCGAAGTCGGCGGCGTTCTCGGTGGTGTTGTAGGCACTCAGGTCGACGCCCTGTGAGGTCAGGCGGCCGCGGCACTCCTCGACTGCCTTCAGCAGGAGGTCCTCCGCCTGTTTCGCGTCGTATCCGAGGCCCACGGCCTCGGCGTTGAACCGGTCGACCTCGGGGCAGGCGAGGTTCGGCCGGTCGTAGAGGTTGCCGCGCTGGGCCATGACGATCAGTTCGCGGTCCTTGTTCAGGCCGGAGTCGACGAGGAAGGGGATGTCGTCGAAGGTGTCGGCGCCGGGACCGCCCGCCATGAACACCACCGGCTCCTTGGCGGGTTTCGCGGGGGCGAGGGCCGGGATGACGGCCACGGCCAGCTCGATGGTCCTCCCGCCGGGGCGGGAGCGGTTCTCGGGGACTTGCAGGACGCCGCAGCGGGCATCGCCGAGCGCCTCGATGGGCTCGGGCGGTTGCGGGCAGGCACCGGGCACGAAGCGCACGGCGGGCGAGGAGGGTGGGGCCGTGGCGCGGGGTGCGGGGCCTGTGGCCGTGGCCGCGGTGGTTGTGGCCGCGGGGCCCGCGGGTGCGGCGCCCACTGCGGTCAGGCAGGCCAGAGCGGCCACGGCCGTCACCGCGCGCATGCTGTGCTTGGGCATGGGCTTCGTTCCTCTGCCGACATCGGCGGCGGACCTGCCGGGCCAGGCCGCAGCGGTTTGGGCGGAACGCTCGTCCTCGACGCTACCGGTTGGACCGTACGCGCGCACGCGGAGCCGGCCGGCGGCTCAGGGGGTCCGGGGCGGGCGGCGGGCGGGACGGCGGGCCGCCCGGCGCTGGGCGGGCGTGCCCGGCCCGGTTGGGACGGGCGATCTTGGCCGGGCGAGCAGACAATGAGCTGGAGGCGCCCGGCGCGCTGACGGTCCCGGCCGGGTGTCCGACACCGCGTGCCGCAGCAGCGCCACGGGGCCGGCGAAGGACTGGTGGACGATGGCGGACGAGAGAGCCGGGCGCATCGCGGACTTCATCGAGCCGTTGCGGGTGGAGCCGGGATCCGACGTACGCCTCGACCGGGACTTCGATCCCCGCTACAAGGCCGGCCTGAAGAAGCGGGACGGCGCCGAGCTGCTGCGCAGCGGGGTGTCGTTGCTCGCCGAGTACCAGGAGCGGCTGGCCGCCCAGGACACCTACGGCGTGCTGCTCTGCCTCCAGGCCATCGACGCCGGGGGCAAGGACGGGACGATCCGCCACGTGATGAGCGGCGTCAACCCCCAGGGCGTGCGCGTCAGCAGCTTCAAGGTGCCCTCCGCCGAGGAGCTCGACCACGACTACCTGTGGCGCTACGCCCGCCGGCTGCCGGCGCGCGGCGAGATCGCCATCTTCAACCGCTCGCACTACGAGGAGGTGCTCGTGGTACGGGTCCACCCCGACCACCTCGTCCGGCAGAAGCTGCCGCACGACGCGTGCGGGCCTGACGTGTGGGACCGGCGCTACCGGGAGATCAACCGCTGGGAGCACTACCTCACGGACAACGGGTTCAAGGTGGTGAAGATCTTCCTCAACCTGTCGAAGGAGGAGCAGCGCGCCCGTTTCCTCCAGCGGATCGACCGGCCGGAGAAGAACTGGAAGTTCTCCGCGGCCGACGTCCGGGAGCGGGCCCGGTGGGAGGACTACCAGGACGCGTTCTCCGCGATGCTGTCGGCGACGAGCACGAAGTGGGCGCCGTGGTACGTGGTGCCGGCCGACCGGAAGTGGTTCGCGCGGATCTGCTCGGCGGCGGTCCTCGCGCACACCCTGATGGACATCGATCCCCAGTACCCCGACGTGGGGGACGAGGCGCGCAGGGAGCTGCTCGTCACCCGGCGGGAGCTGGAAGCCGAGGCGCCCGCGGGGGCGGCGGCCGATCCGTACGCCGACTCGCGGCGGTCCGGGAAGAGGAAGCGCGGCTGAGACCACGGCGTCCGGGCGCATCGGCGGCCACGGATCGGAGGCAGGACGATGACGGTACGGGCGGAATCCGCGGGAGGGCGTCCCCCGGCTCCGGGGGACGCCTGGTACACGCGCACGCCGCAGGAGGTCGCGGCCGCGTTCGGCGTGGACCCGGCCGTCGGCCTGTCCGCGGCGCGGGCCGCGGAGCTGCTGGCCGCGCACGGACCGAACGCGCTGCCCGCGCAGGAACGGACCCCGGGCTGGCGCCGGTTCCTCGCGCAGTACCGCAGCTACATGCAGATCGTGCTGCTGGCCGCGGCGTTCGTCTCACTGCTCATCAGGGAGTGGACCACCGCGATCCTGCTGATCGTGCTGACCCTGTTGAACGCGGTGGTGGGGCTGCGCCAGGAGGGCAGGGCCGAGAGCGCCATGAACGCGCTGCGGTCGATGATGAAGGCCACGGCGCGGGTCCGCCGGGACGGGACGGAGGCCGAGATCCCCGCGGAGCAACTCGTCGTCGGGGACGTCGTGCTCATCGCCGCCGGGGACCAGGTGGGGGCGGACGGGCGCATCGTCGAGGCCAGTGCCCTGCAGATCGACGAGTCGGCGCTCACCGGCGAGAGCGTTCCCGCCGCGAAGGACTCCGGCACGCTGGCGGGCTCGCTGCCGGCACCCGGCGACCGGACGAACATGGCGTTCATGAACACGCCCGTCACCCACGGCAGCGGCGTGCTCGTCGTCACCGCGACCGGTTCGGACACGGAGCTCGGCAAGATCTCCGGGATGCTGACGGCCACCGAGAAGGAGGTGCCGCCGCTCACCAAGGAGCTCGACACGCTGACGCTGTGGATCACCGCCGCCGCGGGCCTGACCATGATCGTGATGTTCGCCCTGGGGCGGCAGCGGGACCTGGCGTGGGACGTCCTGTTCGTCAGCGCGGTCTCCCTGGCCATCGCCGCCGTCCCCGAGGCCCTGCCGACCGTGACGCAGGCGATCCTCTCCGTCGGCAGCCTCAACCTGGCGAAGCGGAACGCCATCGTCAAGGAGCTGCCTTCGGTGGAGACCCTGGCGTTCACCTCGGCGATCAACTCGGACAAGACCGGCACCCTGACGATGAACCAGATGACCGCCGTCGAGGTGCTGAGCCCCACCGACCGCTACACGGTCTCGGGCACGGGGTACGGGCTGGAGGGCAGGATCCACCACGCGGCGGGCTCCTCCGCCGGCATCGAGGACGCGATCCTGCCGTACGTGCTGGCCAGCGACGCGAAGCTGGTGGACGGCGAGGTGGTGGGCGATCCCACCGAGGGTGCGCTGCTGGTGCTCGCGCACAAGGCCGGGTTGGACGTCGACGCCACCAGGGAGCGCCTGCCGCGGCTGGCCACGCTGCCGTTCGACCCCGGGTACAAGCTGATGGCCACCTTCAACGAGGCCCGGGACGCCTCGGGGCGCCGGGTCGTGCGGTGCTTCGTCAAGGTTGCCGTCCCGGCGGTGGTGGCGCGGGCCGCCACCGCGCTCGCGGCGGGCGAGACCGTCGGGTGGGACGCCGCGCTGGCGGCGCGGGCCGAGGAGCAGACCGCGCGGATGGGCGGCGAGGGGCGCCGGGTGATGGCCGCGGCCACCCGGGACCTGGACCCGGCCGCCTTCGATCCGGAGGGCGACCTGCTCGCGTACGTCACGGAGCTGAGGATGACCAGTCTCGTCGGCATGGTCGACCCGCCCCGCGAGGAGGCCAGGGCGGCCGTGGCCGCCGCCCGGGCGGGGCACATCCGGGTCCGCATGGTCACCGGTGACGACGTCACGACCGGTGCCGCGATCGCCCGGCAGCTCGGCATCCCCGGCGAGGCGATCCTCGGCGCCGACTTCGCCGCCCTGAGCGAGGAGGAGCAGATCGCCCGGATCGACGGCATCGGTGTGGTGGGACGGGTCGCGCCGGAGCACAAGGTGCTGCTCGCCGACACGCTCAAGAAGAGGGGCGACGTCGTGGCCATGACCGGGGACGGCGTCAATGACGCGCCCGCCATCAAGGCCGCGGACATCGGCATCGCCATGGGCAGCGGCACGGACGTCGCGAAGAACGCCGGACGCATGATCCTCTCCGACGACAACTTCGCCACCATCGTCTACGCCGTGGAGCAGGGCCGCAGGATCTACGACAACCTCACCAAGTACATCCGGTTCGTCCTGCTCCTGCTGGTCACCTTCGTCCTGACCTTCCTCGGGGCCACGGTGTTCAACATCGCCGCCGGCGAGCCCTTCACCCCGCCGCAGGTGCTGTGGATCCACTTCGTGGTCAACGCCTCCTTCGGCTTCGCGCTGGGCTTCGACCGGGAGAGCCCCGGCCTGATGCGGCGCACGCCGCGCCCGCGCGGGGAGTCGGTGCTCACCCGGCCCGTGCTGGTCACGGTCGGACTCGGCGGGCTGGCGATCACCGTCGTCCTGCTGGGGCTGATCACGCTCGGCGCGGCCCACTTCGACAGCGTCGGGACCGGTCAGTCCATCGCGTTCACCGCGTTCGCGCTCTGTCTGATCGTGGCCGCGTTCGAGTGCCGCAGCTAGACGGAGTCGGTGCTGACCGTGTCCACCTTCGACAGCAGGCAGATGAACTGGGTGGCGCTGGCCCAGTTCGTGCTGGCGGTGCTGGTGACCCAGATGGACGGCTTCCGGCGCCTCCTGGGGACGACGGAGATCGACGCCCGGCAGTTCGGCTGGGCACTGCTCGCCGCCGTCGCCCTCCTGCTCCTGTGGGAGCTGGGCAAGCTCGCGGCCCGCCGGTCGCGAGGCGCCTGATGGGCGGGCGGCCCGCGCCGGCCCGGCACCCGAACCGCACGCTCGTCTCCCGGGTGCGGGCCGTGCCCGGTATCCGCGCGGTCGCGACCTACCGGCGCACGTGGCTGGTCAAGGACCTGGTGGCGGGGATCGTCCTGACCACGCTGCTGGTGCCGCAGGGCATGGCGTACGCCGAGCTGGCGGGCCTGCCGGCGATCACCGGCCTGTACACGACGGTCCTCTGCCTGCTCGGCTACGCGGTGTGCGGGCCGTCCCGGATCCTGGTGCTGGGCCCGGACTCCGCGCTGGGCCCGATGATCGCGGCGACGGTCCTGCCGCTGGTCGCCGCCGGCGGGGATCCCGACCGGGCCGTGGCGCTGGCGTCGGTGCTCGCGCTGCTGGTCGCGGCGATCATGATCCTGGCCTCGGTGGCGAAGCTCGGCTTCATCGCCGACCTGATCTCCAAGCCGACGATGATCGGCTACATGAACGGTCTGGCGCTGACCATCCTGATCGGACAGCTGCCGAAACTGCTCGGCTTCTCGGTCGAGGCCGACAGCCTGATCGGCGAGTTCGCCGGCTTCGTGCGGAGCCTCGCCGGCGGGGCGGCCGTGCCGGCCGCCGCCGCGGTCGGCATCGGCGGGATCGTCGTGGTCCTGGTGCTTCAGCGCTTCCTGCCGAAGGTCCCGGCGGTGCTCGTGATGGTGGTGCTGGCGATCGCCGCGGCGGTCGTCTTCGACCTGGGCGGGCGCGGAGTCGCCCTGGTCGGGGAACTGCCCGAGGGCTTCCCGCCGTTCACGGTCCCTGACGTGAGGCCCGCCGATCTGCCGCTGCTGCTGGCCGGGGCGCTGGGCATCGCCCTGGTGTCGCTCACCGACACGATCTCCAACGCGTCGGCGTTCGCGGCCCGTACGGGTCAGGAGGTCCGCGGCAACCAGGAGATGGCGGGCGTCGGCGTGGCCAACCTGGCGGCCGGCCTCTTCCAGGGCTTCCCCGTCAGCACGAGCGGATCGCGCACGGCGGTGGCGGAGCGGGCGGGGGCCAGGACCCAGCTCACCGGGGTGGTCGGGGCGGTGCTCATCGTCCTCATGCTGGTGCTGGTTCCGGGCCTGTTCCGCGACCTCCCCCAGCCGGCCCTCGCCGCCGTGGTCATCACGGCGTCGCTGTCCCTCGCCGACCTCCCCGGGTCCGTGCGGCTGTGGCGGCAGAGCCGCACGGAGTTCCTGCTGTGCTGCGCGGCGTTCGCCGGTGTGGCCCTGCTCGGGGTGCTGCCCGGGATCGCCATCGCCGTGGCGCTGTCCGTCCTCAACGTCTTCCGGCGTGCGTGGTGGCCGTACCGCACCGTCCTCGGGCGGGTGCCGGACCTGGAGGGCTACCACGACGTCCGCTCCTACCCGCAGGCGCGGCAGCTGCCGGGCCTGGTGATCTACCGGTTCGACGCGCCGCTCTTCTTCGCCAACGCCAGGGCCTTCCGCGACGAGATCCGGCGCCTGGCTGCCACGGACCCGCGGCCCGCCTGGATCGTGATCGCGGCGGAGCCCATGACCGACGTGGACACCACCGCCGCCGACGTCCTGGAGGACCTGGACGAGGCCCTCAACGCGGCCGGCGTGCACCTGGTGTTCGCCGAGATGAAGGATCCGGTGCGGCGGAAGATCGAGCGGTTCGAACTCACCCGCACCATCGATCCCGATCACTTCTTCCCCACGGTGGGGGCCGCCGTCGCCGCGTTCCGCCGGCTCACCGGGGCCGAGTGGACGGACGCCGACCCCTGAGCGGGGGCGGCGCCCCACGGCCGGGTACGAGGGGGCCCGCGGCTCGGATGGCAGGTACGGCCGCGCCGCGGGACCATGGCTCCGGAGGACAGCGATGACCAGTGATCCGCCGGTGTCCGCGTCCTCGTCCCCGCAGGACGGGCCGCCGCCGAACGGCTCCGGGGACGGGACGGGGGACGGCAGCAGGCGCGCGACCGGACGGGCCGCGCAGGCCGAAGCGGCCGAACAGGCCGGAGGGGCCCGGGGATCCGGGAAGCGGCCGCGGGTGCGCGTCACGCTGCCCGGCTGCTGGGGGGCGCTCGCCCTCGCCTGCCTGTCCTTCACCCCGTCGCTGCTCCCCCGCGGCGGCGTGCTCCAGGGCCTGATCTGCGGCATCAGCGCGGCCATCGGCTACGGGCTCGGTCTCATCGCCGCCTTCGTGTGGCGCGCCTTCGCCGACCGGGACGCGCGGCGCCCCTCGCGCCGGTCGTGGCTCGTCCTGCTGGTGTGCGCGGTCGTGCTGTTCGGCCTGGCCTTCGGGCTCGGGCAGTACTGGCAGCACCGGATCCGCGGGCTCATGGGGGTCACCGACTACAGCGCACTCGCCACCGTCGCCTCGCCGTTCGTCGCCCTCCTCGTCTTCTACCTGCTGCTGATGACCGGGCGCGGCCTGCGGCACCTCTACCACGGGGCCGCCCGGCTGCTCCGGCGCTGGATCGGCCCGCGGGCGGCGCGGGTCGTCGGCTGGCTGCTGGTGGCGGGTGTGGCGTGGTCCGTGGTCAGCGGGGTCCTGCTGGGCGGTTTCGTGAACGCGGCCAACGAGGCGTTCTCGGTGCGCGACACCGAGACGCCGGAGGGGGTGCAGCAGCCGGCGTCGGCGCTGCGCTCGGGCGGTCCCGGCTCCCTCGTGCCGTGGGACACGCTGGGCCGGCAGGGACGGGCCTTCACCGGCAGCGGCCCGACGGCCGGGGAGATCGGCGGCTTCACGCACCGCGCGGCGCAGGAGCCGGTCCGGGCCTACGCCGGGCTGTCGACCGCCGAGGACGCGGAGGCCCGGGCCGAGCGGGCGGTCGCGGACCTGCGGCGGGCGGGCGGCTTCGAGCGGGAGAACCTGCTGGTGACGACCACCACGGGAAGCGGCTGGGTCGATCCCGCGGCCGTGGACTCGTTCGAGTACCTCGGCAACGGCGACACGGCCACCGTGGCCATGCAGTACTCCTACCTGCCGTCCTGGCTCTCGTACCTCGTCGACCAGTCCAAGGCGCGCGAGGCCGGCCGCGAACTCTTCGACGCGGTGTACGACGTCTGGTCCAAGCTGCCCCAGGGCGAGCGGCCCCGGCTGTTCGTGGCGGGCGAGAGCCTGGGCTCCTTCGGCGGTGAGACGGCCTTCAGCGGCGAGTACGACCTGCGCAACCGCACCGCCGGCACCCTGTTCGCCGGCCCGCCCAACTTCAACACCCTCTTCCGGGAGTTCAGCGACCACCGCGAAGCGGGCAGTCCCGAGATCGAGCCCGTCTACAAGGAGGGGCGTACGGTCCGCTTCACCGACGACCCGGCCGCCGGGATCGCTCCGGCCGACCGCGCGTGGGAGGGCACCCGGGTGCTGTACCTGATGCACCCCTCCGACCCGATCGTCTGGTGGAGTCCGTCCCTGGCGCTGTCCGAACCCGACTGGATCGGCGAGGCGCCCGGCGGTGACGTCCTGGAGGAGATGGTCTGGATGCCCTTCGTGACCTTCTGGCAGGTGACCGCGGACCTGCCGTTCTCGACGGGGGTGCCGGACGGGCACGGTCACACGTACAAGGCCGCCTACGTCGACGGGTGGAACGCCGTGATGCGGCCGGAGGGGTTCACCGCGCAGGACCTGGAGCGGCTGCGGGACATCGTCCGGCCGCCGCAGGACTGAGCCCGCGGGGCGGCCGGTCACGCCAGCAGGAACCCGGCCACGTAGCCGAGCGCGTTGACCGCCCAGTGCAGGCCCATCGGTGCCAGCAGGCTCCCGCTGCGGCGCCGCAGTTCGCAGAACAGGACCCCCGCGGCGGCCGTGAACAGCACGGCCGCCGCGACCGCGAGGGCGGCGCCGGCGGCGGTGTCGCCGAACACCTCGGTCAGAGCGGGCTTCGCGGTCGCCAGGTGCAGTGAGGGAAGTACGTGCCACAGGCCGAACAGCAGGCTCGACCCGACCGTCGCCCGCAACGCCCCGTGGGCTCGGCACAGCAGGCCGTAGAGCACCCCGCGGAAGGCGACCTCCTCCAGCAGGACGGTTCCGACGGGGACCAGCACGAGGACGCGCACCGCCAGTTCGCCGGCTCCCATGCCCTCGTGGCGCCGGTCCTGAAAGAGGGGCCGGGTGTCCGGGATCAGGGCTCCGGCCAGGTAGACGAGGCCGACCAGGCCGATCAGGGCCAGCGCCCACCGGGCACCGCGGGCGAGCGTGCCGGGGGCCAGGCCCGCGTCCGCCCGCGTACCGCCGGCCCAGTGGAGCACGCCGAGCAGCAGGGCGACGGCCGCGACCGCCGTGACGAGGCCCAGGGGGCCGCCGCCGTAGTGCACGGCCAGATTCGCCGCCACCAGGACGGCGAGGGTGAGTGCGACGGCCGGCCCGGTGCCGATGGGCCCGCGCAGCCGGCGCCGCGGCGGGCCGCTCGGGGCCCGGGGGCGCGGTGCCTCGCGCCGCTCGGCGTCGTCGGGTTCGCCGCTGGGCATGGGGCCCACGCTACCGGGCACCTCGTCGGGGCGCCCGGCCGTGGGCGGGCGGCACGCCGAGGAGCGGCCCTCCGCGGTGCGGTGGGCCGCTCCCGACAACTGTGCCGAAACGTTACTGCGTGATCTTCAGCAGCTTGTTCGCCGTGCCGGAGGACGGGTTCTTGATGGCTCCCTTCGTCGCGGCCCCGGTCAGCGCGGCGGCCGTGTCGGCCGGCGTCGCGGACGGGTGGGCCGCCAGGTACAGCGCGGCGGCGCCCGCCACGTGCGGGGAGGCCATGGAGGTGCCGGAGATCGTCTTGACCCCGGTGTCGCTGTCGTTCCAGGCCGACGTGATCTCCGAGCCCGGTGCGTACAGGTCCACCACCGAGCCGAAGTTCGAGAAGTCCGACTGCCGGTCGTCCTCGGTGCTGGAGGCGACGGTGAGGGCCTCGGGGACCCGGGAGGGCGAGCCCTGGCCGGCGTCGGAGGACTCGTTGCCGGCCGCCACCGCGAAGCTCACGCCCGCGTCGACGGCCCGCTTGACCGCCGCGTCCAGCGCCTCGTCCGCGCCGCCGCCGAGGCTCATGTTGGCGACGGACGGACCGGAGTGGTTCTGCGTCACCCAGTCGATGCCCGCGACGACCTGCTCGGTGGTGCCGGAGCCGTTGTCGTCCAGCACCCGCACCGCGACGATCCTGGCCTTCTTCGCGACGCCGTGCGCGGCACCGGCGATGGTGCCCGCCACGTGCGTTCCGTGGCCGTTGCCGTCGTCGGCGCTCTCGTCGTTGTCGATCGCGTCGAACCCGCTGGTGGCGCGGCCGCCGAAGTCCTTGTGCGTGACGCGGACGCCGGTGTCGATGACGTAGGCCGTCACGCCCTCGCCGCCGCCGTCGGGGTAGGTGTACTTCTGGTCGCCGGCCGTGGCGGCCTGGTCGATCCGGTCCAGGCCCCAGGACGGGGGCTTGTCCTGGGTCTCGTTGATGGTGAAGCGCTTGTTCTGCACGACCGTGCCGACAGCCGGGTCCGCGGCGAGCCGCTTGGCCTCCTTCTCCGTCAGACCGGAGGCGGAGAAGCCGTTGACCTTGGAGCCGTAGCTGCGCTCCAGCTTTCCGCCGTACTTCTTCGCCAGGTCCTCCTTGTTCGCGGATGCGTCGAGGATGACGACGAAGCTGCCGTCCACGGCGCCCGGGGCGCCGAGGCCGTGCACAGTCCCTTCGGCCGGTGTGGCCGCCCCCGCGAGGGGGCTCGCAAACAGGCCCGCGGCGACCGCCGTTGCGGCTCCCGCGGCTATCGCCGTGTTGCGAAGGGCTGTGGATCGCTTGTGAGTTGCCATGAAGAGGGTTCTCCTCGTGTTGACGTGTGGGGCGTCAAACGTTCTGCAGAACCCTGTTCCGATTGACAGGAGCAAATCAAGGGCGAACCGGGGGTAAGGACTTGTTCGACAAGGTTTCTCACAACCCCCTCCACACCTCCTCCACCTCGCACACCCGATCTCACGAACTTCCGCGTGTAATAGGCACGTTCTTCGGGCGGGACGGCCCGGTGCCCTTCCGCGGGGCCCGCGGCGCAGGAGGCGAGCCCTCGCGCGGGCGCCGGCCCATCCGGCGCAGCCGCCGGGGCGGACCGGTAACACCCCGTGCCCGTACGCCTCGTACGGGGGGATCCGGCCGGTGCGGACCTCCGCGCCCCCGGGGAGCCCGGACGGGTCGGGCAGGCCGCGCAGCCGGGCAGGCCGGCCAGGTGGGCAGGCCGGAGTGGGTGCCGACGGCGGTATCCCGGACGCGCCGGAGCGGTCCGGGACGCGTGTCCCGGACCGCTGTCGTCAGGCACCGGCGCGGGCGTGCCGTCGGATCAGATGACGCCCTGGGCCAGCATCGCGTCCGCGACGCGCTCGAACCCGGCGATGTTCGCGCCGGTGACGTAGTCGCCGGGGGCTCCGTACCGCTCGGCGGTCTCGTGGACGACGGCGTGGATCGAGCGCATGATGGCGGCGAGCTCGTCCTCCACCCGCTGCGCGCTCCAGGCCGCCCGGCCGGCGTTCTGGCTCATCTCCAGGGCGCTGACCGCGACGCCGCCCGCGTTGGCGGCCTTGCCGGGCCCGAAGGCGACCCCGGCTTCCTGAAGGATCCGCACGGCCTCGGGCGTGGTCGGCATGTTGGCGCCCTCGGAGACCGCCTTGACCCCGCCCGCGACGAGCGTACGGGCGTCCTGCGCGTCCAGTTCGTTCTGCGTGGCGGAGGGGAAGGCGATGTCCGCCGGCACCTCCCAGACCCGCCCGCCGGGCACGAACCGCGCCGACGAGCCGCGGCGTGCCGCGTACTCGCTCACGCGCCCGCGCTCGACCTCCTTGACCTGCTTCAGCAGCGCCAGGTCGATGCCCTTGTCGTCGACGACGTAGCCGTGGGAGTCCGAGCAGGTCAGCGGGTTCGCGCCGAGCTGCTGGAGCTTCTCGACCGTGTACAGCGCGACGTTGCCGGAGCCGGAGACCACCGCGGTCAGCCCGTCCAGCGACCCGCCCCGGACCCCCAGCATCTCGGCGGCGAACAGCACGCTGCCGTAGCCGGTGGCCTGCGGCCGGATGGCGGAGCCGCCCCAGCCCTGGCCCTTGCCGGTCAGGACGCCGGCCTCCCAGCGGTTGGTGATGCGCCGGTACTGGCCGAAGAGGTAGCCGATCTCGCGGCCGCCGACGCCGATGTCCCCCGCGGGCACGTCGGTGTGCTCCCCGATGTGCCGGTGCAGCTCGGTCATGAAGGACTGGCAGAACCGCATGACCTCGGCGTCAGACCTGCCGCGCGGGTCGAAGTCGCTGCCGCCCTTGCCGCCGCCGATGCCGAGGCCGGTCAGGGCGTTCTTGAAGATCTGCTCGAAGCCGAGGAACTTCACCACGCCGATGTCCACCGAGGGGTGGAAGCGCAGGCCCCCCTTGTACGGGCCGAGCGCGCTGTTGAACTCGACGCGGTAGCCGCGGTTGACGTGGACCCGGCCCCGGTCGTCCTGCCACGGGACACGGAAGACGATCTGCCGCTCGGGCTCGGTGAGCCGCTCCACCAGCGCCGCGGCCGGGTCGGCGTACTCGGGGCGGGCGGCGAAGACGGGGGCCAGGGTGTCGAGGACCTCCCGTACCGCCTGGTGGAACTCGGGCTGTGCCGGGTTGCGGCGCTCGATCCCGACCCGCAGTGCTTCCAGCCTGTCCTTCGAGTCCTTCACGTATGTCCTTCCGTCGATTTCCACGTGCAGCGCGCCGCGAACACGCGCTTTCGGAAGAGTTCTTCCGTCAGAGCGGCTCCTTCGCGGAGGCTACCGCGCACCGCGCTCCTTGGGGCAAGGCTTCTGTCCCGCGGACAAAAAAGCGCGTCAGCGGCCGTTTTCGACGCCGTGGCCGGGCGCGCTCATGTCGCCCGTCGCGGGGATCCCGTCGGCGAGCCCGTAGCGCAGGTACACGACGCCCTTCGGGCCGGCGGCCGGGGGTTCGAGGAGCGTCAGGCTGGTGGGCACCTCTCCCCCGTCGAACACCTTCTTCCCGACCCCGAGCACGATCGGGTGCACCCAGAGGTCGAGCCGGTCGAAGAGCTTCTCGCGCAGCAGGCTCTGCACGAGGTCCAGACTGCCGACGACCTTCACGTGCTCGTGCCGGTCGCGGATCTCGCGTACGGCGGCGGCGAGGTCCGGGCCGAGCTGCGTGGACCCGGCCCAGGGGAGGTCGGGCCGGCCGCGGGAGGCCACGTACTTCGGGACGCGGTTGAACAGCGTGGCGATCGTGTCGTCCTCGCCGCCCTCCTGGCGGGGCCAGTAGGCGGCGAAGATGTCGTAGGTCCGCCGGCCGAGCAGGAGGGCGTCCGTGCCCTCGTAGGCGGCGCCGACCTGCTCTCCGGCGACCTCGTCCAGCAGGGGCGCCTGCCAGCCGCCGAACGGGAACCCCACCGGGTCCTCGTCGGGGCCGCCGGGCGCCTGCCCGACGAGGTCGAGGGTCGCGAACAGCTCGATGTGGACGAGTCCCATGACGTGCTCCCGGTGCGTCGGCGGTCGGTCTTCTTCCGTCAATGGATGGACCCTCGGGAGCCCGCGGACTCATCGCCGCGACGGAAATTCACGCCATCGGTCGCGCCCGACGCCGCGCCGGACGTCGCGCCGGGTCCGGCCGGTCACCGACGGGTCATGAGTGCGATGCCGTGCTCGAACCGCTCGTCGAAGGAGGCGTCGGCCAGGTGGGCGCCCACACGGCTCAGGGCGGGGTATCCGCCGGGTGCCAGGGCCGCGGCCAGGGCCTCGCCGTCGGCCCGGTCCGCGGTCTGCTCCTCCTGGGCCAGACCCAGTGCGAAGTAGACGATCGACCAGCAGGTCCAGGCAGCCTCCCGGTCGCCGAACCCGCCCGCCAGCAGCGCCTCGACCATGCGGTCGGCGAACCGGAGCGTGCCCGGTTCCGCGACGTGCGTACCGGCGACGATCACCGCGCCGTCACGGTGGGACAGCAGCGCCCGCCGGTAGCGCCGGGCCAGCTCGTGGGCGCGCTCGCGCCAGTCCTCGGGCAGCCCCTCCGGGGAGACCTCGGAGACGATCGCGTCGGCCATCAGCTCCAGCAGGCGGGCCTTGGACTTGGCGTGCCAGAGCACGGTGTTCATCCGCACCCCGAGGCGGTCGGCGACCCCGCGGACCGAGACGCCCTCCGCCCCGCGCTCGTCCAGGAGTTCCAGCGCCGCCCGCACCACACCGTCTTGCTTTTTGGTCACTGACCAAGTCTACTTCTTGGTCAGTGACCAAGAGAGGGGATCGTTGATGATCGTCATCGTCGGAGCCGGGCCCGTCGGCCTGTGGTTGGCCGCAGAACTGCGGCTGGGCGGGGCCGAAGTGACCGTGCTGGAGGACCGCCGGGAGCCGGATCCGCATTCCAAGGCGCTCACCGTGCATCCCCGCACCCTGGAACTGCTGGCGTGTCGCGGCATCGCGGACCGGTTCCTGGCCGAGGGCCGCCGCATCCCGGACGGCCACTTCGGCGGCCTGGACGACCGGATGGACTTCGGCGTGCTCGACACGCCGTTCCCGTTCACGCTGGCCCTCCCCCAGGCCCGTACGGAGGCCCTGCTGGAGGAGCACGCACGCGCCGCCGGAGCCCGGATCCTGCGGGGCCACCGCGTCACCGGCCTCACCCAGGACCCGGCGGGCGTCACGGTCGAGATCGCCGGGCGGCCCCCGCTGCGGGCCGCATACGTGGTCGGCTGCGACGGCACGCGCAGTGTCGTACGGGGCGCCGCCGGCATCGCCTTCCCCGGTACGGACGCCACGACCTGGGGCTGGCTCGGCGATGTCGTCCTGGACGCGCCGCCTCCGGGGCCGGTCAGCGTCTGCGGTCCGGCCGGCGGCCTGATGGTGGTTCCGCTGCCGGACGGCGTGCACCGGATCGTCGGCTCGGACCCCGACGGCGCCCGCCCCGACCGGCCCGGTGCGCTCACCCTGGAGGAGCTGCGGGCCAAGGTGGTGGCGATATCCGGCGGCGACCACGGCATGCGCGACCCGCGCTGGCTCTCCCGCTTCGGCAACGCCACCCGGCAGGCCGAGCGCTACCGCAGCGGCCGGGTGCTGCTCGCGGGCGACGCCGCGCACATGCACTTCCCGGCCGGCGGCGTCGGCCTCAACGTCGGTGTCCAGGACGCCGCCAACCTCGGCTGGAAACTGGCCGCCGTCGTCAGGGGCGAAGCCCCCGACGCCCTGCTCGACACCTACCACGACGAACGCCATCCGGTCGGCGCGGACCTCCTGGCCTCGACCCGCGCGCAGACCGCGTTGATGACCGGCCACTCCCCCGAAGGGCAGGCGCTGCGAGCCCTGCTGAGCGGGCTCATCGCCGACCTGCCGGAGCTGTCGCGCACCCTCGCGGAGCGGCTGTCTGCACTGTCGGTCGCCTACCCGGCCGAGGGCGGCCACCGCCTGGCCGGCACCCGCGCCCCGGACCTCCGGCTCGGCGACACCCGGCTGTTCACGCTCCTCGGAACCGGCCGCCACGTCCTGCTGGACCTGGCCGGCGGGGCCCCGCCGACCGAGGGCGTCACCCGGCACCGCGGGCCCCTCTCCGTACCGCACGCGGACTGGACGGGGGTGGCGGCCGCACTGATCCGCCCCGACGGGCACGTGGCATGGGCCGGTGACGGTCCCGATGCCGACCCTCGGGCGGCCGTCGCCGGGCGCTGGCGGTGACCCGGACCCGCCGGGGGCCGCGGCGGCGTTTCGCGTCCGTCAGGCGAGGCGGAAGGTGGTGACCACCGCCGCGTGGTCGGACGGCCAGTCGTTGGCCGCGACGTCCGGCCAGGGGGCGATACGGCCCGTGGCCAGGGTGGCGGAGTCCACGACGGTGAGGCGGTCGCCGGCGTGGAGCACGAAGTCGATGCGGTCCTGCGGTTCGGGGCGGCCGCTGCCGTCCTCGTGCCGCGGGTGGACGGGCGACCAGGTGGGTCCGGGAGCGGTGGCCGGATCGGGGTGCGCCTCGCGGTAGGAGTCGCGCAGCCCGGCCTCTTCCACGGCGCGCGAGACCGGCCAGTCCACCGGGCCGTGCCCGCCGTGCAGCGGGGCGGCCGCGGTCGTCCAGTCCAGGTGCGAGGGGGCGTTGAAGTCTCCGACGAGCAGGACCGGCGTACGGTCGGCCGCGGCCAGGTCCGGCGCCATCCGGGCCAGGATCGCGCCGATCTCGCGGACCCGCCCCGATTGCCGTTCCCGATCGGCCAGTTCGGGTGCGGAGAGGCCGCCGAAGCATGCGTCGTAGGGGCCGTACGGCGTGGGGCTGAGGTGGGCGGTCCACACCACCAGCTCGTGCGGGGCTCCGTCGGGGTGCTCGTCGAGCCGGATCCGGGCGCCGGCGGCCCCGTAGAACCCGACCCGGGGGTCGCCGAGGGTGTCCACGACGGGATGGCGGCTGAGGACCGCGAGGTTCTCCCCGGCGCTGTGGTGGAACCAGCCGAGCGCGTCGGCGAGTTCGGGCGCGGCGTGCACGGCCGTCTCCTGGAGCCCGACGACGTCGACGTCCGCGGCGAGGAGCACGGCCAGCTGCTTGTCCCGGTGGTCGTCGACGGGGCCGCCGCCGAGCCACAGGTTCCAGCTCATCACGCGGATCCGGTCGAGCGCCGGCGCGTCCGCCGCCGCCACGGGGACGCGGACGGTGAGGTGGGCGGTGGCGCCGTGCGCGTCGACCGCCGTGACCTCAGCCACGGCCGCGGCGGTGTCCGGGGGCGGCGGGGCCGAGGGGGTACCGCTGAGGGTGCCGTCGGCGTGGACCGTCAGCCAGTCGGGGCGGGCGGCGGCGGTGAAGGTCACGGGGTGGGCGGCGCCGCGCAGGAGGCCCGCGACGCGGGCGGTGAAGGGCCGGCCGGCGCGGGCGCGGCGGGTGGTCAGCTCGGGGACGAGGAACCGGGGTGCCGGCGCGGCGGCGACCAGGGCCCGCAGCCGGTCCGGGGTGGCCTGTTCCAGGGAGTCCAGCACGGTGCGGCCCGGGGCGGGGTCGATCCTGGCGACGGAGGGCACGGCGAGGACCTGGCAGCCGGCGGCTTCGGCCGAGGCGACTCCGGTGGGGGTGTCCTCGACGGCCACGCACGCGGCGGGCGGGACCCGCAGGGCTCGGCATGCCTCCAGGTAGGGGTCGGGGTGCGGCTTGGTGAGCGCGGTGTCGTCGGCCGTGACGGTGACGGTGAAACCGCCGTGGCCGGCCAGCGCGAGGGCGGCCACGACGGTCTCCGCGACCTCCCGGGGGGATGCCGTGACCAGGGCGGTCGGGACGCCCTCGTCGCGCAGTGCGCCGAGCAGGGCCAGCGCGCCGGGCCGGGGCACGACCCGGGTACGGACCCGGTCGGCGAAGGCCCGGTGCAGCTCGGCGGCGATCACGGCCGCGGGGGCGCCGCTGCGGGCGGCGAGAACACCGGCGGTGTGCTCCACGGGCCGGCCGAGCACGTCCGGCTGGTCGGCCTCGACGAGGACGTGCCCGAGCCGCTCGGCCGCCTCCGCCACGGTGTCCCACCAGAGCTGCTCGGTGTCGACGAGGGTGCCGTCCATGTCGAAGAGGACGGCTTGCAGCAGCGGGGTCGGGGCGGGAGAGTGCGAGGACGTCACGAACGAGGTCTCTTTCCGGTGCGGGGTGAGGGGTGAGGGGACGGGGCCGGCGACACGGTGGCCCCGGGTGGTCGGCGGGACGGACGTGGGCCGCCGACGGTACGAGTGGCCCGGGCAGGACCGCCGACGGTACGAGTGGCCCGGGCAGGACCGCCGACGGACCGGACCGATACAGGCGGCCGGCCCCCGGACAGCCCGACCGACGAACCGGCCCCACCCGGGCCCCGGTAGCCCGGGCAGGACCGCCGACGGACCGCGCCAACCCGGGCGGCCGACAGCCCGAGCAGGCCGACAGACGGACCGGACCCACCGGGCGCCATGGGCACGAGGCAGGACCGTCAACGGGCCGGACCGACCTGGGCGCCGGCGGCCCGGGCAGCCCGGCCGACGGACCGGGCGGCTCGGCGGGCGGCGGGACGGGGGGCGGATCGGTGGGCGGACGGCACGGCGGAGGGTGCTGCCGTCCGGGCGGGCGGGCGGCGGCCGGGCAGGCGGCCGCGGGTGCGTCCTGGTGCGCCGCTTCCGGCGGGTCAGGTCGCGCGCGGGGCGACCAGGACCGGACGGTCCGGCAGCGTCAGGCGGACGGGCTCGCCGACGGCCGGCCGGCCCGCGTCGTGTGCGGGGACGTCGGCCTTGACCAGGGTGCCGTCGGCCAGGGCGACGGACACGCGGACGGTGGCGCCCAGGAACGACGTACCGAGGACCCGGCCTTCCCCGGCCCGGTCGACGGTGACCCCGAGCGACTCGGGGCGTACGAGGACGTCGACGTCGGCGCCGTCCCCGGTGCTCGGCGGGGTGCCGTCGACGGGGAGGCGCCGGCCCAGGACCTCGACGGTCGCACCCGAGGCGAGCAGCCGGCCGGGGACGCGGCTCATGGTGCCCACGAACTCCGCGACGAAGGCGGTGGCGGGGCGGGCGTACAGCTCCGCCGGGGCCGCGCACTGCTCCAGGCGGCCGGCGCGCATGACGGCCACGCGGTCGGCCATGGACAGGGCCTCTTCCTGGTCGTGGGTGACGAAGAGGGTGGTGATGCCCAGTTCCTGCTGGAGGCGGCGGATCTCCTCGCGCAGCGTCAGGCGCACCTTGGCGTCGAGTGCGGACAGCGGTTCGTCCAGGAGCAGGACGCGCGGGCGCAGGGCGAGGGCGCGGGCCAGGGCGATGCGCTGCTGCTGCCCTCCGGAGAGCTGGTGGGGGAAGCGGTCGCCCTTGTCGGCGAGGCCGACGAGTTCGAGCAGTTCGGCGGCGCGGGCGCGTCGTTCGGCGGTGCGGACCCGGCGCATCCGTAGCCCGAACGCCACGTTGTCGAGGGCGTTCAGGTGGGGGAAGAGGCTGTAGGACTGGAAGACCATGCCGGCGTCGCGGCGGTGTGCGGGGACCGTGGTGACGTCCTTGCCGTCGACGAGGATCTCGCCGGAGTCGGGGTGTTCGAAGCCCGCCAGCATGCGCAGCGCGGTCGTCTTGCCGCAGCCGGACGGACCGAGCAGGGCCAGGAGTTCGCCGGGGCGCACGGTGAGGTCGAGTCCGTCGAGGGCGGTGGTGGTGCCGAAGGCCCGGCGCAGGCCGCGCAGTTCGACGGTGGCCGCGTCGGCCGGTCCGGGCGCGGCGTTCGCGTCCGGCGCGGGTGCGGTGAGGCTCATGAGGGGTGTCATTTCCGGTCGGAGGTCGAGGAGGGGGTGCGGCGGCTGCCGAAGCCGGCGAGGACCAGGAGCAGCAGCCAGGTCACGAGCAGGCTCATGACGGAGACGGCCACGGACATCTGGGCCTGCGAACCGCTGATGTTGACGATCCAGACGGCGAACGGCCGGAAGCCGAGGAGCTGGGCGGTGGTGAACTCGCCGAGGACCAGGGCGAGGGTGAGGAAGGAGGCGCTCAGGAGGGCGCCGCGCAGGTTCGGCAGTACGGCGCGCAGCAGGGCCTGCGGCAGGCTCGCGCCGCAGCTGCGGGCCGCCTCGACGAGGGTGCGGACGTCGATGGCGCGCAAGCCCGCGTCCAGGGCCCGGTAGGCGAAGGGCAGCGCCATCACCGCGTAGGCGAGGACCAGGACGACGGGGAAGTCCGGGTTCTGGACGGCGACGAACGTCTGGAAGAGCGGGGTGCGGGAGAGGTGCTCGGGCCCCCACTTCAGAACGGTCCCGATGCCTGCGACGAAGGCGATGGGCGGGACGACGAGCGGAGCCGCGCACACGACCTCGACGACGGGCCGCAGCTTCGGGGCGGTCAGGCGCAGCGCCACCGCGGCGGGGACCAGGAGCAGCAGGACCACCGCGATGGTGGCGGCCGCGAGTTCGAGGGAGAGGAGGAGGCTGGGCAGGAAGCCCTCGGTGTCCAGGATGCGGGTGTAGGCGCCGAGGTCCACGCCCCGGCCGGGCACGTCGACGGTGAAGACGACGGACGCGGCGAGCGGGACCAGGAAGTACAGGGCCGCGGCGGCGAGGACGAGGGCGCGCCAGGGGGCCGTGGCCGGGGTCGGGCGGGCGGTCAGGCGAGCCATCGGGCGCTCCGTCGTTGCAGGGGCAGGTAGACCGCCATCACCAGGCCCGCGACGAGGACCATGTCGAGGCTGAGGGCGAGAGCTACGTTCTCCTGCCCGATGAGCACGTTGCCGGAGATGGCGTCGGCGATCTGGAGCGTGACCAGCGGGACCGAGCTGCCGACCATCGCGGCGGCGGTGGCGTACGCGGCGAAGGCGCTGCCGAAGAGGAGCACGAGGCCGCCGAGGAGGGAGGGGGCGAGGACGGGCAGGGCGACGTGCTGCCAGTACTGGCGGTGGGTGGCGCCGTTGTTCTGGGCGGCCTCCCGCCACTGGGTGCGCAGCCCGTCCAGGGCGGGGGTGATGGTGAGGACCATGAGGGGGACGAGGAAGTACAGGTAGACGAGGACCAGGCCCCAGAAGCTGTAGAGGTTCCAGCCGGTGTCGCTCAGGCCCAGCCGGCGGGTGAGGACGCCGGAGTTTCCGAGCGTGGCGACGAAGGCGAAGGCGAGGGGGACGCCGCCGAAGTTGGCGAGGACGCCGGAGGCGGTGAGGACGGCTTCGCGCAGGGCCCGCAGCGGGGAGGTGACGACCGCCTGGGCGAGGAGGAGGCCGAGGAGGGCGGCGAGGAGGGCGGAGGTGGCGGACAGTTTCACGCTGCCGACGAGGGCGGTGAGGTAGGCGCCCTGCCAGGAGGCGGTGAGGTTGCCGAGGCCGTAGGAGGTGGCGCCGGTGGCCGGGTCCCGGGTGGTGAAGGCGCCGTCGAGCATGGCGAGGGCGGGCAGGCCGAAGGCGACGGCGGTGAACAGCAGCAGGGGGACGACGGCGAGGGCGCCGGAGCGGCCGGCCCGCCGCCCGGTCCGGGCGGCGGGGGCGGCGGGGGCCGCCGGGGCGGCGGCCGCGCAGGACGCGGCAGCCGTGGGCGGTGTGGTCATGTCGGTGGTCATGGATGTCGTGTCGGTGCTCGTGTGGGTCTCGTGTCCGTGGCCGGGCCGGCGGTCAGCCGGCGACCGCCTTGCCCCAGCTCTGGGCGAGGACACCCTTGGCCTTGGTCTGCTGGGCCTCCGTGGGGAAGGTCGGGGTGCCGCTGACCTGGGGGAGCTTGGCGGCGGCGGCCTTGTCGAGGGTGCCGGCGCCTTCCATGGCGCTCATGAGCACCGGGCGGGCGTAGCCCTTCAGCCAGAGGTTCTGGCCCTCGGGGCTGTAGAGCCACTCCTGCCACAGGCGGGCGGCCGCGGGGTGCGGGGCGTCCTTGTTGATGGCCTGGGCGTAGTACTGCGCGTACTTGCCGTCCTCGGGGACGGCGACCTTCCAGTCGACGCCCTTGCCCTTGAACTGGTCGGCGTAGCCGGCGTTCAGGTAGTCCCAGTCGATGCTGATGGGCGTCTCGCCCTTCTCGACGGTGGCCGGGGTGGACTCGACGGGCGTGTAGTTGCCGTTCTTCTTCAGCTGCCCGAAGAAGTCGATGCCGGGCTGGATGTCGTCGAGGGACCCGCCGTTGGCGAGCGCGGCCGCGTAGACGCCGCCGAAGGCGGAGCCGGACTTGGTGGGGTTGCCGTTGAGCGCGACCTGGCCCTTGTACTCGGGCTTGAGGAGGTCCTTGAAGGTGGTGGGGCAGTTCTTGACGCGGCTCGCGTCGCAGCCGATGGAGATGTAGCCGCCGTAGTCGTTGTACCAGCGTGCCTGGTCGTCCCGCTGCGCCGACGGGATGTCGCCGTAGGCGGCGACCTTGTAGGGGGCGAACAGACCCTGTTGGGCGCCGCTGACGGCGAAGGAGGTGCCGAGGTCGAGGACGTCGGGGGCGCGGTCCTGGCCCTTGCGGCTGGTGA
The DNA here is from genome assembly GCF_001953875.1 of Streptomyces amritsarensis. Lineage (GTDB taxonomy): Bacteria > Actinomycetota > Actinomycetes > Streptomycetales > Streptomycetaceae > Streptomyces > Streptomyces amritsarensis. Next base: position 88,907 of record NZ_MQUR01000004.1, read on the forward strand.
CGGCGTTGATCTCGTCCTGGCTGCTGCCGTCGGGGTTCTCCACCTCGACCTTGATGCCGTACTTCTGGGTGAAGCCGTCGATGAGGGCACCGTAGTTGGCCCAGTCGCGGGGCAGGGCCATCGCGTGCAGGACGCCCTCCTTCTTGGCGGCCTCGACGAGGGCGTCCATGCCGCCGAAGTCCGCCGCGGAGGTGGCGGTGGCGGCGTCCTTGCCGGTGGCGGTCTTGTTGTCGGCCTTCTCGGGGGCAGCGCCGCAGGCGGTGAGGGCGAGGGCGGCGACGACGGCGAGGCAGCCGGCGAGGGCGGCGTTTCTCGGCAGGGGCACGGTCTCTCCAGGGAGGTTGCGCGAGGAGCGCGGGGAGGGGTGGGAGGGGTACGGCGGACTCGAAGACTCCGAGACCAACTTGTCTGAACAAGTCGGCCTCAGTAGGCCTGGCATCCATGACCTTCCGGTAAACGGAAGGCGACGGATTCCAGCCAATAACCTGGACAATCTTCCCTCGTTTCGGTCCACGCGGCCCTGCGCTTACGCTTGACGAGGCACGCGCCTTGCGCACAGTCAGCGTTCATGACGAGGGACGGAGCACAGCCGATGACGGCCCGGCACGAGGAGATCGCCGAGGAACTGCGGCGGGCGATCGACCGCGAGGAGTACGCGGTGGGGGCGCTCCTGCCCGCCGAGACGGAGCTGGCGGCGCGCTTCGGGGTCTCCCGCGGCACCGTCCGCCAGGCCGTGCTCGCCCTGACCGCCGAGGGCCTGATCGGATCCCGCCAGGGCGCCCGGCGCGTGGTGCTGGCCAGCCGCCGCAGCCAGAGCTTCGCCGAGCTGCGCAGCTTCGCCCAGTGGGCGGCGGCCATGGGCCGCACGGCGACCGGCCGGGTGGTGTCGTCGCAATACCGGCCGGCCACCGACCGGGACACCATGTGGCTCCAGGTGGAGCCCGGCGCGCCCGTGCTGCACGTGCTGCGCGTACGCGGGCTGGACGACGAGCCCGTCCTGCTGGAGCGCACCGTGTACGCCGACTGGATCGCCCCGGCGGTGGAGCACATCGAGCCGGACTGCCCGTCGGTGACGCAGCGCCTGCTGGACGACACGGGGCTGGTGTTCGCGTACGGGGAGCACCTCATCGACGCGGTCGCGGCGGGGGCCCGGGACGCCGAGCTCCTCGAAGTGCGGCGCACCAGCCCGCTGTTGCGGGTGCGCCGCATGACGACCACACGCGACGGCCGGCCGGTCGAATGGTCCGACGACCGCTACCGCTCGGACGCGGTGGGCTTCAGCGTGCACAACTCGATCGGCAGCAACGCCCTGGCCCGCCGCACGGGCCCGGCCCTCGACGAGGCCTGAGCGCCGCCGCCTGCGGTTCAGGCCGGGGTGAGGGCGGCCGCACCGAAGGAGACGTCGAAGCGGTCGCACCAGATGCTGACGCCGGTGCAGTCGGCGAGGTTCACGTCCGCCGGGATCGGGTAGTTCTGGTCGCCCTTGTTGCCCTTGTTGCCTTGTTGCCCTTGAGCTCGCCGAGGCTGACGTGCCTGCCGTCGTCGAAGACGCGTCAGCCCGCCGCGCCCTCCTCCACCGGGGCGCCGGTCAGCCACACCCTGCGCGCCGGCCGCTGCTGATCGCCGCGGCGGCCTTCGTCGTTCGGCACGCGGTGCACCGTCCACGGGACGGCGAACCCTACGATGTCCGTCATGCCCGGTACGCTCGCCTTCGATCCGCACGTCCCATCCGTCGGCGCAGGGCTGCGGTCGGGAGCCCGGCTGGTGATCTGCGGCGCGGTGCCCTGGTACCTGTGCCTGTGGTGGGGCACGAGCACCGCACCTGTGCCCGCCGCCCTGCCCGCCGTCCTGATCCTGCGTGAGGACGTGTACGCGGCGCCGCGCCTGGCGTGGGAACGCCTCCTGGGCGTCTTCGCGGGGGTGGTGCTCAGCACGCTCCTCCTGGGCCGGCTGCCGGCGTCGTCCCTGTCCTTCCTCGCCGTGCTCGTGTTCGGGTGCGCCGGCATGTACCTGCTGGGGCGGCCCGGCTCCCCGAACCAGCAGGTCCTGATCACCGCGCTGATGATCTACGCCACCGCCCTTCCCGGGTACCCCTGGGCCCGCCTGGCGGAGACCCTGGTCGGCATCGCCGTGGTGGTGCTGCTCGGACCGCTGCTGTGGCCGCCGGACCCCTACCGGTCGGCCGCGGAGGGCCTGGACGCGTACCGGGCCGGGATCGTGCGCCTCCTTGACGCGGTGGCCGGCCGGCTCGCCCGCGGCGGGCCTCCCGCCGCCCCGGATCCGCTGCCCGAGGGGGCGCGGCTGTGGCTGCGGCCGCCGGCCTGCCGGGCCGCCTTCGACCGGGCCGCGCACCGCCGGCGGACCCGCACGCCGCCGCAGGGGCTCGACGGGCGGCTGGAGCTAGCGGCCCGCAGCGCCGTGACCCTCCAGTGCTTCACGCAGGAGCTCCAGGTGCGGGCTCGCGGCCCGGCCCCGGACCGTTCCGCGGTGCCCGCTCCCGATCCCGCGCTGCGCGACATCGCCCCGCTGGTGCGGTCGACCGCGCTGGCCCTGGACGCGGCCCTGCGGGGCGAGGAGTTCGCCGCGGAGCTCGACCGGGCCCGCGGCCTCGACCTCGCCCACCGATCGGCCCACCCCACCCGGCACGACGCGGTCCTGCGGGCCGGCCTGCACCTGACGCACGAGGCGCTCGGCGACCACCTCGCGGCCCGCCGCTGACGGCGGCGGGCCCGGGCCGGGACCGACCGCGGCAGCAGCGTGACGGACAAGCCGACCGGCCGTCGCGGCACCTCCCCTCCCGCACCCTCACCGGGCCAGAACCCGTAATGTGCGCCTGGCAGGATGCCTGGCATGAGGCCGACATCGGAGTTGACACAGAGGACCCTGACCGCACGCGGCTTTAGCGGCTTCGTGCCGTTCCGTGACCTGCCCGGCAGCAACGTCCCCACCGGGCACGGAATCTACGTGGTGATCCGCACGGACACCTCGCCCCCGTCGTTCCTCCCCATCAGCCCTGCCGGGCACCTCAAGGGCCGCGACCCGTCCGTGACGGCGGGCAAGCTCGGCGATGCCTGGGTGGACGGGGCGACGGTCGTGTACATCGGCAAGGCCGCGGGGCAGCACGGCCTGCATCGGCGGCTTGCCGACTACCGCCGCCACGGCACCGGTCTGCCGGCCGGCCATTGGGGCGGACGCTACATCTGGCAACTGGCCGACTCGGCCGCACTGCTCGTCGCCTGGCGGCCGATGACCGAGGACGATCCGGGTGAGGCCGAGCAGGACCTGATCGACGAGTTCAAAGAACTCCACGGAGGAGCTCTGCCCTTCGCCAACATCAGGAACAACGCCCGAAAGGCTCCGGAGACGGACAGCAGCGTCGGCTGACCCCGGGCGGTGCCGGGCGGGCGCTGCTGCTGGGTGGCGCAGTGGATCCCACCCCCGCCGGCGCCGAAGCGGTCGATGTTGAGGAGTCAAGGCTTGAGCGGCGAGAAGGGGGCCGGGGTGGTCGCTCGAGAAGGTGGTGCCTCATGGCATTGACTGAAAATTCAGTCGATAGAGGAGGCTGTGAAAAGGACTGGCTAGGGACGGATGGGGTTCGGCCGCGCTGCGGGCGGCGGCGGGCCGGCGGTCAGCCCTGGCGCAGGCCGGCCAGTTCGGCGTCGATGGCACCGCGCATGAGCTCCCGCGCATGACCGATCCTGATGCCGCCGCTGAGCCAGCGCATGCTGAGCCCCTCGAGCAGGGCGGTGAGCCGCTCGGCCGCGGCGGCGAGCGACGACGCGGGCGCCATCGGGTGGACCTGGCCCAACAGCGCGGCAACCTCCTGGACCCACACGAGGGTGGCCCTGGCCAGGTCCTCGCGCAGCACCTCGTCGAAGACGGCGCTCGCCCGCAGTTCACCCCAGGCCGAGCTGTTCTCCCGTACCTCCACGGTGTCCTGGAGCTCCAGGAGCAGGGTCTCCTCCAGCTCCTCCCGGGGGGTGAGCGGCGGGTCGTCCGGGTCGCGGTCCGTGGTGTAGCGCTCGGCACGGTCGTTGATGAACTCGAGGGTCTGGCGCAGGACCCCCGTGCGGTCCTTGAAGTGGTAGTAGATCAGGGCGGTCGACACGCCCGCCTCGGCCGCGAGTTCCTCCACGCGCAGCCCGCGGACCCCGCGCCGGGCGATCACCCGGGCGGCCGCTTCCAGGATCTGAGTGCTGCGAGACGCCATGGACCGCACCTTACCGGGGCGTTCCGGTGCGGGAGTATGCGGCCCGGCGCCGGACGAATTGACTGAAATTTCAGTCAGTGGCACAGTGGCGACACGAGGCCGCATCACTTCTCCGTACAGAGCGGCCGTTCGCGGCGCGCAGCGCGCACCCTTGTCCGTAGGGACCGGTTTGTCGGCCTTCATGACACTCGCGCCCGCCCTGGCCGGAGCCCCTTCCGCCAGCCCACGATCGGAGTCCCCCCGTGTCCTTCCTTCCCCCCACCCGCCGGACCGTCCTTCGCGCCGTCGCCGGAATCGGCGCGGTCGTCGCCGGCGCCTCGGCCTGCGGACCCTCGGCGTCCGGAGTGCAGCCCGAGGCCACGAAGGGGTCGGCCCCCGCGGCCGACGGGCGCCGCCTCGGCGCCGAGTGGGAGAGCCATACCCGCACCTTCATGGCCTGGCCCGCCCTGGCCGCCGGAGTGTGGGAGGAGGACCTGCGCCACGTACGCGAGGACATCGCGCGGATCGCGCGGGCCGTCGGCCGGTACGAGCCCGTCGTCATGATGGCCCGCCCCGACCAGGTGGCCGCAGCCCAGCGGGCCTGCGGCAACGACGTGGAGGTCATCCCGCTCGCGGTGGACGACCTGTGGGCCCGCGACACCGTCCCCGTCTTCGTGGAGGAGGGCGGCAAGGTCGTCGGCGTCGACTTCAACTTCAACGGCTGGGGCAACAAGCAGGAGCACGAGAACGACGGGGCGGTCGCCCGCGCCGTGCTCCAGAGGTACAAGATCCCCCGGGTCCAGGCGCCGCTGGTCGCCGAGGGCGGCTCCTTCGAGACGGACGGCGAGGGCACCCTGCTGGTCACCGAGAGCTCGATCGTCAACGACAACCGCAACCGGGGCAAGAACCGGGAGGCGATCGAGGCGGAGCTCAAGCAGACCCTGGGCGTCCGGAAGGTCGTCTGGCTGGCCGGCGTCCGCGGCGAGGACATCACCGACGCCCATGTGGACAGCCTCGTACGCTTCGCCGCCCCCGGGGTCGTCCTGCTGGACCGCGCCCACCCCAGCACCCCGGCCGACTCGTGGTCGCGCTCCGCCGACCAGGCGAAGTCCGTCCTGTCGAAGGCGACGGACGCCCGCGGCCGGCGCTTCGAGGTCATCGACCTGCCGCAGCCCGACCTGAACAGGATCACCGGCGAGGGCGACGACTTCGTGTCGACCTACGCCAACTTCTACATCGCGAACGACGCCGTCTTCATGCCGAAGTTCGGCGACCGCAAGGCGGACGACCGGGCCCGCGGCATCCTTCAGGAGCATTTCCCCCAGCGGGACATCGTGCCGGTCGCCATCGACACGATCGCCTCGGGCGGCGGCGGCATCCACTGCTCGACACACGACCAGCCGGGAAAGCCCGCCGCCTGAGCGGGACTATGCCGGGGCGTTACCGTGGCCGTATGGAACAGCGCATCAGCCTGGTCACCCTGGGGGTCGCGGACCTCGCCCGCGCCAAGAGCTTCTACACGGCGCTCGGCTGGCGCGGCACCGAGGTCGAGGAGACGGTCTTCCATCAGGCGGGCGGCCTGGCCCTCGTCCTGTGGGACCGCCGGAAGCTGGCCGCGGACTGCGGCCTCCCGGACACCCCGGCGGCCGGCTTCGGCGGCATCGCCCTGGCCCACAACGTGCGCACCGACGCCGAGGTGGACGCCGTCCTCGACGCGGCCGCGGCGGCCGGCGGGACCGTCACCCGGCCGGCCGCCGTCAACGCGATCGGCTTCTACTCGGGCGTCTTCACCGACCCCGACGGCCACGCCTGGGAGATCGCCCACAACCCCGGCTTCACCCTGACCGGGGACGGCTCCCTCGTCCTGCCCGACTTCGGCGGCTGAGGGCGCGGCCGCGCGCTCGACGAGGTCCGCGGCCTCCTCGCATGCGCGGGAGCAGTGGTGCGGGTGGCCGAGCCGGAACAGGTGCTCGTCCGGGGGGGGTCGGGCCGGTGGCGCCAGGACCGCCGTCCAGCCCGGAACCGGGCCGGCGGTGCCTGCCGGATGTGCGCACCGGGGCAGTGAAGTCCCCGGCCGCCTTGCCGACGTCAGCCCGGGCGCCTGCGGCGTGACGTGACGGCCGTGGGCGGGCGTCCGGCACAACGTCCGCCGCCGACTGGGCTCTTGTGCCGGGCGCAGGCTCGGGCGCGGGCGCGGGCCATGGCGCGGGGGCGGGCCGTCGGGCCGAGGCGCGGTGGCCCCGTGCGGGGTCATACTCCTTCCTGCCGGGCCGAGTTGGGGCGATTGCCCGACTCGTCCCTGTGTTGACCCTGCGGGCTTCCTTAAGGGAACTTGAAGAACCCTCCCTGGGGGACTTTTTGGCTGGTCACCGGCCTAGGCTCAGGCGGACTCCCCTCCTCCCCTTCTCTTGCGAGGTGTTACCGGCATGAGCCGCAGCCGAACTCCCGAAACGCAGACCCGCGTCGAGGCCCGACGGAAGAAGACGATGCGCACGCGCATCGTGCTGTCCGTCACCACGGCCGCCGCGGTGGTGGCGGTGGGGGTCGCGGTGGCCGACTCCGGCGATGACGCGCGTACCGACCGGCGTACCGACGCGGCCGGAACGTCCGGGACGGCGACTCCCACCCCCGACGCCGCCCCGCCGACCACCGACACCCCCGCCACGGCGAGCGCGAGTGCGTCCCCGACGCCCGACGCCTCCGCCTCCGCCTCGGCGTCCGCCACGCCCACGGGCCCCGCGGCGACGCAGGAGGCCGAGACCAAGTCGGAGTCCTCCCCCGCCGCCAAGCCCCCGCGCAAGCCCGCCACGACCACCACGGGTGGCGGGGGTGGCAGCACCGGCGGCAGCGGCGGTGGCGGCAGTACGGGCGGGGGCGGCGGCACCGTCGACGGGGACGCCGAGTCCGCCGTGCTCGCCCTGGTCAACAAGGAGCGGGCGGCCGCCGGGTGCGGCGCGCTGACCTCCAACGCCAAGCTGAGCGCCGCCGCGCGGGCGTACAGCGACACCATGGCCCGCGCCGGCGTCATGTCGCACACCGGGCCGGACGGGTCCACCATGACCAGCCGGGTGGAGGCCGCCGGCTACAAGTGGTCCACCCTGGGCGAGAACATAGCCCGCGGGCAGGCCGACGCCGACGCCGTCATGAAGGCGTGGATGAACAGCTCCGGCCACCGGGCCAACATCCTCAACTGCGCGTTCAAGGAGATCGGCATAGGCGTCCACAAGGGCGACGGCGGCCCGTGGTGGACGCAGAACTTCGGCGCACCGAGGTAGCCGAACCACGCACAAGGGGCCTACGGGGCGAACGCCCCCGGTCCCCCTCGAACCACCCCCCACAGCCACGTCCCCCCACCCGTACGCGGGTGGGGGGACGTCGGCGTCCGCCCGCCCGGCCGGCGCACGGGGCCGGGCCGTTCCGGGGGAGCCGGTGACAGACCGGCCCGAGCGTCGGACACTATGGGGCCGTGCCCCGAACTTCGCGCTACCTGCTCATATGGCTGTCGTGCACGGCCGCCAGCGTGACCGCCGTGCTCGCGACGGTCCAGTTCGTGGTCGGCTCGACCCGGCATACGCCCCCGGTCGCACGGTCAGCCCCGACGGTCGTCGACACCCCTCCCGCCTGGCAGGCCGGGAGTCCGTCCGCGGACACGCCGTCCCCGACCGCGTCGGCCGGCCCCTCTCCCACGGCGTCGCAGAGCCCCTCCCCCACGGCGGCCGCCCCCACGCCCGTCAAGGCCACCACGGGCGCCCCCAGGACCCCCGCGCCGAGGAAGGTCGACTGCGAGGAGGGCGGAGCGGGCCTGTACACCGTGCCCTCCCAGGGCGGGAAGGTGACGGTGCGGTACGGGAGCCGCGGCGTGTGCCTGATCTCCGCGGTCCCCAGCCGGGGCTTCAAGACCAGCACCTCGCAGACCTCGGACAGCACCCTCACGGTCACGTTCACGAGCGCCGACCACCGGTCGGTCGTCACGGCCACGATCGATCCGAGCGCGAAGGCCAGCGTCCGCGAGTCGTCCTTCTGAGGCCTCACCCTTTCGCAGGGATTCGCACCTTGTGTCCGCCCTTGGGGCCTGGTCCCGGCGAAGCGGAAGGTGAGCTCTCCCTTAGGGCAATCTCAAGATCGCGCCGAGGCGGTTCCGCTGGCCCCGCCGGGTCCTATGCTCGCGTCAGCCGAGCGGCCCTCGGCGCCGGGGCACGACACCCCGGCGCATCTCCGGGGCGCCGTTTCCACCGAGCCGGGGGGCGCTCCGCCCGTCCCGCCAGTCCGAACCGTGCCTTGGGGTGTCTTCGCCATGAGTTCTCGCATGCTCCGACCCGTCCGCGCCGACCGCCGCCGTACGACGTCGCCCCGCTCCGCCGCACCCCTGGGAAGGCGGCTGCCGCTGGTCGCCGCTGCCGTCGTCGCGGCGGGCCTGACCGCGGCGTGCGGCCCGTCCTCCGAGCCCGCCGGCTCCGCCGCGGCGGCGGCTGCGGCCGGCCAGTCCTCGCAGGCCTTCCCGTCCGCGTCGCAGTCCGCGACGGCCTCGGCCGAGGCGTCCCCGACCGCGTCGGCCTCGCCGTCCGCATCCGCCTCGGCTCCGACCTCCTCCTCGCCGACCCCCTCGCGGGCCCAGTCCGGTGCCGCCTCGACCGGCGGCGGCTCCGCCAAGCCGGCCCGTACGTCCGCCGCGCCGGCGCCGGCCAAGGTGCCCGGCCCGGGCTACGACAGCTCCGCCGACGCGCAGAAGCAGATCGACGCGGCGCTGCGGGCGGCCAAGTCCGACGGGCGGATGGTGCTGCTCGACTTCGGCGCGAACTGGTGCGGCAACTGCAAGGCCGCCGACAAGGTGTTCGCGCAGTCGCAGACCGCGGGGATCCTCGGGGCCTCGTACCACATGGTCAAGGTGGACATCGGCGGGAACAGCTCCGCCAACTCCGCGCTCCTGCGCAAGTACAGCCCCTCGGGCGGCACCTACACGATGCCCGTCCTCGTCGTCGTCTCGCCGTCCGGCACGGTGCGCACCGACACCCACGTCACGGGCAACCCGCCGCTGACCTCGGAGGGCATCAACGCCTTCCTGCGCAAGTGGGCGTCGTGAGAAGACCGGTACGGGCGTCCCTCCTCGTCCCGGCCGCCACCGGCGTCGTGGTGGCCGCCGTGCTGGCCGCCGCCGGCCTCTGGACGGACGACGGCGCCGGTGCGGGGAGTCGGGCCGGCCGGCCGGACGCGATCGGCGCCGCGGCCGGGGCGACGGTCATGGACCCCGGCACCCGGCAGGACGCACCCGCTCTGGCCGGTGCCGACCTGGACGGGAAGCAGGTCGCACTCGGTGACTTCCGGGGCCAGGTCGTCGTCGTGAACGCCTGGGGCTCCTGGTGCGGCCCGTGCCGTGCGGAGGCGGACGACCTGGAGCGGCTGAGCCGGCAGACCCGGGGCGACGGGGTCCGGTTCCTCGGGATCAACACCCGGGACCGCGACCGGGCCGCCGCGCGTTCCTTCGTACGGGCCCACGACATGACCTTCCCCAGCCTCCACGACCCCGACGGTGAACTCCTGCTCCGGTTCCCGCCTTCCCTGGTCAACCCGCAGGCGATCCCCTCGACCCTGGTGATCGACCGCCGCGGGCGCATCGCCGCCGCCATCGGGGGCGCCGTCACCGACGAGCAGCTGCGGCCCCTGCTCGCACGCGTCCTGGAGGAGGAGTCGTGACGGCCGGCGCGCAGTGGGCGTCGCTCGCCGTCGCGGACGCCCCTGCCCTCGTCAACGGAACCCTCGCGATCGCGGCGCCCGTGGCGTTCGTCGCGGGACTGGTCTCCTTCCTCTCGCCGTGCGTGCTGCCCCTCGTACCGGGCTACCTCAGCTACGTGACCAGCCTGTCGGTCGCCGACCTGGCGCAGGCGCGCGGCGGGCGCCGCAGCCGGATGGCGACGGGCGCGCTGCTGTTCGTCCTGGGGTTCACCGCGGTCCTCGTCTCCGGCGGCGCCCTGTTCGGCTACTTCGGCAGGAGCCTGCTGGCGCACCAGGAGGCGATCACCCAGGTGCTCGGCGTCCTCACCGTGCTCATGGGGCTGTCCTTCATGGGATTCCTGCCGGGCTTCACCCAGCGGGAGTTCCGCAGCCACCGGCGTCCCGCGCTGGGGCTCGCCGGAGCCCCGGCCCTCGGGGCGGTGTTCGCGGTCGGCTGGACGCCGTGCATCGGGCCGACGCTGGCCGCCGTGCAGGCGCTCGCCTGGACCGAGGCGAGCGCGGTCCGCGGGGCGCTGCTGATGGCCGCCTACTGCCTGGGGCTGGGGTTGCCGTTCGTCCTTGCCGCGCTGGCCTTCCGCCGGGCGCTGGGCGCCTTCGGGCTGGTCAAGCGCCACTACCCGTGGGTCCTGCGGACCGGCGGGGGGATGCTCGTCCTCGTCGGCGGGCTGCTGGCCACCGGGGTGTGGAACGACATCGTGTACAGCATGCAGGTGTGGAGCGCGAACTTCACCACGGCCCTGTGAGACCGGCCCGAACCGAACCGGCCCGAACGCCCACCACCCTCCCGATCCGACCCGAACCGACACGCAACGCAGAGGCACAGATGAACGTTTCCACGCAGGCGAGGCGCTCCCGCACGGTCCGCGTCGCGGCCGCCCTCCTCACCTTGGCCGCGCTGTCGGCCTGTGGCGGGCCGCCGGCCGCGGACCCCGCCGGCGCCGCCGCCCCCACGACGCGCTTCTCCGAGAACGGAGTCACCGTCACGCTGTCCGTCTCCGAGTGGAAGGCCTCGGAGGGCACCCTCACCGCGGTCTTCACCCCGGAGAAGAAGGGCTTCCACCTCTACAGCACCGAACTGCCGGCCACCGGCATCGAGGGGGTCGGCCGGCCGACCGCCGTGGCGGTCTCCGGAGCCCTCAAGGCGAAGGGCGCGCTGAAGGCGGCCGCGGACGTACGCTCGATCAGCGTGCCCGGTGTCGACGCCCAGGTCCCCGTCTACCCGGACGGCCCCGTCACCACGACGCTGCCCGTCCGCGCCGACGGGAACGGGGAGGCGACGGTCCTGGTCGGCTACGCGAGCTGCAGCACGCGGGACGGCTGCACCATCCCGGTGTCCGACCGCCCCGTGCGCCTGCGCGTGAGCGGTGACGGCCCGACGTTCGAGGCTCCCTGACGGCACGGCGCGGCACGGCGCGGCGGGGAGCGGGCCCGGCGGGTGCCCGGTCCGGGCGGCTTCGTATGCTCCCGTGCCCGGTCTGCCGCCGGCCCGGCCGCGCAGCGTCATCGCCGGCCACCTGCCCTGCGCCGCCGTCGCATACGCGCGCCCGCCGCACCGGGCCCCGCCACCCGCAGTGCTGGTGGTGAGACCCGGCGCGCCGACCCCTAAGGTGTCCGCATGCCGAGCGTCCTGGTCGTGGAAGACGACCCCAGCATCCGCCAGTCACTGATAGAGGTCCTGTCGGAACACGGGTATGCCGTACGCAGCGCCGCCGACGGGTTCGGCGCCCTGCGCGAGGTCACCCAGACGCCGGTCGACGCCGTCGTCCTCGACCTGGGGCTGCCGGATCTGGACGGAGGGGACGCACTGCGCATGATCCGGGGCATATCCTCCGTACCCGTACTGGTGGCGACCGCCCGTGACGACGAGTCGGAGATCATCAAGATCCTCAACGCGGGCGCGGACGACTACCTGGTCAAGCCCTTCTCGGGCGGGCAGCTGGTCGCGCGCCTGTCCGCCGTCCTGCGGCGCACCAGCCACGTCCCGCCCACCGGCGCCGCCGCGGGCGCACCCGTCGCCACGGCGGCCGAACCGCTGCGGGCCACCGTCGTGGGCGAGCTGGCGGTCGACCCGGGTGCGCGCACCGCGTACCTGGCCGGGCGCGAGCTGCGCCTGACCCGCCGCGAATTCGACCTCCTGGCCTTCCTCGCCCACCACTCGGGACAGGTCGTCTCCAAACGCCGTCTGCTGAGCGAGGTCTGGCGGGAGCCGTACGTGGACGACCAGACCGTCGACGTGCACCTGTCGTCCCTGCGGCGCAAGCTCGGCGAACGCGCCGCGGCCCCGCGCTACCTGCTGACCGTCCGCGGCGTCGGCATCAAGCTGGTGGCGCCGCGGTGAGGCGCTCACTGGCCGGTGTGGCCCTCGCCGTGACCTCCATGGTCGCCCTCTCCTTCCTCATACCGCTGGCCGCGCTGGTGATGTCGCTGGTCAAGGAGCAGGGCGTGAACGCCGCCGAGCAGCGCGCCGCCGCCTTGGCGCCCGTCCTGACGCTGACGACGGACCCGAACGCGCTGCGCGAGTCGGCGGCGAGCCTGGACGCCTCCGACCACCTGGTCGTGCATCTGCCGGGTTCCGGGCCGCTCGGCACCTCCAAGGCCCCGGAGGCTCTGCTCGAACGGGCCCAGCAGGGACGCGAGTCCATCTCCCAGGAGATCCCGGGCGGCTGGATCTGCCTCCAGCCGGTGGTGCTCCCCGGCGACCAGGTCGCCGTCATCGAGAACTTCGTCCCCGAGGCGGACCTCACCCGCGGCGTCAAGGAGTCGTGGGCGGTGATGCTGTTCCTCGCGGTGGGCCTGGTCGGCGGATCCGTGCTGGTGGCCGACCGTCTCGGCGCGAAGGTGGTCCGGTCCTCGAAGCGGCTCGCGCAGGCCTCCCACGCGCTCGGCCGGGGCGACCTGGAGACCCGTGTGGACCCGATGGGCCCCAGGGAGCTGCGCGACGCGGGCGTCGCCTTCAACGCGATGGCCCACCGGATGACCGAGCTGCTGGCCGTCGAGCGCGAGCTCGTCGCCGACCTGTCCCACCGGCTGCGGACCCCGCTCACCGCCCTGCACCTCGCGTCGGAGCGGATGGCGGGCACACCGGAGTCGGCCAGGGTGGAGGCCGCGGTCGGCGAGCTGGAGACAGAGCTCCAGGCCATCATCGCCGCGGCGCGCACCCCGCTGGCCCTCGGCCCCATGGGCCAGGGACTGCTGGGTACGGAACCGGCGGCGGGCCACGCCACCGCAGGTGCGGGGGCCTCCGGTCCGCGCTGCGAGGCGGCCGACGTCGTACGCCGCCGCACCGCGTTCTGGACGGTCCTGGCGGAACAGCAGAACCGCTCGTGCACCCTCGACCTGACCCGGGAACCGACGGCCGTGAGCCTCTCCGACGACGACATCGCCGCCGTGGTGGACGCGCTGATCGGCAACATCTTCCGGCACACCGCGCCGGGGACGCCGTTCGGCGTCCAGGTCGTGCGCACCGCCCAGGCCGTGGAACTGGTCGTGGAGGACGGCGGCCCCGGCATCCCCGAACCGGACCGGGCCCTGTCGCGCGGCAGCAGCACCGGGTCCACCGGGCTGGGTCTCGACATCGCGCAACGCGCGGCGACCGCGACGGGCGGCGCCCTGCGCATAGCCCGCGGCCCGCTGGGCGGCGCGCACATCACCGTGACGTTCGCGCTGGCCCCGTCGGCCCCCACCGGCCGCAGGCTGCGCCGCCCCCGTACGTCCCGCCGCCGCCCGGGCTGGGCCCGCGGCCGGTAGCCCCCGGCGGCCTGGCGGGCGGACCCGGCCGGCGGCGGCTACTCGGCCTGTGCCGCCTTGGCGGCGGCCTTGAGTTTGCGCCAGACCGTGCCGAGGGCCTCCAGGTCCTCCGCGTCGAGGAGGTCCGTGAAGACCGGTGCCAGGGCTTCGCGCCGGGTGGTGTCGGCGGCCTCGAAGACGGCACGTCCGGCCGGTGTGAGCGAGACCTCCACGGAGCGGGCGTCACGCGCCGAGGGCGTACGGGTCACCAGGCCGCGGCCCTGCAGGGCGTCCACGACCCGGGAGACCTGGCTGCGGCTGAGCAGGGTGCTGTTCCCGAGGACGGATGCGGGCACCGGGTCAGGGCTGGACGCCAGCCACAGCATGACCTCGAACCAGGACACCGGCAGGTCGTGGGCCTTGATGAGGGCCTTGTCGACGCGGTCCGTCATCGTCGTGCCGGCCCAGACCAGCCCGTAGAAGGCGTAGTCGGCCGTCGGCATCTCGGCTTCTGTGAGCTTCTTCGGCATGTCACACAGTCTAGAGGTTGCGTGTGCACGCACATAACTTTAAAGTGTGTGTGCACGCACATAAATCCGAGCTTCCAGAGGTACGCCATGTCCACGCTCCCCACCGCTCCCGCCGCGACCACCGCCGACGCCCCCCTCCGCACCGTCCTGATCACCGGCACCTCCTCCGGCATCGGACTCGCCGCGGCCGTCGCCGCGGCCCGCGCCGGATGGCGCACGGTGGCCACGCTGCGCGACACCGGCCGGGCCGACGCCCTGCGCGAGGCCGCGGCCGAGGCGGGCGTGGAGATCGACATCCGCCGCCTCGACGTCGTCGACGAGGAGTCCGTCACCGCCGCCGTCGACGGCGTGATCGCCGACTACGGCCGGCTGGACGCCGTCGTGAACAACGCCGGCGCCGGACACCTCGGCACCCTGGAGCTGGAGTCCGTGGCCGACGTCCGCGAGGTCATGGAGGTCAACTTCTTCGGCGTGCTGAACGTCTCCAAGGCGGCGCTCCCCCACCTCCGGGCCAGCGGAGGCCGCCTGATCACCGTCACGAGCGTCGGCGGCGTCATCGGCCAGCCCTTCAACGAGGCCTACTGCGCTGCGAAGTTCGCGGTGGAGGGGTACATGGAGAGCCTGGCGCCGGTCGCGAGCACCCTCGGCGTGAGCGTGTCCGTCATCGAGCCGGGCGCGGTGGCGACCGAGTTCGTCAACAACATCGGACTGGACCTCGACGCCCGGATCGCCGAGGCCGGACCGTACGCCGACGCACTGCGCACCTACATCGACCGCACGGTCGGCCAGTTCACGCAGGACGCGGCCCAGACCCCGGCCGGCGCGGCCGAGGCCGTCATGCAGGCGCTGACCGCCGACCGCCCCGCCTTCCGCATCCAGACCTCGCAGTGGGCCCGCGACTTCACCGCGACCAAGCTGACGGACCAGGACGGCTCGGCCGTGATCGGCATGACGGGCACCTGGGTGGGCTGACCGCACCGCGCCCGCCGGCCCCGCCAGGACCGGGGCCGGGGATGGGGCCGGGGCGGGGGGCGGGCCGGGCCTGGGCGTCCGACCTGCGCTCCGGGCGCGGCGGGGTCAGCATGGAGGAGGCCGGCCGGGGCGCCGTCCGGCCGCCGGACCGCCGCGCCGCCGCGCGCCCTCGTCGGGAGGTGACCGCCCCATGGACGAATCACGCAAGGCCTGGATCGGGATCGGCATCGTCGTCACCGTCATCCTCCTGAACCTCGCGGCCATCATCCTCATGAACACGGTCGGCCTGTGACCGTGTGACGGCGCCCGGCTGAGGTTCCGGTCCGCCCCCGGCTCCCGGGGGCGGACCTTTCGTGCGTGCGGGAGCCGCTCCGCACCCCGCCCCGCCCCCCGCCCCCCGCCCCGCCCCGGCGCCGCGGCGTCACGATGTCTGACATATCCTCAACTCTCCTGCCTCGACGGGTAGTTCGAGCACCGGTCGGTTGAAGCAGAGGCTGCGCGCACCCTTGCCGCGAGGACCCGCTTCCCGAATGATGCTCCCGGCGTGTCGGTCGGCGGTGGCCGCCATCGGCCCGCCACCCCCGAACCCGTCCGGCCAGGAGGCCAGTTGTGCGGACCAACCGTCACATCCGGAGATCCCTCGTCGTCCTCGGCGCCGCCCTCGCGCTCGTCGTCGGCGTCCCCCAGGCGGCCTTCGCGGCTCCGCCCCCGGCACTGCCCGGCCAGGCCGAAGCGATCGAGCTGACCTTCCAGCCCGCCTACGACTACGACACCGACGGCTGCTACCCGACACCGGCCATCGGCCCGACCGGGGTCCTGAACGGCGGGCTCAAGCCGACCGGAGCCCTCGACGGCAACTGCCGGGACGCCTCGGACCTCGCCAACACCAACGGGTACTCGCGCTGGAAGTGCAACAACGGCTGGTGCGCCGTGCTCTACGCGCTCTACTTCGAGAAGGACCAGGCGATCCCCGGGATCAGCCTCGGCGGCCATCGCCACGACTGGGAACACGTGGTGGTGTGGATCCAGAACAACGAGGCGAAGTACGTCGCCACCTCCGCGCACGGCGACTTCGAGATCCACGCCCGCGACCGGATCCGCTGGGACGGCACACATCCCAAGATCGTCTACCACAAGGACGGCATCGGCACCCACTGCTTCCGTGCGGCGAACACCAACGACGAACCGCCGGAGAACCACCGCGGCACCTGGCAGTACCCCCCGCTCGTCGGCTGGTCGGGCTACCCGGCGACGCTTCGGGACAAGCTCAGCCAGGCCGACTTCGGCAGTGCGCACTTCGGCCTGAAGGACGGCTCCTTCACCTCCCACCTGGCGGAGGCCAAGCCGGCGGGCATCCCCTTCGACCCGTATCTGTGACCTGCCGTGGCCGGGCGTCCGCCCGGCGCGCCCGGCGCCCCGCGCCGCTCCTCCCCCGTCACAGGCGCAGGAGGAGCAGCGCGATGTCGTCCCTGTGGCCCGCGGCCGCACCGGTATCGCGCAGCAGCGCCTCGATGAGGTCGTCCAGGTCCGCCCCGTCGTGGTCGGCGAGGACCGCGGCGAGGTCGTCGGTGCCCCGCTCGGCGTCGACGCCGGCCGCGGTGGGCTTCTCGACCAGCCCGTCGGTGTAGAAGGTGAGGAGGGTCCCCGGCTCCAGTTCCAGTCGGGTGACGGGGCACGGGGTGTCGACGCTGACGCCCAGGAGCGGCCAGGGGTCCAGCTCCACCCGGTGCGGCCGGGACCCGGGGGCGTGCACCAGCGGGGGCGGGTGCCCGGCAGCGGCCAGCGTCGCGCACCGGCTCGTCAGGTCGATGTGGGCATAGAGGCAGGAGACGAGCAGATCGGTGTCCAGGCCCGCCAGGAGGCGCCCGGTGCGGGCCAGGACCGCACCGGGCGGGGCGCCGGCGGCGGCGCGGATGGCGGTACGGACCTGGCCCATGAGGGCGGCCGCCGCGACGTTGTGCCCCTGTACGTCGCCGATGACGGCCGCGACGGTGGTGTCGTCCAGCGCGATGACGTCGTAGAAGTCGCCTCCGATGTCCATGCCGTGGCCGGCGGGCAGGTAGCGGGCGGCAGCCTCCAGGCCGGGCAGGGTGGGCAGGCTGTGCGGCAGGAGCGCCTGTTGGAGGCCGTGGGCGAGATCGTGCGCGGCGTCGTGCAGGCGGGCCCGGTCCAGGGCCTGGGCGATCAGCCCGGCCAGGGAGGTGAGGACGGCGCGCTCGTCGGCGGTGAAGGTGTGCGGCCGCTCGTAGGAGAGGATGCAGCAGCCCACGGGGCGGCCGGAGATGGTCAGCGGGAGGAACGCCCAGGCCTGTTTGCCGCTGAGGTGCGGGGCGTCGGGGTGCGCGCGGGCCATCGCGCCGCGGTCGCGGAAGAAGGCGGGGATCCCGTCGGCCAGCACCTGCCCCGCCGGCGTCAGCCCGGTGTCCAGGGGCAGGCCGTCGAGCCGCTCGACGGTCGCCGGATCGTACCCGTGGTGGCCGGTGATCCTCAGGCGGCCCGCGTCGGCCGCGGACAGCACGAGGGCGTCGGCCCCGAACGCGGGCAGGACCTGGTGGGCGACCACCTCGACGACGTCGCGGACGGTGACGGTCTCGGTCATGGCGGCCGCGAGGTGCAGCAGTTGGTGGACCCGGCCGGTCCGGGGGACGGCGGCGCCCGCGGGCGGGCCGGGCCGGGTCCCCTCCTCGTGCCGTGCGGGGCGGGTGATGCGGACGCTGATGCCGCTGGAGTCGGGGTAGAGCTGGAAGCCCAGCGGGATGTCCGGCGGGCGCAGGGCGGTGAACTCCACCGGCTCGCGGCTGAGGACCGCCGCGCGGTACCGGTCCTCGACCAGGGGTGCGTCCAGCCAGGGCAGGGACTGCCAGGGCCAGGTGCCCAGCAGGTGGCCGGACGCGCGGCCCAGCAGGGCCTCGGCGGTGCCGTCCACGAAGGTGATCCGGCCCTCCAGGTCCAGGGCCAGGGCGCCCTCCGGCAGGCGCTCGACCCAGTCGGCGGCGGCGTGCGGGGGCCGGCCGCCGTACGCGCGGGGCGGTGCGGCCGGGATGACGCGCGGCACTTCGGGCACCGCCGGTGTCCCGTCGGCCCGGTCCAGCATCCGGGCCACACCGCGGGCGGCCGAGCTGACGTGGTCCCGCTCGCGCAGGCTCGCCGTACGGGCGTGACCGGCGGGCCACAGCAGGAACAGCGCGCCGTGGGGGCCCCGCCGGCCCGTCAGGGGCGCCGCGGCCAGGCAGAACTCGTAGGGCAGGCTGACGGCGGCCTGCGGATAGTCGTGCGCGAGGTCCTCCTGCGAACCGATCCAGACCAGCCGGTCCTCGCGCACGGCGTCGCTCACGGGGGTGGAGGCGGTCGGGGAGATCCGGTGCCACGGCCGGGCCACCTCGGCGGGCACCCCGCACAGCACGACCAGCGCCAGGAGGCCGTGCTCCGGCCCGTCCCACAGGTGGAACCCGCCGGCGGAGGCCCCGGTCCGGCGGATCGTCTCGGTCAGCGCCTCGTCCAGCAGCCGGGAACCGGCCCGCCCCGCCTCCGTTTCCGGGCGTGGGTCCGCGTCCGCGAGGCCTTCTCCGCCGCCGCTCACGACCCACCTCCCGTCACAGCCCGCCGGCCGCCGGCCGCCGTCCCGTTCCGCGCGCCGGCCGCCGTCAGCGTCCGGGCGAGGCGGCGCCGAACTCGTCGACGAGGGTGGTGCAGAACGCGTCGAGGTCGTCGGGCCTGCGGCTGGTGATCAGCGTGCCGGGTGCCGCGCGGCAGACGCGTACCTCCTCGTCGACCCAGGTGGCGCCGGCGTTGCGCAGGTCGGTGGCGAGGCTGGGCCATGACGTCAGAGTCCGGTCCCGGACCGTGTCGGCCTCGACGAGCGTCCAGGGGGCGTGGCAGATCGCCGCCACCGGCCGGCCGGTGCGGAAGAAGTCCCGGACGAAGGCGACCGCGCGCTCGTCCATGCGCAGGGCGTCGGGGTTGGCGACGCCACCGGGCAGCACCAGCGCGTCGTACTCGTCCGGTCCGCTCGCGCCGACCACGTCGTCGACGGGGAAGGTGTCCGCCTTGTCCAAGTGGTGGAACGCCTGGATCTCGCCGTTCTCGGTCGACACCAGCCGCGGCTGCCAGCCCTGGTCCTGCACCGCCTGCCACGGCCGCTCCAGCTCGACCTGCTCCACGCCCTCCGGCGCCACGAGAAACGCCACCTTCATCGCCGTCACGTCCCTTCCACGGTGGATGCGCCGGGCCACCCGCCCCGCCCGCGCACTGCGCCTGCCCCTTCGGCGGCCGGCCAAACGGCGCGGTCCGCACGCCCGTATGATCGAGGGCGCGTCGGCCCCGGCCGTCACCTGCTGACCAGACAGGCGAGGACGTGCACGTGCACAGGACCGTCACCGAACTCGCGGACGGCCGCGAGCTGATCTACTACGACAGCGAGCCCGGCCGGGACCGCTCGGCCCGGGATCCGCGTCCGCCGGACCGGGTCGAGAGCACCCCGGAGCTGCGCCGGGACGCGGCCACCGGCGACTGGGTCACCATCGCCGCCCACCGGCAGTCCCGTACGTACCACCCGCCGGCGGACGCCTGCCCGCTCTGCCCCTCCCGGGACGGCCGGCTGGGCGAGATCCCGGCCGCCGACTACGAGGTGGCCGTCTTCGAGAACCGCTTCCCGTCCCTGGCCGGCGGGGCCGGCCGCTGCGAGGTGGTGTGCTTCACCCCGGAGCACGGTGCCGGTTTCGCCGATCTCCCGCCCGAGCGGGCCCGGCTGGTTCTGGACGCCTGGACCGACCGCACCGCCGAACTGTCCGCCCGTTCCGGCGTGCGGCAGGTGTACTGCTTCGAGAACCGCGGCGCGGAGATCGGTGTGACGCTGGCCCACCCGCACGGCCAGATCTACGCCTTCTCCACCCTCACCCCGCGCACCGCCAAGCACCTCGCCGCAGCGGCCGCGCACCGCGCCCGCACCGGGCGCAACCTCTTCGAGGACATCCTCGAAGAGGCCCGCGCGGCCTCCGAGCGCGTGGTCCTCGCCGGGGAGCACTGGACGGCCTTCGTCCCGTACGCCGCGCGCTGGCCGTACGAGGTCCACCTGTACCCGCACCGCCGGGTCCCCGACCTGACCCGGCTCGGCGAGGCGGAGCGCGCCGAGTTCCCCCGCCTGTACCTGGACCTGCTGCGCCGCTTCGACCGGCTCTTCGGGCTGTCCGCGCCCACCCCCTACATCGCGGCCTGGCACCAGGCCCCGCTCACCGGCGGTGAGGAACTCGCCCTGCACCTGGAGCTGTTCACCGTGCGGAGGACCGCCGACAGGCTCAAGTACACGGCGGGGACCGAGGCCGGCATGGACGCCTTCATGAACGACGTGGCGCCCGAGGCGGCGGCCCGGCGGCTGCGGGAGGCCGTGTGACCGGGGCCGTGGCAGAAGCCGCCACCGTGCGCCGGGAGTTCGAGCGGATCCACGGCCGCTCCCCCGACGGGATCTGGGCCGCCCCCGGCCGGGTCAACCTGATCGGCGAACACACCGACTACAACGACGGCTTCGCGCTCCCGATGGCGCTGCCGCAGACCACCGTGCTGGCGGCGCGCCGCCGCGAGGACGGGCTGCTGCGCCTGCACAGCGCCCAGGGCGACGGCCGGACCACCGAGCTCGCGGTGGCGGACCTCTCCCCCGGCGCGGTCGGCGGCTGGGCCCGCTATCCCGCCGGGGTGGTCTGGGCGCTGCGGGAGCGGGGCCTGCCCGTGGGCGGCGCCGACGTGCACCTGGACAGCACCGTGCCCGCGGGCGCCGGCCTGTCGTCGTCCGCGGCCCTGGAGTGCGCGGTGGCCGTCGCCTACGACGAGCTGTACGCGCTGCGGCTGTCGCGGACCGAGCTGGCGCGCGTGGCCCAGTACGCGGAGAACGCCTTCGCCGGCGTGCCGTGCGGGGTCATGGACCAGATGGCCTCGGTCTGCTGCGCCGAGGGCAGCGCCCTGCACCTCGACAGCCGCAGCCTGGACGTCCGGCAGGTCCCCTTCGACCTCACCGGGCACGGGCTGCGCCTGCTGGTGCTCGACACCCGGGTCGCGCACGACCTCGCCGACGGGGCGTACGCGGCGCTGCGCGCGGGGTGCGAGCGCGCGGCGGGCCTGCTGGGGCTGCCCGCGCTGCGGGACCTCTCCGAGGCGGAGCTGCCGGGCGCCCTCGCGCAGCTGCCCGAGGCGCTCGCGCCGCTGGTGCAGCACGTGGTCACCGAGAACGCCCGGGTCGGGCGGGCCGTGGACCGGCTGACGGCGGGCGAACCGGAGGCGCTGGGGCCGCTGCTGACGGCCGGGCACGCCTCCCTGCGGGACGACTACCGGGTCTCCTGCCCGGAGACCGACCTCGCGGTGGAGGCCGCCGTCGGCGCCGGTGCCCTGGGCGCCCGGATGACCGGCGGGGGCTTCGGCGGCTCGGTGATCGCGCTGGTCCCGGCCGCGGCGGCCGGGACCGTGGCCGGGGCCGTGACGGCGGCCTTCGCGGCGGCGGGCTTCGGGGCCCCGGCCGTACGGGAGGCCGTACCGTCGGCGGGGGCCCGCCGCGTCGGCTGACCGTGTGCGCGGGCAGCGCGGCGGAAGATCCAACAGGCCCGTAGGATCGGCGACATGGCGACACGACTTGTGCAGATCAACATGAAGGCCCGGGACGACTCCGCGCTCGGGCGGTTCTGGGCGGAGGCGCTCGGTTGGGGCGTCGACAGCGAGGGGCCCGGCGTGACGAACCTCGAGCCCGTGGGCTTCGCCTACCCCGATCCCTCGGCCGTCTGCATCGACCTCATCGCCCGCCCCGAACCCAAAACGGTGAAGAACCGCGTGCACCTCGATCTGGCCACCACCTCGGCCGCCCATCAGGCGGAACTGGTGGCGCGCCTGCTGGACTTGGGTGCGACGCTCGCCGACGTGGGTCAGGGCGACGTCCCCTGGACGGTCATGGCCGATCCGGAGGGCAACGAGTTCTGCGTCCTCGAACCCCGTGCGGTCTACCGGGACACCGGGCCGATCGCCGCGGTGGTGGTCGACTGCGCCGATCCGCGGGAGATGGCCCGGTTCTGGGACGGGGCGATGGACTGGAAGCTCCACGAGGTCGGCGACGACCAGGCGACCCTGCGGTCCGCCCACGGCGTCGGCCCCTACCTGGAGTTCGTCCGCACGCCCGACACCAAGACCGTGTGGAACCGCGTCCACCTCGACGTCAGCCCCTACCCCGGTGACGACCTGGCGGCGGAGGCGGCGCGCCTGCGCGCCCTGGGCGCCACCGACCCGGGTATCGACCAGTCCGCGATCCACTGGACGATCCTGCGGGACCCGGAGGGCAACGAGTTCTGCCTCCTCACCCCGCGCTGAGCACGGGGGCCGGGCTGCCCTGCGTCCAGTCCGGGGGAAGCGCCGCGAGGGCGTCGCCGGCGGCGGCGCCCCGCAGGAAGGCCGCGCCGTGGCCGGCGGTGATGCGGGCCCCGGTGCCTTCCCAGGTGACGGGGACCAGCCGGGTCAGTCCGGGGGCGGGGCGTACGCAACCCGTCACGGGCACGTGCGGCAGCGGATCCAGGGCCCGGCCGCAGAGGCCCGCGAGGAGCGGGCCGAGGAGGGTGTGGGCGGCGACCAGGGCCGCGTACGGGTTCCCGGGCAGGCCCACCACCCAGCGGCCGGAGGGGAGTTCGGCGAGGAGCATCGGGTGGCCGGGGCGGCAGGCGACCGTGTCGACGACCATCCGGGCCCCGGCCTCGGCGAGCAGCCGGCGCAGCTGGTCGGTGGTGCCGGCGGAGGTGGAGCCGGTGACCGCCACGACCTCGGTGTCCCGGGTGCCGTGCACGGCCGCGGCCAGTGAGCCCGCCGGCCGGTCGCTCACGTGCCGTACCCCGCGGCTCTCGCCGCCCAGTACGGCGACCAGGGCCGGCAGGGCCGGTCCGAGGGCGTCGCGCACCCGCCCCGGACCGGGCGGGCCCGCGTGGTCCAGTTCGTCACCGGTGACCAGGAGCCGGACCCGGGGCGCGGGCCGTACCGGCAGGGTGTCGTGACCGCAGGACGCCGCCAGTCCGAGCAGCGCCGGGCCGATCCGGGTGCCCGCCGGTACGAGACAGCTGCCGGCCGGGGCGTCCTCGCCCGCCCGCCGGATGTGCCGGCCCGGTGGCGGCACGGGCCCGGCGACCAGGCCGTCGGCGCCGGCCAGGGCCGCTTCCACCGGCAGTACGGCGCGTGCCCCCGCCGGGACCTGCGCCCCGGTGGAGATCTCCACGCACTCGCCCGCGCCGAGCAGGCCCTCCCACACGGTGCCCGCCCGGACGGCTCCGCGGATCCGCCAGGGGCCGGTGCCCGCCACCGCGTAGCCGTCCATGGCGGCCGTGTCGAACGCCGGCAGCGGCTGCGGGGTGCGCAGGGCGGCGGCCAGCGTCAGCCCGACGGCGTCCGCGAGCGCCACCGTACGGGCGGCGGACGGCCGCGGCGCCGCGTGGGCGAGCATCCGTGCCTGCTCCCAGGGCAGTTCCCGGTGCCGCGGCGAGGCGGCGGGTACGGCTGCGGGCAGGGCTGCGGTGGCGGCGGTCGCGGGAGGCATGGGACGACTCTCGCCGCGCGGCGTTTCGGGGCGCCGCCGGGAGGGTTGCCGCGGCGCGGCGAACCGCTCACGGCGCGGACGGCCCCCGTGTGAGCCGCCCGGACCCCCAGGGGGCTGGGGCGACGTACCCGCCGCGGCGGATGCCGCCGGGGGCCGCCGCGGCCGGCCCGGCGGCGGCCTCGGGGCGGCTCCGCGCAGGCTCAGCCGGACCGGCTCCCGGCAGGCGTCTTCGCGGGGGACCCGGACTGTCACCCCGGACCTGAGCCCCGCCTCGGCCCGGGGGCGGTCGTCGGCCTCAGGTACGCCGTGGCGGACAGACGGCGGACCCTCCCCGCAGGGGCCATGGCCGATGCCCGCCCGGCCCGGCCGGGCGGGGCGCGGTTGCGGCTGCGTCCTTCTCGGTGGCGACGGCTGCGGCGGAGAGCAGGGTCGCTCCGGCGAGGCTGCCCCAGAGGGCGAGGGGGCCGAGGGGTGCGAGAGCGGTGATGACGGCCGGGGAGACGGCGAGCCCGAAGCCCGTGGAGAGCTCGAAGCGGGCGAGCACACGCCCGAGGGCATGGGCCGGGGCGAGGTCGGTGACCAGCGCCGTGGCGCTGCCGGCGTAGATGATCTCGCCGATGGTGCAGACCACGGACACCGCGGCGACGGCGGGGGCGCCCCAGCCCGCCCCCAGCGAGGCGGCCGCGAGGAACCCCGCGTAGGACGCGGCGAGCACCACGCCGCCGAGGGCCAGGACCGTCCGCCGGGGGAAGCGGGACATCCACACGGTGACCGGTACCTGAAGGGTGACCACGAGCACCGTGTTGGCCACGAACACGGCCGCGGGCCACACCGGGGAGGCATGCAGGTGCGTCACCAGCACCAGGGGGAGCGCGATCTCGGGGACGTTGAGGCAGAAGACGTAGACCACGTTGGCGGCCCGCAGAGCGCGCATCGGGGGCGCGGGCTCCTCGGCGGCGGCCTCGGCCGGCGCTGCGGCCGGACGCGCGTGCAGGCGGACCGACCACGCCAGGGCCGCCGCGGCGAGGTAGGCGATCCCGGTGACGGCCGCCATCGCCTGGAGTGCCGTGGCGCCGCCGGCCAGGCAGGCGGTGGCGAGGAGCGCGCCCGCGCCCAGGCCCGCGTTGCGCAGGGCGCGGCCCGCCGCGAGGGCGGTGTCGCGTTCCCGGCCGTGGGCGACCGTGGCGACCAGGGCCGCGTGGGCGGCCGGCCAGGCCTGGTTGCCGACGCCGAGGAGGAGCGCCGCCGTCGCGAACGGCCAGACGTGCCCGGCCGGCGTGGCCAGCAGCATCGCCACACCGAGGGCCCGTACCAGCATCGACGCCGCCACCACCGCGCTGCGTGCACCCCGGTCCAGCCACCGGCCCACGGCGGGCATGCACACCAGGCCGATGACGATTCCGGCGGTCATGGCGGTGCCGGTCGCGGGAGCGGACAGCCGCAGCACCATGACCCCGTAGAGCAGCAGGAAGGGGCGCAGCAGGCCGGTGCCGAGCGCGTCCACGACCAGGGCGACGGCGTAGCGGGGGCCTCCGCAGGCCCGGACCAGGGCGCGGGGCCGGATCTTGGGGATGGTTTCCATGGCGTCAAGCTGCGTCCGGCCGCCGGGCCGGGCACGCGGGTTGACGGACATCGTCAACCCGGTGGCGGGGCGGGCGGCCCGGTCGGGGATGCTGGGCGGGTGACGTTGAGGATCGACATCGGCGGCCTGCCGTCCGCAGGGTTGCGGTTCGCCGCCTCCCCGCTGGCCGAACTGACCGCGATGCTGCACGTGCTGGCCGAGCCGGAGCACCATCCGCAGCTCGCCGGCTGGGCCGGCGAGGTGGCGGCCGGGATGCCGCCGGAGCTGGCCGAGCGCCTGCGGGAGGCGGACTTCCTCTGGCGTTCCTCACAGGCCGACTTCCTGCTCCCGGCCCGGCCCCGGCCGACCCTCGCCGAGGAGTTGGACGATGTGGACCGGATCGACGACGAGAGGTACGTGACGGCGGCGCTCGTCACCACGTGCGGCAGCAACCGGGTCCGCTTCGGGGCGCCTTCGCCGCTGACCGACCCGGCGGCGCGCGAACGCGCCCTGGATGTGGCGCAGGCCCGCGGCGCACGGCAGGAGGCCTTCGCGGCGCGGCTGCTCGCGGACCCGCCTGCCGTACGGGCGCGCGTGCGCGACACCCTCGCCGGTTGCGCCGAGGCCTTCTTCGACGCGGCCTGGGCGGACATCGCCGTACGGCTCGCCACCGACCTGCGCGTGAAGAACGACCTGCTCAGGCGGCACGGCATGGGGGCGGCGCTCGCGGCGGTCTCCGGCGCGGTCTCCCTGGCACCGGACGGCGGCCACATCGTCGTGGACAAGCTCCCGGACAAGGCGACCGCCGCCCGGGGTACCGGAGTCACCTTCATACCCAGCGTGTTCGGCGGCCCGCACCTCGCGGTGGTGCACGCCCCCGGCTGGCAGCCGGTGGTGCAGTACCCGGTGGCGGAGCCGGATCCGTCGGAGCCCGTGTCGCTGGAGACGGTCACGCTGCGGCTGGAGGCGCTCGCGCATCCGGTGCGCCTGCGGCTGCTGCGCACCCTGGCCCGCGGCCCGCACACCACCCGCGAACTGGCCCACGCCTGGGAGCTCTCACCGCCGGAGGTGTCCCGTCACCTCGCCGTCCTGCGCCGCGCCGGCCTGCTCACGGCCCGTCGGCGCGGTCGCTACGTCCGCTACACCCTCAATCTGCCCGATCTGACGGCGCTGGGCGCCGACCTGCTGGCGGCCGTACTGCGCTGATCGGCCGCGGGCCGGTTCGGCGGCGGAGCACGGACGGCGTGGCGCAGGTCACGCCACTGCTGTTGTCACAGCGGGCGGGGCACCGGTGTCTTGTGCCCGGAAGCCGACAGCGAGAGAACGGAAGCCCACCATGGCCGAGAACACCGAAGTCATCGTGATCGGCGGCGGATACGCCGGCGTCATGGCCGCCAACCGCCTGACGCGGCGCCCCGACGTCAGCGTGACGCTCGTCAACCCGCGCCCCTCCTTCGTCGAGCGGATCCGCCTGCACCAGCTGGTCGGCGGCTCCGACGACGCGGTCGTCGAGTACGCGGACGTCCTGGGCCGTGGCATCCGCCTGCTGGTCGACACCGTGACGGGCATCGACGCGGCGGCACGCCGGGTGACGCTGGCGTCGGGCGGCACGGCCGCCTACGACTACCTGGTCTACGCCGTAGGCAGCGGCAGCGCCGACCCGGGTGTGCCCGGGGCCGCGGAGTTCGCCTACCCGATCAACAGCCTCGAAGAGGCGCAACGGCTTCGGCCGGTGCTCGCGGCCGCGCCCGCGACGGCGGCGGTGACCGTGGTCGGGGCCGGCCCGACCGGTATCGAGACCGCCGCCGAACTGGCGGAGCAGGGGCGGGCGGTGACGTTGGTCTGCGGCGGGCTGCTCGGCCCGTACCTGCACGCCCGAGGCCGGCGCTCGGTCGCCCGGCGGCTGGCCGGGCTCGGCGTGACCGTGGTGGACGGCCCCGGCACGAAGGTGACGGCCGTGACCCGTGACGCCGTGCGTCTGGCCGACGGCCGCGAACTGCCCAGCGGGGTGAGCGTCTGGACGGCCGGCTTCGGTGTGCCGGACCTGGCCGTCCGCAGTGGGCTGAGCACCGACGCGGTGGGCCGCCTGCTCACGGACGAGACGCTGACCAGCGTGGACGACGACCGCATCGTCGCGGCCGGCGACTCGGCGGCGCCGTCGGACCTGCCCCTGCGGATGAGCTGCCAGGCGGCGGTACCGCTGGGTGCGCGGGCCGCCGACACGGTGCTCAGCCGGATCGCGGGCGAGCGGCCCGCACCTCTCAACGCGGTGTTCGCGGGCCAGTGCATCAGCCTCGGCCGCCGCGCGGGCATCTTCCAGTTCGCCCGCCGCCACGACGTCGCACTCGGATTGCACATCGGCGGCCGCCCCGGTGCCACGCTCAAGGAGTTCATCTGCCGGGGCATCGTCAAGCACCTGGCCGGCGAAGCCCGCGAGCCCGGCTCGTACGGCCTCCACCGCGTATCGGGCGGCGCCAAGCGCCGCGAGCTGCTCGCCGCGGCCCCCGCGCAATCCGCTGGGACGGACGCCCTCCGGGCGGCGAAACTGCCCCGGTGAACACCGCGGACCCGACGCCCCGCCCGCACCCCGCGCCCGTACGGGACCTGCCGGCGCGGGGCCCCCGCGCCTGGGGCGGCCGTCCCGGACTTCGCGGGGATGCCTCCGCTTCCTCCGCTTCATCCGCCGAGGCCTCGACAAGGCCGTGCCACTGATCGACGAGGAATATCGCGCCGCGTATCTCGCGAGACTCCGGACGCCGAACGGTATCGCGGCGCGCCGTATTCCCGCGGCGACCTGACACCCGCCCCCTCATTTTCCGGGTTTCGACTCCCAGCCCTGCTTGATGCGCTCCTCGAATTCCGGGTTCTTCACGGTCACTGTGGAATGTCCCGTGTACATGGCACCCGGGCCGTCCAGGGGGAGGAGCAGGACGGCCGGCCGCTCGGCGGTGACGGGGCCGGCCATCGAGGTCGCCAGCAGGCCGATGCCGCTGCCCACCAGCGCCACGCAGACTCCGGCCAGGATGACACCGCGGATCCAGGACTGACCGCGGATCCAGGACTGCTCGAACACGACGATTCTCCGATCTCCGTCCGATACGGGCTCCCCGGGATTTCCCGGTGGAGGCGTAGGTCAAATACACCCGGCGCGCGTGCGGGCGTCACGCCACGGAAATGCGTGACTTGACGTCCGGCCGATGTGTTCACCGCTTCCGGAACGCCGCATCGAAACCCTTTCTCGGATTCTGTCAAGTGACGAATGGCCGGGACTACGGCCTCTCCCCTGCCCCCGGCAGGGTGGCATTCGACCGTCCTGCGCAAGAGCAGGAGCGAATCGCCGTCCGGACCGGAGGCCCCGATGTTCCGTCGTGCAGGGAGGTTCGTGACCCGTCGTCCCCGACTGGTCCTCCTCGCCGCGCTCGTGTTCCTGGTGTTGTCCGCCGTGTTCGGCGCGGATGCGAGCGGCCGGCTCAAGACGCAGGGGTACGACGATCCGCGGTCCGAGTCCAGCCGCGCCGCGGCCGTCGCCGCCCGGCATGCGGGGGCCTCGCCGAACCTGGTCGTCGTCGCGCAGGCCCGTGGCGGCTCCGTCGACAGCCCGGCCGCCCGGAGCGCGGGCGAGGCTCTGACCAGGCGTCTCACCGCCGAACCGGACGTGGACGCGGTGTCCTCGTACTGGACGGGCGACGCCGCGGGCCGGGCGGCCGAGCTGCGCAGCCGGGACGGCCGCGCAGCCATGCTGGTCGCGCACGTGGACGGCGAGGGCGACCGGCTCGCCGCGCGGGTCGAGCGGCTGCGGGAGGAGCTGGGCACCCCGGCCGGCGCCGGGACGGGGGCGCCGGCCCTGACGGTGCACGTCGCGGGGCCCGCGCTGGTGGACGCCGAGCTCCAGCGCCTCTCGGAGTCCGACCTGAAGCGCGCCGAGGCCGTCGTCCTGCCCGGCACCCTGATCCTGCTGGTCCTGGTGTTCGGCAGCGTCGTGGCCGCCGCCCTGCCCGTGCTCGTCGGCGTCCTCGCCATCGCCGGGACGCTGCTGGCCCTGAGCGTCCTCGGCAGCGTCACCGACGTGTCCGTCTTCGCCCTGAACCTCACCACGGCGCTCGGCCTGGGCCTGGGCATCGACTACGGCCTGCTGGTCGTCTCGCGCTTCCGCGAGGAGCTCGCCGGCGGCCGCACCCCGCGCACCGCGGCCGTACGGACCGTGCGCACCGCCGGTCACACGATCGCGTTCAGCGCCGCGACGGTCTCCGCCGCGCTCGCCACCCTGCTGGTCTTTCCCCCGTACTTCCTGCGTTCCTTCGCCTACGCGGGCATCGCCGTCGTGGTGATCGCCGCGGTGAGCGCCGTGACCGTGCTGCCGGCTCTGCTGGCCCTGCTCGGGAAGCGGGTGAACGCCTGGGCCGTGCCCTGGCGGCGCCGGGCCCGCTCCGGGTCGCCCTCGCGGCTCTGGGAGGGGCTGGCGCGCATCGTCGTACGCCGGCCGCTGCTGGCGGCGCTGCCGGTGATCAGCCTGCTGGCGCTGCTCGCCGGGCCGTTCGCCCACGCCGGGTTCGCCACGCCTGACGACCGGGCGCTGCCGAAGGACTCTGCGGCCCGGCTGACCGGTGACCTGGTGCGCGACGCGTTCGACATGAAGGGCGCCGGCGCGCTCACCGTGGTCACCACCGCTGCGGCGGCGCCCTCGGCGCGGGAGGACCACGCCCGCAGGCTGTCCGCGCTGCCGCAGGTCGCCCAGGTGGTCACGCCCGAGGGCACCTTCCGCGACGGGGCGCCCGCTCCGGTCCCCGGCTCCGCCCGGTTGGCGGCGGCCGGCCCGGCCGCTGCCGCCGCAGCAGGTCCTGCCCGGCTGTCCGTGGTGCCCCTGGTGGACCCGCAGTCGCGGGCCGCCCAGCAGCTGGTGCGCGACGTCCGGGCGATTCCCGGCCCGGCCGGCGCCGACGTCCTCGTCGGCGGTCCGAGCGCGGTGCTGGTCGACGCCAAGGACACGGTCGGTGACCGGATCCCGGCGGCGCTCGGCCTGATCACCGCGACCACCTTCGTGCTGCTGCTGGGCTTCACGCGCAGTCTCCTGCTGCCGTTGAAGGCCATCGCGCTGAACGCCCTGAGCCTCGCGGCGGTCCTCGGCGCGATGACGTGGATCTTCCAGGCGGGCCATCTGCAGCACCTGCTCGGCTTCACCCCCGGTCCGCTCAGCACCACCATGCCGGTGCTGCTGTTCTGCATCGTCTTCGGACTCTCGGTGGACTACGAGGTGTTCGTCCTCGCACGCATCAAGGAGGCGCACGACGCGGGGCAGGACAACGCCTCCTCCATCGTGTCGGGCATCGCCCGCACCGGCGGCATCGTCACCGCGGCCGGCGCCCTGCTCGCCTTCACCCTGCTCGGCTTCGGGACCTCCCGCGTCTCGCTCCTGCAGTTCTTCGGGATCGGCGCGGCCCTCGGCGTCCTGCTCGACGCGACGCTCGTACGGGGCGTGCTCGTACCGGCGCTCATGCGCCTGGCGGGCGGCCTGAACTGGTGGGCGCCGTGGCCGATCCGGCGCGGGGTGGCGCGCCCGGTCTCCCCTCCGCCCCCGGAGGGCGCCGTGGGGCCGCCACGGCCCGCGCCGCCCTCGGGGGGCGCGGCTCCCGTGCCCCCGCCCGCGGGCGCCGCCGGCCGTGCGTGCGCCTCCGTCCCCACCGTCCCCACCGTGCCGGCAGCCGTCCGGCCCGGGCACCACGACAAGGAAGACCCGTCATGACTGACATCGCCATCGTCGGACTCGGCTGCCGCTTTCCCGGCGCCCACGACGTCCGCGCCTACTGGAAGCTCCTGATGAGCGGGGAGCGGCAGTTCTCCGCGGTCCCGGCGGAACGCTGGAACCACGAGGTCTTCCACGAGCCCGGCAATCCGTCGGCCCCGCACGCCTCGTACACCGACCAGGTCGCCTTCCTCGACGGCGTGGACCGCTTCGACGCGCTGCACTACGGGGTGCCGCCGGCCCGTGCGCGGGCCATGGACCCCCAGCACCGGCTGATGCTCGACGTCACCCGCGAGGCCCTCGACGACGCGGGGCTGGGCCGTGGCGACTTCGACCGGGAGAACACCGGGGTCTTCTGCGCGGTGTCGGTGTCGGACTACAAGGACGTCATGACGGCCCCGATCCGTGCCATCGCCCTGGCCGACCAGGCACGGCGGTCCACGGCAGGCGACGACGGCGTCCTCGATGCGGTCAAGGAGCACGCCGGGCGGCTCGGCACCGTGCAGCCCTTCAGCCTGCCCGGGAGCCTGCTCAACATGGCTGCCGGCACCGTCAGCCGGCAGTTCGACCTCGGCGGTCCCAGCCTCGCCGTCGACGCCGCCTGCTCCGGATCCCTGGTGGCCCTGGACCAGGCCGTCGCCCAACTGCGCGGGGGCGGCTGCCGGATCGCGGTCGTCGGCGGCGTCTACGTCAACCTGACCCCCGACAGCCTGATCGGCTTCTCCACGCTGCGTGCGCTGTCCGCCACCGGGGTGTGCCGCCCGTTCGACGAGGAGGCCGACGGCTTCGTGCTCGGCGAGGGCGCGGGCGCGGTCGTCATCCGGCCGCTCGCGGACGCGCTCGCCGCCGGAGACCGCGTGTACGCGGTGGTCAAGGGTGTCGGCTCGGCCAACGACGGCGCGTCCCCGGGGCCGCTGGCCCCCGCCCCGGAGGGCCAACTGCGCGCACTGCGCCGGGCGTACGACGACGCGGGAGTCCCCCCGTCGTCCGTGGGCTTCCTGGAGGCCCACGGCACCGCCACCCGGTCCGGCGACCGCGCCGAGGTCGAGGCGCTGCGCCGGCTGCGCACCGAGTATCCCGACGACGACCCCTCGCTGTGCTACCTCGGCGCCGGCAAGGCCCTCATCGGGCATTCCCTGGCCGCGGCGGGCATGGCGGGCCTGATCAAGACGGCCCTGGTCGTCCACCACCGCACGATCGTGCCGCAGCCCGGCACCACGCCCCGTGCCGACCTGGGCGTCGGCGCCGCGGGGCTGCGGTTCGCCGCGACCGCGCGGCCCTGGCCGCGTACGGGCGCTCCGCGGCGGGCCGCCGTCAGCTCGTTCGGCTTCGGCGGTACCAACGTGCACGTGGTGCTGGAGGAGGCCCCCACCCCAGCCCCAGCACCTGCGCCGGCACCACCGGCACCCGCACCCGTCCGGCCGGTGGCTGTGGGCGGCGCACAGGCGGCACCGCACCTCGTCCTGCTCTCGGCCGGCGACGCCGAGCTGCTCGACCTGCACATCGGCGACGTTCTGGAGACGGTGGAACGCGCCCCCCGCACGCCGGTGGCGGCGCTGGCGCACACCCTGGGAGGACGTGAGCCGCTGAAGGCCCGCCTCGCGATCGTGGCCGCCGACACGGACGAGTTCGCCCGGCGCCTGCTGCGCGCCCGCGGGCTGCTCGCCGAGGGCGCCCGCGGCGACCTCGGCGAGGGCTCCTTCGCGGCGGACGCCCCGCTGCCGGCCGCGCAGCGCCGCATCGCCTTCGTCTTCCCCGGCCAGGGCAGCCAGCGGCCGGGCATGATGCGGGACCTGTACGAGCGGTTCACCGGATTCCGGAGCGTGGTCGACGCGCTCGGCTCCGCGGCCCGCGGCGACACGGGCCTCGACCTCGATGTCGACCTCGCCGAGCTGCTGTACGGCGGGGAGGCGGCCGCGGCCGGCGGCGAGGAGCTCAGGCGGCGGCTCGCCGCCACCGAGGTGTGCCAGCCGCTGCTCGGCACGGTGCAGATCGCCGCCACCCGTCTGCTCGCCGACTGCGGTGTCTCCCCGGACCTGGCGCTCGGCCACAGCGTCGGCGAGTTCGCCGCGGCCGCGGCGGCCGGGGCGCTCACCGGCGAGGAGACCGTCCGGCTGCTGGTGCGCCGGGGCGCGGCCCTGCGGCAGGCCGAGAGCGCTCTGCCGGGCGGGATGGTCGCCGTGCTGGCCGACGAGGAGACCTGTCGGCGGCTCGTCGACGGAATCGACGACGTGTGGCCGGCCTGCTTCAACCAGCCGCGGCAGGTCGTGGTCAGCGGCTCTCGGCAGGGTCTCGCCGCCCTCCGGCGGGCCTGCGCCGACGCGGGCATCGCCACGGTGGCGCTGGAGGTGTCCGGCGCCTTCCACTCGCCGTGGTCGGCCCGCGCTGAGGAGGCCGTGCGCGCGGACCTCGCCGGCCGCCGGGTGAGCCCTCCCCGCCTGCCGTTCGTCTCGTCGGTCAGCGCGGCGGTGTGCAGCGATCCCGCGCGGATGCGCGAGCTGTGGGCCCGGCACGCCTCGGCGCCGGTGCGGTTCGGCGACGCCGTGCGCGCCTCGTACGACGCGGGGGCGCGTCTGTTCCTCCAGGTGAGCGGGGGCGGCTCGCTCCTGGACGCGGTCCGCCGCAACCTCGCCGACCGGGAGGACGTGCACGTCGTCGCCGCGGGCGGCGCGACGCCGGACGGCGGACGGGGCTTCGTGCGGGCCCTGGCCGGGCTGGCGGTCCTGGGCGTGCCGGTCGATCCGCGCGCCCTGGTCCCGGCGGATGAGCGAAGGCAGGTCGACCTGCCGGTGGCCCGACTCGCCGCGCAGTCCTACTGGGCGGGGCCAACGACTCCTCCGAAGCCGACCACGGCGAAACCGTCCCCGCCCCAGGCAGCCCCGGCGGAAGCGGTCTCGGCCCAGGCGGCCCCGGCGAAGGGGGCCCCGGCGGAAGCAGGTCGAGCGGAGGCCGCCCCGGCCCAGGCGGTCCCGGCAGAAGCAGGCCCAACGGAGGCAGCCCCGGCGGAAGCAGAACCGGCAGAGGCAACCGCGCCGAAGGCAACACCGGCGGAAGCAGGCCCAGCAGTGGCAGGACCAGCGGTGACAGCCCCGGCCGAGACAGCCCCGGCGGATGCGACCTCGACGGAGGAGGTCCCGGCGGAAGCAAACCCGCCGAAGGCACCCCCCACGGAAGCAGGTCGAGCGGAGGCAGCCCCGGCCCAGGCGGCCCCGCCGAAGGAGGCCCGGGCGAAGGAGGCCCCGGCCGAAGCGGTCTCGGCCCAAGCGGCCCCGGCGGAGGCAGCCCCAGCGGAAGCAGAACCGGCAGAGGCAACCGCGCCGAAGGCAACACCGGCGGAAGCAGGCCCAGCGCAGGCAGCGCCGGCCGAGGCAGCACCGGCGGAAGCGGTCCCGGCAAAGGGGGAGGCCACGCCGAAAGCGACCCCGCCGAAGGAGGCCCCAGCCGAGGCGGCCCCGGCGAAGGCGGACTCGACAGAGGAGGTACCGGCGGAAGCCGGCCCAGCGCGGGCAGCCGCGGCGGCGGGGGCTCCAGCCGGGACAGCCGGGGCCAAGGCGGTCGGGGCCGAAGCGGCCGGGGCAGCCGGGGCCGAGGGGGTTGGGGGTGGCTTGGGGTCGGCTCGGTCCGCGGCGTCCGAGGGGTCCCTCGAGCCCCTGGACGATCTGCGGCAGCTGGTCCGGGAACAGGCGGACCTCATGTCCCGGCTCTCCCCGGCGGCCCGCACATCGGCCTGCGAGGAGCCCGCGCGGGCCGGGGATGTCACCGAGGTCACCGCGGCCGTGTACGCGCACATAGCCCGGATCTCGGCCTTCCCGGTGGGCCACCTGCGCGACGAGCAGCTGCTGACCGACGACCTCGGCTTCGACTCGCTGATGCTGACCGACCTGTTCACGGCCCTCCGGCGGCAGTGGCCGCTGTGGGCCTTCGACGAAGGGGACGCCGACCGTCCGACGGTCGGGGGACTCGCGGCGGCGGTCGCGGGCGCCGCTTCGGAGGAGCGCGCGGAGGGCGGCACCTGCCCGCCCCCGCCACCCCAGGACCCGCCCCCGCCGACCACCCCGCTGCCCGCGGAGCACACGCGCATCGACCGCTTCCCGGAGGTCACCGCCCACGCCGAGCGCTTCGGCACCCTCGCCGGTGCCGGACTGTCCAACCCGTACTTCCTCGTGCACGAGGGCGGTATGACGGACACGACCGTCGTCGGCGGCCGCGAGCTGCTCTCCTTCTCCGGCTACAACTACCTGGGCATGGCCACGCACCCCCGGGTGAGCGAGGCCGCCAAGCAGGCGGTCGACGCCTACGGCACCTCGGTGTCCGCGAGCCGGCTGCTGTCCGGCAGCCGCCCACTCCACCTGGAACTCGAGGCGGAGCTCGCCGACCTCCTCGGGTGCGAGGCCTCGGTCACCCTGGCCAACGGCCACGCCACCAACGTCACGGTGATCGGCCACCTCGCCGGCCCGGGCGACCTCGTCGTCCACGACGCCCTGGCCCACGACAGCATCCTCCAGGGCTGCCGGCTCTCGGGCGCGACCCGGCGGCCGTTCCCCCACAACGACGCGGCCGCCCTCGACGCCCTGCTCGAACAGGTCCGACACCAGTACCGGCGGGTCCTCGTCGTCGTCGAGGGCGTGTACAGCATGGACGGTGACATCGCCGACCTGCCCGCCCTCATCGCGGTCAAGGCGCGGCACGGGGCGCTGCTGATGGTCGACGAGGCGCACAGCATCGGAACGACCGGCGCGACGGGCCGCGGCGTCGGCGAGCACTTCGGCATCGACCGCCGGGCTGTCGACCTGTGGTCGGGCACGCTGTCCAAGGCCCTCGCGAGCTGCGGCGGCTACGTCGCCGCGAGCCGCCCGGTCGTCGAGTACCTGCGCTACACCGCTCCGGGCTTCGTCTACAGCGCGGGCATGACCCCGGCGGACACCGCCGCGTGCCTGGCTTCGCTGCGGCTGCTGCGCGACGAGCCGGAGCGCGTGGCCCGGCTGGCGGAGAATGCCGCGCTCTTCGTCCGTCTGGCGCGCGAGGCGGGCGTGGACACCGGGGACAGCCGCGGCACGCCGGTCGTGCCGTGCATCGTCGGAAACTCCCTGAAGGCCCTGCACCTGGCGGAGGCCCTGTTCCGGCGGGGTGTGAGCGTCAACCCGATCCTCCACCCGGCCGTGCCGGAGGAGATGGCGCGGCTGCGGTTCTTCGTCACGCGGGACCACACGCCGGGGCAGATCCGGCACACCGTGACCGCTTTGGCGCAGGAACTGCGGCAGCTGGAGGCGGTGGGGGCCCCATGACCCGGTCCGCCGCGGGCCCCGG
The DNA here is from genome assembly GCF_001953875.1 of Streptomyces amritsarensis. GTDB lineage: Bacteria > Actinomycetota > Actinomycetes > Streptomycetales > Streptomycetaceae > Streptomyces > Streptomyces amritsarensis. The sequence goes on from NZ_MQUR01000004.1 coordinate 125,210, forward strand.
GGGGTGGGGCGGCGCGGCCCTCGCCGCGGCCCGGCGGGGCCGGGAACGGGGCGGTCGGCCGGGGACCCCCTGCCGGCAGCACTGCGTTGGTGCTCCCCGCCCCGCCGGATGATGCTTGTCAGTGGGGCCTCCGGCCGTGCAGGTCCCTGTGGGACGGCAGCGACGGATCGAGCGAGGGCGAGATGAGCGGCGATGGAGCAACTTCCCACCTCCCCCGGTGAACGGCCGGAGCAGACCGGCGTCCTCCACGAGCCCGCGTACACGGCGACGGCCGCCGTCGACGAGCGGGGCGTCGTCATCGAGTGGGGTGAAGGTGCCGCCCGGCTGCTCGGCTACGCGTCCGCCGAGGTGGTGGGGCGGCCCGCCGCGTTCCTGCTGGCCGACCCCGTCGGCGACGCGGCGCGCCGGATCCCGCCCGAGCAGGAGCGGTGGAGCGGGACGGTGGCGCTGCGGCACCGGGACGGGGGCCGCCTGGAGCAGGGGCTGCTCGCGCACCGCCATACCTCCACCGGCGGCGGGACCAGGTGGTACGTGGTGTCCGCGGTGGCGGCCGGCCGGGGCGGTGACGGCTCCTCGTGGGGTGATCCGCTGCATGAGTGGTCGTTCGCCCAGTCCCCCTGCTTCCTGGCGGTCTTCGACGCGGACCTGCGGCTGGTGCGGGCGAACGCGGGCATGGAGCGCACGCTGTCCCTCACGGAATCGGAGATGGCCGGGCTGCGCCTGCCGGAGATCGCCCCGGACCCGGTGAGCGAGGAGACCGAGCGCAGGATGCGCCTGGCGCTGGAGTCCGGCGAGCCGCAGCACATGGAGGCCTTCGTGCGCGACACGGGCGTGGGCGCGGAGCACGGCTGGGCGACGTCGGTGGCCCCGCTGCGCGATCCGGACGGCCGGGTGCGCGCCGTGTGCCTGGCCGCGCACGACCGGACCGGGGCCGAGGTGGAGAAGCAGCAGATGTTCCTGCCGGACGCGGCCGGTGCGCGGATCGGCACCACCGAGGACAGCACCCGCACCGCGCAGGAGCTGGCGGACGTGGCCGTGCCGCGGCTCGCCGACTTCGCGGTCGTCGACCTGCTCGAACCGCTTCCGCGGGGCAACCACCATGCCTCCGGCCCGCCGTCAGGGCCGGTCACGGTGTGCCGTACGGCCGTGCGCTCGGCCGTCGAGGGGAGTTCGGAGGGGCGGGTCGCGGTCGGCGAGACGGCCGTCTATCCGCCGCTGTCGCCGCCCGCGCAGTGTCTGGCCTCGGGTCGTGGTGCCGTGTACGCGGCGACCGCCCCGGCGGTCGCCCAGTGGATGGCGCAGGACCCGGCGGCCGCCTGGCTCGGCGCGCACGGGGCCCGTTCGATGCTGGTGGTGCCGATGCATGCCGACGGCGTCAGCTTGGGCGTGGCGGTGTTCGGCCGTCATGAGAACCGGGAGCCGTTCCTCGCGCAGGACCTGTCGCTGGCCGAGGAACTCGCGGGCCGGGCGGCGGCGAGCATCCACAGCGCGCACCGGTCCGCCAGGGAGCACACCAGCACCATGACGCTCCAGCGCAGCCTGCTCCCCCAGACGCTGCCCGACCATCCGGCCCTGGAGACGGCCTCCCGCTACCTGCCGGCCGGTAGCGAGGCGGGGGTGGGCGGCGACTGGTTCGACGTGATCCCGCTGTCCGGGGCGCGGGTGGCCCTGGTCGTGGGCGATGTCGTCGGCCACGGCATCCGCGCCTCCGCGACCATGGGCCGGCTGCGCACCGCGGTGCGCACGCTGGCCGACGTGGACCTGCCGCCCGATGAACTGCTCACCCATCTCGACGACCTGATCATCCACCTGTCCGCGGACGAGGGGGGCCGGGGGGAGGCCGTCGACGAGAGCGCCGGGGGCATCGGCACGACCTGCCTGTACGTGGTCTACGACCCCGTCACCCGGCACTGCACGCTCGCCCGGGCCGGGCACCCGCCGCCGGCGGTGGTCTCCCCGGAGGGCTCCGTGTACCTCCTCGACGTGCCGGCCGGTCCGCCGCTGGGCCTGGGGGGCCTGCCCTTCGAGACGCTGGACGTGGACCTTCCCGAGGGCAGCGTGCTGGCCCTCTACACCGACGGGCTGCTCCAGCCCCGCGAGCGGGACGTCGACGAGGCGTTCGACGCGATGTTCGCCGCGCTCGCCCAGCCCGCCTCCACCCTGGACACGGTGTGCGATCGGATCCTGACGGCCCTGCTGACCCACCGACCCGACGACGACGTGGCGCTGCTCGTGGCGCGGACGCGGGCCCTGCACGCCGACAAGGTCGTCGTGTGGGACCTGAGCTCCGATCCGTCCGACGTCTCGCAGGCCCGTCGGCAGACCACCGACCAGTTGGCGCAGTGGGGGCTGGAGGAGGCCTCGTTCGTCACCGAGCTCCTGGTCAGCGAGCTGGTCACCAACGCCATCCGGTACGGCGAGCCGCCCATCCAGCTGCGGCTGATCCACGAGAAGGACGTCCTGATCTGCGAGGTCTCCGACGCCAGCAGCACCGCTCCGCACATGCGGCGGGCCCGGACCTTCGACGAGGGCGGGCGGGGCCTGCTGCTGGTGGCGCAGCTCGCCGAGCGCTGGGGCACCCGGCACGCCCCCGTCGGCAAGACGATCTGGGCCGAGCAGTCGCTCCTCGGGTTCTGAGGGCCGGGCGCGGCTAACCGGCGGGGGTACGGAAGACGGGCAGGGCCCACTCCGGGGGCTGCGGGGGCTCCGGCGCTGCGGCCTCCTCCTGGCCGCGCCTCGGCCTCTGCTCCGTCCGGGGGCCGCCGCCCTCGGTGGCGGCCCGCAGGGCCGCGACGAACTCCAGGCAGGAGCCGTACCGGTCCTCGGGGACCTTCGCCAGGGCCTTCGCGAAGACCTCGTCGGCGGCGGGTGCGATGTCCGGCCGCCGCCCGGTCAGAGGAGGCGGCGGGTCGTACTGGTGGGCCCACAGCAGTGCCGCGTCCTCCTCGCGCTCGAAGGGCGGCCCGCCGGCGAGGCTCTCGTAGACGACGCAGGCCAGGCTGTACAGGTCGCACCTGCCGTCCACCGGCCGGCCGGCGATCTGCTCGGGCGCCATGTAGTCGAGCGTCCCGACGAACTCCCCCGCCGTGGTGAACCCGCTCAACGACAGGGACTTCTTCGTCAGGCCGAAGTCCGTGAGGTAGATGTGCTCCGGATGGTCGCGGTCGGGTCCGGCGGCGACCAGGATGTTCCCGGGTTTGACGTCGCGGTGGACCAGTTCGTGGTCGTGGGCGGCGTCCAGGGCGGACGCGACCTGGGCGGCGATCCGCAGGGCGGTCGTGACAGGCAGCGGGCCCTCCCGGTCCAGCAGTCCCCGCAGGTCCAACCCGGGCACGTACCGCATGGCGATGTAGAGGACGCCGTCGGTCTCGCCGGCTTCGAAGATCGGCACGATGTGCGGGTGCTCGATGGAGGCGGCCACCCTCGACTCGTGGGTGAAGCGGCGCCGGAAGGTGTCGTCGCGGGCCCGTTCGGGGGCGATCAGCTTGATCGCGACCGTGCGGTCCAGGCGCAGGTCCTTGGCGCAGTAGACGACGGCCATGCCGCCCCGGCCGATCATGCGCTCGACCTTGTAACCGGCGATCTGCTTCCCGACCAGCCCGGAGGGCCGGCCCGTGTACTGGCTCAGGTCCGCGCCCATCAGGCGCCCCCTTCCTCAGCAGGAATTCTATCCAGTGGTCCCCCCGGACGCCCGACGGATCACCCCGGGATGCCTCCCCTACCACGTCACAGGCAGTCTCGCGAGGGGGCGGACCACCACCATTCGGGCGGCGGCGGGACGGCGGGGCGATGGGTGGTGCGGGTGCGGAAGACGGGCGGCCGGCGCCCATGCGGGGCGGGCGCGGATGGCGTTGAGTCGGGGGTGCCGATCGGCCGGCGCCAGTCCGACTCCAGCCGCGCATCCCGCGCATTCGACCCTTCGAGGAGGTGAACCGGGTGAGCGTACTCAAGCCCCAGAACACGGAGGCCCGCAGGACGCGGCGCGGCCCGGGATACCCGAACTGACCCGACGGATCCGGACGGGGGCACTCCCCCGTGCCCCCGCCCGGATCCCGTCGCTCCCACGGCCGCTGCCGGCGGCGGCCCCGCGGACGATCACAGAGGCTGACAGCTCAGATGCGCAACGAACGATGGGTCCACCGCCCCCTGTTCACGTGGAACGACACGCTGTTCTTTGACCCTCTCGACGCCTTCCACGAGCCGGACGCCGACCACTTCCTCGCCGGATTCGACGCGGCGACCCGCGCACGGTTCGTCCGCCGCGGCATCCGGTGGAGCCACCGGCACGACCCGGCCCCGCCGGAACAGGGCTGGAAGATCCACATCTCGGTGGGCCACCGGCAGGTGCGCGAGATCGCCGCCTCGGTGGCCGGGCACCTGACGGCCCGCGGCACCGACTTCGAGATCGCCCTCGATCCCACCGTCTTCGCGATGCAGGGCGGGCCGCTGGCCACCGTCTACCCGCACGACGTGGAGGATTTCAAAAGCTGCCTGGCCGGCCTGGCCCGCCTCCTGGACGGCGTGGAGGGCCCGTGCGTCCCGTCGGACGTGCGCTACCGGGACAGCAAGGCCCTGTACCTGCGCTACGGCCCGTTCCACGACGCCCGCACCGTCGACGTCCTCGGGCGCCGGCTGCCGCCCGCACCCGACTGGGCGCCCTGGCCCTTCGACGACTGGAAGCCGGCCGACGAGGACCCGGGGGACGGCCTGCTCGGGGGCCGCTTCCGGGTGACCGACACGATCCGGTCCTCCCGCGACGGCGATGTCCACACCGCCGAGGACACCGCGCACGACGACCGCAAGGTGCTGCTCAAGGAGGCCCGCCACGAGGCGGCGGACCTCCTCGGCCGCGAGTGGATGTTCCTCAACCTGCTGGCCGCCGCAGGCTCCTACCCGGCTCCCGTCGCGAAGTTCCAGCACGGCGAACACCACTACATCGCCGTGGAGTTCGTCGAGGGCACCGCCCTGGACCGGCTGCCGGCCGCACACCACCCGCTCGTGCGTGCGGGCTTCGACGCCGACCGGTCGCGGGCGTACCTGCGGATCTTCCTCACCGTCCTGCGCGGGCTGGCGCGCGCCGTCCGCGCCGCGCACGACCGCGGCGTGCTCCTCGGCGGCTTCACCGCCTCGGACGTCCTCGTCGACCCCGAGAGCTTCGAGGTGAGCATCGTCGGCCTGGAGTCCTGTCGGCTGACCGGGACCGGGACCGGAGACGGGAGCGCCTCCGGGAGCGGCTCCGCGCGCGGCGGCGCGACCGAGGCCGGGGACCGCTACGCCCTGGCCCGGGTGATGGCGGACCTCATCCTCCCGGTCACGGGCATGTCGTACCTGCGCGAGGACCTCCTGGACCTGTACCGGATCTTCATCGTGGAGGATCTGGGCTGGCCGGAACGGGTCCACCGGCTGCTCGTGGACCTGGCCCGGGGCCGGATCGGCCTCGTCGGCCTCCTCGACGTGCTGGAGGACGAGGCGGCGCCGCTCGGCCGGGTCGGGACGACTCCGCCGCGCCCGGCCGCCGAGGAGCGGCGGGAGCCGGGCGGGGCGCAGGCCGCGGTGGCCGCGGTGGCCGCGTTCATCGAGGCGGCCGCCGACACCGGACGGGACACCCTCTTCCCCGTGGACCCGTTCGCGCACGTCACGAACCCGCTCGGGCTCGGATCCGGTGCGAGCGGCGTCCTGTGGGCGCTGCACTCCTGCGGCGTGCCCGTCCGGCCCGTCTGGCGCGACTGGCTGCGCGCCGAGCTGGCGGGGATCGACCCGGCGCGGTATCCGGACGGCCTCATGAACGGCCTGGCGGGCATCGCGTGGGCGGCCGACTCGCTCGGGCTCGCCGCGGCGGCCGCGGAACTGCTCGACCAGGCCAACCGGCGCGTGGTGGAGAGGGGCGACCCCACCTTCCACCACGGCCTCGCCGGGGTGGGCATGACGAACCTGCACTTCTTCCTGCGCAGCCGCGACCCGCGCCACCTCGCCGCGGCGCGGCACTGCGCCGGTGCGCTGCACGACACCGCGCAGCGCGAGGAGGGCTGGGCCTCCTGGCTGTCCGGGTCCGGCGTGCGGGGCCCGCTGACCGGGCTGGGCTCCGGGCAGGCGGGCGTCGCGCTGTTCCTGCTGCGGATGCACCAGGTCTCGGGTGAGGAGCGGCACCTGGCGCTCGGGCGGGAGGCGCTCGCCTGGGAGACGGCCCGCGCCGCGGCCGACGGCGAGGAGGGGGGCACGGATCCGTCCGTGGAGACGGGTTCGGCGGGCGTGGCGAAGGTGCTGCTGCGCTACGGGGACCTGGCCGCGGCCCGCGGCGTCCTGCGGGGCCTGGACCTGCGCCACTCGGCGCAGCCGGGGTACGCGAGGGGAATGTGCGGGATCGCCGACGCGCTGCTGGACGCGGCGCAGTTCACCGGCGATCCGGCCTACCGCGGCACGGCGCTGCGGCAGCTCGACTTCGTCCGGCGGGTCTTCCTCTTCGAGCCCCCCGAACGCTTCGGTCTGCGCGACGCCGACGGCCGGCCCCTGCTGGGGGTGCCAGGTGAGGGCCTGCTGCGCTGTTCCACCGACTACCTGACCGGCTCGGCGGGTGTGCTGCGGGTGCTCCACCGCGCCGGCTCCGGCGGCACGGCCGACTTCCTGCTGGACGAGGTCGGGCTGCCCTGACCGGCGGGCCGTCCGCCGCCCGTCGGCAGGAGGTCGCGGGAGGCGGTGGCGAAGGCGCGGCGGTTCGGGTGGCCGGTCTTGTGGAGGACGTTCGCCACGTGCTTCTCGACGGTGCGCGGGGAGATGTGCAGCCGGCCGGCGATGTCCTTGTTGCTGATCCGTTGGGCGACCAGCCGGGCCACCTCGAACTCGCGGACGGTGATGCCGGACCTGCGCAGGTCGGGCGGTACCTGTTCGGTGCCGGTGCGCCGTTGCCGGACGGACGCGCCCATTCCGCGCAGCAGGGCCCGGCCGGCGGCCGCGACCGGGTGGAGGCCGGCGCCGTGGAAGTACTCCTCGGCCTCGCGCAGCCACTCGACGGGCTCGCCCCAGCCGTCCTCGTACGCGGGCCGGGCCACCAGGCGCATGCCCAGGCGGCGGGCCAGGGGGTACGGGCCGGCCGCTGCGAGCGCCTCGGCCGCGGCGGCCGCCGCCTGGTCGCGGTGCCCCTCGCGGCCGAGCAGCACGGCGTGGGCGAGGCCCGCGAACTGGCGGTTCCAGCGGGTCCCGGCGGCGCCCGCGTGCGGGGGGACGGGGCAGTGCCGGCGGCCGAGGCGTCCGGCCAGTACGCCGAGCAGCACGACGATGCCGTGCCGGCCGAAGTCCGCGGTGGCCGGGTTGTCGGTGTCGTGGGCGAGCGCCTGCGCGAACTCCGCTCCCGCGGCGTCGTGCCGTTCCTCCAGCAGGGAGCAGAAGGCCCGGGCCGATCCGTACGCCATGGCGCGCAGGCCGGGCGCGGCGTCGAGGAGCGGCTCCAGGCGTTCCAGCGCCCCGCTCATCTCCGCGCGGCGTCCCTGGTGGGCGTACCGTACGGCGTCGGCGAGTCGGAGCATGGCGAGGGAGCGGCCCAGTCCGCGTTCGGACGCCTCGGCGGCCCCCTCGATGATCCCGTCGCGGGCCTCGTCGAAGGCGCAGCGCCGGATCCGCTCCATGGCGAGGGCGAAGCCCGCCTCGTGCGCCGGCGGCAGCAGGCCTCGGCGGTGGGCGTCCTGCCGGGCCTGCTCCAGGCGGGTCGGCTGCGCGTCGTGGCCCGCGGCGGTGATGGCCAGCTGCACCTCGGCCGCTGTGCGCGGTACGGGGAGCCGGTGGGCGAGGGCGATCGCGCGGGCCCGCTTGAAGTGGGCCGTCGCCGCGGACTCGTCCTCGGGTAGGGCGAGTTGTCCGAGCAGCAGCAGGGCTGCGCACGCCGTGTCGGGCCGGTCGGCGCCGAGGGCGGCGTCGAGTGCGCGGCGGGCGAGCCGGGCGGCGGTGTGCAGCCGGTCGGGGGCGGGCCTGCCCAGTTCGGCGTGGGCGGCGGCGAGGTCCACGAGGGCGGTGTGGGCGTCCGCGGGGTGGTGGCCGGGGAGCAGCGAGCGGGCGGTGTCGAGGTGGCGCAGGGCGTCGGCGGGGCGGCCGGTGAGGGTGGAGATGCGGCCGAGCCGGGCGTGGATGCCGGCGCGTCGCGCGGCGGGGATGTCGTGGTCGAGGGTGGGCGGGTCGGGTAGCGGGTCGAGGCGGCCCGAGCGGGCGGCGGTGTCCAGCAGCAGTTCCAGCACCGTGGCGTGCGGTTCGGGCGCGGTGCCGGGTTCGAGGAGGGCGCGGGCCCGGGTGAGCAGGTCGAGGGTGCGGTCCAGGGGCCGGTCCGGGGCCGCCTCGTCCAGCGTCCGCTGTGCTGCTTCGCAGTACAGGCGGACGGCCTCGTGTGCTTCGCCGGCGTGCTCGTGGAGGCGGGCTGCGTGTGCGCGCCAGGCTCCGGGCAGTCCGGGGTGGAGGTGGGCGAGTGCGCGCGCCGCGCACCGTGCGTGCCGGGCCCGTTCGACCGGTCCGAGGTCTTCGAGGAGTGCCTCGCCCACCAGTGGGTGGCGGAAGGCGTACCACTGGGTGCCCGGCCCGTCCGGTGTGATCAGGCACGAGGCGAGGGCGGCGCGCAGCACCTGGGACAGGGCCGTGTGGTCGGCGCCGAGTGCGTGCTCCAGGACGGGCAGGGGGAAGCGGCGGCCGAAGAGGGCCGCCGTGCCCAGGAACCGGGTGCCGAGGGGTCCGAGCGCTTCGGTGCGGCGCCTGACGTCGTCGGCGACGGGGGCGGGGACGGACGGGGCGGGCCGTCCGCGGTGGGCGGGGCGGGCGGCGTGGTCGTGCGCGAGTTCCTTGGCGACGAACGGGATGCCGGCGCTGCCGGTCACCGCGCGGTGGAGGAGGCCGGGGCAGACGTCCACCGGTGCCGTGCCCAGCTCGGCCGCGACGAGGAGGCGCACCTCGGCGTGGGTGAGGGGGTTCAGGTCGAGGATCTCCGCCGCTTCGCGCCGGCGGGCGTGCAGGGCCAGTTCGGTGGCGGCTCGGGGAGTGCGGCCCGCGACGAGCAGGAGCAGGGCGGGCTGTTGCCCGATGTGGTCGAGGAGGTACTCGACGACGGCCAGGGTGTCGGCGTCGGCGTCGTGCAGGTCGTCGAGGACGAGCAGGCAGCCCCGCTGCCGGCCGACGGCGGCGAGCAGGCGCAGCATCGTCTCGGCGACCGCGAGGTGGGGGGCGGCGCGCCCGCCGGTATCGGGGGTGTGTCCCAGCAGGCGGGCCATGACGGGGCCGTAGGCGCCCAGTTCCTCCGGGTCGGGCAGCAGGCCGGCGCGGGCGAGCAGGAGCAGCGCCTCGACGAGCGGCCGGTAGGGGACGGGCGGGCCGACGGTGCTGGCCCGCCCGCGTACGGCGACCATGTCCGCCAAGGCGGCCGCATCAAGGGCGGCGGTGGCGAGCCGGGTCTTGCCGATGCCGGGTTCGCCGGTGACGAAGAGGGCTCCGCCCCGCCCGGACCGGGCGGCGGCCAGCGCGGCCGCGATCCGCTCCGTCTCGGCCGTGCGTCCGATCATCGGCGCCCGCTCCTGGTGCGGGCCGCGGTCGCTGGCGGTGCGGTCTTCGGCAGGCCGTGTCGGCCGTGCCGACCGGAGTGCGGTCACCGGATCGTCCCCTTCCCGGCGGCCCGTCCGGGGCGCCGCCGGGTCGACGGTACGGGGGGTGGGGCGGGCCCCTGTAGCCGTCCGTTTGGGGGGCTTGCGCGGGGGTCAGCCCCCGTCGAGGCTGTCCTCCCGTACCCGCAGGGCAAGGTCGAGTTTGGTGTAGGTGGGGCGGCCGGCCTGCTGGTACTTGGCCTTGACGCGGTCCAGGTAGTCCTTGGCCGTGTGGACGGTGATGCCCGCGCGCCGGGCCGCGGACTTCAGGGTCATGCCGGAGGCGTAGTCCAGCAGGATCTGGCGTTCCCGGGGCGAGAGCCGGGGGCGGGCGGGGCTGTCGTCGTAGGCGCAGGCGAAGGCGAGTTCGGTGGAGTGGGCGCCCCGGCCTTCGGCGAGGTCCTTGACGGCGGCGACCAGGGTCGGCAGGTCGTGGTCCTTGGTCAGGTATCCGTCGGCGCCGGCCCGGATGGCCTCGATGATCCTGGAGCGGTCCGGCACGGTGCTGATCATGAGGACGCGGCTGCCGGTGCGCAGCACCCTGCGGATGTTGTCCGAGGGGTCCGAGCCGTCCCGCAGGACGAGGTCGAGGAGGACGACGTCGGCCTGCGGCGGGGCCGTGCCGTGGGGGCCGTCGGGGCGGTGGGGGGACGGGTCCGCGAGGAGTTCGCCGACGGTGGCGGCGGTCGCGACGAGCCGCAGGTCCGGTACGTCGCCGAGCCAGGCCCGCAGTCCGTCGCGGAGCATCCGGTCGTCGTCGACCACCGCGACCGTGATCACGCGGGCCATCTCAGCTCCACGCGTACTCCCTCGCCGGGGGCCGTGTCCACGGTGGCGCGGCCGCCGGCCTCGGTCATCCGGCCGTGGACCGAGCCGCGCAGGCCGAGGCCCGGCTCGCACCGGGCCGGATCGAATCCGGGGCCCCGGTCGACCACGGTGACGACGGCGCCGCCGCTTCCGTCCGGGTCGCCGGTGGCGGTGAGGTAGGCGTGGCCGGTGCCGGCGTGCCTGCGTACGTTGTTGAGGGCTTCGCGTACGGCGTGGCCCAGGGCGGCGGCGACTTCGGGCGGTACCGCGGGCAGTGCGTGGTACTGGGCGGTGACGCGCAGTCCGAGGCTCTCCACGGATCCGACGGCCTCTTCCAGGGCGGCGCCGATCTCCCGGTGGGGGACCTCGTCGGCGGTCTGCTGGATCAGGCGGCGCAGGTAGGCGGCCTCGCGGGCGCACCGCTGCCGTACCTCGGGGGCGTTGGCGTCGACGGCGCCGGCGGCCAGGGTGGTCAGGGTGGCGAGGACGGTGTCGTGCAGGGCGCGGTGGTGTTCGAGGCGTTCGGCGTAGCGCGCCTTGTGTGCTTCGGCTTCGAGCGCGCGGGCGTTGGCCTCGTCGAGGAGGCGGCCTTGGCGGAGCAGGTACCAGCGGAAGGCGTAGGTCATCACGGCGGACGACACCAGGGAGTTGAGGTGTCCGACGATGACGGCGGGGGTCGCGTCGACGGCCTGGTAGCCGATGAGGTGGGTCACGACGAGGAGCGCCACGACGGCGAGGGCGTGGAGGCGGTCGAGGGCGATGGCCGCGGTGGCGCTCGCCGAGCCGCCGAGCAGCATCGCCCAGGCGATGGTGGGGGGTTCGCGTACGCCTCCCCAGGCGCACAGGGCCAGGGGCAGGACGCATCCGGTGACGACGACGTCGGCCCAGATGTGCCGCGGGTCGAACCAGCCGCGGCGCAGGGCCGTTCCGTAGACCAGTGCGCTCATGCCCAGGGCCGCGGCGAGGCCGAGGTGTTGCAGCGGGAGGTGCCACGGGCGGTGGGCGACGGCCATGACGGCGACCGTGAGGTGGCTGCCCCGGTAGAGCAGGGTGGCCACGATCAGGAAGGACTGGGCCCGGTGCGTCCCCGACCGCACGGAGGTCGTTGCGCGCAGTGCTCGGATGCGGCGTAACGGTAAGGACTGCAACGCCAGGACCACTCCCTTCCCCAAACCGTGGGCGGCGCGACGGCCCCAGGGGGTGTGCCGTGGGGGACGGATGTGCCGCGAAGCCCGCAATTGCCGGTGACACCAGGCATTTTGCCCCAGCGGGTGCATGTCAGAAAGGCACGTCCCGGACGGCCGGTGCCCGGCCGAGGCCGATTTCACCGCCCGCGGGGCCGGCGCGGGGGCCGGGCTCCCGTTCGCCCCCGATTGACATTCTTGCACTTCAAGTGCAAGCGTAAAGCTGCACAGTGAGTGCAATATGTTGTCATCGGATCATGGAGGGCCCGGATGTTCCTGACGATGGGGCGCTGGTGCGCCCGGCGGCCGAGACGGGTGATCGGGGCCTGGCTCGTGCTGCTCCTCGTGCTCGGCGGCGCCGTCATGGCCTACGGACGCGTGACCAGCGAGGCGGTCGCCATCCCGGGCAGTGACAGCCAGGCGGCCCTGGACACGGCGGCGGCGGCCTTCCCCGGCCCCGCCTCCGGCAACCAGCCGCTCGTCCTGCACACCGGGCCCGACGGCCCGGCCCTGACCGGCGGGAGCGCCCGGGACGCCGTCGAGCGCAGCGCCCGGGCCATCGCCCAGGTGCCGCACGTCGTGAGCGTCACCTCGCCGTACGAGGCGGCCGGCGCCGCCGCGATGAGCCGGGACGGCCACACGGCCTACCTGACCGTCGGCCTCGATGTCGCCGGCCGCGACATCGGCCCCGAACTGACGGAGCGGATCACCGACGCCGCCGGGCCCGCCGAGGCTGCCGGTATCGAGGTCACCCCGGGCGGCGACCTGGCGGCCGCCGTGGACCGGCCGGACACCGGGCACAGCGAGCTCATCGGGCTCGGGGCAGCCGCGGTGATCCTCTTCATCGGCTTCCGGAAGGCGGCCGCCGCCGGGCTGCCCCTGGTCATCGGCGTCACCGGGCTGATCGCCTCGCTGGCCGCCGTCGGCCTGGCCGGACACCTCATGGACATGCCGTCCTCCGGCACCACCATCGCCGCGATGATCGGCCTCGGCGTGGGGATCGACTACACGCTGTTCTGCCTCACCCGGTTCCGGGAGTTCCGCGGCCGGGGCGTGCCGGCCGCCGAGGCCGCCGCCCTGGCCACGGCCACCGCCGGGAAGGCCTCCGCCTTCGCCGGATGCGCCGTGATCGCGGCGCTGGCCGGGCTCGCCCTGGGCGGACTGCCGCTGCTGCGCGCCCTGGCACTGGCGCCCGCGATCGCCGTGCTCGTCGCGGTGGCAGCGACCCTGACCCTGCTGCCCGCCCTGCTCGGCCTGCTGGCCCGGTTCCTCGGCGCCGCCCGGGAGGAGGGCGCCGCCGGGGCGGGGACGGACCCGGCCGCCCCCGCGGGCCGCGGCTGGCAGCGGATCGCCGAGCGTGTCACGGCCCGCCCCTGGCGCCACCTCCTGGCCGGCCTCGCCCTGCTCCTGCTGCTCGCCGCCCCCGCCACCCAGCTGACCTTCGGGCAGCTCGACGCCGGCGACAAGCCCGTCGGCTCGGCCGGCCGCACCGCCTACGAGCAGCTCTCGGACGCCTTCGGGCCCGGCGTCAACGGCCCCCTCCAGGTGACCGACACCCTGGCGGCGCCCGCCGCCGGCCCCGAGGACGCCCGCGTCGCCACGGTCTCCACCGCCCTGGCCGCCACCCCCGGTGTGGCCTCGGTGGGCCCGGCCCAGCTCACCCCCGACGGCCGCACCGTCCGCTGGCAGGTGACGCCCGCCACCGCCCCCGGCGACCCCGCGACGGCCCGGCTCGTCGACACCCTGCGCGCGGACACCCTGCCCGCGGCCACCGCCGGCGGCGCGGGCAGCGCCCACGTCGGCGGAGCCGCGGCCGCCGTCACCGACCTCAACGACCGCCTCGCGGCCCGGCTGCCCGCCGTGATCGGGGCCGTGGTGCTCGTGGCCGGACTGCTGCTCCTGGCGGCCTTCCGCTCACCGCTCCTCGCGGTGAAGGCCGCCGTGCTGAACCTGCTGTCCGTTGCCGCCGCGTACGGCGTGCTCACCGCGGTGTTCCAGTGGGGCTGGGGCGCCCGCCTCATCGGGCTGGAAGGACCGGTGCCCGTCCCCGGCTACGTGCCGCTGCTGATGTTCGCCGTGCTGTTCGGGCTCTCCATGGACTACGAGGTGTTCCTCCTGACCTCGGTGCGCGAGAAGTGGCTGGCGAGCGGCGACAGCCGGCAGGCGGTGGTCGCGGGTCTCGCCTCGACCGGCCGGATCATCACCTCCGCCGCACTCATCATGGTGAGCGTCTTCCTCGCCTACCTGCTCTCGGACGACCCCGTGGTGAAGATGTTCGGCACCGGGCTCGCCGCGGCCGTCGCCCTCGACGTCACCGTCGTACGGGGCCTGCTGGTCCCCGCCACCATGGCCCTGCTCGGGGACCGCGGCTGGTGGCTGCCCCGCCGCCTCGACCGGATCCTGCCCGAGCTCGACATCGAGGGCAGCTCCCACACCCTGCCGGCCCCCGGGCCCGAGGCCCGCCCCGCGCCCGAGGCCGGCCGGGCCGGCGCCACCGACCCCCTTCCCATCCGGTGAGGTTCCGCATGCTCCCCCGCACCACCCCCCGCCCCGTCAGCGCCGGGGGCCGCCGCCCGGCGGGGTCCGCGGCCCGCCCGGCCCGCCCCCGGCGGCGCCGCGCCCTGATCGCGGCCGCCCTGGCCGGCGCGACCCTGCTCGCCCTGCCCGTCACCGACTCCGTCGCGCGCGGCCTGGCCGAGGAACGGCTCGCGGACCGGATCGCCCTGCGGCAGACGAACCTCGCGGGGCGCCCGGACGTCTCCATCGAGGGGCTGCCGTTCCTCCTCCAGGCCGCCCGCGAGACCTACCCCGAGGTACGGGTGCGGGCCGACGCGAAGACCGACCGCGGCAGCCCGGTCAAGGCCGACGTCACCCTCGACAACGTCTCCCGTGAGGCCGACGGCTACCGGGCCGACTCGGCGTCGGCCCGCTTCACCGCCCCGTACTCCTCGCTGGGCGGCGGACCGGACGGCGACACCCGGGTCTCCGACGCCGGCGACGGCCAACTGCTCATCCGGCGCAGCGTGCTGGGCGCGCCCGTGGTCCTGACCGCGGGGGTCGAACTCCACGACGGGGTCGTCTCCCTGCGGCCGACGGCCGCCTCGGTGGCCGGCCGGGCCATGGATCCGAACAGCCCGCTCATCGCGCAGGCCCTCGCCCGGCAGGCCCTGACCCTGCCCGAACTGCCCCTCGGCCTACGGCCCTCGGGCGTGTCGGTGGGCGCGGACGGCGTGACGGTCACCGCGCGGGCCGAGGACGTCACCCCGGCCTGAGAGCCCTCCGACCCGGCGCCTCAGGTGCGGGGGTGGTCGCCCGCCGCGAGCAGGTTCAGCACGGTGGCCTCCATCGCCGCGCGCGCCTCCTGCGGGCTCTTGCCGGTGGAGCGCCAGTGGTTCCAGGCCCCCCACGTGGTGACGGCGTCCAGGCCGTCGAGGAGTTCGGCCGCCCGGCTCTCGTCGAGGCGGCCGAGCTCCTCCGCGAAGATGTCGGCGACACGGCGCCGGGCGTCCGCGAACGCCTCGTCCGTGACCTGCTGGATGCGCGGCGAGGGATGGTCGATCCGCATCAGCGTCAGCCGCGCCGGAGTGATCCACTCCAGGATCCGCGCCCGCTGCTCGGCGAGCGCCGCCACCCGGACCCTGCGGGGCCCGGTCTGGGGCAACGGCCTTATCTGGTCCGCCAGTTGCTCCAACCGCCGGGTGATGGCGAGGTCCACCAGCTCGGACATGTCGGCGAAGTGGTGGAAGACCAGCCGGCGGGAGACGCCCGCGCGCTCGGCGACGCGCTCGGCGGGGAACTCCACCACGCCCTCGTCGAGCAGGGCGAGCAGGGCCTCCACGATCTTGTCCCGGGTGCGGCGTCCGCGCTCGGTCCGCCCGTCCACCCGGGCCGGCGCCGGGCCGGGCACCCGGTCGTCCGCCTCCGCCACCGCTGCTCCCTCCGCCGTACGCATCGCCGTCATCTTCGCACCCCCGGCACGGCTCACGCCCACCCCGTCACGGCCGGGTCGGCAGCGGACGCCCCGGCGGCGAAGCGGTGGCGCATCCGGTGCAGGCCGCGCCGGGTGTGGCTCTTGACGGTGCCGAGCGGCATGCCCGTGCGCTCGGCGATCTGCGTCTGGGTGAGGTCCCCGTAGAAGGCCATGGCCAGCACCTCCCGCTGCGGGCGGGGCAGCCGCGCCAGCTCGCCGGTGACGATCAGCCGGTCCAGGACCGCTTCGGGCCCCTCCGCGGGCTCGTCCGGCCGGGGCAGGGCGGCGCCGGCGGCGGTGACCAGGTCGAGGCGCCGGGTGCGCTCCGTGAGCGCGTCGGCGATCTTCCGCCGGGTGATGCCGATGAGCCAGCCGGGGAAGGCGCCGCGCTCGGGCCGGTAGCCGGCCCGGCCGCGCCACGCGGCCAGGAAGACCTGCTGGCTGACGTCCTCGGCCTCGCGGGGATCCCCGAGGGTGCGGGCCGCGAGGGCCTGGACCAGGCCGCCCCAGCGGCGGTACGCGGCGGTCAGGCACTGCTCGTCGCCGCGCACGAAGCCCTCGGCGACCTCGTGGTCGAGGAGGCGGTCCGCGGTCTCGGCGGACGGCTGGGCGGTGGCGCTCAGGGCGGTCATGGCGGCTGCTCCTCGGGCCGGGACCGGAACCGGCCGGTCTGCGGGCGGGTGCCCCGCCCCGTGGTGCGCCGGGGCGGGGGCCCCTCCAGATTCCGGCCCGTGCGCGCTTGCGCACCACTCGCATCGTTTGTGCGTCGCATCATGGATCCATGACGGAGTCCTCATCACACGGCCTGACCACGGGGGCGGTGGCCCGCCGGCTGGGGGTCGCCCCCACGACCCTGCGCACCTGGGACCGGCGCTACGGCATCGGCCCCGCAGCCCGCAAGGACGGCCGGCACCGCCGGTGGACCCCCGAGGACATCGCCGTCCTGCACGAGATGTGCCGGCTGACCTCGTCGGGGATCGCGCCCGCGGAGGCCGCCCGGGCCGCTCTCGCCGACCCGGCACCCACGCCCCCCGCTCGACCCGCTCGACCCGCGCCGGCCGCCGCGCCCGCTCCGCCCGCCGCCCCGGAGCCCCTCCCCCGGCCGGCCCGCGGGCCCGGTTCGGGAAACGGCCTGCCGCTCGGCGCCGTACGGCAGGAGTGCCGCGGGCTGGGGCGGGCCGCGGTACGCCTCGACGCCCGGACCGTGGACGACGTGCTGGGTTCGGTGATCGCCCAGTACGGCCTGGTCACCGCCTGGGAGGAGGTGATCGCGCCGACCCTGCACGCCGTCGGCCGCAAGTGGGAGACGTCGGGCGACCGGTACGTCGAGGTGGAACACCTGCTGTCCTGGCACGTGTCGACCGCCCTGCGACGCGCCGCCGGCCCCCCGCCCTCCGGGGCGCGGACGGGTGCACCCGCGGTCCTGCTCGCGTGCGTGCCCGGCGAGCAGCACACCCTCGCGCTGGAGGCGCTGGCGGCGGGGCTGGCCGGGCTCGGCCTGCCCACCCTCATGTTCGGGGCGGCCGTGCCGCCCGAGGCCCTCGACCAGGCCGTACGCCGGACCGGCCCGGCCGCGGTCGTGCTGTGGTCCCAGGCCCGGTCCACCGCGAACCACCCCCTGGCCCGGCACATCGCCGAGGTGGCGTGGGGCGTCAAGGGCGCCCGCGCCCGGCCGGCGGTGCTGCCGGCCGGCCCGGGCTGGGCCGGTCAGCCCCTGGCGCCCGGCACGCTGCGCCCCCGCGGGCTGCGGGAGGCACTGGACCTGCTGCGCGGGATCTGCGGCACGGCGGCGGGTGCGGGGACGGGTACGGGACGGCCCGCCGCCGTGGATCAGTCCTGACCGCGGGCCCTGCGGAAGCGGGCCAGCCCCTCGGGGAGCGCGATCAGCGGATCGGGATAGCCGTCGAACCGGGCCCGGTCGGGGCCGGCCAGCTTCCACGGCTCGTGGATCTCGGGTCCCCGCAGTGCGGCGAGCTCGGGCACCCACCGGCGTACGTACGCGCCCTGGGGGTCGTACCGCTTGGCCTGGATGACCGGGTTGAGGACCCGGTTGGGGCGGCTGTCGGTGCCCGTGCCGGCCATCCACTGCCAGTTGAGCTGGTTGTTGGCGACGTCCCCGTCGACCAGCAGGTCCAGGAAGTGGCGGGCCCCGGCGCGCCAGTCGATGTAGAGCGTCTTGGTCAGGAACGAGGCGGTGAGCAGCCGGCCGCGGCCGGGCATCCAGCCCTCGTGGGCGAGTTGGCGCATGGCGGCGTCGACGACGGGATAGCCGGTGCGGCCCTCCCGCCAGGTCCGCAGGTCCGCGTCGGCCTGCGCGCCGCGGCGCCAGCGGTCGGACCGGGTGCGGTAGTCGGCGCCGGCGACCGCGGGGCGGGCGGCGAGGAGCTGGTGGTGGAAGTCCCGCCAGCAGAGCTGCCGTACGAAGGCCTCCGCGCCGGCTCCGCCCCGGACGCGGGCGCGGTGCACGGCCTCGGCCGCCGAGAGGGCACCGAAGTGGAAGTACGGGGAGAGGCGGGAGGTGGCGTCGGCAGCCAGGTCGTCGTGTCCCTCCTCGTAGGCGTCGGCGTACCGGTCGAGCCAGTACGCGAGCCGCTTGCGGCCCGCCTCCTCGCCGCCGGTGGCCAGGCCCGCCGAGACGGTGCCGGCGGCCGGCCGTGCGGGGAGGCCCTCGGACCGGATGCCGGGCGGGACCCGGACCACGCGCGGGGCCGCGAGGGGCGGGCGCAGCCGCTCCCCGGACCAGCGTCTGAAGTACGGGGTGAACACGGCGAAGTGGTCGGAGCCGCTCGGTGTCACGGCGCCCGCCGGCAGGGCGGTGACGACCGCGTCGTGGACGTAGAGGCGTCGGCCGTCGGCCTCCAGGGCCCGGCGCAGCCGCTGCTCGCGCCGCAGGGCGAAGGCGCTGCACCCGGCGGCCATGTGCACCTCGTCGGCGTCGGCCTCCCGTACGACGGCGCACACTTCGTCGACGGGGTCGCCCGAGCGGACGACGAGCCGGCCGCCCCGCCGGCGCAGTCCCTGGTCGAGGTCGGCGAGGCAGTCGGCGAGGAAGGCGAGCCGGTTCGGCGCGGCGAAACCGGCGTGGTCCACCGCCGGGTCGCGCACGAAGAGCGGCACGGTCTCGCCGCGGGTGCCGAGCGCGGCGCGCAGCGGCGGATGGTCGTGGACGCGCAGGTCCGAGGTGAACAGGACGACGGAGACGTTCATGCCTGCGCTCCTGCGGTGGGGCCGCCGGCCGCGGCGGCGGACCCGGCCGGCCGCGCCGACGCGGGCGATCCCGCCGCCGCCTCGGCCGTGCGCGCGATGTTGCGGGCCATGCCGCCGAAGACGAGGGCGTGGAAGGGCGAGACGCTCCACCAGTAGGCGTGGCCGGACAGGCCGCGCGGGTGGAAGAGCGCCCGCTGCCGGTACCGTGTGCGCCCCTCGTCGTCGAGTTCGGCGTACATCTCCAGCCAGGCGAGGCCCGGCAGGCGCATCTCGGCGCGCAGTCTGAGCAGCCGGCCCCGTTCGATCTCCTCGACCCGCCAGAAGTCGAGGGAGTCCCCGATCCGCAGGAGGGTGGCGTCGCGCCGGCCGCGGCGCAGTCCGACACCGCCGACGAGGCGGTCGAGCCAGCCTCGGACGGCCCACGCGAGCGGGAAGGAGTACCAGCCGTTCTCCCCGCCGATGCCCTCCACGACCCGCCACAGCGCCTGGGGCGGGGCGTCCACGGTGCGTTCGCGGACGTCGGTGTAGAGGCTGCCGCCGGCCCAGTGGGGGTCGGTGGGCAGCGGGTCGCTGGGGGCGCCGGGTACGGAGGCGGAGGACCAGCGGGTGACGACCTGGGCGTCGCGGACCTTCTGGAGGGCGAGCGAGAGCGCCGTGTTGAAGGGGATGGGCGTGCCGGGCGGATCGGGCACCCAGTCGGCGATGTCGTGCTCGTCGCAGACGACCTCGTACTTGAGGGACTCCGCGAGGGGGCGGGCGATGGACCGGGGCACGGGGGTGACCAGGCCGACCCAGTGGCTGGACAGCCGCGGGGTGAGGACGGGCACGGGGAAGATCAGGCGCGGGGCCAGCCCGTCGACCGCGGCGTAGCGGCGCATCATGTCGAGGTAGGTGAGGATCTCGGGGCCGCCGATGTCGAAGGCGCGGCTGACGTCGTCGGGCATCCCGGCACTGCCGACGAGGTAGCGCAGCACGTCGCGGACGGCGATGGGCTGGATGCGGGTGCGCACCCAGCTCGGGGTGACCATCACGGGCAGCCGCTCGGTGAGGTAGCGGAGCATCTCGAAGGACGCCGAGCCGGAGCCGATGATGACGGCGGCGCGGAGCACGGTGGTGGGGACCCCGGAGTCGAGGAGGATGCGCCCGACCTCGGCGCGTGAGCGCAGGTGGGGCGAGAGGGCGTGGCCGGGGACCCCGCTCGGGGTGAGTCCGCCGAGGTAGACGATGCGGCGGACGCCGGCGACGCGGGCCTGCTCGGCGAAGGTGCGCGCGGCACGGCGGTCGGTCTCCTCGAAGTCGCGCCCGCTGCCCAGGGCGTGCACGAGGTAGTAGGCGACGTCGACGCCCTCCATGGCGGGGGCGAGCGACGCGGCGTCGGTGACGTCGCCGCGGACGGTCTGCACCTGCCCCGCCCAGGGGTGGTCGCGCAGTTTCGCGGGGGTGCGGGCGAGGCACCGGACGCGGTGTCCGGCTTTGAGCAGCTCGGGGACGAGCCGGCCGCCGATGTAGCCGGTGGCACCGGTGACCAGGCACAGCGAGCCGGGGGTGGGGGCCGGGTGCCCTTGCGTGTCGGTCATGGAGGTGCTCCGTTCCGCCGTCGACCGGGGTGGTTCTCTGATGTCTTCCGCGGTCGTGGGCGGGACGGATGCAGGGGGTCCGCCGGATGGCCCTGTCCGCGACGCCCTCGGACCGGGGGCGCAAGCGGTCGCGGTCCTCCGTGGGCGGTCGTGTCGGGGGTGCGGCGCAAGGCCCGGCCGGGCCCACCGCCGCGGCGGCCCCGGTCCGAGAGGCGGAGCCGGGCTCCGGCCGCGGGCGACCGCGGCCGGAGCGGCGCGTCAGAGTTCCCCGTCGAGCGGCAGCCGGTGGATGCCCGGCAGGTACGCGTCGAGCTCCCCCGGCGCGAACCGGGACATCCCCACCACGTGCCAGAACTCTCCGGCCACGTCGCCCTCGTACTTGTAGCCGCCGGCCGGTGTCAGTGCCGCCCAGCCGTCCGTCATGCCCATCAGCGTGGCGCGCAGCGACGGCGGCTCCCCGTCCGCCGGGATGCTCCACAGCCGTACGGTGCCGTCCTCGGCCCCGCTCGCCAGGAGGCTGCCGTCCGGTGAGAAGGCCAGGCAGAGCACCCGTCCGGTGTGGCCCACCAGGTCGGTGATCCGCTCGCCCGTGTCGGCGTGCCAGAGGCCGACGGCGCGGTCGTCGCCGGCCGCGGCCAGCAGCGGCCGGCGCGGATGGGCGGCCACCGCCCACAGCCGTCCGCCGCGGCCGCGCAGGCGCAGGCGCGCCTCGCCGTCCCGCCAGACGATGGCGCTGCCGTCCCAGCTCGCGCTCGCCAGCCATGCGCTGCCCTGGCCGTACGCGACGCCGTACACCCGGTCCGCGTGGCCGGCGCCGCCGCCCAGCTCCTCCACCAGGCGGCCGCTGTGCGCCTCCCACACCCGTACGACGCTGTCGTCGCAGCCGGTGGCCAGGATGTCGCCGTCGGAGCGGAAGGCGATGGAGCGGACCCGGCCGCGGTGTCCGGCCAGGTTCGCCACCGGTGAGCCGGTGGGACGGAACCAGACGCGGACCGAGTCGTCGTCGTTGGCGGTGGCGAGCAGGGTGCCGTCGGCGTTGAAGGCCTCCGCCCACACGTGCTCGGTCTCGGCGTCGAGCTCGCGCAGGTAGTGGCCGGCCACCGGGTCCCACAGGTACATGTCGCCGTCGTTGCTGGCGGTGGCGAGGACGGGTTCGGCGGGGCTGAAGGCCGCGGAGACCAGCCGGTCGCCTCGGCCGCGGAGCTCCTGCGTACGCCGGCCGGTGCGCGTGTCCCAGAGCCGTACGACGCCGTCGTTGCCGGCGGTCGCCAGCTGGGAGCCGTCCGCGCTGAAGGCGACGCCGCTGATCCGGCGGCCGTGCCCGCGCAGGATGCGCTTGCCCTGTCCGGTGGCCGCGTCCCAGATCTGCGCACCGCCGTCGTTGCCGACGGTGAGCAGTTGGCTGTCGCCGGGGCGGAAGGCGCACGCCCAGGCGGTGCCGCGGTGGTCGGCGGGCTGCTGGGCGTGGAGGGTGATCGTGTGGCCGTGGGGGCTTGCGGCGACCGTCCAGAGCCGGACCGCGCCGTTGCTGTCGCAGGCGGCGAGGAGGCGGCCGTCGTCACCGAACAGCACCTGGTAGACGGCGCCCGTGCCCCGTTCGAGGACGCCCGCCGGGGTGCCGACGACCGGGTCCCAGAGCCGTACCTGGCCGTCGGTGCAGCCGCTGGCCAGGAGGTTTCCCCCGGGGTGGAAGTCGAGGACGTACACGCGGCCGGTGTGTCCGGTGAACTCGTGCAGCAGCCGGGCGTCGGACGTCCGCCAGATCCGCACCGTGCCGCCGCGGCCGCCCGCGCCCCGGTCGGCGGTGGCGAAGAGGGTGCCGTCGGGGCTGAACCGGGTGCGGTAGACGGCCCCTTGGTGCCCGTCGATCTCCCGGACGCACGTCCCGGTGCCCAGGTCCCACAGCCGTGCCCTGGCGGCCGCGTCGCCGGTGAGCAGATGGCCGTCGCGGCTGTGGACGGCGGTGTATACGGGCGCGGTGTGCCCGGGAAGCCGGTGCACGGGCCGGCCGGTGGCCACGTCCCAGACCGTGACGAGGCCTTCGCGGTCGCCGGTGGCCAGGAGCGTGCCGGCCTCGTCGAAGGAGACCGGCCACACGCCGTCCGGGTGGATCTCCAGGATGTGGCGGCAGGCTCCGGTCACCGGGTCCCAGAGGCGTACGGTGCCGTCGGATCCGCCGGTGGCGATCACGTCCGGCCGGAACTTGACCGCGTAGACGCGTCCTTCGTGTCCCTGGAGGGTGCGCACCGCCCGGCCGTCGTCGGCGCCGCAGACGAGGATCGAGCCGTCCTCGCTGCCGACCGCGAGGAGTTCGCCGTCGCTGCTGTAGGCGATGGGTTCGGGCAGTCGGCCGGTGCGCATGCCGAAGCCGTACGGGACGCCGACCGCCGACGGCCGCAGGCCCGCGTCCACCGGCATCCCGGGGGCGATCGCGGCGGTCCCGAGCTCGGGGGCGGCCCGCACGGCGTCGTCCATGCGGACGTCGATGAGGGCGGCCCGGTGCCAGCGGCTGCCGGTGAGCACGGCGCCCCGCAGGTCGGCCCGGGTCAGGCGGGCCCGGCTGAGGTTCGCGCCGGTCAGGTCGGCCCCGCTGAGGTCGGCGCGGTCGAGCCGGGCGCCGGCCAGCTGGGTGCCCCGCAGGAGGGCTCCGGAGAGGTTGGCGCCGATCAGCCGGGTGTCGGTGAGGTCGGCGTCGGAGAGGTCGACGCCGCAGAAGTCGCGGTGCGAGAGGTCCTCGCCGGCCAGCCTGGCGCCCCGCAGGTCGGCGTTGGCGGGCACCCGCAGCCGGTCGCTGATCCGGACGGCGTTGGCGCGGGCGGCGTCGCTGATCCCGCGGCCGGGCGAGTCGAGGACCTCGCGCACCCACCGGGCGCACAGCTCGTGGTCGGCGAGGTCGCAGAAGAACTCGACGGCGAGCTGGCTGAGCGGACGGGCGACGAGCAGGGTGTGGCGGCCGCGGCCCAGCTGGTGGGCGGCTTCGCGCGCCACGAGCCATTCGACGACGGAGCCGTGGATGAACTGGAAGACGCCGTCGGAGCTGCGGACCAGCAGACTGCCCGCGCCGACCGCCTGGGCCCGTTCGGACGGGGTGAGCGGCGACTCGGTGAGCTCGCTGAGGGTGGCGGCGACGGTCTCGGTGAGCTCCTCCAGGCGCAGGGCGCTGCGGCCGCTCTCCCACAGCCGCCAGGCCAGCGCGGTCACGGCCGCCCACAGTTCGTCGGCGGTGAGCCCGGGCGGGGCTCCCGGCCCGCCCTGGCCGCGGGCCTCCTCGTAGGCGAGCCAGGAGGTGAACACGTCCTCGTAGAGCCGGGCCGGGCTCAGCGCGCGGCCGGCGCCGGCGACGGCGCGCAGCTGGTCCTGGCTGAGGTCCGCGACGAAGGAGAGCAGCCGCGGGTTGCGGCAGAGCATCAGGAGGTCGGGGATGTTACGCAGGAGCTGGTAGCGCTGGTCGGCGGTGTGTTCGTCGCCGTAGCTGCGCACGAGGTAGGAGCGGATCTGCGCCGGGGTGAACCCCTCGACGGACAGGACACGGCGCTGCGGCAGCAGTCCGACGCGCTCGCCGAGCGCCGTGAGGACCTGGGCGTGCGACTTGAAGTGCTGGGTACGGCTGCTGACGACGATCTTGGCGTTGTCGACGGCTGCGTCGAGGAGGACCTGGAGGTGGTCGGCGGCCCGGTCGTAGCTGACCCGGTGGACCAGTTCGTCGAAGCCGTCGAAGAGCAGGACGACGCGGCCCTGGGCGAGCATGTAGCGCAGGGCCCGCAGGTCGATGGTGTCCACGCCGTGGCCGGCGAGGTGGGCGGCGACCAGGCCTTCGAGGCTGTGCGCCCGGTCGAGGGTGTTGAGCGGGATCAGCAGCGGCGTCAGGTGCGGGAGCTGTTCGGGGATGCGGCGGGCCAGCTCGCGCAGGGCGAAGGTCTTGCCGTGGCCGAAGTCGCCGAGGAGCAGGACGAAGCGGCCGTGGTCGGATTCCAGCAGCTCCAGGAGTTCCTCGACGAGGCCGTCGTGCTCCTGCCCGTCGGGGCGGTCGGCGTCGCGGTAGTGCTGGGGCAGGTACAGGCCGGGGGCGTACTGTTCGCTGCCGCCGAGCCGGGCGGTCTGCGCGGCGACGTAGCCGCGCAGGTCGAGCAGGCCCTGGAACTCGAGGAAGCTGCGCACCCTGACCCGTACGCCGTGGCCGGCCGCCCGCCGGCGCAGCCCGCCGGGCGGGGCGTCGCCGCCGTGGACGAGGACGGCCTCGGAGCCGGAGTCGGTCGCGTGCACCTGGCCGACGAACCGGTCGATCTCCTCCTCGGTGGGTGTCCCGGGGTGGACGGCGATGCGCTGCTGCTGGACGACGTCGTCGTCCTGCTCCTGCCAGGTGGCCATGATCTGCACCATGTCCTGCGGTGCGCGGCGCGGGACGTCGCGCAGCCGTACGCCGGGCCGGCGCACCCGGCAGATCTCCTTGACGCGCTCGGCGAGCGCGGTGGCGGGGTCGTCGAGGGCGGCCCGGCCCTGGGCGTGCTCGACGTCGATCACGGGGGGCAGTTCGGGGACGGGGAAGACGCGGCGGGTGTGGCGCCACTCGCCGGGGAACCGCTCGGCCTCGGACGTGATCCGGTCGTCCCACCGGGTGACGGCGTCCGCGGTGATCCGGAGCAGTTGGAAGCGGGCGGGTGCGGCGGAGCCGAAGAGCGGCAGCCCGCCGGCGGGCCCGGTGAGCCGGCTGTGTCCGGGGGCGGCGGACAGGGTCCGCGGGCCGCCGGTGGGGCCGTGGAGGAGCAGGTGGAGCCGCGGGGCGGCGAGCCGGGCGAGGGTGTCGGCGTCGCGCAGTCCGCCGGGGCCGCCCACGGCGTCGCCGGGGCGGCGGCCGTCGGTGAGCGGGTGGCGCAGCGCGCCGATGCGCAGCCAGCCCTCGTCCTCGTAGCGGCGCATGGCCTCGGCGAACCAGGCGGCCTGGTCGCGGCCGATGTAGCCGTACTGCTCCTCCTGGCGGTGGCTGTAGGCGATGGAGGAGTTGAATCCGGCGACGACCGTGCTCAGTTCGGGCACGGGGAAGAGGGTCCAGGGCTGGTCGCTGTCGAAGACGGTGTCCAGGCCCTGGTAGAGGCCGCGGAACAGGCGTGTGTAGTGGCGCCACTTGGGCCAGTACGGCGGCTGCGGTGCCACCTCGTCGGCCTCGCAGGTGTGGAAGTAGGCCTGGGAGGCGGCCTGGTTCACGTCCTGTGCGCCCGGTACGACCATGACCCGCTGGGGCGACAGGTCGAGCTGGGAGCGCAGGGTGGTGAGGAAGCTGAGGGCCTGGTCGCACTCGCGGGGGCTGCCGGAGGCGGTGAGGTCGCCGGTGACCACCATCAGGTCGGGGGACGGGGCCCCCGCGTCCCGGAGCATGATCAGGTCGCCGCGGATCTGGCGGCTGAGCGAGTCGGGCTCGCGGCCCCGCCCGAAGTCGGGCCCGGCCAGGTGCAGGACGGTCACGGCGTCCTGGCCGCCGCCGGCCGAACCGGTCGGGGATGCCCGCGGGTAGAGGGGCGCCCGGGCCGGACGGCGGCGGCCCGCCCAGCCGGGGCCGGCGAGCGCGCTCGGCCGGAGCCGGCCCGGGTGGGCCTGCCCGGGGAGGCGGACTCCGCCCGGGCCGCCGCCGGACGCGGGGCCCGACGCCGTCCCCGACGCCGTGCCCGGTCGGCTGCCGGGGTATCCGGGCCGCCGGCCGGGGCGGGCGTGCCCGTCGACGGCCTGCTCGACCCGGGTGAGCAGCAGGGAGCGGGCGGTGTCGGTGTCGGCGACTCCCACCAGGTCGACGTAGGTGATCGTGGCGAGGAGTCCCTCGATCGGCATCTCGTCCACGCGGACGGTCAGGAGACGGCGTTCGGGGGACTCGGGGGAGGCCCGGAGCGCGGCCTGCCATTCCATGCGTCCGTAGGTGGAGCGTTCGTAGTGGCGCGACAGGACGGCGATCACGGCGACGGACTCGCTGACTCCGCGGTCCATGAAGTCTATGAAGTTGGTCCCCGGGACGAAGTCCCAGGCCTGCACCACGGTGCGGTAGCCGGCTTCCTCCAGGGTCCAGGCGATCCACGCGGCCCATGGCTCGTCCGCCGGCGAGTAGCTGATGAAGAAGTCGAACTCCCGTTCCGGCGACCCGAATTGCCCGTCCGTCATCATGGACCCATGGTAGGGCGGGGGTTCCGGCCGCGACCCCTTCCCGCCGAGGCCCGGTCGCGGAGCGTGAGGGTCCGCCCGCTCGGGCGGGGCGGGGGTGTCCGGTTCCGGTCGGGCCCGTCTGCCGTCCGGGCGCGCCGGTGTGCGACTCTGTTCGCCGTGTCTCTCCTCAGGCGTCTGCATCCACTGGACTGGCTGGCCGGCGGGCTGCTCGCCCTCGGGGTGCTGTGCGTCGCCACCGGTCTGCTCCCGCGCGCGCCCGCGGGGGACGTCCTGGAGCGCATCGGACCGCTGGTGGTGTTCCTGGCGACGGTCATCGTCCTCGCCGAGCTGACCGGCAAGGCCGAGGTCTTCGACGTGGTCGCCACCTGGGTGGCACGGGTGGGCCGCGGCAACTACGCCCTGCTCTTCCTCCTCTGCGTCGGTTTCGCGTCGGTCACGACGATCACCCTGAACCTGGACACGACGGCCGTCCTGCTGACCCCGGTGATGCTGGCCCTGGCGACCCGGGTGGGCATCGCGGCCGTACCGCTGGCGATGACGACGGTGTGGCTGGCCAACACGGCGAGCCTGCTCCTGCCGGTGTCGAACCTGACGAACCTGCTCGCCGCGGACCGGGTGGCGCTGGCCCCGTCGGAGATGGCCGCCGCCATGTGGGCGCCGCAGCTGGCCGCCATCGCCGTGACGATGGCCTGCCTGTGGGGCTTCTACTGGCGGCCGGGGCGTCGCGGCGCGGTCAGCTACGCGCCCCCGGCGCCGCCGAGCCCCAAGGACCGGGTCCTGTTCCGGGTGTGCGCGGTGGCGTGCGGCGGGTTCCTGGTGGCGCTGCTCGTCGCGGACGTGCCCCTGTGGTCGGCGTCGATGGCGGCCGCGCTGGTGGTGGTGGCGGCCTTCGCGGTCCGCGACCGCGGGGCGCTGCGCCTGTCCCTGGTCCCGTGGCGGCTGCTCGTGCTGGTGCCGGGCATGTTCCTGGTCGTGGAGACCGTCAACGCGCACGGGCTGCACGACGTCCTGGCCGCGGCGATGGGCTCGGACAACGACCTCGTCGGGATGCTGAGGTCGGCCGCGGTCGGTGCGGGCTTCTCCAACGTGCTCAACAACCTGCCGGCCTACCTGGCGGGCGAGGCCGCCATCCCCGAGGCCAACCACCACCAGCTGCTGGCGCAGCTCATCGGCGTCAACGTCGGCCCGGTCATCACACCGTGGGCGTCGCTGGCCACCCTGCTGTGGTTCGAGCGGTGCCGCTGGCACGGCACCCGCATCGACCTGCGCCGCTTCCTCGGTACGGGCCTCGTCCTCTCGGTGGCCGCCACCCTGTCGGCGACGCTGGCCCTGGCCGCCACCGTCTGAGGCGGCAGGACGCCGGGAGGCCGAGAGACCGAGGGGCCGAGAGGCCGACGCGGGCTTCAGGCGACGGCGCCCACCTCCCGGAGCAGGAACGCCAGGGTCTCGCCGCGCGCCGCGACGAAGCTGCGTCCGGAATCGTCGCCGGCGAAACCGGGGGTGAACGGCGCCCCGAACAGGGTGCGCAGCTCCACCCCCGCCTCGGCCGCGAGCAGCGCCCCGGTCGGCAGGTCCACGCCTTCGGCGCGGTAGCCGACGAAGGCGTCGATGGTGCCGCGCGCCAGCAGGCTCCAGCCGAGCAGGGGCGCCCACAGCTGGAGGACCCGCCGGCTGTGGAGCTCCAGCGCACCGCGCAGGGCGACCGCCGTCGCGTCGCCGCGCCGGACGGCGTACCCCTGGGTCCAGGCGACGACGGGTCCGGGGCTCGGCAGGCCGGGCGCGGGCCCCGTCAGCACCCCCTCGCCGCCGTGGGCTCCGTGCCCTCTGACCGCGTGCCAGGTCTGTCCGGTGACCGGCTCGTGCACCACGCCCAGGACCGGTACGCCGGCCAGGCACAGCCCGATGCCGACGGCGTAGGCGGGCAGCCCGATCGCGACGTTGTTGCTGCCGTCCAGCGGGTCGACGAGCCAGGTGCGCTCGCCCGCGGCGTCGAGCAGCCCGGCCTCCTCGGAGAGGATCCGGTCGTCCGGGAAGTGCCGCCTGATCCGGCCGAGCACGAGGCTCTCGGCGGCGAGGTCGAGGTC
Organism: Streptomyces amritsarensis; assembly: GCF_001953875.1. Taxonomy (GTDB): domain Bacteria; phylum Actinomycetota; class Actinomycetes; order Streptomycetales; family Streptomycetaceae; genus Streptomyces; species Streptomyces amritsarensis. The sequence continues at coordinate 153,791 of NZ_MQUR01000004.1, forward strand.
GACCTGCACGTCCCCGGACTCGTCCTTCGTCCGCAGGCAGTGCACCGCCCCGAAGCGTCTGCGCAGCAGACCGCCCGCCTCCTCCGCCGCGGCGACCGCGACCCGCCGCTCCCGGTCGAAGTCAGGCCCGTTGCTGGGCATCGATCCTCCTGAGGACGGTGTGGACGCTGCGCACCGTCTGTGCCTTGTCGCACAGCCGGCGGGTCGTGCGGCGCGGCCGGCCGTCGAGCGGGCCGAGCGAGAGGTCGCGCCGGCCGGGGACCGACAGCCCGTGCACCAGGGTGGCCGCCGGTTCGGGGCCTTCCAGGGCGGTGGCGTGGAACTCCCCCGCGGGCAGGGTGTACGTCTGGCCGCCGGAGCTGATGTGGGCGGGTCCGGGCTCGCTGCGCACGAGCAGGGGGGTGGGGCGGATCTCGTCCACGCCGTCGCTGTGGCTGTGCACCTCGAACACCCGGTGGGTCGCGCCCTCCTCGCCGTCCCGTACCGCTCGTGTGCGTACGGGGAGGTTGGCGACCCGTCCGTACAGCACCCGGCTGCGCAGTTCCCAGCTGTGGGCGTGCAGGGGGGAGGCGTCCGGCTCGGCGTGGTTGTCGGCCTCGAAGAGGTGTACGCAGATTCCGCGCGGGCCCTCTCTCAGCAGCGGCAGGCACAGGAACCCGAGCGGATGGCGCACCGCATGCAACTGACGCTGTCCGGAGGCGATCGCCTCCAGGCAGACACGGGTCCTTGCGAGCTCGTCGTCCATGGCACGCGCCGGAGCGCCTCACCTCCTGTAGGGGTCCTCCGCGTGCAGGGCCTTCTCGATGATCCTGCCGATGTCGCTGTCGGTGAAGACGCGCGGCAGCGGGAGCCGCAGGTCGTCGAAGAGCGTCCGTACCTCGTCGACGGTGGGTTCCTGGCCGAGGGGCGACGCGACCCGCAGATCGAGCGCGGTGGCCTGCTCGCGGCTCTGGTGCAACTCGGTGACGTAGTAGTCGTAGAGCGGTTGTCCGCGCTCCACCAGCAGGTTCACCCGGGACTGGTCGTCCTGGGTGATGACGAGGCAGGTCTCGGAGAGGTCGAAGCGCAGGGTGGGCACGGCGGACGACAGGTGCACGCTGATCTCGAGGGTGGTCAGCTGCCGCTGGTACCAGCAGGCGGCGAGGACGGTCGCGTACGACTCCCGGCGGACCCGGTCGGTGGTCCACACGTCGTCGCCGCGGCGCTGCCCGCCGAACATCTGCCGGAACCGGGCGTAGGCGGCGCAGGCGCGCTCGTCGGCCGGGTTGACGATGTCGATCTTCACGTTGAGCTGGGAGCGCTGCTCCTTGGCCGCGGCCACGCACAGCGGCAGGGTGACCGCCCTGAGGTAGGTGCCCGTACCGCCTTTGAAGTACCAGAGGTTGGTGCGCTGTCTGGCCTTGCGCAGGGCCTCGCCGACCTCGTTGCCGGACAGGGAGCGGACCATGGCGAGGTCTTCCAGTGCCTGCCGGGTCCCGCTGAGCGCCTCGTGGATGCTGGCCGGCCGGCGCACCCGCTCCACGATCGAGCCGGTGGCGAGGAGCCCGAGGACGACGAGGGTGGCGCCGGAGGAGACGTCGTCGCTGACGACGTCGCCGAAGATGTCCAGGAAGCCGACCGCCATCGCCACGCAGAGGGCGACCACCACGTCGGCGTTGCGCAGCACCCAGGCCACGACGCGCTCGAGCCGCCCGACCTGCGCCGCCATGAACGCACCCCCTCCCCCGCGCCCCTGCTTCGATGGTAGGGATCCTGCGGCGGCGCCACCAGAGCGTCTTCGGGTCGCCGGGTGCCGCCCCGCGCGCACGCCGGTTCACACCGGACGGGCGTCCGCGCGACCGGGCCGGGTGTCAGGCGGCGGACGTCAGCAGCCGGGCGCGCAGTTGCTCCGCGGTCCGGTCCGAGAGCCCCACGCGGTCCTTGAGGTAGCCGTGCACCGAGCCGTGGCGGGCGTCGAGGTCGGCCAGCACCAGCTCCATGACGACCGCGGGGGCGCGGCCGTAGCTCGGCCACTTCATGACCCGGCCGGGGTTGGCCGCCCGCCAGTCCGCGGCGAGGCGTTCGGTGGCCAGTTCGGTGAGCGCGAAGTCGGCGAGGATCTGCTCCTCGGGGACACCGAGCACGGTGAGGACGAACGCGGCGATCAGCCCGGTCCGGTCCTTGCCCGAGGTGCAGTGGAAGACCGCGGGCCCAGGTGCTTCGGCGATGGTCTCCAGGACCTGCCGGATCTCCTGCGTGCCGTCCTCGGCGACCTCGGCGAACCGGTCGGCGAGGTAGCGCCACGGGTCGATGTCGGGGTCGATCTCGGCCTGGTCGTAGGGCCGGTGCTCGATGCTCAGGTTGACGTAGTGGAACCGCTCCGCCTCGGGCACCCGGCCCTTGGCCGCTATCTCCCACGGGTAGCGCAGGTCGATCACGGTGCCGATGCCCAGCTCCAGGAACCTGTCCCGGTCGGGGCCGCGCAGCTTGCCCAGTGAGTCGGCGCGGTACAGGGTCCGCCGGCGGACGACGGCGCCGTCGGCGGTCCTGTAGCCGCCCAGGTCTCGGAAGTTGTGCAGGTGCTCGAATGCGATGTGCCGGTCCATCGGCGTTCCCCCTCGTCCGCGGCGCCGCTCTGCGACGGCGCCCGGGGCACACCGTAGATCATCCGCCCCCACCCGCGCCGCCTCCGCGCCGCCCCCGGACGGGCGCCGCGGACCGGCAGGCGGGGCGGGCAGGTCCCGCGGGAAACGGCTTAGCGGGCGGCCGGTACCGGCGTTTCACGGACGGCTTTCGGCAGGTCGAAGGCCTCGGCCAGCAGCTCGTAGGAGCGCCGGCGGTCGGACGGGTCGGCCGTGAGGGTGTTGACGATCAGCTCGTCCACGCCGTGGGTGGCGGCGAGCGCCGTCAGTACGGCGTGCACCTGCTCCGGCGCCCCGGAGACGAGGGCCGTGCGGTGCACCTTGGCCCGCTCCAGTTCGGGGCCCGTCCAGCGGTGGCGGCGCGTGGTCTCGTACGACGGCAGCGGCGCGTCCTGGCCGAGGTCTTTGCGGGCGCGCCACAGCAGCAGGCTCTGGGCCAGTTCCTCGGCGCGGCCGGCGCTGTCGGCGGTGACCACGCGTACCGCGAGGGCGCCGCCCGCGGATCGGCCGGTCGTCCTGCGGAACCGGGAGCGGTAGTCGTCGAACGCCTCCGCTCCGCCCGTCGGGGAGAAGAAGTGCCCGAAGGCGAACTCGGTGCCCAGCAGGCCGGCCAGCCGCGCCGACTCGCGTCCCGCGCCCAGCAGCCACAGGTGCGGCGGGACCGGCGGGTGCGGTACGACGCCGCCCGCGTCGAGCAGGGTCCGCAGTTCCGCGAGCCGCTGCGGGAAGTCCCGTGCGGGGCCGCCGGCCCGGCCGATGCCGAGGTCGACCCGGCCCGGGTGGAGGGAGGCGAGGACCCCGAAGACCTCGGCGACCTTGACCGGGTCGTAGCGGGGCAGCAGCACTCCGCCGGTGCCGATCCGCATGCGCGAGGTGTGGGCGAGCAGGGCTCCCGCGAGGATCTCCGGGGCGCTGCTCGCGAAGCCCGGGGAGCCGTGGTGCTCGGCGGCCCAGTAGCGGGTGTACCCGAGGTCCTCGGCGGCGCGGGCCAGGTCCACGGAGGCGCGCAGCGCCTGGTCCGCGGTGTGGTCCTCGCCGACGGGGGTCTGGTCCAGTACGGACAGTCGCGGCTTCGTCATGGCGGACGGCCTTTCAGTGCTGGTGGGCGGGGAGGCCGGTGGCGCCCGCCACGGTCGCGGGGACGATCCTGAAGTCCCGTTCGAAGACGAGGTTGTGCAGGTCGGCGGCGGCGATGGCCCGCATCGTGGGGAGTTCGGCGGCGGCCTGCTGCTCGTCGAAGACGTTGAGCGGCCATTCGGAGACCGTGGCGCCGCGCAGGTGGGGGTGGTGGAAGCCCGCGCCGTAGTGGGCGTAGAGGGTCACCGGCGGGATGTCGGCGGTCGACTGCTCGTCCCACCAGAGGGTCCAGGCGTGGAAGAGGCTGCCGTCGTCGGCACGTCGGACCCCGCTGGCGTCGATCACGCCCTGTCCGAGGAGGAGTTCGTCGTTGAGTTCGGTGAGTGCCCGGCGGGCGTACGGGTCGAGGAGCCGGGCTGCGGTGCGGAAGTGCTCCTCCTTGTCCGGGCGGGTGACGGCGCCGCCGTGGTGGCCGTCGCGGAGGTCGGCGAAGTGCCGCAGCAGGGCGTCGAGGTTGGGGCTGTCGGGGCTCATGTCGGCTCCATGTGTGGTGGGTCGGCGTACGGGTGGGAGGCGGGTGAGCGGCTCAGGCGCCGGGGGCGGCCGGTGAGGTGAGCAGGCGCAGGGCCACGCCCAGCCAGCCGCGCAGGGACGCCGTCCCGGGTGAGGTGCTCGTGTCGGGGCCCGGCTGGAGGAACGCCCCGTGGCCGGTCTGTCCGAACTCCCGCAGGGTGACCTCCACTCCGGCCGTGTGCAGCAGGCGCGCGTAGCGGTGTACGTCGTCGCTGACGGGGTCGAGGTCGCCGGTGGCGAGGACGGCTCGTGCGACGCCGCGCAGGTCGGCCGCCTCGAAGGGGGTGCTGTGGAGGCGGGTGCCGTCGGCTGCGGCGGGCCGGTCCGGGTCCCGGTAGTCCTGCCAGGCCGCTCTGAGGTAGGACGCGGTGGGGAACATGTCGGGGAAGCGGTGGTACGAGGCCGCCGTGCAGTTGGGGTCCAGTGGGGGGTAGGCGAGCACCTGGGCGGCGAGCGGGAGGGCCCGGTCGCGGCAGGCGAGGGCGGCGCAGGCGGCGAGAGTGGCTCCCGCGCTGTCTCCGCCGACCGCGACGGGCGCGGATCCCCTCGCGCGGTCCCCGGCCCGTCCCCCGGCCTGTCCCCGAGCCTGTTCCCGGGCCTGTTCCCGAGCCCAGGCGAGCGCCGCCAGTACGTCCTCGACCATGGCCGGGTGGCGTACCTCGGGGACCAGCCGGTAGTCGATGCTGGCGACGGCGAAGCCGGAGGTCCGGGCGAGTTCGGCGGTGGGGCCGTGCCAGTCGCGGGCGGAGCCGGCGCGCCAGCTGCCGCCGTGGGCCCAGACCAGCCAGCCCTGCGGTGCGGACCCCGCCGGCCGGTACACCCGGGCGGGGACGGGGCCGGACGGGGAGGGGATGCTCGTGTGCTCCCAGCGGACCTGGGCACGGCTCTGTCCGGCGGCCGAGTGGGTGGGTGTTGCCATCGTGGTTCCTTCCCTCCGTGCCTGGGGCCAACGTTCGCCGCCTCGGCAGGTCTGTCACAAGGCGGAGTTGCCTTAGTTGCCGGGCTGCTTGGTGCGGAGGAAGAGGACGGTGGTGAGGATCCCGACGACCA
>NZ_MQUR01000119.1 GCF_001953875.1 Streptomyces amritsarensis
GGCGACGTGAGGCCCCGGCGGTCACGGCGCGCGGGCGCACCCGAGGCGCGGGCGGCTTCCCTCCGGGGAGGCCGCCCGCGCCGCGTCGTGCCCGCCGAGGGTGGGGCTCAGTGGTGGACGGGGTGTTCGGCCGAAGCCGTCCGCGGCTCGGGCGCCCCGGTCCCCGGCGCCGCCCCCGCGGTGGACGCGGGCGGCGCGCCGGCACCCGTACGCGCCGCGTGGCGGCCGCGGCGCTTGGGGGCGGGCACGGTGAGGGCGACGAGCAGGCCCAGGGCGAGCGCGGCGGCGGAGACGACCGCGACTCCGAGCCCGGTGCTCGTCTGCGAGAGCAGCAGCATGGCGATCGTCGACACGATGACCGTGGCGGATCCGTACGCGAGCTGTGCGGCAGTCGGACGCGGCATGGCGATATCCGTCCTCGGTGAGGGGGAGGGGGAGTCGGCTCAACCAACGTCGCGCGTCAAGTGACTCCATGACGGGATGCCCGGGGCAAGCCCCCGGTAAGCGTGACCTAACACACGGTGCCGGAGCACAGGGGGCGCACAGGGTCATTTCTCACGCCCCGTAGGGGGGGAGAAAGGGGACGCTACGGACGCGTTCCGGGGTCGGGAAGGGTTCTTCGCCCCGTATGGCTGCAGAACGTCCGGATAGCGGAACTCCCTGACCGCATAGTGCAGTTGTAAGGTTCAAGTCAAGGTCTGTCTTTTCTCGCGTCTCTCCGGTCAAATGTCGTCACTTGAGACGCGCGCCGCGCGGAACCCCCCGCTCCTATGGAGAAGTTCCGAACTCAGACGTTGCGGCCGCGGGAGGGGAACACATCAAGTGACCAGCAATTCCGCCCGACGGCGTGCGATCCGCGCTGCCGCCGTCACCGTGACCATGGCCGCATGCGCGACCAGTGCCACCTTCTTCACCGTCACCGCGGCCCAGGCCGAGGGCAAGGCCCCGGCCGCCCCGGTGGCCGACCGGCAGGACCCGACCACTCCTGCCAAGGTCGTCGAGCACGACCTCAAGGGCCCGTTCAGCGAGCAGCAGGCCGAGCAGCGCAAGGCCGCTCTGGACCAGGTGCTCCAGGGCAAGAAGGGCGTCGAGCAGCGCGGCGCCTCCAAGGTCGTCAAGCTGGACGACAAGAAGTACGTCGAGCTCGGCCGTGAGAAGACCGACAAGATCTTCACGATCCTCGTCGAGTTCGGCGACCAGGTCGACAACACGACCATGCACGACCCGGACGGCCCCGGCCCCAAGCCGGCCGTTCCGAAGTACGGCGGCACCCCCGGTCCGATGCACAACACGATCGCCCGGCCCGACCGTGCCAAGGACAACAGCACCGCCTGGCGCGAGGACTTCAGCCGTCAGTACTTCCAGGACCTGTACTTCGCCACCGGCGAGGGCAAGCACTCCCTGAAGACGTACTACGAGAAGACCTCCTCGGGCCGCTACTCGGTCGAGGGCGAGGTCTCCGACTGGGTCAAGGTCCCGTACAACGAGGCCCGCTACGGCTCCAACTACTGCGGCCAGAGCAACTGCTCCAACGTCTGGGACACCGTCAAGGACGGCGTCACGGCGTGGGTCGAGGCGCAGAAGAAGGCCGGCAAGACCGACGCCGAGATCAAGGCGAAGCTGGCCCAGTACGACCAGTGGGACCGCTACGACTTCGACGGCGACGGCAACTTCAACGAGCCCGACGGCTACATCGACCACTTCCAGATCGTCCACGCGGGCGAGGACGAGTCGGCCGGCGGCGGCGTGCAGGGCCCCGACGCCCTGTGGGCGCACCGCTGGTACGCCTACGGCACCTCCGCGGGCAAGACCGGCCCGGCCAACAACAAGGCCGGCGGCACCCAGATCGGCGACTCCGGCATCTGGGTCGGCGACTACACGATGCAGCCCGAGAACGGCGGCCTCGGCGTCTTCGCCCACGAGTACGGCCACGACCTCGGCCTGCCGGACCTCTACGACACCTCCGGTGGCGGCGAGAACGGCGTCGGCTTCTGGTCCCTGATGTCGGCCGGCTCCTGGCTCGGCACCGGCAAGGACTCCATAGGCGACATGCCGGGCGACATGACCGCCTGGGACAAGCTCCAGCTGGGCTGGCTGAACTACGACACGGCCAAGGCCGCGACGAAGTCCACCCACAAGCTCGGTGTGTCGGCGTTCAACACCAAGGACAAGCAGGCCCTGGTCGTCGAGCTGCCGAAGAAGAAGGTCCAGACGGACATCGTCGCCCCCGCCGAGGGTTCCACCCAGTGGTGGAGCAACATGGGTGACGACCTCAAGAACACCCTCACCCGCTCCGTGGACCTGACGGGCAAGACGTCCGCCGCCCTGTCCCTCAAGGGCTGGTGGGACATCGAGGCCGACTACGACTACCTCTACACCGAGGTGTCCACGGACGGCGGCGCCAACTGGACCGCCCTCGCCGGCACCGCCGACGGCACGGCCATCCCGGCCGACGCCGCCGGCAGCCCGTCGCTCACCGGTGTCTCGGGTGCCTGGAAGAACCTCAACTTCTCGCTCGACGCCTACGCGGGCAAGAAGGTCGACCTCCGCTTCCGCTACCAGACGGACGGCGGCGCGGGCGGCAAGGGCTTCACGGCCGACGCCCTCACCATCACCGCGGACGGCTCCTCGCTGTTCACCGACGGCGCCGAGAACGGCGACAACGGCTGGACCGGCAAGGGCTTCTCGCGGATCGGTGCCGGCTTCACCAAGGAGTACGCGCAGTACTACCTGGCCGAGAACCGCCGCTACGTGTCGTACGACTCCACCCTCAAGGTGGGCCCGTACAACTTCGGCTTCGGCAACACCCGTCCGGACTGGGTCGAGCACTACCCGTACCAGGACGGTCTGCTGATCTGGCAGTGGGACACCTCCCAGAAGGACAACAACACCAGCCAGCACCCGGGCCAGGGTCTGATCCTCCCGATCGACGCCAACGCCAAGCCGATGAAGTGGTCGGACGGCACCCTGCTGCGCAACAAGATCCAGCCGTACGACGCCACCTTCAGCGCGTACTCGACGGACGCCTTCACGCTGCACAAGAACGGCGAGTCGCTCTTCCTGAAGCCGAAGCCCGCGAACCTGGTCTTCGACGACCGCAAGGGCAAGTACTACTACGACGAGAACCCGACCGGATCGGTGAAGGTCACTGACACCAACACCAAGATCAAGATCCTGAAGGAGACCTACGACGGTGAGGTCATGACCGTCGAGGTCGGCCCCTCGAAGTAGTACCTCGGTAAAACCACAGGTCAAAGCATGATCGGCCGTCGCCCTCTAGCGGGCGGCGGCCGATCGCGTTTAGATGCCCCGGTACGAGGTTCTTATTGACGGGGGAGATGACAGACATGCCCGGTGGAGGTTTCGTCAGATTGCCAGGCGGCAGCGTGGTCGTCGCGCTCACGCTGCCGAGGCCGTCCGGCGAGGGTGGAAATGTCCGCGTGCTGGTGCACGCCGCGAACCGGGCCCGCGCCCTGACCAGGCTGCGGAACCTCGGGATGCGGGCCGTGTACCTGCGGGGCAACGCGCAGCCGCCCACACCCGACGAGGTCACGGCCGTCCTGCACCATCCGGACGGCCTGCTGTGGCGCGCCGCACCCGACCGCGCCCAGGAGCTCTGGCACCCGATCCGCGCCCTGCTGGGCACATAGGCCCTGCCGGGCGCCTGGCCGTCCCTTTACGGATCTTCCCGGCTCCGCGCCGCCCGGCACCGGCCTCGCCGCCGGGTCGGGGCTCCCCCTGGGCCCTGTGGGCCCGGGGAGGCCCCTGGCACCGGACAGCGCGGGCTCGGCCGGCAAGATCCAAGGAGACGGCCCCGGAGGGCGCCTCGCGGCGCCCCGTGCCCGGTGTGCTCCCAGGACCGCCCCGGCGCGCCCAGGACTGCCCCGGTGCTCCTAGGACCGGGGTCCGACCGCGCCCACGAGGGTCACACCGGCCGCGCGGAGCTCTTCCAGGGCCCGCTCGGTGGTGTGCGGTGCCACGGCCGCCGTCAGGTCCAGCAGGACGCGCGTGGTGAATCCGGCGCGGGCGGCGTCGAGGGCGGTGGCCTTCACGCAGTGGTCGGTGGCGATGCCGACCACGTCGACCTCGCCGACATGCCGCTGCCGCAGCCAGGCGGCGAGGCCCTCGCCGTTCTCGTCGGCGCCCTCGAAGCCGCTGTACGCGGCCTCGTACGCGCCCTTGTCGAAGACCGCGGCGACCGAACCGGAGGCGACGGCGGGCGCGAAGTTCGGGTGGAACCCGACGCCCTCCGTCCCGGCCACGCAGTGGACCGGCCAGGAGGACTCGTAGTCCGGCTCGGCCGGCGGGTGCGCGAAGTGCGCCCCCGGGTCGACGTGGTGGTCGCGGGTGGCGACGACGTGCCGGTACCCGGCGGTGGCCTGCCCGATCAGCTCGGTGATGGCGGCGGCGACGTCGGCTCCGCCGGTGACCGCGAGGCTGCCGCCCTCGCAGAAGTCGTTCTGTACGTCGACGACGATCAGTGCGCGGTGCATGACGTGTCCTTCGGTTCGTTGTCGTTGTGCGGCGGCGGCCCTGCGGGGGGCTCTTGCCCCACCCCGCCCCTTCCCGAAACTGGGGCGCCGCACCGGACCCCCACGGCGCTCCCCGCCCGCGGCCCCGGCGCGCAGCCCCCGCCCCGCCCACCCGTGCCCGCCCTGCGGCGCAGCCTCCGCCCGGGTGTCGCAGCCGCTGCCGTCGGGCGTGCCCGTCTGTGGCGGAGCCCCGGCCCCGGTGTCCGCAGCGGCTTGCCGCCCTGCAGGGCTAGTGCTGTGACCGGCAAGGTTCACCGGGTCGCGACGCCCGGCACGGCACCTCGCCGCGTTGTCGGACCGCGCACGCGATGCACCGCACCGGACGCCGCGCCCCGGCACACCTTTCCGGCCACAGCGCTAGACGTACTCCGTCGGGATCACGGCCTCGCCCCGCGAGAGCTGGGTCGCCGACAGCGGCAGGCCCGCGCGTGCCGCGCGGTGGCGGTCGCGGGCCGCTTCCAGCGGCTCGCGGGCGACCACCTCCCCGGCCTTGACCAGGTGCGTCAGCAGTTGCCGGTCGGCCAGGCCCGAGGGGACCGGGCCCACGCCGATCACCTCCGCCTCGGCCACCCCGTCGGCGTCCTGCCGCCGCGCCGCCCACTTGCGGCCGCCGATCGAGGTCTTGCCCCCGGTGGACTTCTTGGCCACCGGGGCCAGCGCCGCCTTCGGGTCCGCCGAGGTGGCCCGGGCCACCAGCTTGTAGACCATCGAGCACGTCGGGTGCCCGCTGCCCGTCACCAGCTGCGTGCCCACGCCGTAGGCGTCCACCGGGGCCGCCGCCAGCGAGGCGATCGCGTACTCGTCCAGGTCCGAGGTGACCACGATCTTCGTCGCGGTCGCCCCCAGCTCGTCCAGCTGCTGGCGCACCCGGTGGGCCACCAGCAGCAGGTCCCCGGAGTCGATCCGCACGGCGCCCAGGTCGGTGCCCGCCACGTCGACGGCGGTGCGCACCGCCTCCGCCACGTCGTAGGTGTCCACCAGGAGCGTGGTGCCGCGCCCCAGCGAGGCCACCTGCGCCGTGAAGGCGTCCCGCTCGCTGTCGTGGACCAGGGTGAAGGCGTGAGCGCTCGTGCCGACGGTGGGGATGCCGTAGCGGAAGCCGGCCGCCAGGTCCGAGGTGGAGGCGAAGCCGCCCACGTACGCGGCCCGCGCCGAGGCGACGGCCGCCAGCTCGTGCGTGCGCCGTGCGCCCATCTCGATCAGCGGCCGGTCGCCGGCCGCCGAGGACATCCGGGAGGCGGCCGCCGCGATCGCCGAGTCGTGGTTGAGGATCGACAGGATCACCGTCTCGAGCAGCACGCACTCGGCGAAGCTGCCCTCCACCCGCAGGATCGGCGAGCCGGGGAAGTAGACCTCGCCCTCCGGGTAGCCCCAGATGTCGCCGGAGAAGCGGTAGGAGGCCAGCCAGTCCAGCGTCCGCATGTCGACGACGGCCCGCTCGCGCAGGAACTCCAGCACCGCGCTGTCGAAGCGGAAGTTCTCCACCGCGTCCAGCACCCGCCCGGTCCCCGCGACCACCCCGTAGCGGCGCCCCTCGGGGAGCCGCCGGGTGAACACCTCGAAGACCGAGCGGCGGTCGGCGGTGCCGTTGGCCAGGGCGGCCTGCAACATCGTGAGCTCGTAATGGTCCGTGAAGAGCGCTGTCGACGGCACGTCCACCGGCAGGCCCAGGTCCGCAGGGTTCATGGCGGCGATGCTAGCGCACATTTCGTCAAAGTGACGAGATGTGGGTCCCGTTTGTGCAACCGCCCCGTCACGGTGGCAGCATGGGACGAGTGAGTGTTGCTCCCATTGAGATCGAACGCACTGAGTCGGCCGAAGAGACCTTCGCGGTCCCGGAACCTGACGTTCCCTGGGTGACCCTGGTGCACAACGACCCGGTCAACCTCATGAGCTACGTGGCGTACGTGTTCCAGGCGTACTTCGGCTACTCGAAGGACGTGGCGCACAAGCTGATGCTGGACGTCCATCACAAGGGGCGGGCGGTCGTGTCCAGCGGCACCCGCGAGGAAATGGAGCGCGACGTGCAGGCCATGCACGGCTACGGCCTGTGGGCGACCCTCTCCCAGGACCGCACCTGATGGGCCGGTCCGCCGGGATGTTCGAGTCCCTGAAGGGCGGCGGAGCCGCCATCGCGCTGGACGAGATCGAGATCTCCATCCTGCGCTCCCTGGCCGTCCAGATGCTGGAGCTGATCGGCCCCGGCGAGCCCGAGCCCGCCGAGGACGCCGATCCCCTCGCCGCACTGTTCACCGAGGGCCCCAGCGAGCCCCCGTCCGACCCGGCGCTGGCCCGGCTCTTCCCCGACGCCTACGGGTCCCCGGACGGCACCGGCGACGAGGGCGTGGACCCGGTGGAGCTGAAGGCCCGCGCCGCGGAGTTCCGCCGCTACACCGAGAACGACCTGCGCGCCCGCAAGCGCGAGGACGCCCTCGCCCTCGTACGCAGCCTGGACGCGCTCACCCCGGCCGGCGACGGCGCCGCCGTGCTGGAGCTGACCGGCGAGCTGCCGCTGCGCTGGCTCGGCGGCCTCAACGACCTGCGCCTGACCCTCGCCGCCCGGCTCGACATCACCGAGGACGACGAGAGCGCTGCGCTCTTCCGGCTGCCGGACGACGACCCGCGCAAGCCCATGGTGATGGCCTACCTGTGGCTCGGCGGACTCCAGGAATCCTTGATCGAAACCCTCTGAGGAACCTCAGGAGCGGGCCGCGTTCGCTCAGCGGACGCTCAAATCCGGATAACGATCAGATCACCGCCATGCGGTGATCTGTCATGATCACCGATGTTTGTCCGGAAATTTTGATGCTGTGCGCCACATTTCTCCCCCTCCGACGGTCGTAAGCACGTGATAAATCTTCACGACCGCCGAAGGGACGCCACCCATGTCCCCCGGCCCGCTTGAACCGGCAGACCGCCGGCGTGCAACTCCATCCGTATCCGGGGGGGATCGAGGACCCGATCCGCAGCCAGCCAAGGCGCGGGTCGGCAGTGGAGAAAGGCGCACCAGACATGACCTCAGTGCAGGTCGAGCAGCACGGCAACACGCCCGGTGAGGGCATTCAGGGCGACGGCGGCGGCGAGGGGTACCACCGCACGCTCGGCGCCCGCCAGATCCAGATGATCGCGATCGGCGGGGCCATCGGCACCGGCCTCTTCCTGGGCGCCGGCAAGGCGATCTCCAAGGCCGGCCCCAGCCTGATCCTGGCGTACGCGATCGCGGGCCTGGTCATCTTCATCATCATGCGGGCCCTGGGCGAGCTGCTCATGTACCGCCCCGTCTCGGGCTCCTTCTCGGACTACGCCCGTGAGTTCCTGGGCCCGTTCTGGGGCTACGTGACGGGCTGGACGTACTGGCTCTTCTGGGTGGTCACCGGCATCACCGAGGTCACCGCGGCCGCGCAGTACATGTCCTACTGGACCCACGACAGCTTCCCGCAGTGGGCCTACGCGCTGATCTTCACCGTCATCCTCTACGGCGCCAACCTGATCTCCGTGAAGCTCTTCGGCGAGCTGGAGTTCTGGTTCTCCATGGTCAAGGTCACCGCCATCGTCGGCATGATCCTGATCTGCGCCGGCATCCTCACCATCGGCTTCTCCGACGCCGCCGAGACCGCTTCCGTCGCCAACCTCTGGAACGACGGCGGCTTCTTCCCCAAGGGCATCGGCGGCACGCTGATGACCCTGCAGATCGTGATGTTCGCCTTCCTCGCGGTCGAGCTGGTCGGCGTCACCGCCGGTGAGTCCAAGGACCCCGAGAAGACCCTGCCCAAGGCCATCAACACCGTGCCGTGGCGCATCGCCGTCTTCTACGTCGGCGCACTCGTCATGATCCTGTCGGTCGTCCCGTGGACGCACTTCCAGCCGGGCGTCTCGCCCTTCGTCGCCGCCTTCGAGCGCATGGGCCTGGGCATCGGCGCCGCGATCGTCAACTTCGTCGTCCTGACCGCGGCCCTGTCCTCCTGCAACTCCGGCATGTACTCCACCGGCCGCATGCTGCGCGACCTCGCCCTCAACGGCCAGGGCCCGAAGGTCTTCACCAAGCTCACCAAGAGCGGCACCCCGCTCATCGGCACCACCTTCAGCGCCTCGCTGATGCTGGTGGGCGTCTGGATCAACTACGTCGCCCCCGGCAAGGCCTTCGACTACGTCGTCTCCTTCGCGACCATCTCCGGCATGTGGGCCTGGATCATGATCCTGGTCTGCCAGATCCGCTACCGGGCCAAGGCCGACCGCGGCGAGCTGCCCGGATCGAAGTTCAGGGCGCCCGGCGCCCCGTACACCAGCTGGTTCGCCCTGGTCTTCATCGGCATGGTCATCGTGATGATGGGCGCCGACAAGGACGCCCGCGTCTCGCTGTACTGCGCCCCGCTGTGGGGCCTCATCCTCGGCGTCGCCTACCTGGTCATGAAGAACCGCGACCCGCGCGGCGCGGCCTTCACCCAGGCCTCCTGACCGCGGCTCCCGGCCGCCTGCCACGGCCGCGAGCCCTGCTCCCACGGACATCCTGTCCAGCATGCGGGCCCTTCCGTACCACTCCTCGGTACGGAAGGGCCCGTCTGCTTATCCTGTCGCTCATGCTGACCCTCACCCAGGCCCTGTACGACCGGATCGTCGAGCACGCGCGCCAGGACCACCCCGACGAGGCGTGCGGTGTCGTGGCCGGGCCGGCGGGCACCGGCCGCCCCGAGCGGTTCATCCCGATGCTCAACGCGGCCCGCTCGCCCACGTTCTACGAGTTCGACTCGAAGGACCTCCTCACGCTCTACCGCGAGATGGACGACCGCGACGAGGAGCCGGTGATCGTCTACCACTCGCACACCGCCACGGAGGCCTACCCCTCGCGCACGGACGTCACCTACGCGAACGAGCCGGGCGCCCACTACGTGCTGGTCTCGACGGCCGACAAGGACGGTCTCGGAGAGTTCCAGTTCCGCTCCTACCGGATCGTCGACGGCGTGATCACCGAGGAAGAAGTGCAGGTCGTCGAAGCCTACTGACCACCATGTGAGCAGGAGACGTCCACGATGCGGGATCACACTCCAAACCGGGGACCGGGAATCGTTAACATGACCGCATGGTTTCCCACGACGTGAGCATCGAGACGCCCGGCAGGCTGCTGCTCGTGGCCCGGCTGCACGTCGACCTGTGCCGCCTCGCCAGCGCCATCTGTCCTGCCGCCTGAGCACCGGAGCCCCCTCGCGCGGGGGCCGCACGAACGCGCGCCGTCTTCCTCCGCACACCCGCCACGCCCACGCCCTGACGACTGGAGCCCAGCCATGGCCATCGAGGTCCGCATCCCCACCATCCTCCGCACCTACACCGACGGCGAGAAGGCCGTGAACGGTGAGGGCGCCACGCTCGCCGACCTCTTCGCGGACCTGGAGACCCGGCACAAGGGCATTCGAGAGCGACTCATCGACCAGGCTGCCGGCGGGCAGCTGCGCCGCTTCGTGAACGTCTACCTCAACGACGAGGACGTCCGCTTCCTCGACGGCATCTCCACCGCCCTCAAGGACGGCGACAACGTCACCATCCTCCCGGCCGTGGCCGGCGGATCGAAGTAATGCGCTACGACTCCCCCCTGGCCGCGGTCGGCAACACCCCGCTGGTCCGGCTGCCCCGGCTCTCGCCGTCGCAAGACGTCCGGATCTGGGCCAAGCTGGAGGACCGCAACCCGACCGGCTCGATCAAGGACCGCCCCGCGCTCCACATGGTCGAGCAGGCCGAGAAGGACGGCCGGCTGTCCCCCGGCTGCACCATCCTGGAGCCCACCTCGGGCAACACCGGCATCTCGCTGGCGATGGCGGCCAAGCTCAAGGGCTACCGCATCGTGTGCGTGATGCCGGAGAACACCAGCCAGGAACGGCGCGACCTGCTGGCCATGTGGGGAGCCGAAATCATCTCGTCGCCGGCCGCCGGCGGCTCCAACACCGCCGTCCGGGTGGCCAAGGAACTGGCCGCCGAGCACCCGGACTGGGTGATGCTCTACCAGTACGGCAACCCGGACAACGCCGGCGCCCACTACGCCACGACCGGCCCGGAGATCCTCGCCGACCTCCCGTCGATCACCCACTTCGTGGCCGGCCTGGGCACCACCGGCACCCTGATGGGCGTCGGCCGCTACCTGCGCGAGCACGTCCCCGGAGTGAAGATCGTCGCTGCCGAGCCGCGCTACGACGACCTCGTCTACGGGCTGCGCAACCTGGACGAGGGCTTCGTGCCCGAGCTGTACGACGCCTCCGTGCTCACCACCCGCTACTCGGTGGGCTCCTCCGACGCGGTCACCCGCACCCGGGAACTGCTCCAGCAGGAGGGCATCTTCGCGGGCGTCTCCACCGGCGCCGCCCTGCACGCCGCGATCGGCGTCGGCCGCAAGGCGGCGGCCGCGGGCGAGAGCGCCGACATCGTCTTCGTCGTGGCCGACGGCGGCTGGAAGTACCTGTCGACCGGCGTCTACACCGCGGCGACGACCGAAGAGGCCATCGAGGTCCTCCAGGGCCAGCTCTGGGCCTAGCACCCGGCCGTACACGCCGGCGAGGCTGAGATCCGGCCCCGCCGGCGTGCGCGGGGCCGTATCCGTCCGGGCAGCGCCCGGTCAGTGCGACAGGCGCTCCGCCAGGATCGCGGCATGGCTGGAGTCCGGGTCCCTGACCGCGGTCAACAGCGTCACCGGCCCCGCCCCGACCAGCCCGCGCAGGCGGTCCAGCTCCGCCACCGCCTCCGGCTCCGCCAGCTCCGCCTCGTAGCGCCGCCGGAACTCGCCGGCCGAGCCCCCGTCGTAAAAACCACCTGCGCAGCTCCGTCCCCGGACCCCCGCCGCCGCCTTCGCCAGGCCCCGCGGCCAGAGCCGGTCCACGAGGACCCGCAGCCCGTCCGCCTCCGGCTCCGGCGGGTCGTACACGCGCCGCAAGCGGATCTCCGGCATCACCGACCGCCTCCCAGTCCCTTGACCTCGTCCCACACCGCAGGGTCCAGCATCCCCAGCCGGACCCGGAACTCCCACAACGACACCTCGTCCGGCCGGTCCGCCTCCAGGAAGCTCGCCCGGCCCTGCGCCCCCACCGTCCCCGGGGGCAGCGGGATCACCCCGGCCCGCCGGTCGTCGTACTTCGCGGTGATCCACGCGACCCGCGCCCGGTGCTCCCGCGCCGGGCCCACGCCCAGGACCAGGCAGGTCCGGCCGTCCGCCAGGGTCCACAGCTCGGCCGGCTGCGGGTGCGGCGGCCGGCCGGCCCCGTGCGCGGGCGGGGGCCGCCGGGGGACGCCCAGCCGCCCCCCGGCGATCAGCATCACCAATGCCAGGGCCACGACCGCGGCCACCGCCGGCCACCAGGACGTGTCCATGTTTCGACCGTAGCCGCGCGGGAAGGCCCCGGCACGGCAACGCCCGCGCCCACCGTCGCTCCCCCGGGTGACAGCGCAGGTGATTCCCCCCACAACGGCCTGCCGCGGAGGAGCGACCGGACGTTTCGCGCCTTACGCTCGACCCACGCACGGCCCGCATTCCGTCCACGGACCGTCCACGGAGGTTCACGCTCCATGAAGCTCACCGTCGTCGGCTGTTCGGGGTCGTTCCCGTCCGCGGAATCGGCCTGTTCGAGCTACCTCGTCGAGGCCGACGGCTTCCGGCTGCTCCTCGACATGGGCAACGGCGCCCTCGGCGATCTCCAGCGCCACTGCGGTCTCTACGACCTCGACGCGATCTTCCTGAGCCACCTGCACGCCGATCACTGCATCGACATGTGCGCGTACTTCGTCGCCCGCTTCTACCGCCACGAGGGCGGCCGCTGCGGCACCATCCCCGTCTTCGGCCCCGAGGGCACCGAGAAGCGCCTGACCACGGCCTATGACGACGTCCCCGACGAACGTTCCATGAGCGAGGTCTTCGACTTCCGCACCCTGAAGTCCGGGACCTTCGAGATCGGCCCCTTCCAGGTCCGCACCGAGCGGGTCGCGCACCCCGTCGAGTCCTACGCCATCCGCATCGAGCACGGCGGCCGCTCGCTCACGTACTCCGGTGACACCGGCGTCTGCCCCGAGCTGGGCCAGCTCGCCGAAGGCGTCGACCTCTTCCTCTGCGAAGCCTCCTTCACGCACGGCAAGGAGGACATCCCGGACCTCCACCTCAACGGCCGGGAGGCCGGCGAGTACGCGCACGCCGGCAACGTCGGGCGGCTCGTCCTCACCCACATCCCGCCGTGGACGGACCCCGCGCAGAACCTCGCCGACGCCCGCGCGGTCTACGGCGGCCCGGTCGACCTGGCGTACGCGGGCGCGGTCTACGAGGTCTGAGCCCCGCCCCCACACAAGCGCCCCGCACACGCGCAAGCCCCCGCACACGCGGAAGCCCCCGCCCTTCCGGAAGGAAGAGCGGGGGCTTTGTCGTGCGAGCGGACGGACCCCGCTCGGGCGGGGCCTGTTCGGACGGGCCTACTTGGCCTCGGCCTTCGCCATCTCGGCCAGTTCCTCGTCGGACTCGCGGCCCGGCGTGGGGAGGTTGAACTTGGTGATCGCGAAGCGGAAGCCGAAGTAGTAGACGGCTCCGAAGACCAGACCGATCGGGATGATCATCCACGGGTTGGTCGCCTTGCTCCAGCCGAGGCCGAGGTCGATCAGACCCGCGGAGAAGGTGAAGCCCGCGTGGACCCCGAGCGCCCAGGTGATCGCCATGGAGAGGGCGGTCAGGACCGCGTGGATCGCGTAGAGCACCGGCGCGATGAACATGAACGAGAACTCGATGGGCTCGGTGACACCGGTGACGAACGAGGTGAGCGCGAGCGAGACCATCATGCCGGTGACGGCCTTGCGGCGCTCCGGGCGGGCGGTGTGCGCGATGGCCAGGGCGGCGGCCGGCAGGCCGAACATCATGATCGGGAAGAAGCCCGTCATGAACAGGCCGGCGTCCGGGTCACCGGCGAAGAAGCGGTTCAGGTCACCGTGGACGACCTCGCCGGCCGCGTTGGTGAAGTCACCGATCTGGAACCAGGCGACGGTGTTGACGAACTGGTGCATGCCGATCGGGATCAGCGCGCGGTTGATGGCACCGAAGACGCCGGCGCCCGCGGCGCCCAGACCCGTCATCCACTCACCGAAGTTGGAGATGACCTCGCCGATCGGCTCCCAGACCACACCGAAGAACACACCGGCGATGACGCCGACGAACGCCATGATGATCGGGACGAGACGGCGGCCGTTGAAGAAGCCGAGCCAGTCCACCAGCTTGGTGCGGTGGAAGCGCTGCCACAGGACCGCGGCGAGCAGGCCCATGATGATGCCGCCGAGAACGCCCGGGTTGTTGTACGTCGCGGCGACGTCGACACCCTTGTTCTCCGTGGTGTTGATGACGGCCTCGGTCACCGGGAAGGCGGTGAGGACGTTCTTGTAGACCAGGAAGCCGACGAGCGCGGCGAGCGCCGTGGAGCCGTCCGCCTTCTTGGCGAAGCCGATCGCCACGCCGATGCAGAACAGCAGCGGCAGGTTCGCGAAGACGGCGTCACCGGCGGTGGCGAACACCGTGGCGACCTTGCCCCAGCCGAGGCCGTCCTTGCCGAAGACATCGGGCTGGCCGAGGCGCATCAGGATGCCGGCGGCGGGCAGGACGGCGATGGGCAGCTGGAGGCTGCGGCCGACCTTCTGCAGACCCTGGATCAGGCCGGCTCCCCGCTTCTTGGCGGGCGGCGCAGCGGCGTCAGTAGCCGTACTCATAACTTCCTCCGGGGAGCAAGGCGCCGCCAAGGGGGTGGTGCCAAGGGGGACGGCGACGTCTCAGAAAGGGGGCCCACGCCGCCGGGGGAAGCGGTCGTGGTCTACACCAATCGTGGTGTAGACCAGTTGTAACACGGTGAGGGTTAGATAAGGAACCTTCGTTTTCCTGTGGCCTGGATCACATCTGCGCGGGCGTGCCGAAGGGCCCCCGGATCGTGATCCGGGGGCCCTTGACGAGCCGGCCCCGGCCCCTTCCGCGAGGGCTCAGGACTTGGTGTTCTCCGCCTCCATCGCCGCGATCTCCTCGTCCGACTCCCGGCCCGGCGTCGGAATGTCGAACTTCGTGATCGCGAAGCGGAAGACCACGTAGTAGACGAGCGCGAAGCCCAGGCCGATCGGAATGATCAGCCACGGCTTCGTCGCCAGGCTCCAGTTGATGACGTAGTCGATCAGGCCCGCCGAGAAGCTGAAGCCGTCCTTGACGCCCAACCCCCAGGACACCGCCATGGACACACCCGTCAGCACCGCGTGCACCGCGTACAGCGCGGGTGCGACGAAGAGGAAGGAGTACTCCAGCGGCTCGGTGATCCCGGTGACGAACGAGGTCAGCGCCACCGACAGCATCAGGCCGCCGACCTCCTTGCGCCGCTGCGGTTTCGCGCAGTGCGTGATCGCCAGCGCCGCCGCCGGCAGCGCGAACATCATGATCGGGAAGAAGCCGGTCAGGAACAGCCCCGCGGTCGGATCGCCGTGCAGGAACATGTTGATGTCGCCGTGGTACGTCTTGCCGTCCGGCGCCGTGTACGACCCGAACTGGAACCAGACCGGCACGTTCAGGAACTGGTGCAGGCCGATCACCAGCAGCGCGCGGTTCGCGACACCGAAGATGCCGCCGCCCCAGGCGCCGAGCCCGCGCAGCCAGTCGGAGAAGCTCTCCAGCGCGTCGCCGACCGGCGGCCAGACCCACAGGCAGAGCGCGGCGAAGGCGATCGCGACGAACGACATGATGATCGGGACGAGCCGGCGGCCGTTGAAGAAGCCGAGCCAGTCCACCAGCTTCACCCGGTGGTACCGCTGCCAGAAATAGGCCGCCAGCAGCCCCATGACGATGCCGCCGAAGACCCCGGGATTCTGGTACGTGTACGCCACGAAGGTGTCGTTCGGCCCCAGGCAGCCGCCCCCGATGTCCCTCGTCCCCGCCGGGCAGGCCTTCTGGAACGCGTGCAGCACCCCCCGGTAGACGAGGAACCCCGCCGTGGCCGCGAGGGCGGTCGAACCGTCCGCCTTCCTCGCCATGCCGATGGCGACGCCGATGCAGAAGAGGAGCGGCAGGCCGAGATCGGGGTCGAGCAGCGCCCCGCCCGCACCCGCCATCACCTTGGCCACGTCCGTCCACTGCAGGCCTTCCGCACCGAAGACATCCGGCTGCCCCAGCCGCAACAGGATGCCCGCCGCGGGGAGTACGGCGATGGGCAGCTGAAGGCTCCGGCCCATCTTCTGCAGCCCCTGGAACAGTTTGTTGCGCCAATTCGGCTGTGGCGCTGCTTCGGAGCTGCTCGCGCTCATCGGCGTCCTCCCTGACCGGCCCGTTTTGGCTGCCGCAACACTTGCGGCACACTGGTGTAGACCAGTGGTGGGCAGGTTGCTGCTGATCGTCATCATTCGGCAGAAGCCGGTCATGTGCCTGCATAGTTGGGCCAACCGTGCGTTACCGTGACGACGCGGACCATGCGGGTGGGTAGCCACGTACTGGCCGCCGAGACTCGTTCTTCGAACACTCAGGGAGAAACACATGGCCACCAAGGCTGAGAAGATCGTCGCCGGGCTCGGCGGCATCGAGAACATCGAAGAGGTCGAGGGCTGCATCACCCGTCTGCGCACCGAGGTCATCAACCCCGACCTCGTCGACGAGGCCGCCCTCAAGGCCGCCGGCGCCCACGGCGTCGTCCGGATGGGCACCGCGGTCCAGGTCGTCATCGGCACCGACGCCGACCCGATCGCCGCCGACATCGAAGACATGATGTGATCCGGATTCCCTGAGTCCGGGCCCCCGGCCCGAAGCCACGACGGACCCCGTCCCGCACCCCGGACGGGGTCTTCGCGTAGGGGATCTCCTGCCGGGCGGGCCGGCCCCGCGCGTCCCGGTGCCCGATCCGGCCCGACCGGCACCGCACCCCCCGCCACCCACTAGGCTCGGGCACATGTCTCGCATCGACGGCCGCACGCCCGAACAGCTCCGCCCGGTCACCATCGAACGCGGATGGAGCAAGCACGCCGAGGGCTCCGTCCTCATCTCCTTCGGAGACACCAAGGTCTTCTGCACCGCCTCCTTCACCGAAGGCGTCCCGCGCTGGCGCAAGGGCAGCGGCGAAGGCTGGGTCACCTCCGAATACTCGATGCTGCCGCGCTCCACCAACACCCGCGGCGACCGCGAATCCGTCCGCGGCAAGATCGGCGGCCGCACGCACGAGATCTCCCGCCTCATCGGCCGCTCACTGCGCGCCGTCATCGACTACAAGGCCCTCGGCGAGAACACCATCGTCCTGGACTGCGACGTCCTCCAGGCCGACGGCGGCACCCGCACCGCCGCCATCACCGGCGCCTACGTCGCCCTCGCCGACGCCGTCGCCTGGGGCCAGCACAAGAAGCTCATCAAGGCCGGCCGCAAGCCGCTGACCGGAACCGTCGCCGCCGTCAGCGTCGGCATCGTCGACGGCGTCCCGCTCCTCGACCTCTGCTACGAGGAGGACGTGCGTGCCGAGACCGACATGAACGTGGTCTGCACCGGCGACGGCCGCTTCGTCGAGGTCCAGGGCACCGCCGAGGGCGAGCCCTTCGACCGCAAGGAACTGAACGCCCTCCTGGACCTCGCCGCCGGCGGCTGCGCGGACCTCGAAGCCATCCAGCGCGACGCGCTCGGCCTGTAGCCGACAACCACCGGCAACCGCAACACGCCCCCCGGCGTCCCTACGGGCAACGGGCGCACGGTGGCACCACCGTGCGCCCGCACCCGTCCGCCTCCGTACACGTCCTCTCGGGAGAACCGCATGAAGCTCCGCATAGCGGCAGTAGCCGTGGCAGCCGTCCTGACCATCCCGGCCCTTTCCGCCTGCGACGCCATCTCCACGGCCATGGACTGCGCGAACACGGCGGTCGCCATCACGGACGGCGCGAACGACCTCCAGCAGGCCGTCTCCCAGGCGGGCAACAGCCCCCAGGACGCCAAGAACGCCCTCGACCAGATCGAGACGAACCTCAAGAAGATCGGCGACCAGACGGACAACGCCGACCTGGGCAAGGCCATCGGCTCGATGAACACGGCCGTCAAGAACGTCCGCACCGCCATCGAGAGCGGCAACCCCACCCCCGACATCAAGCCGGTCGCCGACGCCGCGAGCGAGATCTCCAAGGTCTGCACCCCGGGATAATGAGGGCATGACCTCGACGCCCAGCAGCCTGATCCTCGCGACCCGCAACGCGGGCAAAGTCTCCGAACTGCGCGCCATCCTCGCGGACGCCGGCCTGCCCCACGGGCTGGTCGGCGCGGACGCCTACCCGGAGATCCCCGACGTCAAGGAGACCGGCGTCACCTTCGCCGAGAACGCCCTCCTCAAGGCACACGCCCTGGCGCGCGCCACCGGCCTGCCGGCGGTCGCCGACGACTCCGGCCTGTGCGTGGACGTCCTGCACGGCGCCCCCGGCATCTTCTCCGCCCGCTGGGCCGGCCGACACGGCGACGACAAGGCCAACCTGGACCTGCTCCTGGCCCAGCTCGGCGACATCGCCGACGAGAACCGCAGCGCCCACTTCTTCTGCGCGGCGGCCCTCGCCCTGCCGGACGGCACCGAACGCGTCGTGGAAGGCCGCCTCCTGGGCACCCTGCGCCACACCCCGTCGGGCACGGGCGGCTTCGGCTACGACCCGATCCTCCAGCCCCTGGGCGAGACCCGCACCTGCGCGGAACTGACCCCGGACGAGAAGAACGCCATCTCCCACCGCGGCCAGGCCTTCCGAGCCCTGGTCCCCTTCATCCGCGCCCTGCTGCCCTGACGGGCGGATACGCCGAAGGGTGGTGCTCCTGGAGAGGAGCACCACCCTTTCGTCGTGGGCCCGGTGGGACTCGAACCCACGACACACCGGACCTAAACCGGCGCCCTCTGGCCAGCTGGGGTACGGACCCGTGCGACCACCTTACTGGTCGTCGACGGCTGTTCGTTGCGAAGGGACGGCCTTGCCCGATGGCTTGGCGAAGGTCGCGGTCTGGCTGTGGCAGGAGGGGCACAAATAGCGCAGGTTCTCCCGGCGGTTGTCCCGTCGGTCGCCGTTGATGTGATCGATCTCAAGGACGAGTCTGCGGCCGTGCCAGACGTCCCCGATGCCGCACTCGGCGCACACGTGCGGGACTCCGAGGTCGTCGAGCGCTCGGCGGAGTGTCGCCGTCCTGGTGCGGGAGGACCCGGTTTCGAGGCGCGTGAGAATCTCTGCCGGTGACTTGCGGGAAGGGGAGCGGCTGCCGACGGCGTGTCCCTGGCCCGTGAAGTGCCCGGTCGACAGCCCGTACTCCTGGATGCTGCGTCGTGCTTTGGCACGTGCGGCTCCGTCGAACGGATGGTGGCCGAGCGTGCGCATGACCCCAGCCATGCTCTTCGACCCCGCGACCGCAGACGTGATTGCCGCGCGGGGGAAGAACCGGCGTGACGTGGGACGGTCGTCCCGACGGAAGAAATGCGACGTGTCGATCCCGAACCGTTCGAGCAGTTTGGCGATATGGACGTGAGCACTGTTGTAAGGCTCGACGCCCATGTGGGCGAGCATCCCCGTAATGCTGTCCGTATGGGCAGCCGCTTCCCGGAGGCGCTCCGCCGTGTAGCGCTGCCTGATTCGGGCGGGCAGCGGCTCGTCGACGAAGTGGGAGGTGTCGATGCCGTAGTGAGCCAGTCTGTCACGCAGGTACCGGCGCGGTCCGGCCAGCAGCGGGACGTCCAGCAGCCTCATGAGGTCGACCAGGCTGGTGGCCGACGGCGCGGTTCGGCTCAGCAGGTCCCGGGTGTACCTGACCTTGCTCATGCGGGCTTGCGAGCCTTGCGGCCGCGGTAGGTGTCTGTGGCTGCGTGGCAGTTGGGACACAGGAGTCGGAGGTTTTCCCGCCGGTTGTCCCACCACTCGCCATTGATGTGATCGACCTCGTGTCGGAGCGGCTTGCCGTTCCACTGTGGGCCGATCCCGCACTCGGCACATTCATGCGGGACGCCGGCCTTCAGCAGCTGTCGCCGCAGCCGCTCGCCTGGGACCCTGCCGGCCTGCGGCTCCCTGAGCGAGAGCGTCGGCCCCAGCGCTCGCTTCGGGTGAGGGTTCTGAGCGGCCCCGAAGTGCGAGGTGTCGATGCCCAGGGTCACGATGCGGCGGGCGATGTGGGCCTGGTTGCCGCCGACGTTGCTGATGCCGAGGCGGGTGACCACCTCCGCGATGGATGTGGACCCGGCCACCAGCTCCCTGAGCCGCTCTTCCGTGTGCCGCACCCACTTCGTCGGGAAGTGGGAACAGTCGATCCCGGCCTCCCGCATCTTCGCCCGCAAGTAGCGCCTGCTGCCGGGGCTCGGAACGCCGCCACACCATCTGACCGCGTCGTTCCAGTTGTCCGTCCGGTGAGCCGCCTCTTCCAGCAGATCCCGCGTGTACCTGACCGTCATCCCCGCCCCTTGCCCCCGGCCGCGTGTGCGGCACTCGTACGGAGCAACGAGTCGCTGGTCGGACCGTCACGGGCTGTCTCGTCCGATAAGCGGAGCGGGCCGCCCCTGGGTG
>NZ_MQUR01000074.1 GCF_001953875.1 Streptomyces amritsarensis
GGGCGTGCTCGGCGGCCTGCCGCAGGCGGCCGCCGAGCAGCTCGGCGAGGGCCAGCGAGCCGAGCGCGTCGCAGAGCGGGTACTGCGTTCCGAGCTCCGCGGCCGACTCCGCGGCGGGCTCGGCGCAGGCGTCGACGGCGGCGGTGAGGACTCGGTGCGCGCCGTCGAGCCGTCCGGCGCCGAGCCTCACCGCGCCGAGGGCCGCGAGGAGCAGGGCACGGATCTCGGGGCGGGCGGCGACGAGCGGGGGTGGCAGCTCTTCGAGGACGCGCTCGGCGTCGGCCGCCGCCCGTTCGGTGGCTGCCGGGTCGGCGTGCGCGCGGCCGGCGAGGACCCCGAGGAAAGCCCGGGTGAGCCTGGCGGCCGCGCCGGAGCCGGGGCCCAGGTGGGAGTCCGCACGCCGCACCGCTTCCGCGTAGCCGGGCAGGTCCTGTACGACGAGCCGGGCGGCCGCGCCGACCAGTGCGGGCGCGGCGCCCGGCGCGTCGGCGGGCAGGGGTGCGAACGCCCGGTTCAGCCGCTCCGCCTCCAGGCCGGTGAACAGGCGGCCGATCGCGAGGTCGTCGACGAGCCGGCCCGCGGCGAACTGCCAGTCACCGGCGGCCGCCCCCTGGACCACGGCCTCGTTGAGCCGGCCGGTCCCGGCGAGCCAGCGTGCCGCCCGCCCGTGCAGCTGCTGCTCCAGGCCGGGGTGGCGCTGACGCAGGTGTGCGCGCAGGACCTCGGCGAACAGGGGGTGGAGCCGGTACCAGGCGGAGGCGTCGACCTGTTCCAGGAAGGCGTTGTCGCGGGCCAGTCGGGCGAGGGTCGGGGCGGCGTCGTCGCGGCCGGTCAGCGCGTCCGCGAGGTCGGGGTGGACGCGGTCGGTGACGCTGACGCGCAGCAGCAGGTCCTGGGTGGCGGGCGGCTGCGCGTCGAGCACCTCTTTGAGGAGGTAGTCGGCGATCGTGGTGCGGTCGGCCGCGAACTGCCGGACGAAGGCCTCGGGATCGGGGCTGCGCTGCATCGCGAGGGCGCACAGCCGCACGCCCGCGGCCCACCCCTCGGTGCGTTGCAGGAGCAGCCGGATGCCGTCCTGTGAGATGTCGAGCCGGTGCTCGGACAGCAGGGCCTCGGCGTCCGCGTGGGTGAACCTGAGGTCGGCATGCCGGATCTCCGCGATCTCGCCGGCCGCCCGGTAGCGGTGCAGGGGCAGCAGGGAGTCCGTCCGGCTGGTGAGGACGATGCGCAGCCCTCCGGCGGCGTGCCGGAGCACGAAGTCCAGTCCTTCGGTCAGGGCGGCCGGCTGGGCCGTGTCGAACTGGTCGAGTACGAGGACCACGGGCCGTGCGGACCCGGACTCGGCCAGCCCCGCCGCGAGACGTACCAGAAAGGACTGGGTCACTCCTTCGGCGCGGGTCGGTCTGCCCACGGCGGCGGGCAGCTCGACCCCGCCCCGGTGGAGGGCCTCCAGGAGGTACGCCCAGAAGACGCCGGGGGCGTCGCCGGGCTCGACGGTCAGCCACAAGGGGGGCCGCGGGGCGCGGCCGCCGGCCGCCGCCCAGTGGGCGGTGAGCACAGTCTTGCCCGAGCCGGCCGGGCCGTTGATCAGGGTGAGCGGGCCCTGTACCCCGGCCGTCAGGCGTCTGAGCAGCTCGGGCCGGTGGACGAGGGTCTTCGGCACGGCCGGTGCGGTGAACCGGGCCGTGAGCATCGGGTCGCACTGCGGTCGGGCCACAGGCTCCACTGAAGCGGTGTTCGGTCGTGATCACCAGTCGTGTCACCCGGTACGGGTGAGGTGCGGTTCACTGCCGGGCCCGCTGCGGGGTGGGTCCGGGCTCCCGCGGATCGCCGGGGGTGCCCAGCCGGTGGGCCAGCAGGTGCTCGTGCGCCATTACGTATCCCAGGGCGATACCCATGGTGACGACGACGAAGAACATGATCAGCCAGGACAGGAGGACGAAGACCAGCCCGAGGCCGCCGAACTGCTCGAGGCTGTGGTTCAGGGCGCGGGGCACGTAGAACCTGGAGCCCCAGCTGATGAGGGTCGCCCCCACCGCGACCAGGACGGCGCCGGGCAGCAGGGGCAGCCACGCCACGCGGCCGCCGAGCAGGAGGTGCTGGGTCCACCACCACAGCAGGATGCCGCTGATCAGGGAGACGACCGCACCGAGGACCGGGCCGGCCCCGAACGCCTGTTGGATCGGCCCCTGGAACAACAGGGCCGCCAGCCATACCAGCAGCCAGACCACCCAGCGCCAGGCCGCGAGCCGGGCGCCCGCCTTCGGCAGGTGCCACGCGCGCTCGCAGGTCCGCTGGAGGGCGCGGCTGCAGGCGGTCGCGGACAGCAGCGTGACCACGACGCCCACCACCCCGGTACTCGCGATGGTCGTGGTGTCCTCGCCGCTGTTGTGCACCACCGAGCGGACCTGGTCCAGGGCCGGTCCGGTGAGGCCCAGGGTCCCGCTGATGGTGGAGACGAGCTGCTTGCGCATCCAGTCGGGCGCGAGGGCCCCGATGACGAAGATGGCGGGGATCGCGCCGAGGAAGGCCTGCGCGGCCAGGCGGGTGGCGCAGTCCAACACGTTGACGCGCGCGAACTGTTCGAGGACCCGGCCCAGGAGCGGCGTGTACTTGCGCATCCAGGCCGGCGCGGTGAAGCGGGGCGGCTTGTCGCGCGGTTCCGACACGGTGACGGCTCCTTCCGCGGACAGCGCCTGTCGGCTGCGGTTGCCCTCCATGAGCAGGATGGGGCAGCCCAGCAGGTCCGGCACGTCGGGAGGGCCGCCCACGCACGGAAATAGCAGCGCGGAGGCGGGGGCTGCGCGCCTACGATCGGCCCTGAGCCCTGTGAGAGAGGGAACGATGGAGATCATCTTCCGGAAGCTTCCGGACAACCGGCACGATCTGGAAGTGCGTGACCGGCGGGGCCCGGACGTGCGGCTGATGTCCCAGGCGACCGGTCCGACCATGCCCCACGACCTCGTGCACGCGGCGGTCGAGAGCGCGCTCGGGATCACCGACGGGTTCTGGGGAGCGATGGCGCGCGGCGCCACCTTCGAGGGATTCGAGACGGCCGCCCCGACCCGCCACCGCCGGTCGGGGATGAAGATCCTCCGACGCGGCGGCGAGGCGGTGATGCGGGCCGAGCTCTGCGTGAACTGGACCTACCGCGTCTGGTCCGGCCTGAGCACGCAGGGCCGGGGCGTGGGCCGCAGCCCGCTCGACGAACGGCAGGTCGCCCTGGCGTGCGCGGCGCTCGACCGCGCCGCCGAAAGCTGGTCGGGCGTGGCGGAGGGCGGAACCCTCACCTGGCGGTGGTGAGGGACCGCAGCGGGACAGGTCCGCTCCCGTAGCGCCCGGCACCGCCCCGCGCCCGCAGGCCGGTGACCGGTGCCCCGCGCCCGCAGGCCGGTGACCGGTGCCACGCGCCCGCAGGCCGGTGGTCGGTGCCACACGCCCGCCGCCCCCTTCTACCGTTCCCGGGGTCCGTCCAGGAGCGTGATCTCGTATTCCAGCGGGCCGAGTTCCCTGCGGTGGTCGGTGTCCAGGTGGGCGATCTCCCTTTGCACCGCCTCGAGTTCCTCCTGGCGCCCCATCGCCGCCAACTGCAGCCGACAGGCCTTGAGCACCACTATGAGCAGCTGCACCCGTCCGGGATCGAGGGAGTGCATCCGGCGTGCCGCCGCGAGCGCCTCGGTCCGCAGGGCGAGGGCCGTGTCGGGCTGGTCGCCGAACTCCTGGCGGCTGTAGGCGCACAGCGCCCGGGCCAGCAGGGGCAGGTACGGGAGCGGGCTCACCTGGACGAGCACGCGGTAGGCGGCGACCTCCTGTCGGACCGTCAGAGCCTGGGAGCCCAGGAGGGCCACTCGGGCTCGGAGTACCGCGTCGTGACTGATGTGCGCCGTGTGATTCATGACGCTGATTCTGAAAGCCGCACAGGGACCCAAACAAGGGCAATCGACTGTGCCCTTGGTCCTACGAAAACCCGCTCTGACCTGTCATGATGGATACGTCTTCACCCCTGCGCCCGCTCGGCGCCGGAGTCAGCCGGCGAGGAAGGACAGCCGCACCTGGCGTCGGGGGTTGTCCCCGTTGGTGTCCACCAGGGTGACGGACTGCCAGGTTCCGAGTGCCAGCGTCCCGTCGATCACCGGAAGCGTCGCGTGGGGCGGGACGATCGCGGGCAGGACGTGGTCGCGTCCGTGGCCCGGGGAGCCGTGCCGGTGCCGCCACCGGTCGTCGGCCGGCAGCAGGGACTCCAGGGCGGCCAGCAGGTCGTCGTCGCTGCCCGCTCCCGTCTCGATGACGGCGAGCCCGGCGGTCGCGTGCGGTGTGAAGACGTTGAGGAGCCCGCTCCGGCCGCGTGCCACCTCCCCGAGGAAGTCGGCGCAGGCGGAGGTCAGGTCGTGGACCGTCTCCCGGTCCCCGGTCGTCACGTCGATGGTGCGCGATACGAAGGTGTCGGCCATGGCGCCATCCTCCCGCCGCGCCCCCGCGCATCGGCGCAACCGGGCCGGACCGGTCCGGTGCCGGCGCAGGGTTCCGCCGGGCGCAGGCGACCCCAGGAGAGCGGTGCGGGGGCTGGCGCTGTAGACGGAGCGGACCGGCTTCGCCACGGACGGAAGTTCCGGTGAAGGTTCGCGCGCTCGCACGCACGGCACGGTGGGGGGGCGACCGCCGCACGAGGGGCCGCGGCGCCGTCCTGCGGGCGCGAGGAGGAGACCCGTGGTCAGCGGCCCATGCGGCGCTGCTCGTTGAACCGGAGCAGCACCCGTACCAGACGCCACACGCCGGCCGTCACCGCGAGCAGCCCGCCGACCGCCAGGACGCCCTTCTCCGCCGAACCGGAGATGCCGAGGGCCAGGGCGAGTGCGAAAACGGCGGCAAAGACCACGGCAGCCAGCAGGGCGGCAGTCACCAGGGCGAAGACGATCTCCACCGTCATTGCGTCCTTTTCCCACCGCGACTCGCGTCCCATGTCCATGCTGCAAGTCTCACATCACGGTCAAGCCGTCGTGGCAGCTCGATGTGACGGGTACTCAGCGACCTGCTCCGGATGCGGCACGCCCGGCTCGGGCAGGTCGCCGCCGAAGCCGACCCGCAAGCCGGTCCCGTCGGGTGCGTGCTACGGGTGTGGGAAGGCAACCACAGCGGGCATACCTTTCATACTTCCCCCCACCGCTCGTGCAGCCTTCGGTTGAAAGGATGATCGGTGACCTCTCAAAGCATTCATCAGTCCTCTGATGGGCATGTACCGGTGCTCCGTGGCGCAGCGACGGTGGAGTGGGCGACGGGCATGGTGATGGCCCTGGCACCCTGCGCGGCCCGTGAGGCGCGGCTCGTGCTGGCGGCGGCGGCCGAGCTGGCGCGGGTACCCGTGGCGGACTTCGCGGCGGCGGTGGTCGCGGGCGCGCGCGGGGAACCCGTACCCGCCCGGTGGGAACGGGCACTGCGGCGGGCGGTCGAGGCCCTGCGGAGCCCCCGGTCCGGGCCGGAGGGCGGGCGGGGCGTGGGGCTGCTGCCCAGCCGGGCCCGGACCGAGGAGGTGCTGGCCCGGTTCCGGGCGGCCCGGGACCTCCTCGCCCAGGCTCCCGGCGACGGCGCGGCCCGCGGCGCCATGGACGACGTGGCCTACACCCTGTGCGTGCTGATGGGCCGCTCGACCGTCCACGAGGCCGTCCTGGCGGCCGAACGCCACCTGGCCGGACCGGACTGACCGCGGGAGCGGAGTGACGTCGCGGGAGGCGCGGGGCCGGGGCCCGGCCGCGGTACGGCCGGAAGGCCGATCCCCCGCTCTGCCCCTTCCCCCGGGGCCGGTCCGTGTGGGGCGTCCCCTCACGGGTAGGCGCCGGACGTAGCGGCGCGCCCGCGCTCCGGCCGGGGAGCGGGCCGCCCCGCGCTTGTGGCCCCGAGCGGGAACGGCGGTCACGAGTCCGTCGGCAACAGCGCCGAGCGGGCGCGGCCGGAAACCCTGGGACGACGAAGGGGAACACGATGGCACAGCACGGACAGACCCATGGACGGCGGCGGACCACCCCGTCGCAGGCCCCGGGCGAGAGCGGTGACCGGGAGGCCCGCCGCGAGGCGGACGAGGCCGTCCGGCACGACGCGGGCGGCGGCGGGGACGAGCGGGAGGCCGACGCCCATACCGCGAAGCGGCAGCGGCCGGGCACGGGGCGCGAGGAGCAGGTGCGCCCGCACCCCCCGAGGGGCGAGCGGCCTGGGCCGGACGGCCCCGACCACTGAGCCGGTCGGCGCAGACGGCGGATGATCAGGGCGATCGCGGGGTAACCGCATCGGGTGATCACATTCGGCGTCGAAGAGGAATACCTGCTGGTGGACCCGGTGACGGTGCTGCCGGTCCCCGGGGCCGAGTACGTACGCAGAGCGGCCGGGCTCGGTCCGATCGCGGAGGACGGCGAGGTCCAGGACGAACTGCTGCAGGCGCAGGTCGAGGTCGCCACGCCGGTCTGTACGGAGCTGGAGGAGGTGGGCGGGCACCTGCTGCGGCTGCGGCACGCGGTCGCGTCCGCCGCCGAGGAGCACGGCTGCCGCGTCGCCATGACGGCGGCCGCACCGCTGCGGGACGCGTCGGCGGTGCCGGTCACCCGCAAGCCGAGGTACCTGAGGATGGAGGGGCAGGCCCGGCAGCTGGTGGACGAGCAGCTGATCAACGGCATGCACGTCCATGTGGGGGTGCCCGATCCGGCGACCGGGGTCGCGGTGCTCAACCGCATCCGGGTCTGGCTCCCTACGCTGCTGGCCATGTCCGCGAACTCTCCCCTGTGGGACGGCAAGGACACCGGCTTCGCGAGCTGGCGCACCATCGTGTTCGGCCGCTGGCCGGTCAGCGGCCCGCCCCCGTACTTCGACGGGCTCGAGGACTACGAGCGGCGCATCGACGCCCTGGTCGGCTCCGGGGTGATCGCCGACCGGGGCCAGTTGTACTGGCAGGCGCGGCTCTCCGACCGCTTCCCGACCGTCGAGGTGCGGTGTCTGGACGTGCAGTTGCGGGCGGACGACGCGGTCATGCTGGCCGGCCTGGTACGGGCGCTCGTAGCGGTGGCCCTCGCCGAGGAGAAGGCCGGGGCCGCGCCGGTCCGGTGCCGGCCGGAGTTGCTGCAGGCCGCCAACTGGCATGCGGCCCGGCACGGCCTGAACTCCACGCTGGTCGACCCCGACGGGCGCTGCCGCAGCAGCGGTGACGTGCTGTACTCCCTCCTCGCCCACGTCGCTCCGGCGCTGGCCGAGTCCGGCGACGAACGTGAGGTGTCGTCGCTCGTGCACCGACTCCTCCAGGAGGGGACGCCGGCCGACCGGCAGCGCCGCGCCCTGCGGGAGGGCGGCATGCCGGCCCTCAGGAGCCTGATCGTGGGCGACTCGCCGGCCGGCTGAGCCGCCGCGGCCGGGACCGCCCGGCGACGGCTCCGAGGCCGCCCCCGCGGGATCGGGCCGACGCCGCGGCCCGCGCTTCGTACCGTGCGATGCTGGGACGCATGACCCTGGAAGACCTGGTGAGGCTGCGCCGTGCCCGGGACGTCATCGACCGCGACTACGCGGAGCCCCTGGACGTGCCGGCGCTCGCGAAGGTCGCCCTGATGTCACCGGGGCACTTCTCCCGCAGCTTCCGTGCCGCCTTCGGGGAGAGCCCGTACAGCTATCTGATGACGCGCCGCGTCGAGCGCGCCAAGGCGCTGCTGCGCAGGGGCGACATGAGCGTGACGGAGGTGTGCTTCGCCGTGGGGAGCACGTCGCTGGGGTCCTTCAGCTCGCGCTTCACCGAGCTGGTCGGCGAGAGCCCCAGCGCCTACCGGGCCCGCGCCCACGAGGCGGGCGAGGCCATCCCGGCGTGCGTCGCCAAGTACATGACGCGACCGGTCCGGGGCGGCGGAGCGAACAGGGGCGGTGGACCGGTCGAGGATCCGATCAGGAATGGAGAAGCGAAATCGACGGGTGCCTCGTAGCGTCGGAGCCATGAACATCAACCTCTCGCAGTGCTTCATCGCAGTCGACGACCACGACAAGGCGATCGCGTTCTACCGCGACGTCCTCGGCCTGGAGGTGCGCAACGACGTCGGGTTCGAGGGGATGCGCTGGGTGACCGTCGGCTCGCCGTCGCAGGATGTCGAGATCGTCCTCGAACCGCCGCTCGCCGACCCCGGCGCGCCCGCCGCCGACCGGCAGGCGATGGCCGAGCTGCTGGCCAAGGGCATGCTGCGCGGCGTGATCTTCTCCACCGACGACGTCGACGCCACCTTCGAACGCATCCGGGCCGCCGGCGGGGAGGTCATGCAGGAGCCCATCGACCAGCCGTACGGTGTCCGCGACTGCGCCTTCCGCGACCCGGCCGGCAACATGCTCCGCTTCAACCAGCCCCGCAAGCAGTAGCACCACCTTCGCCCCACGGGCCGCGGTCACGTCCACGCCACCCTGCGTGACATGACCGCGGCCCCGGCCCGCCCCATGGATGAGGAGACACGTCAGGCATGGCCACGAGGAAGAACACGCAGCCCCCAGGCCGGCACGCTGCCGACAGTCACGACCTGATCCGCGTGCACGGCGCCCGCGTGAACAACCTCAAGGACGTGAGCATCGAGATCCCGAAGCGCCGGCTGACGGTGTTCACCGGGGTCTCCGGCTCGGGCAAGAGCTCACTGGTCTTCGACACGATCGCCGCGGAGTCGCAGCGGCTGATCAACGAGACGTACAGCGCCTTCGTCCAGGGCTTCATGCCCACGCTGGCGCGGCCCGAGGTCGACGTGCTCGACGGGCTGACCACGGCGATCATCGTCGACCAGCAGCGGATGGGCGGCGACCCCCGCTCCACGGTCGGCACCGCGACCGACGCCAACGCGATGCTGCGCATCCTGTTCAGCCGGCTCGGCAAGCCCTACATCGGCTCCCCCAAGGCGTTCTCCTTCAACGTCGCCTCCATCAGCGGAGCGGGTGCGGTCACCGTGGAGCGCGGCGGCCGGACCGTGAAGGAGCGCCGCTCCTTCAGCATCACCGGCGGCATGTGTCCGCGCTGCGAGGGCCGGGGCTCGGTCACCGACCTCGACCACGCCCAGCTCTACGACGACTCCAAGTCGCTGAACGACGGCGCGCTCACCGTCCCCGGCTACAAGCCGGGCGGCTGGAGCTACCGGCTGTACAGCGAGTCGGGGCTCTACGACGCCGACAAGCCGATCCGCGCGTACACCGAGCGGGAGCTGCACGACTTCCTCCACCGCGAGCCGGTCAGGATGAAGATCGCGGGCATCAACATGACCTACGAGGGCCTCATCCCCCGGATCCAGAAGTCGATGCTCGCCAAGGACCGCGAGTCGATGCAGCCGCACATCCGGGAGTTCGTGGACCGGGCGGTCACCTTCACCACCTGCCCCGACTGCGACGGCACCCGGCTCACCGCGGCCGCCCGGTCCTCGAAGATCAAGAAGGTGAGCATCGCCGACGCCTGCGCCATGCAGATCAGCGACCTCGCCGCATGGGTCGACGCACTCGACGAGCCCTCCGTGGCACCGCTGCTCGCGGCGCTCCACCACACCCTCGAATCGTTCGTCGAGATCGGCCTCGGCTACCTCTCCCTCGACCGTCCCGCGGGCACGCTCTCCGGCGGCGAGGCGCAGCGCGTCAAGATGATCCGCCACCTCGGGTCCTCCCTCACCGACACCACGTACGTCTTCGACGAGCCCACCACCGGCCTGCACCCGCACGACATCCAGCGCATGAACGGGCTGCTGCTGCGGCTTCGGGACAAGGGCAACACGGTGCTCGTGGTGGAGCACAAGCCGGAGACGATCGCGATCGCCGACCACGTCGTCGACCTCGGCCCCGGCGCCGGCACGGCGGGCGGCACCGTCTGCTTCGAGGGCACCGTCGACGGGCTGCGCAAGGGCGGCACCATCACCGGCCGGCACTTCGACGACCGGGCGGCCCTGAAGACGACGGTGCGCGAGCCCACCGGCCGGCTCGCCATCCGCGGCGCCACGACGCACAACCTGCGCGACGTCGACGTCGACATCCCGCTGGGCGTGCTCACCGTCATCACCGGGGTCGCCGGCTCGGGGAAGAGTTCGCTGATCCACGGTTCGATCCCGGCCCGCGAGGGCCTCGTGTCGATCGACCAGGGCGCGATCCGCGGGTCCCGGCGCAGCAACCCGGCGACGTACACGGGGCTGCTCGACCCGATCCGCAAGGCCTTCGCCAAGGCGCACGGCGTCAAGCCCGCCCTGTTCAGCGCCAACTCGGAGGGCGCCTGCCCCACCTGCAACGGCGCGGGAGTCGTCTACACCGACCTGGCGATGATGGCCGGTGTCGCGACCACCTGCGAGGACTGCGAGGGCAAGCGGTTCCAGGCGTCGGTGCTGGACTACCACCTGGGGGGCCGGGACATCAGCGAGGTCCTCGCGATGCCGGTGACCGAGGCACTGGAGTTCTTCGGGTCCGGTGAGGCGGCCACGCCGGCCGCGCAGCGCATCCTGGACCGGCTCTCCGACGTCGGGCTGGGCTACGTCAGCCTCGGCCAGCCGCTGACGACGCTGTCCGGCGGCGAGCGGCAGCGGCTCAAGCTGGCCACGCACATGTCCGACAAGGGCGGGGTCTACGTCCTCGACGAGCCGACCACGGGACTCCACCTCGCCGACGTCGAACAGCTCCTCGGCCTGCTCGACCGGCTCGTCGACTCGGGCAAGTCGGTCATCGTCATCGAGCACCACCAGGCCGTCATGGCGCACGCCGACTGGATCGTGGACCTCGGCCCCGGCGCGGGCCACGACGGCGGCCGCATCGTCTTCGAGGGCACCCCCGCCGATCTCGTCGCCGACCGCTCCACCCTCACCGGTCAGCACCTCGCGGCCTACGTCGGGGCCTGAGCGGCGGGTCCGCGGGGCCGCGCCGCGGGCTGCGGAGCTGCGTCCGATCCGGTCGCGTACGGTGCGTACGCGACCGGGACCGGGCGGTGCGCGGAAGGCATGCCGGGTGACGGTGACGCATCGCGGATCTGGCCGCCGCTACCCGGCCCGCCGGCCCCTCCTCGCGGCGGTGTGCGCCCTGGCGCTGGCCGCCGCGGCGGCCGGGCCGCTCGGCTGCGGGGGCCGCCCGGGGCCTGCGCCGGTCGGCGAGACGGTCCGCACGGACGCCGGAGCGGTGCGCGGTGTGCGGTCGGGCCCGCACCTCCTCTTCCGCGGCGTCCCGTACGCGGGCGCCCCCGAGGGGCGGCACCGGTGGGCGCCGCCCCGCCCCGTACCGCCCTGGAACGGGGTCCGGGACGCGACCTCGCCGGGGCCGCTGTGCCCGCAGGTCCCCTCGCCGTACGCGCGGATCTCCAGTACGGAGGAGGACTGCCTGGTCCTGAACGTGACCACGCCGCCCGCGGCGGACCGGCGGCGGGCCGCGCCGGTACTGGTCTGGATCCACGGCGACGGCTCCGTGGGCGGCGGTTCCTTCTTCGACGGACGCCGGCTGGCCGCGCGCGGCCTGGTGGTCGTCACCGTCAACTACCGGCTCGGCGTCTTCGGCGGTCTCGCCCTGCCGGGTCTGGAGGGCTCCGGCACCTTCGGCATGCAGGACCAGCGGGCTGCCCTGGCCTGGGTCCGCAGGAACGCTCGGGCCTTCGGCGGGGATCCGGGCAACGTCACCGTCGCGGGCGTGTCGTTCGGGGCGTCGGCCATCGCGGGGCACCTGACCTCGCCCGCCTCCGCGGGGCTGTTCCACCGCGCGGTCATGGCGAGCGGTGAGGGCGCGATGGACATGCCGGCGGGTGCGATGGGGCCGGGCGTACCGGGATACCCCTGGTACGTCTGGCGGACCGGGCGGGAGATGGAGGACATCACTGCGGCGATGACGGCCTCCCTGGGCTGCGGCGGCGACCGCCCGGAGCGCACCCTCGCCTGCCTGCGCGCCCTGCCGGTGCGCAGGATCCTGGAGGTGCCGTACATCATGAACGCCTTCCAGGCTTTGGGGTACGGCAACGCCACCCTGCCCGAACTGCCGCCCGCGGCGCTGCGCGCCGGACGCTTCCACCGGGTGCCCGTCCTGTCGGGCGCCACCCGCGACGAGCACCGCACCTTCGTCGCGATGGCGTACCACGCGGCCGGGAGGCCCTTCACCGAGGCGGACTACGACCGCGCGCTGCGGACCGCGTTCGGCGCGGGCTCCGCGGCGCGGGTCCGCGCCGCGTACCCGCCCCGTGCGTTCGCGTCCCCGGCGCTGGCGTGGGCGGCGGTGGTCACCGACCGGATGTGGGCGCGGGGAACGCAGGCCCAGCACGACGCGCTCGCGCCGTACGTGCCCGTGTACGCGTACGAGTTCGCGGACCGGGGCGCGCCGATGTTCCTTCCGCTGCCGGGTGGCTTCGCCTTCGGGGCCTTCCATGCCGGTGACGTCCCGTACCTGTTCGAGGACGAGGCCGCCGAGCCGCTGTTCACCGCGGAGCAGCGCCGGCTGTCGGCCGCGATGACCGGCTACTGGGCGGGGTTCGCCCGTACCGGCGCACCGCGGGGGGAGGGCCTGCCGGCCTGGCGGCCCCACCGCGTGGACCGGCCGTACACGCAGTCGCTGGCGCCGCGGCGGATCGGTCCCGTCGACTACCGCCGGGAGCACCGCCTCGCCTTCTGGGACGGCCTGTCCTGACGCGGGCCCGGCGCCGCCGGCGCACCCGTCGGCGGGGCCGCACGGGTTCCCGCCAACTCTCCGCATTCCCGGCCGAGTTGTACTTACGCTGACTATGTTCTACGGGGCACATCAGTCCGCCCCAGGAGGTCAGATTGCAGTCCAGGCGCTCCTTCGCGCTTTCCCGCCTGTTACGCCGCTCCCACCTGCTCATAGCCTTCGCCCTCGGTTCCCTGCTGATCGGCCTGACACCGTGGCTCGGGGTCACGAGCACGGCGGCGGCCGGCCGGGTCCCGGGGCCGCGGGCGGCGCCCGTGCCCACCGACCAGCAGGCGGCGGTGCAGTCGCCGCACCACGGCATCGCGCCGGCGAACGCCATGGAGCCCGCGGCTCCCGTTCTCGACCGGGCCGGGTGGACGGCGACGGCGAGCGACGAGGAGACCACCGGCGAGAACGGCCGCGCCGCCAACGTCCTCGACGGCGACGCCAACACGATCTGGCACAGCAAATGGACCGCCCCCGCCGCCGCGCTGCCGCACACCATCACCATCGACATGCACCGCACCGCGGTCGTCTCCGCCCTCGTCTACCATCCCCGCGGCACCGGGCCCAACGGGCGGGCGGGCGCGTACACCGTCTCGACCAGCACCGACGGCATCTCCTTCGGCGCCGCGGTGGCGTCGGGCACCTGGCGCGACGACGACACCGTCAAGACCGCCACCTTCACCCGCGCCGCGCCCACCCGGTACGTACGCCTCACCGTGACCACCGAGGCCGGCGGCCGCGGTCCGTGGACCTCGGCGGGCGAGATACGCCTGAGCGGGCCGGCCAGCCCCGCCGTGCACGGCTCCTGGGGCCGGGTCATCGGCTTCCCGCTGGTGCCGGTGGCCACCGCCGCCCTGCCCGGGGACAAGCTGCTCGCGTGGTCCGCGTACGCCGTCGACCGCTTCGGCGGCAGCAACGGCTACACCCAGACGGCGATCCTGGACCTGAAGACCGGCAAGGTCACCCAGCGCCGCATCGACAACACCGGCCACGACATGTTCTGCCCCGGCATAGCCATGCTGGCCGACGGCCGGGTCCTGGTCACCGGCGGCAGCAACGCGGAGAAGGCCAGCGTCTACGACCCGGCCACCGACTCCTGGTCCGCGACCACCGACATGAACATCGCCCGCGGCTACCAGGCCATGACGCTGCTCTCCACCGGTGAGGCCTTCGTCCTCGGCGGGTCCTGGAGCGGCAACGCGAGCACCGACAAGGCCGGTGAGGTCTGGTCGCCGGACACCCGGACGTGGCGAAAGCTCCCCGGCGTTCTGGCGTCGCAGGCACTGACGGCCGATCCGGCGGGCCCCTACCGCGCCGACAACCACATGTGGCTGCACGCCACTTCGGGCGGCAAGGTCCTCCAGCTGGGCCCGAGCAAGCAGATGAACTGGATCTCCACCAGCGGCCAGGGCTCCGTCACCCCGGCCGGCACCCGGGCCGACAGCCAGGACGCCATGACGGGCAACGCCGTCCCGTACGACATCGGCAAGCTGGTCACGCTGGGCGGCTCCCCGGCCTACCAGGACTCCCCCGCCACGCAGCGGGCGTACACCGTGGGCATCTCGGGCAGCCAGGTCCAGGCGGCCCGCACGGGGGACATGACGCACCCGCGCGCGTTCAGCAACAGCGTCGTCCTGCCGGACGGCAAGGTGGCGGTCTTCGGCGGCCAGGCGCATCCGGTGCCCTTCAGCGACGCCACCTCGGTCCTCACGCCCGAACTGTGGGACCCGGCGACCGGCAGGTTCACCCCGCTGGCCTCCATGGCCGTCCCCCGCAACTACCACAGTGTGGCCAACCTGCTGCCGGACGGCCGGGTCTTCTCCGGCGGCGGCGGCCTGTGCGGCGACTGCGCGACCAACCATCCCGACGGGGCGGTCTTCACTCCGCCCTACCTGCTCGACGCGGACGGTTCGCCGAAGCCGCGGCCCGTCATCACCGGCGGCGTGCCCCCGAGGGCGGCTCCCGGCACGCAGCTGACGGTGAGCACCGGGTCGTCCGTGGCGTCGTTCGTCCTGATGCGGGCCGCGGCCGCGACGCACTCCACGGACAACGACCAGCGCAGGGTACCGCTCGTGTC
Organism: Streptomyces amritsarensis; assembly: GCF_001953875.1. GTDB lineage: Bacteria > Actinomycetota > Actinomycetes > Streptomycetales > Streptomycetaceae > Streptomyces > Streptomyces amritsarensis. The sequence continues at coordinate 14,714 of NZ_MQUR01000074.1, forward strand.
CACGTCGACGGGAACGGGCGCGTACACGGTGTCGATCCCCGCGGACACCGGTGTGGTGCTGCCGGGGACGTACATGCTCTTCGCCCTCGACGCCCAAGGGGTGCCGAGCATCGGGCAGTTCGTCACCGTTTCCTGATCGGGAAGTGCGTCGCCCGGCCCGGTGGGGGCGGACGGCCGCAACCCACGCGGGGCCCCGGGACAGGTGTCCCGGGGCCTTGCCCGTGGGTCGGTCCTGCGGCCGCGGGGGGCGGTCCGCCATCGGCGCATCGGGACGGCGTGGAGAACGGCCCGCGCCACCCACCACGACCGGCATGTGATCCTTACCGGCCTTCCGCACGGCCGTCGTGGCCGGATCCCGGCGGGTGGCACGGATGTTCGGGCCGGCGGGCGCCCCGCGCGGCCGGCCGCGGGTACGGTTCCGGCATGGACGACTCCACGACGAATTCGAGCAGCAACAGCGCAGCAGTGCCGGCGGTGGTCAGGGCGACCGCACGCCGACAACTGGCGGAACTGGGGGCGTCGGGGCTGTCCCTCGACGCCGTGGCCCGCGACAGCGGTCTCACCGCCACGGCTGTGGAAGCCGTCTTCGCGCACCGGGACGACCTGCTGACCGCGCTGGTCGTCGACGCCTACGACGCCTCCGGTGCGGCAATGGAGCGGGCCGACCGGGCCGCCGCCGCCGGCGGTGCCACGGCCGGCGCCCGGCTCCTCGCCGCCACCCGGGCGCTGCGGGAGTGGGCCTTCGCCAACCCGGCGGAGTTCACGCTGATCTACGGATCGCCCGTGCCCGGCTACCACGCCCCGCAGGACACCGTCCCGCCCGCCTCGCGCACCCCCGCGGTCCTCGCCGGCATCCTGCGGTCGGCACTGGAGGCCGGTGAACTCTCCCCGCCGCGGCGGACGCTGCCCGGCGGGCTGCTGCGGCCGGAGGCCCTGGAGCTCTTCGGCGGTGTGCCCGAGGCCCCCTTCTCGGACATCGTCGAACGCGGCATCGTCCTGTGGAGCAGCCTGATCGGCCTGCTGGTGTTCCAGGTCTTCAGCCGGACGCACGACAGTGTCCTGGACGAGGCCGCCTACTTCGACGCCGCCATCGCCGTGGCGGCCGAGACCGTCGGACTCGAGGTTCCCCTCGGCGAGGGCGGCCGCTGACGTGACCGCCATCAGGACGCTCTGTTTCGCGATAGCGGCGCTCTCCTCCTACGCCGCGCTCTTCTACCGCCTCTCCCAGGCCCGGCGCAGTTGGCGCGACGGCGCCTACCGCGCGCTGATCGCCACCCTGCTGCTCCAGTGCCTCACGTTCACCATGGGCGCCGTGGCCATGGGCGGCGGCAGCTTCCTCGGCGTGGGCAACCTGGCCATCCTCATCATGCACCTGGCCGCGGTGGCCTTCTGCGTCGCGGCGCAGATCATCCTGCTGCGCTGGGCGGCGACGGACGAGGTGGCGGCCCGCGGGACCCGCTACTGGCTGATCACGGGCATCGCCCTCGACGTGCTGCTGACGGCCCTGTTCTTCCTCGCGGACGGCCCCGGCCGGCCCCTGTCCGACTTCGACGGCACCAGCAGGCCGCTGCTCCTCACCTACCTGCTGGTCTTCATCGTGTCGCAGGCCGTGCCGTGCGTGACGATCTACCGCCAGTGCGGCCCGTACGCCCGGATGACGGACAACGCCTCGCTGCGCCAGGCCCTGCGGATGCTCTCCGTCGCCGCCGTGGTGCTGTTCCTCTACTGCACGGCCCGTACGGTCAACATCCTGACCGCGGCGGCCGGTGTGGACATCGGCGCCTGGAAGCTCGCCTCGAACGTCTTCAGCGCCTCGGGGATCGTGATCCTCTCCCTCAGTCTGATCAATTCCCTCTGGGGGCCGCCCGTTTCCCGGCTCACGGAATGGGCCCGCAGCTACCGCTCCTACCGGGCGCTGCACCCGCTGTGGCGGGACCTGTACGAGGCCTCGCCGGACATCGCGCTGGAACCTCCGGGTTCCTCGGTCTCCGACCTCAACTACCGCCTGCACCGCCGGGTGGTCGAAATCCGGGACGGATGGCGCGACTTGCGCCCCTACATCGACCGGGAGACGAACGCGGCCGGCGCCGCGGGCCGACAGCCGGGCGGCGGGGCGAACGGGGAGGCGGGTGCGGAGCTTCGGCAGGCCTTCGCGGAAGCGGCGCAGATCAGACAGGCTCTGCAGGCGAAGCGGACCGGCATCGTCCCCGACCACAGCAAGGACGCGGGCGATTTCGACGACCGCGACACGGACAACTTCGTGGCGGAAGTCGCCTGGCTCACCCAGGTCGCCACCGCCTACAGTAAGCTCAGCAAGGCGAGTTGAGAGCTCCCGCCCGGTTTGCATCCCCCGTCAAACCGGGCGGGCACTCCCGTTCCCCCGTGTTTCATCGGGCCGGACGGGTGGCTTCCGCCCGGACTGGCCCGGCCCATCCCCCGAGGGCCGGGCCAGTCCGATTTCCGCAGCAACCCGACCCCGTTTCCCCCGTGAGTCGCGTTAGCTGACAGCTATCGGCGAGACCCAACGTTGGCGGAGTCCAGGCCAATTGTCAACTGACCGCTATTCTGGGAAACTGACGTATAGCCAAGGGCTATACCGAGGAGGTGACGGGAGGAAGGTTCACCATGACGGAGACCGAGACCGGGGGCGATGACCGGCCCCTGCTCGCAGTACGTCTCGACGACCTGTTCAGGACGGTTCGACCCAAGGGCAAGCACTGGACCAACGCCGAGGTGGCGGAGGAGCTGAAGCGGGCCAACCCCGAACTCAAGGTCGGGGGTGTGTACTTGTCGCAGCTGCGGACGGGGAAGCGCTCCAATCCCTCACCCGACCTCCTCGCCGCCCTCGCCCGCTTCTTCGGCGTCTCGGTCGCGTACTTCTTCGACGACAAGGTCGCACAGTCGGTCCTCAGCGAGATCGCCGCCATCGAGGCGCTGCGGCAGTCCGGGGTCCGCGCCGTGGCGATGCGGGCGGCCGGGATGAAGAAGGAGAACCTGCAGGCCATCACGGCCATCATGGACCAGTACCGGCAGTTGCAGGGGCTCCCGCCCGTCGACGATCCCTCCGGTCCCGAATGAGGGGCGCCAGGAAGGAGCGGTCGGCCGGCCAGGACCGCCGCACACAGCTCAAGAAGCTCCGGAAGGCCGGTGCGGAGCGGATCGCCGAACTGGACCTGCCGAAGGCGACCGACGTGGCCGAACTGTGCCGGCACCTCGGTGAGGCGCGGGGCCGCCCCATCCTCCTGGTGCCGATGCAGATGCCCTCGTCGCACCCGTGCGGCATGTGGGTCGCCGCCCGCGACGAGGACCTCATCTTCTACGACGCCAACACCACCAGCGCGCATCAGGAGCACATCATCTTGCACGAGCTGGGCCACATCATCTGCTGCCATCGCGGTGCCGGCGGGCTGGACGAGGCGGCCGCCCGGCTGCTCTTCCCCAACCTCGACCCCGAACTCGTCCGCGACATGCTCCTGCGCGCGGCCTACGACGACGTGCAGGAGCAGGAGGCGGAGATCATCGCCTACCTGCTCTCCCAGCGGATGGGCGGTGCCGCCGAGGGACGGGACGGCGCCGCCCCCTCCGGCGAGGCGGGAGCGGCCGGCGATCCCGGGACGAGCGCCATGCTCAGCCGCATAGAACGCACGCTGTTCTGACATGGCCGGATCAGAGCCGGGCGGCGGCCGCCACCTCCTCGGCCAGGACGGCGACGGCGCGGCGCACGTCGTCCTCGCGGTGCTCGCTCGTGAGGAAGAACCGCAGCCTGGACAGGCCCTCCTCGACGGCGGGATGGAAAATCGGGTCGGCGACGACCCCCCGCGCGAACAGCCGGTCCGCGACGCGCAGGGTCCGTGCCGAGTCGCCGAGGACGACCGGCACGATGGGGGTGTCGGCGCTGGAGCCGGTCGGCAGGCCGGCCGCCGCGGCCAGGCCGAGGAAGAGTTCGGCGTTGCGCCGGAGCGCGCGCACCCGGTGGGGTTCGGCGGCGATCAGCTCGGTGGCGGCCAGGGCGGCGGCCGCGTTGGCCGGGGTCAGTCCCACGCTGTAGACGAAGCCCGGCAGGGTGTGCCGCAGCCAGCGCACCATGCGGGCCGAGCCGCCGAGGTAACCCCCGCAACTGGCGAAGGACTTGGAGAGGGTGCCCATCCACAGGTCCACGTCGGACCGGTCGACACCGAAGAACTCCCCGACGCCCCGGCCGTGTTCCCCGACCGTGCCGATGCTGTGCGCCTCGTCGACCATCAGCAGGGCGCCGTACCGTTTCTTCAGCTCGATCACGGCGGGCAGGTCGACCAGGTCGCCGTCCATGCTGTAGGCGCCCTCGACGACGACCAGGACCCGGCGGAAGCGGGACCGGTTGATCCGCAGCAGGTGTTCCAGGTCGCCGCTGTCGTTGTGGGCGAAGGGCCTGCGTGCCGCCCCGGACAGGGCGCAGCCCTGGAGGATGCTGTCATGGGCCAGCGCGTCGTGCAGGACGAGGTCCTCCGCGCCGACGAGGTGCCCGATCGCGGTGACGTTGGTGGCATGGCCGCTGACCAGCGTGAGGCAGTCCCCGACGCCGAGGAAGCCGGCCAGGGCGCGTTCGAGACGGATCGTCAGTTCCCGTTCGCCCGAGAGCGCTCGGCTCGCGGAGACGGAGGTCCCGTACCGCTCCACGGCCCGGTGCACGGCTTCGTTGACCGCAGGGTGGCCCGAGATCCCCAGGTAGTTGTAGCTGCCGAAGGACAGGTACGAGCGGTCGCCGATCACCGTGGTGTCGCGGATGGTGCCCTCGTGGACGCGGAAGTACGGGAATTCGGCGCCGCCGGCGGTGATCGAGGCCAGGCGCTCCTCGAAGAGGGCGACCTCCGGGAAGTCGTCGACGCTCGCGGTCGCGATGCCCCATTCGGCGGCCCGCGCCCGCGGGGAGGGCGGACGGCCGGGGGCCGCAGTCCGGGGCCGGTCCGGATCGAGCAGCGCGATCAGCCCGCCGACGGTGAGGCCGGGCGCGAACAGGTCCTCGGAGCGGAATCCGGGCGCGCGCCTGCCGATGTTGACCGCCAGCTCCTGGAGCATGAGGGAGTCGAAGCCGAGGCCGGCCACCAGCGTCATGTCCTCGCCGAGGTCCGCGAGGGGGAACACCCCGGTCCGCGACACCTCTTCGAGCACGATGGACACGGCGTCCTCGCCGGGGCCGACGGACGAGGCGGGCACGTCGGAAGGGGTGGGCACGACGGGACCGGCGGGCACCTGCGCCGGGGCGGACCCGGCCGGCTCGCCGCCTGCGCGCGCCGCCACGACGGGTGGGGCCGGCTCCCCCGCCTCGCGTGCCGCATCGTCCACGACCCAGTGGCGGCGCGGGGCGAGCGGACTCGGCGGCAGGGTGCACGGGGGTGTGCGCCCCGCCGCGGCGGGTGCGGCCGTCGCGGGTGCGGGCTCGGGCTCCACGGCCCGACCTGCCTCCAGCGCCGAGGCCGCCGCGGTCAGCCGGGCGGCCGCCTCGGCGGGGCCCCGCGCCACCAGGGCGAGGCGCTCCCCCAGGGGGCCTCGGCGGGCCAGCGTGTCCGCGACCCGGGCCAGGGGCGGCCCGTCCTGGGTCAGGGTCCGCGCGAGGTCGCGGGCGTACCGGACCAGCCCGGTCCGGTCGCGTGCGGTGAGGACCAGCTCGTAGGGCTCGCCGGCGGGCGCCGGGCGCAGCGGTGGCTCGGTGGCCTCCTCCACGACCAGGTGGACGCCGGTGCCGCCGAACCCGAAGGCGCTCACCCCGGCCCGGCGGGGCAGGTCGGTGGCGGGCCATGGGACGGGGGTCGTCGCGACGGTCAGCCGTGCGGCGTCGAGGGCGGCGGTGTCGGCGAGGCCGAACTCCGGCTGCGGCGGGATCACGCCCCGCTGCACGGCCAGGACCGACTTGACGAGTCCGGCCACGCCCGCGGAGTTGAGCGAGTGCCCGACGACCGCCTTGACCGCCCCGAGGTGGGCGGGGGCCGCGTCCGCACCGCGCAGTTCGCGCAGGACCGCGAGCTCCACGGGGTCGCCGACGGAGGTGCCGGTGCCGTGGGCCTCCAGGTAGCCCACCGCGTCCGGGGACAGGCCCGCGTCGCGGTACGCCCGGCGCAGGGCTCTGAGCTGGCCGCCCGCCTGGGGGTGCATGCCGCCCTGTACGGTGCCGTCGTTGGCCGTCCCCACGCCGCGGATCACGGCGTAGACGCGGTCGCCGGCCGCCCGGGCGTCGGCCAGCGGCCGCAGCACCAGTACCCCGGCGCCCTCCCCCAGAACGAAACCGTCGGCCTCCGCGCCGAAGGGCAGGCATCTGCCGCTGCGCGAGATGGCGCCTATCCGGCACAGCCCCACCAGCAGGTCGGGGGCGAGGATCAGCTGGGCGCCACCGGCGATCGCGATGCGGGAGCGGCCGGCGCGCAGCGCGTGGACCGCGTTGGCGACGGCCATGAGTCCACCGGAGCACGCGGAGTCCAGTGCGTAGCTCTCGCCGTGCAGGTCGAAGACGGAGCTGATGGTGTTGGGTCCCATGTTGAGCAGGAGCCCGGCCACGGAGGTGCCGTGCAGTCCCTGGACGGCGCGTACGGTCTCCTGCCAGCCGGCGTCCGCCGCACGGGCTCCGAACTCTCCGCCGGCCAGCTGGCGCATCCGTATCCGCATGGTGCTGAGCTCGCGGTAGCCGCTCTCGGTGAGAGCCGTGATCACCGAGGTCTCCTCGCGGTCGAAGCCGTCCGCCTCCCACCCGGCGTCCTGGATCGCCTCACGGGTCAGGTCGATCAGCAGCCGGTGCTGGGGGTCCATGGCGGCGGCCCGGCGCGGCGGGATGCCGTAGTGCGCCGCGTCGAAGTGGCCCACGTCCGGCAGCAGCGCCATGGTGTCGGTGTAGGTCGACGACGTGTCGCGGAAGTCGCCGGTGAGGAAGGCGGCGCTGCGCCAGCGCGTGTCGGGGATGGCGGAGAACTGCGGCTCCGGGGCCGTCAGAAGCCGCCAGTACTCGTTCAGGTTGCGGGCTCCCGGGAACCGGCAGGCCATTCCCACGACGGCTATGGCCTCGTGCTGCGCCCCCGGCTCCTGCTCCCGCGACTTCTGCTCCCGCGGCTTCTGTGTCCCTGTCACGGTCCTCACCCGGTCGTCGGTCGCGCACGCCACCAGTCGAGCGTGGCCTTGACCTGTTCGTCGACGGGAGTGGCGCGCACCGCGAACGCGGCCTCGTAGGCGCTGGAATCGACGACGAAGGGGCGGTCGAACTGGTAGCGGATCTCCTTCAGTTCGCGCAGCAGCGGGGAGAACAGCCCGGCGAGGCCCAGTGCGGCCGGAGGGATCCTGCGCACCACCGCAGGCCCCGCTCCCGCTTCCGCGGCGAGCCGGTCGGCCATCTCCCGGACGGACCGGGCGGGTCCGGTCGGGATGTGCCAGGCACGCCCCCAGGCCCGTTCCTCGCCCGCGACCTCGGCCATCGCCGCGGCCACGTCGGGCAGGTAGGTCCAGCTGTGCGGGGCGTCCGGGTCCCCCAGCGCGGAGACCGGCTTGCCGCGCAGCAGCGCCGGTACGACCCGTCCGGCGAGGTGCCCGCCGTCGGTGACGCCCGGCCCGAAGAAGTCGCCGGCGCGCACCTCGACCGCCTGGACGCGGCCCTGTTCGTGCCGCGTCCGCACCTGTTCCCAGGCGGCGGCGCGGACACGGCCCTTGGGGCCGGTCGCCGCGAGCGGCAGCTCCTCGGTCATGGGTCCGTCCACCGGCCCGTAGCCGTAGAGGTTGCCCAACATGACCAGCACGGCCCCGGTGGCCTCGGCCGCGGCGCAGACCGAGGAGACGAGCGGCGTCCATGCGCGCACCCAGTGGTGGTAGGGCGGCGCGGCGCAGTGGTGGATCGCCGCTGCGCCCCGCGCGGCGGAGATCAGCCCCTCCCGGTCCGTCGCGTCGAGGGCGAGGTGCTCGATCCCCGGTTCCGGGCTTCTGCCCGTCCTGGTGACGACCCGTACGGAATGTCCCTGCTCTGCCAGCAAACGGGCGGTGGCGGCGCCTGCGGGTCCAAAACCCACGACCACATGAAGACTCACGGGCGCACAGTAGCGCGAGAGTGGATCGATCTCTTCTCAGTTTGGCCGGTACAGATCATTCCCGGACCGGAATCAGCCTGTTGACCCCCAAGGCTCTCCCCGCGGGTGGGCGCGGAGGGCGGCCGGGGCGCTGCGGCGTGTTTGGCCAGGACCCGTCGGACCGGATACCGGGCCCGGATTCGGTCCCGACGACGTGGCCGCTGGGCACCACGCCGCGGGGCCGGACCCGTGCGGTCACGGGTCCGGCCGTCGTGCAGCGGCGTCAGACGCGGTCGGCCGCGATCAGGACGTACTGGAAGGAGCCGTCCTTGTAGGAGTTGATGAACGCCTCCTCGATACCCGTGACCAGGGAGGACGTGGCGCGCAGCTCCCAGTAGGGCAGGGTCTCGGGGGTCAGGTCGATCACGGCCTGCGGCACGAGACGGTTGTCGGCCATGGCCCTCATGTACTCCCGGCGGGAGTGGATGTTGCACTCGAAGTGGGCGTTGATCTGGGAGACCCACTTCGAGGGCTGGCCGTAACGCGGATTCCAGCAGCCGGTGATGGTCACGTAGCGGCCGCCGACGGCGAGGACGCGGGAGTGCTCGGCGAACAGGTCGTGCAGGTCGACGTACATGCTCGACTCGTTGTTCCAGGAGGCGGCGGCCTGCCCGGTCTCGAGCGGCGTGTTGAGCATGTTGCAGACGCGGGCGCGGACGGAGTCCTCGATGCCCAGCTCGCGGGCGCGCTGGTTGGCGAAGTCGGCCTGCTTGGCCGACAGGGTGACGCCTTCGACCTTGCATCCGAACCGCTGGTGGGCCATGACCATCGAGCCGCCGCGGCCGCAGCCGGCGTCCACGAGCGTGTCGTCGCGTCCGATGGCGCCGAGGTGGTTCAGCAGGACGTCCGCCTGCGCGGACTCCAGCCGGTGGAGCTCGGCGATCAGCTTCTTCTCGTACGCGCTGTCCTCGGTGTCCCCGAGGGCCGCGTGGTCGATGTCACCGATGCCGTAGTGGTGGTGGTACAGACCGTCGACATCGCCGAGACGCAGGTTCACCGGCCGGGCCTCGTGGTCCCAGTAGCGTGCGATGTCGCCCTGGTAGGGCGTCGCCGGGGAGGGGATGAAGGCGGAAGTGGGGGCGGCAACGGTGAAATCGGTGCTGGTCACAGATAAATCCGTCCTTACCAGAAGTCGGGCAGGCTGTATCGGTAGGTGTTGCTCTGGTGCCAGTAGTGGTTGCCGTCGACCCAGACGGCCACGCCCCGCAGGAAGCGCACCACGCGTGGGTCGGGGCAGGACACGGCCAGTTCCGCGGCCGCGGCCTCGAAGGCGTGCATGAGGTCGTTGTGGATCTCTACCGCCTTCAGGTAGGCCTCCTTGTCGGAGAGGCCCTCCCGTGCTGCGATGACCACCGGCAGGTTCAGGTGGAGGCCGGGGCTGTCGAGTTCCTTGGTGTAGGAGTACAGGTCGTTGGAGATGGTGGTGGCGTTGCCGGCCAGCGCGATCACCCGTTGCATGGCGGGCATGGCGTGCAGATCGGCCGGGAGTTCGTAGCCGCCCACGGTGTCGGTGATGGTGGGGCACGGGCGGAAGTTGTTGAACTGGCGCATCGCCAGGTACTCGTGCACTTCCGGGACGTACTTGGTCTCGGCCCAGGCGGCCTCGGCGAGGTACCCCATGTGCAGCCGGGCCATGTCGTGCCGGTACCGGTCGGCCTGCGAGGGGGTCGCCGCCTGCGCGAAGTACTCCATGGCCGAGCGGTAGGAGCGCCGCGGCGCGTCCGAGAGGAGCGACTGCGCCCACTGCGACTGGTACTGCGCGGTCGTGTGGACCGGGTCCAGGGCGGTGTGCGCCAGCAGAAGCCTTCCTCCTAGTCCGACCGGCGAACCTCCGTGGTCCTCGCAGTAGCAGTCGTCGACCACGTTCTCGGCGACCATCAGCCGGGTGGCGATCATGAGGTGGTCGACGGTCGGGGCGTCCGGGTGGCAGGCGACCATGTAGCGGCCCACGGAGAAGCCGTCGAACTGGTCCTCCCACTCCGGCGGGTACGCCTGCACCTCGTCCACCGCCCAGCGCTTGATCCGGCGGCTGACCTCCTCCACGCGTGCGGGGTCGGGCTCCGGGACCGGGTGGTGGTACAGGCCGGGGATCGGCCTGCCCCCGGCTGCCGGCCGGGGCGCCGGCGGGTCGGCCGGGGCGGGCGGGGCGGCGGGCGGTGCCTGGCGGGGGGTGAAGAAGAACAGCCCCTCCGTGCCCACGCCGCTGGGGCCGCGCATGATCCGTTCCAGGGCGGGGTTCGGTGTCGCCGTCGTGGCGGCGGCCTGCCGCACCGGTGCGGCGGCCAGGTCGCCGCCCGGCCCTCCGGCCGGTACGGGCAACGCCTCGGGAGCGGGAACGGGAACGGGGTGGGAGGGCCGGGCCGCCGGCCCGAAGGGCAGCGCCGGCCCGGTCGGCAGCGCGGGCTTGCCTCCGGTGACGGCGTCGGCGCCGCGGCCGTGGGTCCCGAAGCGGGCCGCGGCGGCAGGCAGGCTCGACTGCGCAGGGGAAGGCCCGGGAACGGGCATCCGTGGCTCCTAGGTGATGGGGGTGGGCTGTGCCGGACCCTCCCTGGCACGTTCGGCCGGCCCGGGAGGGTCCGGGCTGATGACGGCCGGGCCGTCAGTCGCGCCGGCGGCCGATCTGGACGTTCTCCATCACGCCGAGCGCGTCGGGGACCAGGATGGCGGCGGAGTAGTAGGTGGTGACGAGGTACGAGATGATCGCCTGCTCGCTGATGCCCATGAAGCGCACGGACAGTCCCGGCTCGTACTCCTCCGGCAGCCCGGTCTGGTGCAGGCCGATGACGCCCTGGTTGTCCTCGCCCGTGCGCATGGCGAGGATGGAGCTCGTGTTCTCCTTGCTGATGGGAATCTTGCTGCACGGGAGGATCGGGACCCCGCGCCAGGCCGGCACCTGCTGGCCGCCGAGGTCGACGTGGTCCGGGTAGAGCCCGCGGGCGTTGAACTCGCGCCCGATCGCCGCGATGGTCCTGGGGTGGGCGAAGAAGAACCTGGTGCCGCGGCGGCGGCAGAGCAGTTCGTCCATGTCGTCCGGGGTGGGCGGGCCGGAGTGGGTCTGGATGCGCTGCTTGAAGTCGGCGTTGTGCAGGAGGCCGAACTCCCGGTTGTTGACGAGCTCGTACTCCTGGCGCTCGCGCAGCGCCTCGATGGTGAGCCGGAGTTGTTCCTCGGTCTGGTTGTGCGGCCCGTTGTAGAGGTCGGCGACGCGCGTGTGGACCCGGAGCACGGTCTGGGCGATGGAGAGTTCGTACTCGCGCGGCTTGAGCTCGTAGTCGACGAACGTGCCGGGGAGCGCGGTCTCGCCGGTGTGGCCGGCGGACATCGCGATCTCTGCCTCACCGTGCTTGTTCTGCCGCTGGTGCGGGAGCGACCCGAACTGCTCGATGTGCGCCCGGAGGTTCGGTGCCGCGTCGAGGACGGCGGAGAAGTCGGCGCGGGAGAGGGTGAGCAGGGTGCCGGAGGTCTCGGCCGTGGCCGTGTAGTCGGCGGTCGCGTCGGCGTCCAGCAGCGCGTTCTCGCCGAACCGGTCGCCGTCGGCCAGCACCGCGACGGCGATGGCGTCGCCGTACTTGCCGACCGAGGTCTGGCTGATCCGGCCGTGGGCGATCAGGTGGATCCGATCGGCGGCGGCCCCGCGCTCGACCAGCACCTCACCGGCGCGGAAGTCGCGCTGGACGCACCGGTCGGCGAGCGTGCGCAGCACCTGCTCGTCCTCGAAGCCGCGCAGCATGGCGAGTTCGCCCAGCTCGCGCGGGATCACACGGACGTCGGCTCCGTCCTGGACGAATTCGATGCGGCCGTCACCGACGGTGTAGGTCAGGCGGCGGTTGACACGGTAGGTGCCGCCCTTGGTCTCCACCCAGGGGAGCGTCTTCAGCAGCCACCGGGAGGTGATCTCCTGCATCTGCGGGGCGGACTTGGTCGTGGTGGCAAGGTTGCGGGCGGCCGCCGTGCCCAGACTGGTCTGCTGGGTCGGCTCCAGCTGCGCTTCTGGGCTGGTGTCCACGGTCATCGCGCAGGGCTCTCCTTCGTGCGGGCGGTGATCAGCGCATGCGTGTGCCTGTCACCAGTGAAAGAAGAAAAATAGGGTGAATACCCGGGCAATCCCTCTAGATCCGGAAGCACACTAACGGCCAGCGATCGTGATGCCCCATGGGAAGGGGCAGGTATTACCTCGATTCGGTGATCTTGGGCAGCGGGGTGTTTGACCACTGCCTCGGCGGTTTCGGACATGCCGGCCGGGCACTTTCCGCCAAGGCTGCGCCGGAGTGTCAACTTCCGCACATTCGGGCGGGGTTGCGCGGCGCTCCCTCGCGGGGCGGTCCGTCGATCCACTGGGGTGCCGGAGGCCGCCGGCGCTCAGGAAGCGGGCTGCCCGGTCGGCGCGGAGCTCGGCGTCGAGGTGGAGGAGCACGGCCCCTGCTCGTCCCGCAGCCGGTCCATCCCCCCGCGCACTCCGCCGGTTTCGGGCGCGGTCCGGATCGCGGCGAGGCCCTCCTCGATGGGGGGACGGGCCGGCGGGCGCGAGATCGAGGAAGTCGGGCACGCACCCGGCGGGCGTCGATCGCGGAGGTGGCCGAGGTCCGCCCGAAGCCGCTGCGGCCGTGGGTGGTCGACGGCGGGGCGGGGCGGCAGCCCGATCCGCCGAAGTCCCCCTTGTCGAACCGCCCGCCGGAGCCTGCGCGGGTGATGTCCCGAGCCCCTGCGGGAGTTCGCCGGAGCGTACCGCCGCGCCCCTCGCCTCGGCCCCGCGGGCTCCGCGGGTGAGGGCCGATCGCGCGACCGGGCGGGCGGATTGCGCGGGGGCGGCGGTCGGGCGGCTCCCGTGCCGCCGGAGCTGCGCCACCCGCGTACGCCGACCGGGCGGTACCGGCCCCTCCGGCGCCGCAGGCGGTCCCGCGTCGGCCGGCAGCGGGGGCGGCGGCACCCGGGGCGGCGCCCGGTGCCTCAGGCGGCCGGGGGCGCGGTGATACGGCGTACGGACTCCACGACGGCCGCCCGGTGGCTCGCGAGGCGCTCGGCGGGCCAGCCGGTGCCCGCCGCTCCCGCCGCCGGGCCGCCCACCGCCCCGAACCAGGCCTGCGACAGGCCGATGACCAGCGTCAGCACGTCCGCCGCGGCGATGCCCGCGTCGATCCGGCCCGCTTCCTGCGCCTCCCGCACGGCCGTGATCTTGCCCTCGTAGGACTCGGCCTCCGCCCCTGTGGAGCCCGGGCGCTCCAGCTGCTTCCACAGCACGAGACGCATCAGCTCGGGGCGCTCGACGAGGTGGTCGAACACGGCCCCCGCGTAGCCGGGCAGGTCGTCGGCGTCGAAGGGCACGATTTCCGAGCCGGTCTCCAGGGCCCGCTGGAGCACGGCGTCGAAGAGCTGCTCCTTGTTGCCGTAGTAGACGTAGATGAGCCGCTTGTTCGCCTGCGCGGTCTCCGCGATGCGGTCGACGCGCGCACCGGCGATGCCGTACGCCGCGAACTCGGAGAAGGCCGCGTCGAGCAGACGCGCCTTGGTCGCGTGGGAATCCCGTGCCATGGGCCGCAGCCTAGCAAGTAACTATCTGGTTATTGACAAGGGAGGGCGACGCGCCGCATGCTCTATCTATCCAGTTAGTTACTTTCTCGAGGAGCACACCATGGAGATGCGCGCACTGGGCCGCCAGGGCCTTGCGGTCGGGGCCGAGGGCCTCGGGCTGATGGGCATGAGCGCCCACTACGGCGCCACCGACGAGACCGAGTCCCTCGCCACCATCGACCGCGCCCTGGAACTCGGCGTCACCCTTCTCGACACCGCCGAGGGCTACGGCCCCTTCCGCAACGAGCAGCTGCTCGGCAAGGCCCTGGCCGGGCGCCGCGAGGCGGCCGTCGTGGCGACCAAGACCGGGATCGAGTTCACCGACGAGGGCGCCTTCCTCGGCCACAACGGGACGCCCGAGTACATCCGCCGGTCGGCGGACCGCTCCCTGCGCCACCTGGGCACCGACCACATCGACCTCTACTACCTGCACCGCGTCGACCCGGACGTGCCGATCGAGGAGAGCGTGGGCGCCCTGGCCGGGCTGGTCGAGGCGGGCAAGGTCCGCCACATCGGCCTGTGCGAAGTCTCCCCCGCCACGATCACCCGCGCCCACGCCGTGCACCCGCTGGCAGCCGTACAGACCGAGTACAGCCTCTTCGAGCGCGGCATCGAGCACGACGGGGTCCTCGACACCCTCCGCGACCTGGGGATCGGACTCGTCGCCTACTCCCCGCTCGGCCGCGGCTTCCTCTCCGGCGCCATCACCACCCCCGACGACTTCGCGGCGGACGACTTCCGCCGCACCGACCCCCGCTTCCAGGGGGAAAACTTCCGGCGCAATCTGGCCGTCGTGGACCAGGTCCGCCGACTCGCCGCCGCGAAGGGCGTCACACCCTCGCAGCTGGCCCTGGCCTGGACCCTGCACCAGGGCGCGGTGCCCATCCCGGGCACGAAGCGCCGCACCTACCTGGAGGAGAACATCGCCGCGACCGGCGTGACGATCACCCCCGCCGAGCTGGCCGCGATCGACGCCGTCGCCCCGCACGGGGTGGCCTCGGGCGACCGCTACGCGCCCGAACTGATGGCTTCCCTGAACGGCTGACCAGTGCACGGTGCCGCGGGGCGCGGGGGTACGGAGTATGACGCGCTCGACCGGATGCGGCCCGGCAGGCCCACTACGGACAGGTCGCTGCCGTCACCCCGGAGACGGCGGTGCCGTGGCCGGTCACCCCGGCCGATGCCGGGGTGCGGGGCCCGAATCGCAGGATCTCGTCGCCCCGATGCCCGCCCGCGACGACAGCCGGCCCCCGCCGGGGCCGATCTCGGCGCGGTCCGGCAGCCGGCCGGGCGGCTCCCGTATCGGGGCCGGCTGGGCGGCACCGTCGAGGGGGCGGTGCGCCTCGTCGCCGTGGAGCCGGGTCGTCTCCGCGAGGAGTTCGCCGGTCCGTGGCGCGGCGGGGCCGTCGCAGGTGCGGCTGCTCCCGCACGTCGGTCCCCGGCCGGCCGGGCGGCCGTCAAGGCGCGGTGCGCCTCCCGCGCGGTCCAGCGACCGCGGGGCCTGCTTCTCGCGGGCCGGCCCGGGCGGCGTCGCGGGCCCCCGTCCGGGCCGGCTCTGCTGCGGCGGCATGCGGCGGCGGTCGGCCGCACGCAGGGCGGCCGCGAGTGCGGGCGGGTGGTCCGCGGCGCAGTACACGGTGCTCGCCCCCACCGTCCCCGGCGGGCCCCAGGTCGAGGCGGACGGGCGGGTCCAGGCGCAGGGCCGCGTTCAGTGAGCAGTCCACCGAGCTGGCGACCGGCCCGGGTTCACCGGGCACGGGCAGCGGCCCGGGACGGTGCGGAGGACCGGTGCCACCGCCCGGACGGCCGCGCGGGGCACCCGGTGCGCAGGACGACGTGTTCCCGGTCCGCCTCGTGGGGGTGACGGGCCGGCGCCGCCACGAGGCCCGGGCCGGCCGGCCGAGTGCCGTGGACCGGGCACCCGTGGGCGTCGCGGCGGAACGGCCGTCACCGAGGCGGCCGACGTGCGGGCGATGCCCGCCCGGGAGCGCCGGCGACGGCAGACCGCATGTCAGCCGAGCGGTTCCGGCGGGCCTGCGGGGCCGGGGGTGAGGGCTGCGGCGGCGGCGAAGAGGCGGGCGCAGCGGCGTGTCATGGCCTCCGGGGACTGGTCGGGGTGCTTGATCCACCAGCGGACGAGGGTGGCGACCAGGTCCCGCCAGACGTACATGAGCGCGTCCGCGTCCAGAGGGTCGCCGGAGCCTGCCGCGCGCAGCAGGTCGGCGGTGCCGTCGGCGGCGAGATCGTCGATGGCGGACCAGTACTCCGCCGCGCGGCGCGCGGCCGCGCCGCCGGCCGGCAGGGAGGTGTCGTACAGCACGAACCACGCCTCCCGCTGTCCTTCCAGGGCGGTGAAGATGCTCTGCAGGACCCGCAGGGGCGTGTGCGCGGTGGCGCCGTCCCGGCCCATCGCGGTGCGGATGGTGTCCAGCAGGCGGTCCCCGACGGGCACCAGGCAGGCCAGGTACAGGTCCTCCTTGGTGCCGAAGTACTGGTGCAGCAGGGTCTTGGTGACGCCGACGCGGTCGGCGACGGCGGCGAGGGAGGCGGCCGCGTAGCCGCGGGTGCCGAACTCCTCGGTGGCCGCGGCCAGGATCTGCTGCTGGCGGTGCTGCCGCGGGACTCCCTTGGTGCCGGCTTTCGAGCGCGGGGTTGCCATGCCTGGATATTATCAGTAAGTAATTTACCGCAAGGTAAGTTCCGCATCGCCATCCCTGGAGCGCCCCCATGCCCGGTACGACGCCACAGCCGACCTCCACCGCGCGCACCCGGTCCTGGTGGGGGTGGGGGTGGGCGGACGCCCACCCCGACGACGCGGAATGCACCGCCCTGGGCGCCCTGATACCGGGCACCCTCGCCCACCCGCTGCCCGTCCCGCGCGTCCGCGACCTGGACATCCGGCGGCCCGCAGTCGAACCCCCGGCCGGCCTGGCGCACCTGGTCGGGGCCGACCCCGCGGACCGTGCCGCCCACGCCATGGGCAAGGCCTACCGCGACATCGTGCGCGCCCTGCGCGGACGCCCCGGCCGCATCCCCGACCTGGTCGCACGCCCGACGGACGAGCGCGGAGTGGCAGACCTGCTGGACTGGGCCGGCGAACGGCAGGTCGCGGTCGTCCCGTACGGCGGCGGCTCCTCCGTCTCGGGCGGCGTGGAGTACCGCGGCGACGCCCATCGCGCCGTACTGTCCCTCGACCTGACGGCCATGGACCGCGTCCTGGAGGTCGACGCCGTCGGCCGGGCGGCGCGCATCCAGGCCGGCGCCCTCGGCCCGGGCCTGGAGGACCAACTGCGGCCCCACGGGCTGACCCTGAGGCATTTCCCGCAGAGCTTCGAGTTCTCCACGCTGGGCGGCTGGCTCGCCACCCGGGCCGGCGGCCACTACGCCACCGGGCGCACGCACATCGACGACTTCGTCCAATCCCTGCGCGTGGTCACACCGGCCGGCACCAGCGCCTCGTGGCGGCTGCCCGCGTCCGGCGCGGGCCCCTCCCCCGACCGGCTGTTCCTCGGCTCCGAGGGGGCGCTCGGGATCATCACCGAGGCGTGGGTACGGCTTCAGGAACGCCCCGCCCACAAGGCGTCCGCGTCCCTCGCGTTCGGCGACTTCCACGCCGCGCTGGCAGCGGTGCGCGCCCTCGCGCAGTCGGACCTGTGCCCCGCCAACTGCCGGCTGCTCGACGCCGGCGAGGCCGCGCTGTCGGGCGCCTCCCGCGACGGCTCCGCCGTGCTCGTGCTGGGGTTCGAGTCCGCGGACGCGCCCGTCACGGCCCGGCTCGCACAGGCCGTCGACCTGGCCCGGTCCCACGGCGGCAGGCCGTCCGCCGGGCCCGCCGGCGCGGCGGCCGCGGGCGGCACGGAGGGCGGGAACTGTGACGCCGCCGTGAGCGCCTGGCGCTCGGCCTTCCTGCGGATGCCCTACCTCCGCGACGGGCTGGCCAGGATGGGGGCGGTGGCGGAGACCTTCGAGACGGCGGCCACCTGGGACCGGATCCCCGGCCTGATCGAAGCGGTCCGCAAGGAGGTCGGGGAGGCGGCCCTCAAGGGCTCCGGCCACCCGGCGACCGTCAACTGCCGCCTCACGCACGTCTATCCCGACGGTGCGGCCCCGTACTTCACCGTCCTGGCGGCGGGCCGCCCCGGGGACGAGGTGGCCTTCTGGGACGACCTCAAGGCCGTGGCGGGCGACGTCCTGCACCGTCACCGGGCCACGATCACCCACCACCACGCCGTCGGCCGGGACCACCGCCCCGGGTACGACCTCCAGCGCCCCGACCCCTTCGCCCTCGCGCTGCGCGCCGCGAAGGGCGCCCTCGACCCGCGGGGGATCCTCAACCCGGGCGTGCTCGTCGACTGAGCGGCGCCCCGCCCGGGGTGCGCGCGGCCGCGAAGATGACCGGAGCACGCGCCGTACGGTACGAAGACTTCTGTGAAGGAACAGATCCAGCCCTCGACCGTTCGGGTGTTCATAGCGCTCGCCCCGCCCGACGACGCCAAGGACGAGCTCGCGCGGGCGCTGCGGCCCGCCTACGCGGCGTACCCGGGCCTGCGGTGGAACCGCATCGAGGACTGGCACATCACCCTGGCGTTCCTCGGGGAACTCCCGGTCGGGACGGTTCCGCTCCTGCGGCCGCCGCTCGCCGGCCTGGCGGCGGCCCGCCCGCCCCTCGAACTGGCGCTGACCGGCGGCGGCCACTTCGACGAGCGGGTGCTGTGGAGCGGGGTCGACGGCGACCTCGAAGGCCTGCACCTGCTCGCCTCCGAGGTGCGTGCCGTGGTCAAGGAATGCGGGGTGCCCTTCGAGGACCGGCCGCTGCGCCCCCATCTCACCCTGGCGCGGACCCGCCGAAACGATCCCGCGTGCGTGGTGGAGGCCGCCGCCGGGCTCGGCGCGTTCTCCGGCCGCCGGTGGCGGACCGCACGCCTGCACCTGGTCGGCAGCAACATCGGCCGCGGCCCGGGCCCGATCCACTACCGCGACATCGAGGCGTGGAGCTTCCGCCACGGCGGCTGAAGAAGCCGGCTCGGCGAGCCTTAACGGCCGGCCCTCCCCGGTGCGTGGCGCGGCAGCGGCTCACGCGGACGCGCCGCCGGCGCCGAGGGTCGCGTACGGCCCGGCGGGGCAGGCCGCCCACGGGGCCGTTCTCCCGGCGGCGGTCCGCTTCCGGCGGGCGGGCGACCCCGCCGAGCACCGGGACCGCGAGCCGGCCCCCGCCCGTACCCGGCCCCCGGCCCGTACCCGGTTCCCGGCCGGTCCCGCGCCCGCCGAGCCGAGTCGACCGCGCCGGATCGGGTGAACAGCATCGACCTGGGCGAAACGGGCATGGGGTCGCGTAATCGTGGTAGACGCCGTGCATACCGGTTCGAGAGGAACCAGGAGGTAGTCATGATCGTTCTTGGCGTCATCCTGCTGATCATCGGCTTCGTCACGGGGATATCGATCCTCTGGACGATCGGCGTGATCCTCGTGGTCATCGGCCTGGTGCTGTGGCTGCTGGGCGCCGTCGGGCACGCCGTGGGAGGCCGCAAGCACTACTACTGACGCCGGGCCTCCTGGCACGCCCTCAGGGGCGGTAGCGCAGTGGATGGTCCTGCGGGACCTCCACGACAGCGATCCGCACACCGTCGGGGTCGGCGATCCACATCTCGATCAGTCCCCACGGTTCCCGCAGCGGAGGTCTCAGCACTTCGGCGCCGCGGCTGTGCAACTCCTCGTACGCCGCCTGCACATCGGCGACTTGGAGCCACAGCCGCAGGCCCGGCGCCGGCGGCGCGTCGGCCCGCCCCGACACCTCGAGGAAGCCGCCGCCGAGGAAGTAGACCGTGCCGCGGTCCGGCCCCGTGCCGAACTCGCGGTACACGGCGAGGCCGAGGGTCTCGCCGTAGAACGCGCGCGACCGCTCGGGGTCCGTCGGTCGCAGCAGGGTCCTGCTGCCCAGTACGTGCACCATGCCCCCACCTTCGCGCACCGTTCCCCCTCCGTCACCCCGACCGCTCCGCCCCGCGCCGCCGGCGGGTCCCCCTCCGCAGCCGGCCGCGCAGTCCGTCGGTGCGTCGGGTGCGCGTGTGCTCGTCGAGTTCCTCCAGCAGTCGCTGCGAGCGCTTCTCCACGCCCAGCTCGTCGAGGACGCGGTCGATCTCGGTGAGCAGCGCGCCGCGCAGCTGCCAGTGCTCGGGGTCCTCGCGCGCGGTCGCCAGCAGCAGGTCCGCAAGCCGGTCGCGGTGGACGCGGGCCACGGCCAGCTCCCCGGTCAGGCGGGCCTCGGCCTCCTCGGCGTTGGCGCTCACCTGCGCGGTGATCAGCTGGGCGAAGCTCTCCACGGCGATCGCGGTGTGGCGCAGTACCTCGCGCAGAGCGGCGGCGGTCTCGGGCTCGAAGAGCGGGCCGTCGGGGCGGGCCTTGGCGAGGTCGGTGAGGGTGCGGCTGGCCACGCGCAGCACCACCGCGCAGATCTCCAGGGTGTCCAGGCCGGTGCGCAGCACCAGCCGGAAGAGCAGGCCCTCCTTGACCCGCGGATTGAGCCGGAGGCTGTCCTCGGCCTGCCGCAGGGCGGTGTCGACCTGCGCGATGTCGTTGTCGAGGCGGCGCGCCTCGTGCAGCCGGGCGGCGGCCTGTTCGACGCGGCCCGGGCCGGGGAGGTCCTCGCCGAGGTGGTCGAGGAGGCGGCTCATGCGCAGGGCGAGATCGGTGATCGCGGTGCCCGCCGGGCCGATCCACAGGGGCGGTGCCAGGAGGAGGTTGACCAGCAGCCCGACCACCGCCCCGATGAGGGTTTCCACCACCCGGTCCCAGGCGGTGTCCGCCACCTGGGTGACGCCGAGGACGAGCATGGCGCTGATCGCGACCTCGGGCACGAACTCGTCCACGCGCACCAGGTGGCCGACCACCAGGGAGGCCAGGATCAGCAGCCCGAGGCTCCACCAGGTGAGGCCGACCAGCACGCTGAAACCGATGGCGATCAGGACGCCGACGACCACCGAGTTGACCCGGCGGACGCTGGTGGTCAACGTGGAGTAGAGCGTGACCTGGACGACGAGCAGGGCCGTCAGCGGGGCGGTCAGCGGGTTCGGCTCGCTGCTCAGGCGGAGCGCCACGACGTAGCTGATGACGGCCGCGGCGGTGGAGCGCAGGGCCTGGACGGCGACCGGCTCGCGGCGGCGCCGTGCGACACGGGTGGCGATGCTGCTGATCGTTTGCGGCATGACTGCGCATCTTCCCAGGCCGCGCCGGATGACGCGTGCCGGAACGCACGAGTCCGGTCGTGTCGTACGTCGTGTCGCACAGGCTGGTGCCGGCCGTGTCGCGGGTGCCCGGCGGGGTAGGTGGAGGAAGTCCGAAGTCCGCGTCGATCGGATCGCGAGGGAGCGTCAGCCATGAAGGGTACGGAGGACAGGCGTCAGCAGCCGGCCGGGGGCCGGGGGGAACACGCCCAGGAGCACCCCGGTCCGGACCCGGTGCACCCCGAGGCCAGCAAGCCGGTCGCCGGCAAGACCCCGGAGGAACTGCGGAGGCGGCAGGAGAGCAAGATGTCCCACCCGCGCGACGAGGACGCCGAGTGACGGCGTCCGCCTCACGTGCGGGGCGCGCCCGGGGTCAGGCCTCCCACGGGCCTTCGTCGTAGGTGCCGGCCTCGACCTCCAGGGCGAGTTCCTGGAGCACCTCGATCGAGGAGACGTCCGTGCGTCCGCCGTCGTGCGCGATCGCGAGGCTGGTGAACGCCAGGCTGAATCCGGAGACCATCGTGTGCAGGGCCGGGCCGAGCGCCTCGGCCACCAGGGTCGCCACCTGCTGCGGCGACGCGTCGGCGGGCACTCTGATCGACGGGAGCATCTCGTTCAGGAGCTGGGTGGCCACTCCGGCCGTCTCGGCCGGGCCTGCGGCGTCCTGCCCTGCTTCGGCGGCCCTGCGGATGTCCTGGGCCTCGGTGAGGATGCCGATCACTCGCCTGAGTACGTCTGCGCGTTCCATCCTGCGGAGCGTAGTGCGCCCGGGTCCGGCCCGGGTGCGCGCGTGCCGGACCGACCGCACCATGACCGTGTAGGCGTGTATGCGTGTTCCCGTACGCGGACCAGCCGAAAGGGAGAGCGCCATGTCCTCCGACCCCGAGCCGCGCCCGGCCGGTAGCCGACTGCTGCTGATACGGCACGCCAAGGCGGTGCCGAAGGGGGACCCCGCCGAGGACTTCGAGCGCGCCCTGGGCGAGCGCGGCAGGGCCGACGCCCCCCGGACGGGCCGCTGGTTGGCCGAGCACGGCTACACACCGGACCTCGCACTGTGCTCGCCCTCCCGCAGGACACGCCAGACCTGGCAACTGCTGGTCCCGGCGCTGTCGGACCCCCCGGACGCCGTCTACGACGAGAGGCTCTACAACGCGGCGCCGCACGCGCTGGCCACCGTTCTGACGGAGCGCGGAGCGGGACTGGGCTGTCTGGCGCTGGTGGGCCACAACCCGGGCATCCACGAGCTGGCCACGGCCCTGTGCGGGAGCGGCCCCGAGGAGCTCCTGGAGCAGTTGCGGGACGGGTTCCCGACGTCCGGCGTCGTCGTGGTGGACCTCGCGGGCGGCTGGGAGGAGCTGATCCCCGGCAAGGGGCGGCTGACCGCCATGTGGGGCCCCGACCACTGACTGCGCGATCCGCGACACACAGGGCGGAGCGCCTCGGAGCGCCTCCCCACCCATCTGGCCGCCGTGCCGCAGGCCCTCAGACGTCCGTGTCCTCGGCGGGCGGCAGCTCCTCGTCCTCGGCGGGCGGCAGCTCCTCGACGACGTGGACGGCGGCCTCCTCGGCCGACGCCGCGCCCCCGTCGATCCCGACGTCGCGGGCCAGTACGGAGATGTGGCGCTGCGGTGCCGAGTCGTCGACCGCGGCCAGCCGGCCCGCCCGGTCCGGTCCGGCCAGCAGGGCGTCGCCCGCCTCGTCGCCGGCCTCGTCCCGGTCGGACACCTCCGGCTGCTCGCGCGCGAGGCGCTGCTCCAGCGTCTCCCCCCTGCGCGCCTCGGCGGCGGTCGTGCCGCTGTCGTCGACGGCCAGGGGGCGGTCGAGCGGTACGTACGCGGTGTCGAGGGTGTCGTCGAGGCCCGGCTCGTCGAGGGTGTTCTCCAGGTCGGGTTGCGCCTCGGCCGACTCGTCGCTCTCCTGCGGCTGGTAGACGTCGTCGCCGTAGGCTTCGTCGGCGCTGCTCATCGGGTTCTCCGATCGGTCGGGGTCGGCATGCCGCCGGCAGGGGCGCACCGCTCCCCGGTGCGCTCAGCCGGGCACGGCGGCGTCCAGGGGGAAGGAGCCGCTCGAACCGGTGAGTTCGAGCAGCCTCAGCAGCTGGTGGCTGGGCGCCGCCAGGCGCAGGACGTGTCCTGCCTGCAGTGCCTGCCGCCGTGCATCCAGCAGGGTGTTGAGACCTGAGGAGTCGCAGAAAGAGGAATTCCGCAGGTCGACGATGATCTCGGCGCCTTCAGGGGCCTGTGCCAGCGCCTCGGCGAGAGTCGCCCTCAGCTCGGCCGCGTGGTCCAGATCCATGTCGCCGCTCACCCGCACCACGTAGGGGCCGCCGTGCTCGGGGCCGGCGGCGGCCTCCGGTACGGGCGCGTCCTCGGCAGCCATGACGTACCTCCTCGTACATGGGGCACCTGCCCGTCGCGGCGTCTCTCAACCGTCCATGTGTCCATGGGACCGCGGAGCGGCGCCGGGCGCATACTGGGCGCATGGCGAGCCCGACGACGGCCGTCCGTCGGATCAGGCGGCAAGCCGGCGAGGCGGTGTTCCTGCGCGTCGCCGGTCCCCACGGAGCCCGCAACCGGGAGCGCATCCACCTGACGCCCGGGCCCCGCTGGTTCGGGCCGGACCGGCCGGTCAGGCAGGTCCACGGGGACGCGTCGATGTTCGTCGGCGGCCTGGCCGCCCTGCTGCTCCAGTCCCTGCACCCCGTCGCGATGGCCGCGGTGGCGGCGCACTCCGGGTACCGCGGCGACCCGTGGGGGCGCCTGCACCGGACCAGTACCTTCCTGGCGGTGACCACCTTCGGTACGAGCGCCGACGCCGAGGCGGCGGTGGCCCGCGTCCGGGCGGTGCACGCCCGCGTCCGGGGCCGCACGGCCGACGGGGTGCCGTACCGGGCCGACGACCCGGAGCTCCTGGGCTGGGTGCACGCCGCCGAGGCGGTCTGCTTCCTGCGGGCCCACCAGCTCTACGGCAGACACCCGTTGGATCCGGCGGGCTGCGACGCGTACCTCGCCGACACGGCGCGGGTGGCGCGGGCGCTGGGCGCGGAGCGGCCGCCGCAGGACGTACGGGAACTGGCCCTGCGGATGGCGCGGTACAGGCCCGCGCTGCGGCCGACGGCCGCCTCCCGGGACACCGCCCGTTTCCTCCTGTCCGATCCGCCGCTGCCGGGGGCCGCCCGGCTGCCGTACGCGCTGCTCGCGGCGGCGGCCGTGGACCTGCTGCCGTCGTGGGCGAGGACGGCCGTCACCGCCGGTTCGGGGTCCGCGGCCGAGCTGGTGCCGGGCCCGGCCGCCCGCGCGGGCGGCCGGGTCGTGACCCGGGCGATCCGCTGGGCGCTGCCCGCGGCTCCGTGGCGCGCGGCTCAGCACTCCTCGTCCGGGTAGCCCCAGGTGATCTCCGGGCTCGCTGCGGCCGCCACGTCGGCGACCGTCATCGCGAAGAGCCCTTCGAAGTGCGGCTGCCACAGGTGGAAGCGCGAGATGCCGAGCGGGAAGCGGTTCTTCCCGGAGACGAGGAAGGAGCCCTCGTCGTCCACGCCCACCCTGATGGCGACGTAGCCGCCGAGGGACTCGTCGCGCATCAGCTCCTCGAGGGCGCCGACGAGCTCCCGGGCCTGCGGCTCGTCGGCGACCCCGGTGACGGTGAATGCAAGATCGATGTTGACGGACATGGTGGGAGACTAACTTGTTCTTTAACGTCCGAGGTCGAACGATGCCTCGTACT
>NZ_MQUR01000020.1 GCF_001953875.1 Streptomyces amritsarensis
GCCTCTGAGCCGAACGGCTTGTAACCAGCCTCACTGTCGGCGCCCCCGTCCGGGATACTCCCGGGCGGGGGCGCCGCCGTATTGTCTACGCATCAGGCCC
Source organism: Streptomyces amritsarensis (assembly GCF_001953875.1). Classification (GTDB taxonomy): domain Bacteria; phylum Actinomycetota; class Actinomycetes; order Streptomycetales; family Streptomycetaceae; genus Streptomyces; species Streptomyces amritsarensis. The sequence continues at coordinate 101 of NZ_MQUR01000020.1, forward strand.
CGCAACCCTGCTCACCACCAGGAGATGAAGCCCCGATGATCACCCCACCCGTCGTGCACTCGCTGCGCGAGCAGATCCGCGAGCACATCGTGGAGGGGATCGTCAGCGGACGCTGGAAGCCCGGTGAGCGGATCGTGGAGCGGCGCATCGCCGTGGAGCTGGAGGTCAGCCAGACCCCCGTACGGGAGGCGCTGCGCGAGCTGGAGACGCTGCGGCTGATCGAGTCCGCGCCGAACAAGGGTGTGCGCGTGCGGAACCTCTCCGCCGCGGACCTGGAGGAGATCTACCCGGTCCGGGCGGGTCTGGAGCAGATCGCGGCCGAGCTGGCGGCGCCGCGGCTGGCGGCCGACTGCTCGGCGCTGGAGCCGCACGTGGCGGCCCTGTGGGAGGCCGACCGCAGCTCGGACGGCACGGCGCAGGTGCGGCACACGGTCGGCTTCCACCGGGAGATGGTGCGGGCGGCCGGGAACAGCGTGCTGCTGCACACCTGGGAGAGCCTGGGCATCGAGGTGTTCACGGCCCTGTCCATCCGCTGGCTGGGGACCGTCCAGAAGTCCTACGCGGAGGAGCACGAGGCGCTCGTGGAGGCCTTCCGCAGTCGGGATCCGGACATCGGCGTCCTGGTGAAGCGGCACGTCCTGGGCTGCGCACCCCGGGCCTGAGCGACTGTTTCGCCCCGGTTTGCACGGGCACCGCGTGCCCGCTTTACTGGCACGCGGTGCCGACTTTTGCCAGAACGACGTTTCTTTGTCACTTTTATTTGATCGATCATCGATCAGGGATTTACAGTCGTCGCCGGGCCTCAACCAGGTCCACCGACCCTGTCCTGCCCGTCAGGGATTTTCTTCACCACCTCTCCTTTGTCCGGAAGGCGGCGCACAGCGATGTCCGACCCCGTAGGAAAGCTTCCGAGCGAGCTCGACCAGCTCCCGGACCGCGACACCGAGGAGACCGCCGAATGGGCGGCCTCCCTCGACGCCGTCGCACAGGCCGCCGGTACGCGCCGCGCCGAATACCTGCTCCGCCGCACGCTCCAGCACGCCGAGGCCGCCGGCCTCGCCCTGCCGAAGCTGCTGGAGACGGACTACGTCAACACCATCCCCACCTCCGCGGAGCCCGAGTTCCCGGGTGACGAGGCGATGGAGGCCAGGATCACCGCCTGGAACCGCTGGAACGCGGCCGCCATGGTGACCCGCGGCTCCAAGTACGGCGTCGGCGGCCACATCGCCACCTTCGCCTCCGCCGCATGGCTGTACGAGACCGGCTTCCAGCACTTCTTCCGCGGGAAGGAGGCCGACGGGTCGGGCGACCAGCTCTACATCCAGGGCCACGCCTCCCCCGGCATCTACGCCCGCGCCTTCCTCGACGGCCGGATCTCCGAGCAGCAGCTCGACAACTTCCGGCAGGAGTCCGGCGGCAACGGCCTGCCCTCCTACCCGCACCCGCGGCGCCTGCCGTGGCTGTGGGAGTTCCCCACGGTCTCGATGGGCCTCGGCCCGCTCTCCGCGATCTACCAGGCGCGCTTCAACCGCTACCTGCAGAACCGGAACATCAAGGACACCGCGAACTCGCACGTCTGGGCCTTCCTCGGCGACGGCGAGATGGACGAGCCGGAGTCGACCGCCGCCCTGGCCCTGGCCTCCCGCGAGCAGCTCGACAACCTGACCTTCGTCATCAACTGCAACCTGCAGCGCCTCGACGGTCCGGTCCGCGCCAACTTCCGCGTCGTCCAGGAGCTGGAGGCGCAGTTCCGCGGCGCCGGCTGGAACGTCATCAAGACCCTGTGGGGCTCCGCCTGGGACGAGCTGTTCCAGCTCGACACCACGGGCGCCCTGGTCCGCCGCCTGCGCGAGGTACCGGACGCGCAGTTCCAGACGTACGCGACGCGCGACGTGGCCTACATCCGCCAGCACTTCTTCGGCGCCAACGCCGAGCTCACCGCCCTCGGCGGCCTGCTCTCCGACGCGAAGATCGCCGAGTGCTTCCACACCTCGCGCGGCGGCCACGAGCCCCGCAAGGTCTACGCCGCGTACAAGGCCGCCCTGGAGCACAAGGGCGCGCCGACGGTCATCCTGGCGCAGACCGTCAAGGGCTACACCCTGGGTGCCGGGTTCGAGTCGAAGAACGCGAACCACCAGATGAAGAAGCTGACCATCGACGAGTTCAAGGGCATGCGCGACAAGCTCGGACTCCCGATCCCGGACAGCGCCTTCGAGGGCGGCCAGGTCCCGTACGGCCACCCCGGTGCGAACAGCCCCGAGGTGCGCTACCTCAACGAGCGCCGCGCGGCCCTCGGCGGCCCGGCTCCGGCCCGCAAGGTCCACCACGTGGCCCTGCCCGCCCCGGCCGAGCGCTCCTTCGCCCCGCTCATCAAGGGCTCCGGCAAGCAGGAGATGGCCACCACCATGGCCTTCGTCCGCCTCGTCAAGGACCTGATGCGGGACAAGGAGACCGGCAAGCGCTGGGTGCCGATCGTCCCCGACGAGGCCCGTACCTTCGGTATGGAGTCCCTCTTCCCGTCGGCCGGCATCTACTCGCCGCTGGGTCAGACGTACGAGCCGGTCGACCGCGACCAGCTGATGTACTACAAGGAGGCCAAGGACGGCCAGATCCTCAACGAGGGGATCACCGAGGCCGGCGCCATGGCCGACTTCATCGCCGCCTGCACGTCGTACGCGACGCACGGCGAGCCGATGATCCCGTTCTACATCTTCTACTCGATGTTCGGCTGGCAGCGCACCGCCGACCAGATGTGGCAGCTCGCCGACCAGCTCGGCAAGGGCTTCATCGTCGGCGCCACCGCCGGCCGCACGACGCTGACCGGTGAGGGCCTCCAGCACGCGGACGGCCACTCGCACCTGATCGCGTCCACGAACCCGGCGTCGCTCAACTACGACCCGGCCTTCGCGTACGAGATCGCGGTGATCGTCAAGGACGGTCTGCGGCGCATGTACGGCGAGCAGCCGGAGGACGTCTTCTACTACCTGACGGTCTACAACGAGCCGAAGGTGCAGCCGGCGATGCCGGAGGGCGTGGAGGAGGGCATCCTCAAGGGCCTCTACCGCTTCAACCAGGCCTCCGACCTGGAGAACGCGCCGGCCGCCGACGCCGCGAAGATCCAGCTGATGGCCTCGGGCACCGCGATCCACTGGATCCTTCAGGCGCAGGCGCTGCTCGCCGCCGACTGGAACGTGGCCGCCGACGTCTGGTCCGCCACCTCCTGGGGCGAGCTGCGCCGCGACGCGCTGGAGTGCGACGAGGCGCTGCTGCGCGGCGAGGTCCGCACCCCGTACGTCACCCGCGCCCTGGAGGGTGCGGCCGGCCCGGTCCTCGCCGTGTCCGACTGGATGCGCCAGGTCCCGGACCAGATCAGCCAGTGGGTGGAGCAGGACTACACCTCGCTGGGCACGGACGGCTTCGGTCTGTCCGACACCCGTGAGGGCGCCCGCCGCCACTTCGGTGTCGACGCCCAGTCGATCGTGGTGGCCGCGCTGGCCCAGCTCGCCCGCCGCGGCGAGGTACCGGCCTCCGCCGTCAAGGAGGCCCGGGAGCGCTACGGCCTCTGAGCCGTGTGCACGACCGAACCGAGAGGCGGTCCGTCCCTAGCGGGGCGGGCCGCCTCCGGGCTTTTCCACCGGCCCGGGCGGTGCGTGGACGGGACGGTCCCCGGCCCGGCCCAGCCGCCGCAGCGCGGTCTCCAGGTGGCGGCTCAGATCGGCCCGCTCCGCGTCGAGCTGCCAGGCGGTTTCCTCCCGTAGGCGCCGGGCTTCCGCGCGCGCCTCCGCCACCAGCCCCTCGGCCCACCTGCGGGCATCGAGGCGGACGAACCGGGCCTGCTCGTCCGCGTCGTCCAGTGCGCGTTCCGCTTCCAGCCAGCACCCCTGTGCGTACTCCTCGGCCCGCGCGACGCGCTCCTCGGCCTCCGCCTCCCACTGCGCGAGGTCCTGCTCGGCCCTCTCCCGGCGTTCGCGGAGTTCTTCGGCCAGGGCGGCGGCGGCCCGGGTGGCCAGGGCGCGGGCCTCCTCGTGGACGAAGTCGACCTCCCGGAGCCGGGCCGCCGCCTCCTCCTGGGTCTTGCGCGCGGCCCGGTCCGTCTCCAGGGCCCAGGCGCGCAGGCCGGCGGCGGACTCGGCGTCGCGCAGCGCCTCGGCCCGGGCCTGCTCCGCCCGTGCGCGCAGCTCGGCGGCTTCGGCCCGGTCCTGCTCGGCCTCGGTCAGCACCCGCAGGGCGTTCTCCGCGGCCTTCCGTTCCAGTACCCGCGCCCTGGCCCGGGCGTCCTGCTCGATCCGGTCGGCCTCCTCGCGCGCGGCCCGTTCCCGCGCCGCCTCCCGCTCCCGCAGGTGCTCGCCCCGGGCCTGCTCCAGCTCGCGGGCCACGGTGTCGGCGTCCGGGGGCCGGTCGGCCGGGTCCTTGGCCAGCAGCCGCATCACCAGGTCGAGGAGCCGGGACGGGACGCCGTCCACGAGCGGCTCGGGCGCCTCTTCGTGGACCTGCCGGTAGAGCACGCCGTGGAAGGTGGTGGCGGTGAAGGGCGGGGTGCCCGCGAGTCCCTCGTACAGGAGGCAGCCCAGACTGTAGAGGTCGGCGCGGTGGTCGATCACGGCGTCGCCGCGGCACTGCTCGGGGGACATGTACCAGGGGGTGCCCGGCCCGGTGCCGTCCGGTGTGAGGGGCGCGGCCCGCAGGGTGTCGCCGAGGAAGGCCGCCACGCCGAAGTCGAGGACCTTGACCGCCCCGGTGGAGGTCAGCACGACGTTCTGCGGTTTGATGTCGCGGTGTACGAGGTTCTGCGCGTGCGCAGCGGACAGGGCGGCGGCGATCCGCGCGGCCCAGTCGACCAGTTCCGGCCACGGCACTCCCGACGGACGCCGGAAGGCCTCGTCCAGGGTGATCCCGTGCAGGCGTTCCATCACCAGGTAGAGCAGCCGCCGTCCGCCCAGCCGCGCCGTTCCGCAGTCGTGCACCGCCACGGTGTGCTCGTTCGGCAGGGCGGCCGCGCGGACCTCGCGCTGGAAGCGCAGCTCCACCTCCGTCTCGCGGGGACCGGGCTCGGGGAGGATCAGCTTCACCGCGACCTGCCGCTGCATCCGCGTGTCGAGCGCCTCCCACACCTCCCCCATCCCGCCGGCGCCGAGTACGGTCCCCAGCCGGTACCTCCGGTCGATCAGCGTGTCCCGCTCGGCCAGTCCACCCCGCATGAACCCTCCCGCCCCGCCGTGCCCTGCCGTCGAGTATGGGGCCGCGGGGGCGCGGCGCGCCCGGAACCGGGAAGGGCGGAACCAGCCCTTCGACGCATACGCGGTGGCGGTGCGGGGGCGCAGCCGTGATGCTGGAGCCGTGATGGACGAGACGGAGTTCTGGGAGATCGTCGACCGTACCCGCGAGGCCGCCGACGGCGACCCCGAGGAGCATGCCGAGCTGCTCGTGGAGCGGCTGGCGCAGCTCGATCCGGACTCCGTCCTGGACTTCGCCCGGCACTTCGAGTCGCGGTACAACCGGGCGTACACCTGGGACCTGTGGGGTGCGGCCTGGGTGCTGCTCGACGGGGCGAGCGACGACGCCTTCGACTACTTCCGCTGCTGGCTGATCGGCCAGGGCCGGGAGGTCTTCGAGGGCGGGGTGCACGATCCGGACCGTCTGGCGGAGCTGCTGGGTGATTTCGACGAGGAGATCGACGGGGACGGCGAGGAGCTCGGGTACGCGGCCGACGAGGCGTACGAGCAGCTGACCGGGGCGGTGGCCCCGGACCTGGGCATCGCGTTGCAGGCGGCGGAGCCGGAGGGCACCCCGCTGGACTTCGAGAACGAAGCCGTGCTCGCGGAGCGCTTCCCCCGGCTGTGGGACCGGTTCAGGGGCTGACGCCCCGCTTCAGCAGTGCGTGCCGCCGTCGATGCGGATCTCGGTGCCGGTGATGAAGGCGCCGTCCTCGGAGCCGAGCATGGCGACGACGCCGGCGACGGTCTCGGGGCCGGCGAAGCCCTGTCCGATGGCCGGGGCGAGCTTGGCGAAGAGGGACCAGTCGGTGTCCTCGGGCAGGCCGGGGCCGCTGCCGGTGGTCATGCCGCTCTCGATGGAGCCGGGTGCGACGCTGACGAAGCGCAGGCCCTGCTTGCTGTACTCGGCGGCCAGCGCGTGGGTCATGGACTGGATACCGCCCTTGCTGGCCGCGTAGGCGGACATGTAGGGGTGGGCGAAGGACGCCGAGGTGGAGCTGAAGTTCACCACGACCGGCCGGTCGCCGGCGAGCAGGGCCGGCAGGGTCTCGCGGATCATCAGGAAGGTGCCGGTCAGGTTGACCCCGATGACCTGGTTCCACAGCTCCAGCGTGGTCCGGTGGGTGTGCGCGGAGCGCAGGATGCCGGCCGCGTTGACGAGTACGTCGATCCCGCCGAGGGCGCGGGTCGCGGCGGCCACGCCCTCCCTGACGGCGTTCTCGTCGGATATGTCGAGGAGTGCGGTGGTCAGCCGGTCCGCGTGGCCCGCGGCGGCGGCGTGTTCGGCGGTGGCCTTCAGGCCGGCCTCGGCGATGTCCACGGCATGGACCCGGCCGCCCTCGGCGAGGAGCCGGTGGACGGTGGCGCGGCCGATGCCGGAGCCGCCGCCGGTGATGAGGACGCGACGTCCTTCGTAACGGTTCATGGCGTGAGCGTACCGAAGCAGTGGCACGTTTTGTCAGGCTGACAAAGAATGCCTGCCTGGAGAGGGGCGGACGGTAGGCTGCACCCCGTGAGATCCCCTCGTCCCTACGCCCCCCAGGCCGGCTCCGGAGCCCAGTCGCTGACCGAGCGCCGCAAGGCCGCCACCCAGCTGGACATCGCCCGCGCGGCCTGCGAACTGTTCGCCGCGCACGGCCCCGACGGCACCACCGCCGAGGACATCGCCCACCGCGCGGGCGTGGCGCTGCGTACCTTCTACCGCTACTTCCGCAACAAGCAGGAGGCCGTGGCCCCGCTGCTGGCGGGCGGCGGCGACGCCTGGCGCGCCCTGCTGGCGGAGGAGGACCCGGGCACCCCCCTCGGGGAGGCCCTGGAACGCGCCGTCACCCGGTCGCTGAGCGGCCCGCAGGCGGTCGAGGAGGGCTTGGAGGTGACCCGCGGCCTGCTGCGCGCGGCGGCGGACGACGAGGCCCTGCGGGCCGTCTGGTACCGCGTGAACCAGGAGTCCGAGGAGCGCCTGGTCCCGGTGATCGGCAGGCTGGCGGGGGCGGACGCGGAGCTGCGGGAGGTACGGCTGCTGGCCGCCGCCGCCACGGACTCGATCCGGGTGGCGCTGGAGCTGTGGTCGCAGACGGACGCCCCCGTCGCGGGTGCCGGCTCCCCCGCCGAACTCGCGGTGCGGTGCCTGCGCGACCTCACGGGCGCGATGCCCCTGCTGCGCTGAACCAGCGCCGCAGGGGCATCGCCCCGGTCCCACGGCCCTCCGTGGTCCGATCGGTCTCAGCGGCCGCCACCACCCCAGCCGCCGCCACCGTTGCCGCCACCGTTGCCGCCGCCGTTGCCGCCGCCCCAGTCACCGTTGCCGCCGCCACCGCCGCCGCCGCCGCCCCAGTCACCGTTGCCGCCGCCACCGCCGCCGCCGCCCCAGTCACCGTTGCCACCGCGACCGTCACCCCAGTCACCGTTGCCACCGCGACCGTCACCCCAGTCACCGTTGCCACCGCGACCGTCACCCCAGTCGCCGTTCCCGCCGCGACCGTTGCCCCAGTCGTTCCAGTTGCCGTTGCCGCCGCGGCCGGAGTTGTTCCAGTTCGCGTCGTCGTGCCAGTTGTTGTGGCGCCAGTCGGAGTCGCGCCAGTTGCTGTCGCGCCAGTAGCCGCGGTCGCCGCCGACGCCCGCGTTGTCCCAGCACCAGCTGGGACGGTCGCGCCAGTCGCGGTTGCAGCAGTAGTCCCACCGGGCGTCCGAGCGGTGCGAGGGGTACCGGTAGCAGTCGTAGCCGCCGTTCCCGCCGCCACTGCCGGATACGACCGAGGCCGAAGCACTGGCTACGGGGAGCAGACCTAGGGCGATTCCTGCGGCTCCGGCCATGGTTGCCGCAACGATCCTACGGCGCATTCTCATGCACCTCCGAACATGTCTCGCTTATGGGGCCTTTAGGTCATTTCCACCCTCACTCCGACCGGCCGACCTGTCAAAGCGGAAAGGCCCCCCGCCTCGCTCCGTGGAGCGTGGCGGGGGGCCTCCCATCAGGCATTTTAGAGGTCGAAGTACAGCTCGAACTCGTGCGGGTGCGGACGCTGCGCGATCGGGGCGATCTCGTGCGTGCGCTTGTAGTCGATCCAGGTCTCGATCAGGTCGGGGGTGAAGACACCGCCGGCCAGGAGGTACTCGTGGTCCTCCTCCAGGGCCTTGAGGACGTCCTCGAGGCTGGTCGGGACCTGCGGGACGTTCGCGTGCTCGTCCGGGGAGAGCTCGTAGAGGTCCTTGTCGATCGGCTCCATCGGCTCGATCTTGTTCTTGATGCCGTCGAGGCCCGCGAGGAGCAGGGCCGAGAAGGCCAGGTACGGGTTCGAGGACGGGTCCGGCGCGCGGAACTCGACGCGCTTGGCCTTCGGGTTCGAGCCCGTGATCGGGATGCGCATGGCGGCGGAGCGGTTGCGCTGCGAGTACACCATGTTGACCGGCGCCTCGAAGCCCGGCACCAGGCGGTGGTAGGAGTTCACCGTCGGGTTGGTGAAGGCGAGCAGCGACGGGGCGTGCTTGAGGATGCCGCCGATGTAGTAGCGGGCGGTGTCCGACAGGCCCGCGTAGCCGGCCTCGTCGTAGAACAGCGGCTCGCCGCCGGCCCACAGCGACTGGTGGACGTGCATGCCCGAGCCGTTGTCACCGAAGATCGGCTTCGGCATGAAGGTCGCGGTCTTGCCGTTCTTCCAGGCGACGTTCTTCACGATGTACTTGAAGAGCATCAGGTCGTCGGCCGCGGCCAGCAGCGTGTTGAACTTGTAGTTGATCTCGGCCTGGCCGCCGGTGCCGACCTCGTGGTGCTGGCGCTCGACCTGGAGGCCCTGGGCGTCGAGCTCCAGGGAGATCTCGGCGCGCAGGTCCGCGAAGTGGTCGACCGGGGCGACCGGGAAGTAGCCGCCCTTGTAGCGGACCTTGTAGCCGCGGTTGTTCTCCTCGGAACCGGTGTTCCAGGCGCCGGCCTCGGAGTCGATGTGGTAGAAGCCCTCGTTCGCGGTGGTCGCGAAGCGCACGCTGTCGAAGATGTAGAACTCGGCCTCGGGACCGAAGAACGCGGTGTCGGCGATTCCGGTGGAGGCGAGGTACGCCTCGGCCTTCTTCGCGATGTTGCGCGGGTCGCGGCTGTAGGCCTCACCCGTGATCGGGTCGTGGATGAAGAAGTTGATGTTCAGCGTCTTGTCGCGACGGAAGGGGTCCAGGCGCGCGGTGGTGATGTCGGCGCGCAGCGCCATGTCGGACTCGTGGATCGCCTGGAAGCCGCGGATCGAGGATCCGTCGAAGGCGAGCTCCTCCGCCGGGTCGAATGCCCGCGCCGGGATCGTGAAGTGCTGCATCACACCAGGCAGGTCGCAGAAGCGGACGTCGACGAACTTGACGTCGTTCTCCTCGATGTACTGCTTGACTTCGTCGGCGTTCTGGAACATCCAACTCCTCCTACTCCCGGCCCCGGGGGAGGGACGGGCTTTATAGCTCGTGGTGCGTCAGTGCGGTGCCGCACGCTGACCCGACCATAAGCAGACGGGATTTCCCAAGCATGACCCATTTGTTTCGCACAAGTTAACCAGGGTCCGGCCGGAGTGCCGTGAGGCGCCACCGGTACCGTGGTCGGGTGGACAACAGACAGGCAATCGGATCCTGGCTCTCCGGCCCCAAGGCGGCCGCCGAGGAGATGGGCGTCGACTTCGGCTATCCGGGCCAGCGGCTCGGCCTGCCGCAGCAGGGCTCCGGCTCGGTGGCGCGCTTCGGGCGCCGGATCGCAGCCGTGGCCCTCGACTGGATCGGCTGCCAGCTCATCGCCTACGGGCTGATCACCGGCGGGAACCTGGGCGCCGCGGGCAACTGGACCCTCGGCCTCTTCGTGGCCCTGACCGTCCTGACGGTCGGCACCGTGGGCTTCACGCCCGGCAAGCGGCTGCTGGGCCTGCGCGTGGTCGCGGAGGACGGCGGCCGCCTCGGCATCGTCCGGGTGGTCGTGCGCACGCTGCTGCTGGCCCTGGTCGTCCCGGCGCTGATCTGGGACCGCGACGGCCGCGGCCTCCACGACCGCCTCGCGCGCGCCGTCCAGGTCCGCATCTAGCAGCTTGCGAGCAGACACAGGGGCGCCCCCCGAGCCGGCCGGCTCGGGGGGCGCCCGTGTGTCGTATACGAAAATCGGCTGAGCGTGTCAGCGCATCTTTCCGCCGCGCGGCATCTTCATGCCCTTGGGCATGGGGCCCTTCGGCAGCGGCATGTTGCTCATGAGGTCACCCATGGCACGCAGCTTGTCGTTGACCGCGGTGATCTGCGGGCCGGTCAGTACGCGCGGCAGCTTGAGCAGGGTGGTGCGCACCTTCTTGAGCGGCACCTCGCCCTCGCCCGTGCCCACGATGAAGTCGTGGACCGGCACGTCCGGCATGATCCGGGCCATCTTCTTCTTCTCGTTCGCGAGCAGCGGCTTCACCCGGTTCGGGTTGCCCTCGGCGATCAGCACGACGCCGGCCTTGCCCACGGCACGGTGGACGATGTCCTGCTGCCGGGTCATCGCGATGGCCGGGGTGGTCGTCCAGCCCCGTCCCACGTTGTCCAGTACGGCCGCGGCCGCTCCCGGCTGTCCCTCCATCTGCCCGAAGGCAGCCCGCTCGGCCCGTCGCCCGAAGACGATCGCCATCGCGAGGAAAGCCACCAGGAAGCCCAGGATGCCCAGGTAGACCGGGTGGTCGATCAGGAAGCCGATCGCAAGAAAGACACCGAAGGTGACGATTCCCACGCCCGCGACGATCAGACCGACCTTCGGGTCGGCCTTGCGCGTCATCTTGTACGTCAGGGCGATCTGCTTCAGTCGCCCGGGGTTCGCAGCAGTCTCTGCGTTTGACTTCCTCGCCATACAGCGAAGTTTACGTGGCCTGCGGGGTTCGGGTAGCCGCGGCCTCAAGTACGTGTTCGGTTTCGACCCGGTCCTTGGCCCTCTTGCGGTCCTCCAGGACCGCCGTCCAGGCGTTGCGGCGGGCCCCGCTCATGAGGAGGGATTCGAGGCCCCGGAAGGCGTCGGAGAGCGTCGGGATGGCGATGGCGCGTACGGGCGCGGCCTGCATGATGTCGATCCCTTTCACGATGCTCACGTCTTCGCGAGGTGGGCGGGTGTCTACGGTGCGTGGACCCAGCGTCACTGACTGGTGTTACCAGGGCGTGACCGGTCGGTCAAATGTGATGGACACGTTGCATACGCCGACGCGGCCCGCCGGGTTCTCTCCTCGGGAAAGAGCCTAGGGGCCGCGCCGATGCGGTATTACTCATCAGTAGCACTTTGTGCGCGACTTCACACGTACAGTCGCGCCCAGGTCACACGGTCGCGTGCCCCTCGGCACCGCTGCGCTTCTCCATGGCCTGCTGGTAGAGGCGGCCCGCACGGTACGAGGACCGGACGAGCGGGCCGGACATCACGCCCGAGTAGCCGATCTCCTCGGCCTCCTTCGCCAGCTCCACGAACTCGGCCGGCTTCACCCAGCGCTCGACGGGGTGGTGCCGCGGCGAGGGCCGCAGGTACTGGGTGATGGTGATGAGCTCGCAGCCGGCCTCGTGCAGGTCCTTCAGGGCCTGCGAGACCTCCTCGCGCTCCTCGCCCATGCCGAGGATCAGGTTCGACTTGGTGACCAGGCCGTATTCGCGCGCCTTGGTGATCACGTCGAGGGAGCGCTCGTAGCGGAAGCCCGGGCGGATCCGCTTGAAGATCCGCGGCACCGTCTCGACGTTGTGCGCGAAGACCTCGGGGCGGGAGGCGAAGACCTCCTCCAGCAGCTCCGGCACCGCGTTGAAGTCGGGGGCCAGCAGCTCGACCTTGGTGTGGCCGGCCTCGCGGCCCGCCGTCTGCTGGTGGATCTGGCGCACGGTCTCCGCGTACAGCCAGGCACCGCCGTCGGCCAGGTCGTCGCGGGCGACGCCGGTGATGGTGGCGTAGTTCAGGTCCATGGTGACGACGGACTCGCCGACGCGGCGCGGCTCGTCGCGGTCCAGCGCCTCGGGCTTGCCCGTGTCGATCTGGCAGAAGTCGCAGCGCCGGGTGCACTGGTCACCGCCGATGAGGAAGGTGGCCTCGCGGTCCTCCCAGCATTCGTAGATGTTGGGACAGCCGGCCTCCTGGCACACCGTGTGCAGTCCTTCGCCCTTCACCAGGGCCTGCATCTTGGTGTACTCGGGGCCCATCTTCGCCCGGGTCTTGATCCACTCGGGCTTGCGCTCGATGGGGGTCTGGGCATTCCGGACCTCGAGGCGCAGCATCTTGCGTCCGTCGGGTGCGACTGCGGACACGACCGGCTCCCTGTGACTTCGATTGTTCGGGCGCCCACCAGGGTACGCCCGTAATTTCGTACGCTCTTACGTCGCCCAACCTGCGGGCGGCCGGACTCATTCCCGCAGCCGGGAGGTCTCTATGCGGTCTCGATCTCGCGGGGACGCAACTCGGCGTGCTCCAGTACGTCCTTCAGGTGGCGTTCGACGACCGGCAGCACCTCGGCGATGGTGACCTCCCGGCCCAGTTCGTACGAGAGCGAGGTCACACCGGCGTCGCGGATCCCGCAGGGGATGATCCGGTCGAACCAGGTGCTGTCCGGGTTCACGTTGAGAGCGAAGCCGTGCATCGTGACGCCCTTGGCGACCCGGATCCCGATGGCGGCGAGCTTGCGGTCCTCGCGCCGCTGGCCGGCGTTGGAGGGGGCGTACTCGGGGCCGTTGAGCCGGGGGTCGAACTCCTCGTCGGCGAGCCGCGGGTCGAAGTCCAGGGAGAGGCCGCCGATCTTCGGGCGCTCCTCGACCGGGTCGCCGAGCACCCACACGCCGGAGCGGCCCTCGACCCGGGTGGTCTCCAGGCCGAACTCGGCGGCGGTGCGGATCAGCGCCTCCTCCAGGCGGCGCACGTGGGCGACCACGTCCACCGGCCGGGGCAGCTTCATGATCGGGTAGCCGACGAGCTGGCCGGGGCCGTGCCAGGTGATCTTCCCGCCGCGGTCCACGTCGATGACGGGGGTGCCGTCGAGCGGGCGCTCACTGGGGTCGGTGCGCCGGCCCGCCGTGTAGACCGGCAGGTGCTCCACCAGCAGGCAGGTGTCCTCGACCTCGTCCGCGAAGCGGGCCGCGTGCACCCTGCGCTGCTCCTCCCAGGCCTGGGTGTACTCGACGGATTCGGCTCCGAAGCCCAGACGGACAAACCCAAGCTCAGCCACCGCAGCGCCTCCTCATTGAACCTGCTGTGTGCACGTACTTCACTGGGCAAGGGTACGGCCGCCCGTGCGGACCCCTTCAGGGCCCCGCTTGCGGCTCGGGGCCGGGCTCGGCGGCGGGCTCGGGGCCGGGCTCCGGCAGGGGCCACGGCAGTTGCTTCGGCCGGCGGCGGCCCTTGGGCGGGCGGTCGGGGTCCTCGTCCGCGCGCGGCAGCCGCCGGTGGCCCTCCGAGTGGTCGTTCACCCAGCCGCACACGCCACAGGCGTAACGCCCGTCGAGCCCCGCGATGTAGGTGCCGCAGCGCCGGCACTCGGCCTCGGTCAGCTCGGGCGGCGGCAGCGGAGCGGTGGATTCGCGCCGCTCCTCGGGCAGGTGTGACGGGTGGTGCCGGCGGGTCATGGCCCGCAGCGTACGCGGGCGGAGGGGCCGAGTCCGTAAAGAGCCCTACCGATTCTGCACACGATCGGATGAATGTAGGGCAGAGAGGGCGGCGTGGGCGACGTTCGCCGCTACATTCACGCCGTTCAAGGGCCGGGACTCCGGTCCGTCACGTCAGGAAACCGTGGAGCCGATGACGGAACGACCTGCCCAGCGCGTCCCCAACCGCCAGCTGGCGGCGCTGATCGCGGAAGCCGGGTTCTCCAACGCCGGGCTCGCCCGCCGCGTCGACCAGCTCGGTCTGGAACACGGTCTCGACCTGCGGTACGACAAGACCTCCGTGACCCGCTGGCTGCGCGGCCAGCAGCCGCGCGGAACGACCCCGGCGCTGATCGCCGAGGTCTTCACCCGGCGGCTCGGCCGCCGGCTCTCCGCGCAGGACCTGGGCCTGGACGCCTGCGCCCCGGTCTACGCGGGGCTGGAGTTCGCGGCCACCCCCGAGGAGGCCGTGGACATCGCGAGCGGCCTGTGGCGCAAGGACTCCGGCTCCCACGCCGAGCTCCGCAAGATCGCCTTCACGCCGGCCGGGCTGGTCGTGCCCAGCCGGGACTGGCTGATCGGGCGGCCCGACGAACGCGTGGCCCGGGGCGCTGAACCGGCCGCGGCCCGCGTCCCGCTCCAGGGCCGGGCCTCGGTGCCCCGGCAGCGGCAGATCGACCGGGGGCCGGGGCAGCGCGTGACGGCGGGCGACATCGCCGCGCTGCGGTCGGTCGGCGAGCTGTTCCGGACCCTGGACCACACCTACGGCGGCGGGCACGCCCGCCAGGCCCTCGTGCGGTACCTGGAGCACGAGGCCGAGCCGATGCTCCGGGGGACCTACGGCGAGACCACGGGGCGGCGGCTGTTCGCCGCCGCCGCGGACCTGACCCGGCTCGCGGGCTGGACCTCGTACGACATCGCCGCGCACGGGCTCGCCCAGCGGTACTTCGTGCAGGCCCTGCGGCTCGCGCAGGCGGCCGGGGACCGCCCGTACGGCTCGTACGTGCTGGTCACCATGAGCCGGCAGGCGGTCTACCTCGGGCACGGCCGGGAGGCGGTGCAGCTGGCGCGGGTGGCCCAGCAGGGCGTGGGCTCCGGCCCGCCCCCGGTGGTGCAGGCGCTGCTGCACGCGGCGGAGGCGCGCGGGCACGCGGTCCTCGGCGAGGTCCGGGCCGCGACGGCCTCGCTGGTGCGGGCCGAGCGGGCGCTGGGCGCGGCCCGGCCGGGGGACGACGTGCCGCACTGGGCGCGGCTGTACGACGAGGCGCAGCTCGCGGACGAGTTCGGGCACTGCCACCGGGACCTCCAGCAGTACCGGGCCTCGGCGCAGCACGCGGAGCGGTCGCTGCAGCTCAGGGCCCCCGGCTTCGCGCGGTCGCGGCTGTTCTGCCGGGTGGTGCTGGCCACGGCCCGGCTGGGGCTGGGCGAACTGGACCAGGCGTGCGCCCTGGGTGCGGAGGCGGCGCAGCAGGCGATGGAGATGCGGTCGGTGCGGGCGGTGGAGTACGTACGGGACTTCGAGCGGCGGCTGGAGCCGTACCGGGACGCGTCGGCGGTGCGGACCTACCGGGACCGGGTGGCGGCGCTGTCCTGATCGCGGCGGGAACCGGGCGCCGGGGCCGCCGGGCCGCCCGGGTGCCGGGGTACGGCAGGGGCCCGGTCCCGAGGCGGGAGGACCGGACCCCTGTGTCGTGGGTGGTTCTCAGGCCGCCACCGGGAGTGCGGGCTCCGGGGCGACCGGGAGCGGGATGCCGAAGTCGCGCAGGATCGCGCCGCCTGCGCGGCGGGCCGAGTGCAGGGCGCCCTGGACGGTGTTGGTGTCGCGGTGGTCGCCGCACACGTAGAGCCCGGCCAGGACGCGCACCGGTCGGCGTCGGTCGTGCGGCGGGGGCATGGCGGGGACGGCCTCCGGGGTGTGGTGGACGGCCAGCAGCTCCCACTCGCGGGTGCTGGTGTCGTAGAGGCGGGCGAGTCGCGAGGCGACGGTGCGCAGCGCCGGCGGCGGGCCGAGCACGGTCGTGGTGACCAGGCTGCGGCCGGCCGGGGCCCGCGTCGGGTCGACCGCGCTCATGACGGCGGTGTGGGAGACGGGCCAGTTGGGGTCCCCGTCCAGGATCAGCGAGCCGTCCCGGGGCAGGGGGCCGGCGGTGGCGTGGTGCAGGACGGTGACCTCGTGGAACGCGGGCACGCGCAGTCCGGGCAGGAGTTCGGCGGCGGCGCGGGCGCCGGTGGCGAGCAGGACGGAGCGGCAGCGGAAGTCGCCGTGCTCCTCGGTGGTGACCAGGTTGGTGGCCACCGACCGGACCCTGACGCCGGTCCGTACCGTGCCGGGCGGCAGGCCCACCGCGAGCAGGTCGGGCAGGGCCGCCGCGCCGCCTTCGGGCACGGCGAGCCGGCCGCGGGCGAAGGTGCGCAGGGCCAGGTCGGCGACCCGGCTGGAGGTGGTGAGCTCCGGGTCGCGGAGCAGGGCGGCGAGCAGCGGCCGGAGCACGCCGTGCAGGGTGCGCGACGGCAGACCGCGGGTGCGCAGGGCGGCGGCCGCGGTGCGTTCGGGCCGGGCGAGCAGCTTGTCCTCGGGCAGCGCGGCGAGCCTGCCGAGGGCGGCGCTGAGCCGGGCCTGGTCGAGGGAGCCGCTGGCCAGGGCCCGGGCGGGAGTGAGGGACCCGGCCCGCAGCTGCCTGCCGTCGGTGTGGACCAGGACGCCGGGCGTGAAGGGGCGCAGGACCAGGGCCCGCAGGGCGTGGGTGCGCTCGAGTTCGCCGTACGCGGTGTTGAGCAACTGGGCGGTCCGGTCGAGCCGGAACCCGTCGGCCGAGGCGGTGGCCATCCGTCCGCCGGGATCGTCCGCGGCCTCCAGGACGGTGACCGTGACCCCGGCTGCGATCAGGTGGTGCGCGGCCGCGAGTCCTGAGACTCCGGCTCCTACGATGACGACGTCCGCATGGTGTGCGGCATTGGGTGCGCTGCTGAGCACGTGCCCCTCCCCGAGGTCGGCGCGGCTGTGTGGGGATCCTCCTTCCCTCAACCGGTCGAACGGGAACCCTCGTTGGACCGGGTATTGCGGACAACTCCGGTCGCACGACGGTCGCATCCGGGTCACGAACGGTCGCACACGGTCGCACGCCGATTAGTGGAGCGCGGCGCGGATGGCCTGTTCGATGTCGGGGTCGCGGAAGGTGAACCCGGACCGCAGGAGCCGGGTGGGGATGGCGCGCTGACCGCCCAGCACGTCCTGGGAGAACTCGCCCAGCACGACGCGCAGGGCCGCGGCCGGTACGGGCAGCACCGCCGGCCGGTGCAGTACCCGGGACATGGCGGCGGTGACCTGGCGGTTGGTCAGCGGTTCGGGGGCCGTGAGGTTGACCGGGCCGCTCAGCTCCGGGGTGTCGATGATGTGGCGCAGGGCCGCGACCTCGTCGTGGAGGGAGATGTACGGCCAGTACTGGCGGCCGTCGCCGAGGCGGCCGCCGACGCCGGCGCGGAAGAGGGGGAACATCCGCCCCCAGGCCCCGCCCTCCTTGGCGACGACCAGTCCGGTACGGGCGAAGGCGGTACGGATCCCGGCCTGCCGGGCGGGGGCGGCGGCGGCCTCCCACTCCACGCAGACCGAGGGCAGGAAGCCGTGTCCGGCGGGGCTGTCCTCGTCCACGGGCCGGTCGCCGGTGTCCCCGTAGTAGCCGACGGCGGAGCCGCTGACCAGGACGGCGGGCGGCTCGTCGAGGCCGGCGAGCGCGTTCGCGAGCGCGGCGGTGCCCAGGACGCGGCTGTCGCGGATCTTCCGCTTGTACGCGGCGGTCCAGCGGTGGTCCCCGATCCCGGCCCCGGCCAGGTGCACGACGGCGCCGCAGCCGGCCAGCCCGGCCGGGTCCACGTGGCCGCGCTCCGGATCCCACCGCGCCTCGTCCGCGCGGGCCGGATCCCGCCGGACGAACCGCACCACCTCGTGGCCGTCGGCCCGCAGGGACCGCACGAGTGCACTGCCGATGAGGCCGGTCGAGCCGGTGACTGCGATGCGCATGGGGCCATCCTGCCGGGTCGCTGCGCTGTGCTGCGGCGGTTCGGGGGTGCGTCGTCGGCTTTCGGGTGCGGCCCTCGCCCCGGCGGGCGCCACGGCACGGCGCTGCCCGCCCGCGCCTCAATCGCCGGCGGGGCTGGACGGGCCCGCCGGACCTGCGACCGAGGGCCTGCGACCGGCAGGATCGAGCCCGCCGTCGATGAAGGCGCGGGGGGCGGAGAGCCCCACGGAGGCCGGGCGGAGGCCGGTCCGTCAGGTGGTCGTGGTGCCGAGCCAGGTGCCGACGGCGTAGGTGACGGCCATGGCCAGGGCGCCGCCCGCCACGTTGCGGGCGACCGCGCGCGGCACCGGGGCCCCGCCGAGCCGTGCGCTGAGCACCCCGCACAGCGTGAGCGCCGCCAGCACCGCCACGACCGTCACCGGCACCCGCGCCGACGGCCCCGGCAGGAGGATCGCCAGCAGGGGCAGCAGCGCCCCCACGGTGAAGGCGACGAGGCTCGCGAAGGCCGCGTGCCAGGGGTTGGCCAGCTCGTCCGGGTTGATCCCGAGTTCCACCCGGGCGTGGGCGCGCAGGGCGTCCCGGTCCGTGAGCTGCTCGGCGGCCTCCCGGGCGACGTCCCGGCTCAGGCCGCGCTCGGCCAGCAGGTCCGTGAGCTCGTCGAGCTCGGCCTCCGGCTCCGCCGCCAGTTCCCGGCGTTCCATGTCGAGCGCGGCGCGCTCGGAGTCGCGCTGGGAGCTGACGGACACGTACTCCCCCGCCGCCATGGACAGGGAGCCCGCCAGCAGTCCGGCGACGCCCGCCGCCAGGATCGACGGGCGGGAGGTGGTGGCCCCGGCCACGCCGACCACCAGGCCCGCGGTGGAGATGATCCCGTCGTTGGCGCCGAGCACGCCCGCGCGCAGCCAGTTCAGCCGTGTGCTCATCTGCGCGCTCGCCGGGCCGCCGCCGGTGCCGTGCGCCTCGACGTGGGCCGGGCCGGGCGCCCTGCCCGGGCTGTCGTTTCCCGTCACGCCACCACTGTCGCGGCCCGGGGCCCGGGGAGCCACCCGGCGGACCGGTCCGGGCCCGGGGAGCCACCCGGCGGACCGGTCCGGGGTGCGCGGGCCCGGCTCCCGTAACAGGGTGGAGGGGTGAGACGCGGACGCGCTGAGCCGGGCGGGCTGCGCGGCGAGCCACCGCCGCGCTGGGCCCGGATCGCGCCCGCGGCGGCCCTGGTGGCGCTCGTCCTCGCGCAGGCGTTCACGACCGACGTGGAGCTGGGCTTCTTCCTGGCGGGCCTGCCCCCGGTGGCTGCGTTCGCGTACGGGGCGGCCGGAACCGCGATCTTCGCGGCCGTCGTCCTGCTGCTCCTGGGGGTGCACGACATCGGCGTCGCCCAGGCCAGGGGGACGGACCTGGCCACGGTGGCGGTCGTCGGGCTGCTGAGCGTGGTCATCGCCTGGGTCCGCCAGCGCCGGGACGAACAGCTGGTCAGTGTGCGGACGGTCGCGGAGGCGGCCCAGCTGGCGGTGTTGCCGCCGGTGCCGGAACGGGTGGGCGAGGTGCGCTGCGCGGGCCTGTACCGGGCGGCGCAGCGGGGCACGCTGGTGGGCGGTGACCTGTACGACGTACGGGTGGGGCCGTTCGGGGTCCGGGCGCTGGTCGCGGACGTGCAGGGGCACGGCCTGGCGGCGGTGGCCACGGTGGCGGCGCTGCTCGGGGCCTTCCGCGAGGCCGTGCTCGACGACGCGGAGCTTGCGGCGGTGGCGGTCCGGCTGGACCGCCGGCTGCTGGCGGACGCGGCGGACGCCCATGTCGACCATCCGGAGCTGTTCGCGACGGCGGTGCTGGTGGAGTTCCCGCACGGGCTGGACCTCGTACGGTTCGTCTCGTGCGGGCATCCGCCGGCGCTGCGGCTGCGGGGGGTCGAGGTCGACGAGGTGACCGTGGAGCCGGGGCCTCCGCTGGGCCTGGGGCTCGCGGGGCCGGATCCGCCGAAGGTGGTGGAGCTTGCGGTGCGGCCCGGGGACCAGTTCCTGCTGCACACCGACGGGGCGACGGAGGCCCGGGACGCGGCCGGGCACTTCTACCCGCTGGCCACCCGGGTGCCCGTGCTGGCGCGGGACCCGGGGGGCCTGGTCGGGGCGGTGTGGAAGGACCTGTCGGCCTTCACGGACGGCGGACCGGGCGACGACGTGGCCCTGCTGCTGCTCTCCCCGGACGGCCGTCCGTGACCCCCACCGCCGGCATGCGGTGAGGCGCCGTCACGACTCCTTGATGAACGCGCGCACCATCTTGCAGGTGACGTTGGACGGCCGGTGGATCCCCGTCCGGACGGCCATCGTCCGGATCTTCCGGTTGGTGGCGCGCTTGGCGTCGTACGTCCCCGAGTCGAGCAGGGATATGGCCAGCCGCATCGCCTTCAGACGGCGGTTGTGGCTCTCGTACCACTCGCGGGGCAGGCCCGCCGGCAGCGGCTTCTTCTGGACGGGCCGGACGGTGCTGGCAGTGGCCATCTACAGCCTCCCAAACGGTAGTTGGCTTCCTGTCGTTCTTCCTCGATTTTACCGGGGGGCACTGACAGAAGCCCCTGGCCGGACGGGCCCTGGATAGGGTTGGGGCCATGGAGATCTGGATCAACCCGGCGTGTTCCAAGTGCCGCAGCGCGCTCACCCTGCTGGACGCGGAGGGCGCCGAGTACACCGTGCGCCGCTACCTGGAGGACGTGCCCTCCGAGGAGGAGATCCGCGAGGTGCTGGGCCGGCTCGGGCTGGAGCCGTGGGACATCACCCGTACCTCGGACCCGCTGGCCCGGGAGACCGGCGTACGGGACCTGCCGCGCGAGGAGACGGACGCGGCGCGGGCCCGGTGGATCACCCACCTGGCCGCGCACCCGAAGCTCATCCAGCGCCCGATCATCACCGCCGAGGACGGCACCGCCGTGGTGGCCCGCTCCGAGGAGGCCGTCCGCGACGCGCTGTCCCGCACGGCCTGAGGCCCGTACGGCCTGAGGCCCGTACGCCCGCCCCGGACGCGGCGGGCGGTGCGCGGAGCGCGTCGGCCGGGCCGGTCACCGGCCGAGGGCCCGACCGTCGGCGAGGAGGCGGGCGATCTCGGCGGCGGCCGTCAGGGGCAGGGCGTGGTGCGGCGCCCCGGGCAGGACCTCGACCCGCGCGCCCGGCAGCGCCTCGCGCGCGGCGCGGGCCGCCCGGCGGGGGTCGTGGCAGCGGGCGCGCCCGGCGAACAGGACGTCCACCCTGAGGTCCGGATGTGCGAGGCGTACGAGGTCCGGGCGCGGGCCGGTGACCGGCCGGGCGGAGGGGAAGCGGGCGGTCTCGTCCTGGAGGCGGAGCCAGGCCGGGTCGAGGGCGGCCCCGCGGGTCTCCCAGGCCAGGAAGGAGCGGATCCGCTCCGGGGTGGGCCGCACCAGCACGGGCAGGGCGCGCAGGACGTAGCCGGGGCGGAGTCCGGCGAAGACCTGGGTCGGGTCGAGCAGGACGAGGCGGCCGAGCCGGGCGGGCCGCCGGGCGGCGTGGTGGGCGGCGATCCACGCCCCGTACGAGTGCCCGCCGAGGGTCACCGGTCCGTGCGGGCCGAGCCCGTCGAGCACCGCGTCGAGCCAGTCGGCGAGGTCCTCGGGGGTTCGCAGGGCCCGCCCGGGCGCGGGGACGCTGAGCCCCGGTTCGCCCGGGAGGTCCACGGCGTGCACGCGGTGGGTGCGGGCCGCCCCGGCGGCGGCGCAGGCGCCCCACACCGCGGAGGTGGCGCCGCCGCCCGGCAGCAGCACCACCGGCGGGGCGCCGGCCGGGCCGCAGCTGTTGACGCGGGTGACCCCGTAGGGCGTCGGCAGGTCGACGGACTCGACGGGTCCGGGCCATCCGGCGAGCACCTCACCGTAGGCGGCGCGGAAGGCGGCAGTGGAAGCGTCAGAGGAGGAGGTGGAGGGAGAGGGAGAGGGAGAGGCTGGGGAACGGTGGGACGGCGTCCGGGGCACGGGCTGCTCCAATGTCTCGCCAGGCGATAATCTCGCTTAACGAGATATTACCCAGGAGGCGATGTGCCCGACCACCCCGAGCCCGACCACGAGCCCGACAATCTGCAACTGGTGCACCTGCTGCGGGCGGTGGCCGTCGATTTCGGCCTGCGCCAGGCGGAGTTCGCCACTCGCAACGGCATGCACCCCACCGACGTACGGGCCCTGATCTGCCTGCTGGACGCGGCCCGCGCCGCCGAGCCGGCCACCGCGGGCCTGCTCGGCGCCCGGCTCGGCCTCAACTCGGCGGGCACCACTGCCGTGATCGACCGCCTGGAGCGGCTGGGCCATGTGGCCCGGATCCGCGACGAGCACGACCGGCGCCGGATCCTGCTGCGGGTGGAGCCGGCCGCGATCCGTCTGGGCCGGGAGTTCTTCGGGCCCCTGATCGACGGGGTGCTGCGGGTGCTGGACTCCTTCGATCCCGCCGAACGGGACGCCGTCCGCCGCTTCCTGACGGCCGCCCACACCGTCTTCGCGTCGGACCCGCAGCCTTGACCGCCACCACCGCCCCGAGCGGCGGCGGGCACTGACCGGGGCTCCGCGGGGGCGGCCCGGCGGGCGGCGGGGGCGCCGGGGTTCTTCACAACGCCCCCACCCGCGGTTCTCGTAGGGTGGCCGGAGCAGCAAAAGAGGACATACTGCACCTTAAGGACCCCGTCGTGACCGAGCAGCAGCCGCAGGAAGAGAGCCTGACCGCCCGCACGGCCCGGCCGCCCCAGCCGTCCCACCGGCGCGCCGACTGGATGTTCGGCGGGGTCTACGGGACGGTCCTGGCCAGCGCACTGATGGCCGCGCTGCACCAGGAGGGGGAGGACTTCACGCCCTTCTACGACGCCAGCTGGGTCCTGGTGACGGCGGCCACGGCCGGGCTCGCGCACGGCTACTCGCACCACATGGCCTCCCACCGGGCCAAGTCCGCGGGGCACCGCTGGCAGGTCCTGGGCCGGGCCCTGTGGAACGAGTGGCCACTGATCGCGGCCACCCTTCCCACCGTCCTGCTGCTGACCGCCGCGGGGCTCGGCGGCTGGGACGCCTACGACGTGACCGCCGGCGGGCTCGGCCTGAACACCGCCCTGCTGTTCGGCTGGGGCTCGCTCACGGCGCTCCGGGTCGGCCACCGGCTCGGTCGGGCCCTGCTGATCGGCCTGGCCGATGCCGCCATCGGCCTCGCCATCATCGTGGCCAACGCCCTCATCAAGTAGGGAGCTGCATCACGTAGGGAGCTGCGCCTCCGCCTGCGCCAGGATCTCCGTCAGCCGGGCGCCGAACTCCGCTCCGCGCGGATCGGGCACGCCCGTCCGGGCCGCGGTGAGCAGTGCGTCCAGGGCCCGCCCGTAGGCGCCCGGCACGTCGCTCCAGCCGGGCAGTTCGTGCACGCCCGCACTGCCGCGCAGTTCCAGTCCCACCCCGGCGGCCGCCTGCGGGGCGCCCAGGCTGAGCACGGCGGTGCTGGCCGCGCCGGAGGCGTGGCGCAGCGCCAACTGGACGACGTCGGAGGGGCCGCGGGCGGCGCTGACGCCGGTGACGTCCCCGAGGATCGGGATCAGGACGGACAGGGCGTGCGGTCCGACGTCCCACAGCCCGCCCTTGGCCTTGCGCCAGGGCGAGTCGGCGTAGGCGCTGGGCGTGCCGTCGGGCGGGAAGACGGCGCCGAGCCAGTGCGCGGCGGCCGTGAACCAGCCGGTGCGGGCGGCCTGCTCCTCCACCCAGCCCGCGGTGGGTTCGGCGAAGCGCAGGGTGAGGAAGACGACGGAGGCGACCTGGTGGCGGGCGACGGCGTCGGCGACGGCCCGGGCGTCCTGCGGGGTCGTCGCCACGGGCTTGTCGAGCAGCAGGTGGCGGCCGGCGGCGGCCGCGCGCACGGCGAGCGGGGCCTGTACGTCGGGCGGCAGGGCGAAGGCGACGACGTCACAGTCGGCGAACAGCTCGTCGGGGTCTTCGTACACCTTCACGCCGTACTTCTGCGCCAGCTCCGCCGCGGCTTCGGGCCGGCGTCCCCACACGCCGGCGAACTCGGAGCCGGCGTGCGCGGCGAGGGCGGGGGCATGGGTGCGGTGCGCCCAAGGGCCGGTGCCGAGCAGCCCGACCCGGGGGCGGCGGCCTGCGGCGGTCTGACCGGCGGCAGTTGGGGCGGTGGTCTCGGCGGGAACAACGGCACGGTCCGCGGCGGCGTCCCCGGCTGGGCTCAAATCAGACGAAATGCTCACGCGGCCAGTCTGCCCCACCCGGACGGGTGCTCGACCGCCAACCCGCACAAGCCGCCGGACCAGGGGCGTAAACCTCGGTAACACGGGGTTCACACACGGGCAACGGAAGAGAAATCGCGGGCGGGCACGCTGCGGTCAACACCGCAGCGATGAAGCAGCGTCCAGCAGCACCCGCAGAGTCTGAGGATGGGCCCGTGAGCTACAAGGCTGAGTACATCTGGATCGACGGCACCGAGCCGACCGCGAAGCTTCGCTCCAAGACGAAGATCCTGGCCGACGGCGCCGCGCTGCCGATCTGGGGCTTCGACGGATCGAGCACCAACCAGGCCGAGGGCCACGCCTCCGACCGCGTGCTGAACCCGGTGTTCTCCTGCCCGGACCCGATCCGCGGCGGGGACAACGTCCTCGTGCTGTGCGAGGTCCTGAACATCGACATGACCCCGCACGAGTCCAACACCCGCGCGCTGCTGCGCCCCGTCGCCGAGAAGTTCGCCGGCCAGGAGCCGATCTTCGGCATCGAGCAGGAGTACACCTTCTTCGACGGTGTCCGGCCGCTCGGCTTCCCGGTGGGCGGCTTCCCGGCCGCGCAGGGCGGCTACTACTGCGGCGTCGGCTCGGACGAGATCTTCGGCCGCGAGATCGTCGAGAAGCACCTGGACCACTGCCTGGCGGCGGGCCTGGAGATCTCCGGCATCAACGCCGAGGTCATGCCCGGCCAGTGGGAGTTCCAGGTCGGCCCGCTGGGCCCGCTGGAGGTCTCCGACCAGCTGTGGATCGCGCGCTGGCTGCTCTACCGCACCGCCGAGGACTTCAACGTCTCCGCGACGCTGAACCCGAAGCCGGTCAAGGGCGACTGGAACGGCGCGGGCGCGCACACCAACTTCTCGACGAAGTCGATGCGCGAGGACTACCGCGCGATCATCTCGGCGTGCGAGGCGCTGGGCGAGGGCAGCAAGCCGCTCGACCACGTGAAGAACTACGGCGCCGGCATCGACGAGCGCCTGACGGGCCTGCACGAGACGGCCCCGTGGAACGAGTTCAGCTACGGCGTCTCGGACCGCGGCGCCTCGGTCCGCATCCCGTGGCAGGTGGAGAAGGACGGCAAGGGCTACATCGAGGACCGCCGCCCCAACGCGAACGTGGACCCCTACGTGGTGACCCGCCTCATCACGGACACCTGCTGCACCGGCCTGGAGAAGGACGGCCTGGTCTGACGGCCCCGCCTCCCCCGGCACCGACGCCCGCCGCGCCTTCCCAGGCCCGGCGGGCGTCGTCGTCCTCACGCGGGCGACAGGAGCCGACGGTGGCGCAATCGGCCGACCGGTTGGGGGATTGTCCCGTTTCGCCCGCCCCGAAGACCGGATCATGAGACATCGTTCCATGATGCGAGACGCGGCCTGCCCCGGCGGCGGCTCTTCTGCTTGAATGAGGCCATGGCCAGCCACTCCCACACCTCGTCAGGTCGCAGCGACCTCGAGCCGTTCTGGCCGTCCCGTCAGGACCACGACTTCGATCGTGAGTGTTGCCGCGCGAAGAACGCGCCGGCCCTCTAAAGCCTCCGGGACCTCTCCTCCGGGCTTCCCCGAGGCCTTCGGTCTGCGCGGTACGACATCGACGACGCACCTACGTCTCCTGCCGACCACTCCGCGTGAAAGAGCTGACCACTCATGGCGAACACCCGCTCCCTGACCTCCGCTGCGACCGCCCCTCCCACCTATCCGCCCAGTCCCCGCCACCGGCTGCGCGCCGTGGACCGGGACGAGGTGGCCCGGGTCGTGGACTTCCTCCCGCCCGGCGCCACCTGGCTGCCCGCACCCCAGCACACCCTTCCGGCGCTGCCGGGCCAGCCGCCGATGGTCGGCTACCTGGTCCTCGTGCCGGCGGACCAGCAGCCTCCGATCGCCTTCGCCCCGCAGGCCGTGGCCGCCCCGGCGCAGCCGGTCCCCGGCGCCCGCCCCCAGCCCGCGGCCACCGCCACCGCGGCCGCGACCGCGGGGCCGGCTGCCGGCCGGGGCGACGCCCCGATCCGCATCGACGCCGCGCGGCGCACCGCCGAGGTCGACGGCCGCGTACTGGACCTGACGTACCTGGAGTTCGAGCTGCTGGCCCACCTCGTGCAGCACCCGCACCGGGTGCACAGCCGGGACCAGCTGGTCACCACGGTCTGGGGTTACGGCCACGTCGGCGACGGCCGGACCGTGGACGTCCACATCGCCCGGCTGCGGCGCAAGCTGGGCGGGTCCCACCGCGGTGCGATCCAGACGGTGCGCCGGGTGGGCTACAAGTACGCCCCCTGACCGACGACCCGGGAACGACGGTGGGCCCGTACTCCTGAACGGAGTACGGGCCCACCGCTTCCACCGCTGCGGGACTACGCGGCGGCCGCCGCCGCCCGGCGGCGGGCCGCGAACCCGAGCAGCAGGTCCACCGCGAGGAAGACGGCCAGGCTGAGGCCCAGCAGCGGGATGAACCAGCCCACCAGCACGGTCACCGCGGCCGACGGCAGCACCACGGTCACGGGCAGCTTGCGCCAGGCGCCGCGCGGCTGTGCGCGGCCGGCCGACAGCGTGCGGTCCTTCGTCGGCCGGCGCAGCCACCACATGCGGTAACCCCAGAAGATCAGGAACATCAGGCCGACGGCCAGCGCGGCGAGCACGATCTGGTTGACGAGCCCGAAGGTCTGCCCCATGTGCAGGTCGATGCCGAAGCGGGTCATCTTGGCGAGCACGGGGTAGTCGGCGAAGCGCAGTTCGTCCATGACCCGGCCGTCGGCGGGATCGACGGCGACGCTGTCGAAGTGCACCGGCACCTGCTTGTCCTGCTCCTTGACGACGTAGCCCTTGCCCTGGGCGGGCAGGGTCACGCGGATCGCCTCGGTGACGCCGGCGTCCCGGGCGGCGGCCACGGCCCGGTCGAGGCCGACGTCCGCGGTGGGGGCGGGAGCGGGCGCGGGCATCTGCGTGCCCTCGGGCATGGTGTGGCCGGCGTGCTCGTCGGCGCCGCCGGCCTCCGTGCCCGGATTCAGCTTCGCCGAGACGGCCGGGGTGGCCCCGCCGAGGCTGTCCTGGAGCTGCCCGATGTTCTCACCGGCGTACTTCGACCAGGTCAGGCCGGTGGCGGAGAGCACGACGAGTCCGGCGGCGGACCACAGGCCGACGACGCCGTGCCAGGACAGGGTCCGGCGCCGGCCGGTGGCCCTGCGGTCCGGGAGGACCAGCTGCGACGCGCGCTTGCGGCGGCGTCCGATCCACAGGGCGAGGCCGCCGAGCGCGACCACCCACATCCAGCTGGCGGCGAGTTCGCTGTAGTTGCGGCCGAACTCCCCGAGCTGGAGGTCGGCGTGGAAGGTGCTCAGCCACGCCCGCAGCGGCAGCGCGTCACCGACGGTGGTGAGCTGCCCGCGGACCTCGGCGGTGTACGGGTCGACGAACACGGTGAGGGTCTCGCCCTCCGCGAGACCGGACCTCTCCATGATCACCCGGGTGGTGGCCTCGGCGTCGGGGCCCGGCCACACGGAGACGACCTCGCCCTCCGGTGCGGCTTCCTTGGCCGCCTCGACCTGGGCGCTGAGCGGTATGGCGGCGTCGCCGACGCGGGCGACGGTCAGCTCGTCGGCGTAGACGATCTTCTCGGCCTGCCACGAGGCGGCGTACAGCAGCCCGGTGGCGGCGGCGAGGAACAGCAGCGGGGCGACGAGCAGGCCCGCGTAGAAGTGCATGCGCAGGAGCAGCGGGCGGACGGCGGCCCAGCCGCCGCTGCCGCTCCTGGGTGTGGCGGGCGGGTCGGAGTCCGGGGTGCGGACGTCGTGGATCTCTTCAACGGACATGTCGGTCCTAGGTGTTGGCGAAGGCATGGGGACGGCGGCCCCAGGTCTCGCCTCCCCTCGCACGGGTGCCGTGGAGGTGCGCCGGATCAGGCGCGGGCAGGACGGCCGGGGGCCGTGGAGCGGTGGACACTGCCGCTCCACGGCGGCCCTCGGCGTACCACGGCGTGGGCGTGGACCGCTCCGCGCAGCCGGCGCGGGCGCCGGTGCGGGGCGCGGAAGACGGGCGGGGCCGCCACGGCGGCGACCCGGGCGCGCACCAGGACGAGCGCGCGGGCGAGCGGCCGGGCGGCGTGCAGCGCGGCCGCGCCCAGGACGCGGGCCAGCCGGAAGACGGCGGCCTCGCCCCGCGCCAGCCAGGCGGCGCAGACCAGCCCGGCGAGCACGTGCGCGGCGATCATCCCGGCACCGCCGTGGGCGGCCGCGCCTGCCATCTCGGCCATGCCGGCCGTGTCCGCCATACCGGCGGCCCCGGTGGCGGGCATGTGGTGGTGCCCCTGCACCGCGGCGGGTCCGGCAGCGGACTCGGCCGCCCGGCTGCCGGAGAAGACGAGGTGCAGCACGCCCTGTACGGAGAGCACGGCTGCGGCGATCCCCACGGGCCCGCGCCGTCGTCCGGCGAGGAACCAGGCGAGGACGGCGGTCACCGCGAAGGCGCCCAGAAGACCGGAAGGGGGAACGTCCATGCCGGACATGCGCGCATGCCCCACCGCGCCCAGCGCGACACACACCGCCGCGAACATCGCGGCTCGGGTGGCGCGCAGCGGTGGCGCGAAGGATTCGAACATGGCCGTGACATGTTCGCACGGGGCCCCTTGGTCTCCGCCAGAGGCTTATCCGATCATGAGCAGGTGAATCCAATTCCATGGGGAGCGGTGTACGCGGGCGGCGTCCAACTCGGGGCGTACGCGCTGGAGCGCACCGCACCCGCCGATCGGGAGCGGCTGCTCCGGGACTGCTCGACGAATGTCGACAATCTCGCCGCCGGGCGCTGGGAGACGCTGCTGAGCAGCGCCCTGGTCGTCGAAGAACCGATGCCCCTGCCGTACGCACTGCTGCTGGTGGCGGTGCTCGGCTACGCCGAATACGCGTACGGGGCCTGGTGGACCGCCGCGGTGTTCCTCTTCGGGCACGCCTCGGCCACCCTCCTCGTGTACGGCGGGCTGCACAGGACGACCGATTCCGCAACCCGCCGCGCCCTGGACGTGGGGACGAGCTACGGGTTCAACGCCGTCCTCGGCACGCTGACCTCCACCCTGCCGCGCGGGCCCGTCCGCACGGCCGCCCGGATCGGCCTGCTGGCGCTCACGGCGGCGCCCGTGCTGAAGCGCGGCCGGACCTTCACCGACGCAGGGCACCTCGCGGCGCTCGGGATCGGCGTGGGCGTCTCCCTGGCCCTCGATTGCCTTCCCGGGACAAAGCATCGGAAAATTACCTGAATCACCTCGTCACCGCGTCACCACACGACCGCATGACCGCATGACGCACGACCGCACGACGCATGACGCACGACCGCATCGCCGCATCGCCGCATGACACGAGTAATCCGAACACCGCTGGAGCCGCCACGATGACCGCCACCCCCTCCACCACCGTCGCCAACCTCCGCGACCTCGGCGGCACCCCGCTCCCCGGCGGCCGCACCGTCCGCTCCGGCCTGGTCCTGCGCTCCGGCCAGCTCGACCGGCTCGACCTCGACGCGGACCCGGCGGTGGCGGCGCTGGGCGTGCGTACCGTCATCGACTTCCGCACCGACGCGGAGCGCGCCGACCACCCCGACCGCATACCGGCCGGGGCCCGGCTCCTGGTCGCCGACGTCCTCGCGGACAAGCTGCGGGAGGCCGGCAAGAAGCCCGCCGCCGCCCAGCTCAAGGACCTGCTGTCCGACCCGGTGGTGGCCGAGGAACACCTCGGCGGCGGCAAGGCCCAGGCCCTGTTCGCCGACACCTACCGGTCCTTCGTGCACTCCGGCTCCGCCCAGGCCGCGTACCGCCTGCTGCTGACCGAGGCCGCCGACCCGCAGGCGGGCCCGCTGCTGTTCCACTGCACGGCCGGCAAGGACCGCACCGGCTGGGGCGCGACCGTCGTCCTGGCGCTGCTCGGCGCGGACGGCGCCACTCTGATGGCCGAATACCTCTCCGTGAACCCGGCGGTCAAGCAGGCCTTCGCCCCGATGATCGAGGGCTTCACGGCGGCCGGCGGCAACCCGGACATCGCGCTCGCGCTGATCGGGGTCTTCCCCTCCTACCTGGAGGCCGCCCTCGACGAGGTCGAGACCCGCTACGGCTCCATGGAGAAGTACGTGCGGGAGGGCCTCGGCGTCGCGGACGAGACGGTCGAGGCGCTCCGCGCCCGTCTCGTGGGCTGAGGCCCTCCCGGAGGACGCGGACGGGGCGCGGACGGGACGCGGACGGGTGACCATCCGACGATTCGCTCGTTCTGCTGAACGTGACTGCGCCGGATACCGCCACCCGTCCCCAGCCTCCCGCGGCTCCCGTGCCGCCCGACGTCGAGCAGGCCGAGGCCGCCATCGTCGAGCACTACCCGCGGCTGGTGCGGCTCGCCTATCTCGTGCTGCCCCCGACCCTCGGCCGCAACCGGCGGGTGCTCACCGCGCACTCGCTGGTCCAACGGGCGCTGCCGCGCGGGCGGCGGGACGCCGCGGCCGGGGTCGCCGCCGTGCAGGGCGGGGTCCCGGGGCAGCGGGGCGGTCCGGACGACTCCGGGTACGCGTACGTCCGGCTGCGGGTGCTCCGCGCGGCACTGGAGGCGGGGCTCCCGCTGACGTTCCGGGCACTGCCCCGGCGTGCGCAGCTCCCGCCGGCGCTGCCCCAGGTGTGGGGCCTGCGGCTGTTCCCCCGCTCGGGCGGGGCCGAGGAGCTCGCCCTCGACCAGTGGCTGGCGACCCTGGACGGTCCCGGCCGGGCCGCCTGCGTTCTGCGCGCCCTGGAGCGGCTGCCCGAGCCCGAGGTGCTCCGGGTGCTCGACGAGGCCGGCGTCCCGGATCCGGCCGCGGCGGCCCGGGAGTCCGGCGATCCGGCGAACGACGCGCTGTTCTCCTCCCCCGAGTTCGACCCGTGCGTGCTCCAGGCCCGGCCCACCGACCTGCTGCGGCGGCGCCGTCTGACGCGGGCCGCGCTGGCCGCCGGGGCGGCCCTCGCCGTGTGCGGGGCGCTGCTCGCGCTGCCCGGCGGGGGCTGGGGTTCGGACGGGGCCGCCGCACCGCCGTACGCGCGCAACGCCGCGGCCGAACAGGCCCTGGATCCGGCCGAGCTGGTCCGGGTCGCGCCCGCGCTCTGGCACACGTCCTCCCGTACGGACTTCTCCACCTGGCCGGCCCGCGGGGACCGCGCGGACGACACGGCGCTGCTGCGCCGGGCGCTGGCCGTCTGGGCGCGGCCCGGCCCGTCCGTGGTCGTCTCGGCCACCCCGGGGACCCCGTCCGGGCCGCCGATGGGACCGGCGCAGCTGCTGTTCGCGGGCGCCGTCGACCAGGCCGTGGTGGTCCTGCTGTACGACGGCCTGCGCGTGGTCCGCTACGCCGAACCGCGCTCCGGTTCGGCGGGGGCGGCCCTGGACTTCGCCCGGACCGACGGGGCCTCGGCGGACACCGCGACCGCGCTGGTCGTCAGCCGGGTCGACGGCAACGTCCGCTATCTCGCGGCGCCCTGGGTGACGGGGGTGGCCCTGCGGGACCTGCTCAAGCCCGGCGGCCCGCCGGCGGTGCTGAAGACCACCCCGGACGGGGTCACCCCGCCGGTGCCCGGGCCGGCGCCGACGGGTGACTGCACCAGCTGGAACGCCCTGTCCCTGACCGGGGACGGCGCCACCCGGCTCATCACCGACCTGGGCGAGCTGACCCCGGCCCGGCTCACGTCGGGGGCACCGGGGGCCGAGCGGAACGTGACGGAGGCGGCGGAGCTCGCGGACTGGTCGAGGATCGCCTGCCTGCTGCCCTCGGTGCGCTCGCACGGGGTCCGCACGGTCAACTCCTGGACGTACGCGAAGCAGCCGCTGCCGGAGGGCGACGGGACGGCGACCTGGCTGTGCACGCGGGCCGAGACCTGGCAGGGCGCGGCGGACCGGGTGCAGGCCCAGTTCCTGGCGCCCGGCTCGGCCACGGCGGCGCAGGCGGCGGCCGCGGAAGGGGTCGCGGCGTGCGGGCCCCGGGAGCCGCGGGTGCTGGCGGGCGTGCTGTGGAAGTCGCGTGCGGGCCAGTGGTACGTCGTGGCGGCGGGCAGCGCGCAGTTCGCCTCGCTCTCGGTCACGGGCGGCGGGGTGAACGGCTCGGCGAACGGCAACCGGCTGGCGGTCAAGGCACCGGCCGGCGCACAGGTCGACCTGTCGGGGAAGCTGACGGACGGGACGAAGGCGGGCGTGCTGCGCTGAGCCGGCGGGTACCGCGGGCAACGCGCCGCGGGCCGGGTCGGGGCGGGTCGGCGTGTCGGGGGGCCGGGTCGGGTGAAGATTCAACGAGTGGGCGGCCGAAGGGAGTTGGCGAGATCCGGGCATGACGGGCGCAGGGGACACATGGCATGATCGGATTCCGGTTACCGATCGGTAATCCCCCACACCCCTGCCCCTTTTGAAGGTCCACCACGTGCGCACGCTTGCCCGCAGCCTCCTCCTCCCGGGTCTGACCGCCCTCGCGCTCACCGCCACCGGCTGCGCCTCGACTCCCCACACCGGCGCCGCCGAACCGGCCGCCCCCGCCCCCCTCACCCCGTCCGCCGACAGCGGCTCGCAGCAGCTGGACGTGGCCGCCGCGCCCCAGGGCGAGCCCACCCCCGCGGCCGTGGCCCGGGGCGGCTCCAAGGGCAGGACACAGAAGTCCACGCTCAAGGTCGCCTCGTACGACGCCGCGACCGGACGGGCCGTCATAGCCAAGGCCCCACCGAAGGGGCCCTCCGAAGCACCCTCGAAGGACACGTCGCCCGAGGCCGACAAGCCCGTCGCGGCGGGCGACGTCATCGCCAGCGCACCCGCGCCCGGCGCCCCGAACGGCCTGCTCGCCAAGGTCACCGAGGTCGTCGGCAAGACCGACCGCGGCACCGAGGTCAAGACGGCCTCCACGACGCTGGCCGCCGTCCTCAACGACGACAAGGCCGACGGCAAGGTCCCCGTCGACCCCTCGACGGTCGTCGTCGAGCCCCTGATGAAGGGCGTCACCTTCTCCTGGGCCAAGGGCGACGGCCTGAAGTTCGGCCCCGAGGGCGCGAAGCTGCCGCTGGGCAACCTCCGGCTCGATGTGAACGCCTCCGTCGACACCGCCCCGGACGCCCCCGCCTCGGCCGGCGCCTCCGTCTCCGGCTTCGTCCAGCTCGCCCCGCAGGTCGAGTTCCAGTACGACGGCACCCAGGGCGGCGGCTCCGGCCCGCGCGGCGCCTTCCTCGGGATGAGCGGCGACTGGTCCTCGCAGTGGAAGCTCCAGGGCCGCGCCGCCGCGAGCACCGGGGCGCCCAAGCGGATCCCGTTCGCCAAGCTGCACAGCTCCCCGGTCATCCAGGTCGGCCCGGTGCCGGTCGTCGTCAACCTCGGCCTGACCTGCTACATCCAGGTGGAGGCCGACGGCAAGGTCACCCTCGACGTCCAGCAGGACGTCAAGGGTGACTTCAAGATCGGCGGCAGCTACGCCTTCGGCAAGGGCTGGACCCCGGTCAGCGCGTCGAACGTGAAGAGCACACCGGTCCAGGCGACCGTCACCGCCGCGGGGAAGGTCAAGGGCGCGCTCGGCGCCGAGGCGTCCGTCGGCCTCTACGGCGCCGTCGGCGTCACCGGCGACTTCGCCCCGTACCTGCGCGGCGAGGCCGACGTCAAGGCGACCGCGTCCAGCGACGGCAAGGCCTCCGTCAGCGGCGCCTGGGCGCTGTACGGCGGCTTCGACCTGAGCGGCAACCTCCAGCTCCAGCTGTCCCTGTTCGGCACGCCCGTCTTCGAGCGCAGGATCCCGCTCGGCGCCCTGAACCGCGAGTGGGCGCTGGCGAGCGGCAGCACCGGACGCTGACCGGGCGGTCCGCCCGGCGGACCGCGGCGGGCGCGAGAAGTGGGCGCAGGGGTCTTCTCACCCCTTGTACCCATCAGTACATTGACGCCATGTCTAATACGCCGCTCGCGCCCGCCCCCGTGGCGTCGGAACACGTGGACCTCAGGCCTCGGAACGTGTCCTTCGGCTGGGAGGACACCCCGCTCCACTGGCTGCCCGGCGAACCCTTCGCCGGACACATGATCAATGTGCTGCACCTGCTGCTGCCCGCCGGGGAGCGGTGGTTCGTGCACGTCTACAAGCAGGCGCTGCCGTACATCGAGGACGAGCGGCTGCGGGAGGACGTCGTCGGCTTCATCGGCCAGGAGGCCATGCACGCCGCCGCCCACGACGACGTCCTCCCGCACCTGAAGCGCCTGGGTCTCGACCCGACCCCCTACACCGCCCAGGTGGACTGGCTGTTCGAGAAGCTGCTCGGCGACCGTACCCTGCCGCCGGGCCGAGCCCGGCACTGGTGGCTGATGGAGCGGGTCGCGATGATCGCGGCGATCGAGCACTACACGGCGTTCCTCGGCGACTGGGTCCTGAACGCCGACGCCCTCGACCGGCGCGGCGCCGACCCCACCATGCTGGACCTGCTGCGCTGGCACGGCGCGGAGGAGGTCGAGCACCGCTCGGTGGCCTTCGACCTGTTCATGCACGTCGACGGCGGCTACCGGCGCCGGGCCCGGACGTGGGCGACCGCCTTCACCGCCCTGGTGTTCCTCTGGCAGCGCGGGGTCCGCTTCTTCATGGAGAACGACCCCCACCTCGTGGACGGCAAGGCCTCCTTCGGGCAGTTCTTCATGGCCGGACAGCAGGGCGTCCTCCCCTCGACGGGCGCCATGCTGAAGTCCATACCGAAGTACCTCTCCCGGACGTACCACCCCTCGCAGGAGGGCTCGACGGCCCAGGCCGTGGCCTACCTGGCCGCCTCCCCCGGCGCGAACGGCGGGGGGCGGGCATGAGGCGCGCCCTCGCCGTCACGGCGGTCGCGGGTGCGGCCTGGGCGGCCCGCCGGGCCCTGAACCGCCGCATCGGGAAGTCCCCGCTGTGGCCGCTGCCCGCCCTCGATGTGCCGGTCTCGGGCCATTCCCCGCGCCGCGCGCTGCGTGCGCTGATCGTCTCCCGTACGCAGCCGGCCCAGGGCGTCCTGGAACTGGTCCTGGAATCCCCGGAGCTGCCCGCGTGGACGCCGGGCGCGCACGTGGACGTCACCCTGCCTTCGGGGCTGGTCCGCCAGTACTCGCTGTGCGGCGACCCGGCGGACGAGGGCCGCTACCGGATCGCGATCCGGCTGGTCCAGGACGGCCGCGGCGGCTCCCGTGAGGCGCACGCCCGGCTGGCCGAGGGCGCCGAGCTGGAACTGCGGCCGCCGCGCAACCGCTTCGAGCTGCTGCCGGCCCCCTCGTACGCGTTCGTCGCGGGCGGCATCGGCATCACCCCGATCCTGCCGATGCTCCGCGCCGCGACCGCGGCCGGCGCCGACTGGACGCTGCTGTACGGGGGCCGCTCCCTCGACTCGATGCCCTTCCTGGACGACCTCGCGGCCTACGGCGACCAGGTCTCGGTCCAACCCGAGGACGAGGTGGGCCTGCCCGACCTGGGCGGGCTCGCCGGGGCGGCACCCGGCACCCTCGTCTACTGCTGCGGCCCGGAACCCCTCATGCAGGCCGTCACGGCCGCGGCCCACGACCCGGGGGCCGTGCGCCTGGAGCGGTTCGCGCCGTCGCCGGCGCCCGGTCCGGCGCGGGCCTTCACGCTCGAACTGCGCCGCTCGGGACGGGTCGTCGAGGTCGGCGCACAGGAGAGCACGCTCGCCGCGGTGCGCAGGGAGCTGCCCGACACCCCGTACTCGTGCGGGCAGGGTTTCTGCGGGACCTGCCAACACCGGGTGCTCGCGGGCGAGGTGGACCACCGCGACGATCTGCTCACGGATCAGGAGCGCGGGGAGTCGATGCTGTTGTGCGTCTCGCGCGCGAAGGGGGACCGCCTCGCCCTGGACCTGTGAACGCTCCCCAGTAGGGTGTCCGCATGACGACCGGAGTGCGGCGCAGGATGGGTGTCGAGGAGCGGCGGCAGCAGCTGATCGGGGTTGCCCTGGAGCTGTTCAGCCACCGGTCCCCCGACGACGTGTCGATCGACGAGATAGCGGCGGCCGCCGGGATATCCCGGCCGCTGGTCTACCACTACTTCCCCGGCAAGCTCAGCCTGTACGAGGCGGCGCTGCGGCGGGCGGCCGACGAGCTGGCCCAGCGGTTCGTGGAGCCGCGGGAGGGGCCGCTGGGGGCGCGTCTGCTGCGGGTGATGGGCCGGTTCTTCGCCTTCGTCGAGGACCACGGGCCGGGCTTCTCGGCGCTGATGCGCGGTGGTCCCGCGGCCGGCAGCAGCCGGGCCAACGCGATGATCGACGAGGTCCGGCAGGCGGCGTACGAGCAGATCCTCACGCACCTGGGGATCGGGCTGGACGAGGTACCGGCCCGGCTGGAGCTCGTGGTGCGCTCGTGGGTCTCGCTCGCCGAGTCCACCGCGTTGATCTGGCTGGACGGGCGCAGGATCCCGCGGGGCGAGCTGGAGTTGCAGCTGGTGCACGACTTCGCGGCGCTGGCCGCGGTGAGCGCCGCGTACGACGCGGAGATGGCGGGGATCCTGGTACGGATCCTGGCCGACGAGCCGGCCGACGGGCCCTTCGGGGAGCTGGTCGGGCGTCTGGTCGGGCTCGTTCCGGGCGGTGCGGCCCCCGTGGTGTGACAGTGCGCGCATACTGCGCACTCCCTTGATCACAACCGGTGGTGATCACCGATAATGCCCGCGTGATCATTGACGACGGGATCTTGTTCCGGCCTGCCGTGGAGAAGGACGCCGGGACGCTGGTGCGGCTGTACGACGAGGCCGCCCGCTGGATGCAGAAGCACGGGATCGAGCAGTGGAAGCCCGGCGACAAGGACGCGGCGCACTTCCGGTCGAAGATGCACGACGGAGAGGTGTGGCTCGCCGGCGACGCCGAGGGCCGGGTGTGCGGGGCCTACGAGTTGTGGTGGTCCGACGAGGAGGCCTGGGGGATCCAGCCGCCCGTGGCGGGCTACGTGCACCGGCTGATGGTGTCGCGCGAGACCGCCCCCGCCGGGGCCGGCCGCCGGCTGCTCGAACATGCCGAGCGGCGGACGGCCAGGACCGGGCGGGAGCGGGCGCGGCTGGACTGCGTCTCCACCAACCCCCGGCTGCTCGCGTACTACCTGGGCGCGGGCTACCGGGTGGTCGGGGAACTCCCCGACAAGCGGGGGAAGGACGGCAGGGTCTACGGGGTGATCCTGCTGGAGAAGCGGCTCGACCGGCTCACCGTCGTGTGAAGACGGAGACGGTGCGGGCGGGGACGGTGAACTCTCCTGTCGTCGCGTCGTAGGCGGACTGCTTGACCGTGGCGTCGGAGCCGGCGGCCTGCACCGGGTGCAGGCGGTAGGCGGTGCCCGCGAGGGCGGTGACGCGCTGGGGCTGGGTGGTGGGGGTGGCGTTGAAGACCACGACCAGGTCGCCGAGGGTCATGGTGATCACGCCCGGGGTCTCCTCGCGGCCCGAGAGGGGGAAGGCCATCCGGGACTGGACCTCCTGCGCCGTGGTGAGGGCGAAGTCCGGCTCGGTGGTGCGGATCTTCAGCAGGTCGCGGTGGGCTGCCGCGGTGGCGGTGATGTCGGTGCAGGTGGGCGCCGGTCCCGTCAGCAGCGGCTTCGCGTAGGGCCACTTCGGGGCGTTGTCGGCGGCCGGGGGCAGGCCCCGGCCGAAGCCGTTGCCGGCGCGGCAGTCCCACTGGATGGCGTTGAACCAGTCGCCGCTGTCGTAGGAGTTGCGGTCCAGGGACTTGGAGCGCAGCAGGTCGGTGCCGGCCTGGGAGAGGGCCGGGCCCTGCGAGAGGGTGGCCGTCGCCATGGCCAGGACCTGCATGCGGGCCTTGTCGCGGTTGGCGGTGGCGGGCGGGAGCTTGAAGGTCAGGGCGTCGGCGAGGGTCTCGTTGTCGTGGGCGTCGGCGTAGGCGAGGGCGTCGCCGGGGGCGGCCGCGTAGCCGGCCGGGGAGCCGTTGTAGTCCACCTCGGAGCCCTTGACGCGGCGCCCGGCGGTGTCGGTGAAGGCGTACGAGGCGAGGTTGCCGGAGAGGCCGACCTTGATCAGGTCCTGGGCGTGCAGGAGGCGGGCCCTCTGCTCGGCCGGGGTGCCGCCCGCCGGTGCGCCGTTGGGCTCGGTGAACAGGCCGGACGCGAAGCCCTGGACGCGCGGGTCCTCGTCGAAGGGGCCGCCGCCGCGGACGGCGTCGCGCGCCCGGTCGGAGAAGGTGGCGATGCCGGTCCCGGCCATGTTCTTCTGCGTGGCCTGCACGAAGCGGGCGTCGTCGGCGATCTCGCCGAAGTTCCAGCCCTCCCCGTAGAGGACGATCTTCTTGCCGTCCACGCCGTCCTTGGCGGGGGTCAGGGCGTCCAGCGCGGCCCGGACGGCCAGGATGTTGGCCTTCGGGTGGTGGCCCATCAGGTCGAAGCGGAAGCCGTCGACCTTGTACTCCTTCGCCCAGGTGACGATCGAGTCCACGACGAGGCGGCCCATCATGGCGTTCTCGGGTGCGGTGTTGGCGCAGCAGGTGGAGGTGGCGACGCTGCCGTCGGCCAGCAGGCGCTGGTAGTAGCCGGGGACGATGCGGTCGAGGACCGACTTGTCCGACTGCCCGGCGGCGACGGTGTGGTTGTAGACGACGTCCATCACCGTGCGCAGCCCGGCCCCGTTGAGGGACTGGACCATCCTGCGGAACTCCACGGTGCGGGCCGTGCCGTTCGGGTCGCTGGCGTAGCTGCCCTCGGGGACGGTGTAGTGCAGCGGGTCGTAGCCCCAGTTGTAGGAGTCCTTCGCGGCGGCCGCCGCCACGCAGGCCTGCTGCTCCTGCGAGTCCGGTGCGTACACCGTGAGGTCGCAGGCGGGCTCGGTGCGGTCCGCGGGCTTCTCCGGGATGGTGCCGATGTCGAAGGCGGGCAGGAGGTGGACGTAGGAGGTGCCGGCGCCGGCCAGGTCGCGCAGGTGGCGCATGCCCGCCGAGGCGGAGTCGGTGAAGGCCAGGTACTGGCCGGGGTGGCCGCTGGTGCGGTCCGCGACGGAGAAGTCGCGGATGTGGAGCTCCTGGATCTGCGCGGAGGTGAAGGGGACGGCGGCGGGCTTGCGCAGCTGCTTCCAGCCGGGCGGCGCGAGCTCGGGGTCGGCCAGGTCCACGGCCAGGCTGTGCGTGGAGTCGGCGGTCAGGGCGGTGGAGTAGGGGTCGGTGACGAGGTTGCGGACCACCTGGCGGGTGCTGGGGGCCCAGACGGTCACCGCGTAGCGGTACGGCTTCCCCTTCCAGGAGCGCTCGCCGCGCACCGACCAGACGCCGGTGGCGTCGTCGCGGCGCATGGCGACGGTGCGGCCGTCGAGTTCGAGGGACACCTGCTGGGCGGTGGGCGCCCAGACGGACAGGGTGGGGCGGCCGTCCTTGAAGACCGGCCCGAGGGCGGCGGTCGTCGCGTACAGGTCGTCGAGGACGCCGGCGAGCTGGACGCCGGTGGCGGCGAGCACGGCGCCGTTCGCGGCGCGGGCGCTCGCGACGAGCTGGCCGCGCAGGGCCTCGCGGACGCGGTCCCGGTCGCGCGGGTCCACCGTGAAGGCGGGGTAGGCGGCCAGGTGCGGGAACTTCTGCTTCTGCGCGGCGGTCAGCTCGGTGCGGCCGAGCCTCAGCCACCGGGCGGGGCCGGTCAGGGCGCCGTTCTCGGCCTTGACGGCGCCTTCGCGGGAGGCGAGGAGCTGTACGGAGGCGGCGGCCGCGGGGGCGTTCCAGGCGACGGTGTCGCGGTCGAGCCACACGGCCTTGGACGTGGTGAGGTCGAGGGCTGCGGAGGAGCCGGCGGGCTGCGGCAGGAGGTACTTCTCCCGGCCGCCGAGCATCCACACCTCGTGGCCGGTGGCCTTCAGGTCCAGGGACTGGTCGGCGGGCAGGTCCTTCTCGTCGCCCTTGTGCAGGATGTAGCTGAGGCTGGTGGCGCCGGCGGCGAGCGGGACCTCGTAGACCGCGCCGTAGGAGTCGGTACGGGTCGGCAGCAGCGGCTTGGACCAGTCGGTCGGGGTCGCGGCCCCGGTCCACACGTGCAGGCCCCAGCCGTCGTACGCGCCGTCGGGGCGCTGGTAGTGCAGGACGGCCTTGCCCTGGTCCTGCGGCGGGTAGGCCGGGCGGTCGGTGCGGGCGGGCTCCTTGCCCTGCTCCAGCCAGATCTCGCCGGTCTTCGTCACGTCGATGGTGCGGTCGGCGGCGACGTCCTTGTTGCCGTCCTTGTCGATGACGAGGTAGCCGACCGAGGAGGCGCCGGGCTTGAGCTTGACGTACGCGAAGGCGCCGTAGGCGTCGCGGCCGGTGAAGTCGTGGCCGGCCGGCCACGGCGTGGCCTCGCCCTCGGCGATGTCGCCCCAGGCGTAGAGCCGCCAGTCGGTGTAGTCGCCGTCGGGGCGGTTGTAGTGGACGACCGCGTAGTCGCGCTGGGTGGCGGTGGGCACCTCGACGGGCGGGGCCTGGCCGGTGACGGACTGGGCGAGGGCACTCGCGGTGCGGCCGGCGGAGTCGACGACGACGGCCTTGTAGCGCAGGGCGGTCCCGGCGGGGGTCTTGGCGTCGATGTGCTGGGTGACCTTGTAGGGGGCGTGGTCGGCGGAGCCGAGGACCTGCCACTTGTCGTTGCCGGTCTGTGCGGCGAACACGACCCGGTTCAGGCCGCCGCCGGTGACGTCCGCGGACAGCTCGACGGTGCCGGTGGCGCCGGGGGCCGGGGCCTTCAGCGTCAGGGCGGGCTTGGCGGTGGGGGCGGCGAGCGGGGTGACGGCCTGGAGGACCACCGAGCCGAGGG
This sequence comes from Streptomyces amritsarensis, assembly GCF_001953875.1. Classification (GTDB taxonomy): domain Bacteria; phylum Actinomycetota; class Actinomycetes; order Streptomycetales; family Streptomycetaceae; genus Streptomyces; species Streptomyces amritsarensis. The sequence goes on from NZ_MQUR01000020.1 coordinate 40,873, forward strand.
CGGGGACGACGACGGTGAGCTTTCCGGCGGCGGAGGCGCGGATCAGCGCCGTGCCGCCGTACAGGGTGCGGTACTGGGTGCCGGCCGGGGCGTCGATCTCCACGGTGCGGGACTCGGTCGCGTTGTTGGCGGCGACCAGGTACTCGGTGCGGGTGCGGGCGTCCGTCCGGGCGAAGGCGTACACGGAACCGTCGGAGAATCGTTCACTCTGGATGCCGTCGCGCAGGGCCGGGTGGGCCTTGGTCAGCTTCGAGAGAGCACTGATCTCCTTGTAGAGCGGGTGCTCCGGATCGTAGGCGTCGCTCGCGTGCGTGCGCGCCGTTCCGAGCTGGTCGTCGTCCAGGTAGTCGGCGGTCTTCGACGCGAACAGCGGCTGGCGCGCGTCCTTGTCGCCGCCGGCGCCGGTGTAGCCCTGCTCGTCACCGGAGTAGATGACGGGGTTGCCGCGGGAGAGGAACATCAGCTCGTTGGCGAGCCGGTAGCGGCCCAGCAGTTCCTGCTCGGCCGCGCCCGGCCGGTCCTGCTTCAGGAAGGTCCCGAAGCGGCCCATGTCGTGGTTGCCGAGGAAGGTCACCTGCTCGTAGGCGTTGGCCTTGCCCGAGGTGTAGCGGTAGTCGTCGGCGAGGACGGCGCCCAGCCGGGAGGCCGCCGCGCCCTGCGAGGCGTACGCGCGGATCGCGTCCTGGAGCGGGAAGTCGAGGGTGGCGTCGAGCTTCCCGCGCGTCACGTACGGGGAGGTGACGGCGGTGTCGGCGGAGTAGACCTCGCCGAACATGAAGAAGTCGTCGCGTCCGCGCTTGGCCGCGTACGCGTCGAGGGCCGTCGCCCACTGCGTCCAGAACTCCGTGTTGACGTGCTTGACCGTGTCGATGCGGAAGCCGTCGATCTTGAAGTCCTTCACCCACCTCTCGTAGATCTTCTCCATGCCGCTGACGACCTCGGGGCGCTCGGTCCACAGGTCGTCCAGGCCGAAGAAGTCGCCCTGCTCGGAGGACTCGCCGGCGAAGGTGGAGTCACCCCGGTTGTGGTACATCGTCGGGTCGTTGAGCCAGCCGGGTACCTTGAGGTTCTTCTTGGCGTCCGGCACGAACGGGGTCCTCGGGAAGGACTCCCCGTCCACCTTCGGGAACTTCCCCTTCCCGTCGGCAGCCGCCTTTGATTCAAGAACAGTCTTGTCGTCGAACGGCTCTCCGTCCTTCGTCAGGTAGGGGAACGCCCCCTTCGACAGGTACGAGTAGGAGGCCTCCCGGTAGTCCACGACGTCGGCGGTGTGGTTGGTGATGACGTCGAAGAAGACCTTCATCCCCTTCGCGTGCGCCTTGTCGATCAGCCGCTCCAGGTCCGCGTTGGTGCCGAAGTGCGGGTCGACCTGGGTGAAGTCGGTGATCCAGTAGCCGTGGTAGCCGGCGGAGACGTCGTCGCCCTTGCCCTGCACCGGCTGGTTCTTGAAGATCGGCGCCATCCAGATGGCGGTGGTGCCGAGCCCCTTGATGTAGTCGAGCCGGTCGGTGAGCCCCTTGAGGTCGCCGCCCTGGTAGAAGCCCTTGTCGGTGGGGTCCAGGCCGGTCTCCAGGCGGGAGCCGGTCAGCCCGCCGCGGTCGTTGCCGGGATCACCGTTCGCGAACCGGTCCGGGAGCACGAAGTAGAACTGCTCGCGGGTCAGGTCGTGGCGGGCCGGTTCGGCGGCCAGCTTCGCGTCCGAGGGCGGGGCGGGCACCTTGGCCTCGGCGGCCGCGGCGGGGAGTGCGGGCAGGAGTGTCACGGCCAGCGCGGCGGCGAGCACTCCTGCGGCAGGGCGTATCAAGGCGGGTCTCCTTGTGTACGTGTCGCATGGATGAGGGCCGCCCGGCGGGGGGCGGGGAAGATGGTGCCGGGCGGCCCTGGTCTGTGGGACGGCGGCTCAGCTGCGCCAGGTGTCGCTCAGCGTGACCTTGCCGCTCGCGGGGACGGTGGCCGTGCGGTTGGCGCCGCTCTCCCAGGTGACGTTCCCGGAGGCGTCCTTGCGCACGTACTTGTACGCGAAGGACGTGCCGGCCGGGAGGGTGACGTCGAGCTTCCACACGGGATACGCCGCCGGGTCGAGCTTGAGGGCGCCGCCGGTGTTCCAGCTGCCGAGCTCGGCGCGGTCACCGGTGACGTAGATGTTCTGCCCCGGCACGGTGGTGGCGTCGACGGCGAAGGCCGCCCCGCCGGAGACCGCCGGGGTGCCCGCGCAGGTGCGGGCGTTGACGTGCAGGGCGAGGGCCGTCCCGGCGCCGAGCGTGGCCGTGAACTGGCCGCCGGAGCCGACGGTCACGGTGCGCCCGCTCTGCACGTCGCAGTAGTCGCCGGCCGGGAGCGAGGTCTGGAACGTCCGGGTCAGCGCCGAGCCCTCGTGGTTGATCGCGACGTAGGCCTTGGAGCCGCGCCCGAAGGCGATCCGGTCGCCGCCGTTGTCCCACCAGTTCACGACGCCCTGACCGCGCGCCGCGTTGCGGAAGCCGACCATGGAGGAGATCTCCCGCCAGGCGTGCTGGCACTTCCACCCGTCCGAGTAACAGGCGTTGACCGTGCCGCCGTTCGGCGGGCCGGCGTCCTTGTCGGTCCACTCGTAGCCGGAGTGCACGTCCGGCGATCCGTACGGCCACGCCAGCGCGAACACACTGGCGAGGGTGTAGGCGGACCCGTCCTTGTAGGTGAGGGTGTCGCCGACGCGCTCGGTGTCGTGGTTGTCGACGAAGACGCCGCTCTGGGAGGAGGGCATGTACCCCCACGCCTCGCCGAAGTTCTTCAGGTAGGCCAGGTTCTCGCTCTGGAAGACGCGCTTGAGGTCGCGGGCGTAGCGGAACTCCTGCACGTCGCCGCTGCCGAGGTACTCGTTCGGCAGGACGGCCTCACCGGCCCCGAATATCGCCTCCTGCTTCCAGTAGACCCCCGGGTTCGTCAGCCGGGACTTGATGTTGGCGAGGTCGGCGGCGGGCATGTGCTTGGCGGCGTCGATGCGGAAGCCGTCGACGCCCAGCGAGAGCAGGTCGTTGAGGTAGCCGGCGATCCGGCCGCGCACGTAGTCCTCGCCCGTGTCCAGGTCCGCGAGCTGGACGAGCTCGCAGTTCTGGACGTTGCCGCGGTCCTGGTAGTTGGAGATCGTCGCCCGGCAGTCGTCCATGTCGGCACCCGAGTAGATGCCCGGGTAGTTGTACTTCGTGTACGAAGAACCCCCCGTCCCGGTGAGGGTGGCGCCCGCGTCCGCCGGGCCCGCCATGTGGTTGATGACGGAGTCGACGACGACCTTCACGCCCGCGGCGTGGCAGGCGCCGACCATCGCCTGGAAGGCGGCCCGGTCACCGAGCCGACCGGCGATCTTGTAGCTGACGGGCTGGTAGGAGGTCCACCACTGGCTGCCCTGGACGTGCTCCTGCGGGGGCGAGACCTGTACGTACCCGTAGCCGGCGGGGCCGAGGGAATCGGTGCACGCCTTGGCGACGGAGTCGAAGCGCCACTCGAAGAGGACGGCGGTCACGTCCTTCTCGCCGGGGGGTGCGGCGGCGGCCTGCGGCGCGATGGCGGTGAGCGTGGCAGCGGCAAGTGCGGTGGCGGTGAAAAGAGTTGCAGCTCTGACGGCTCTGGCAGGCATGCGGGGGCCTCCTGGCGGAAGAGGTGGGGATTGGAGCGACCGTAGGTGCCAGGTAGGAGGCCTGCAAGACTTTGCGCAAGAGATTGCAGAATTGTTTCCGAGGCGTGTCCTCCCGCCCCCACCGGTGGACTCGGCCCGGAACAGGGCGAGTTCGGGGGCGGGGGACGGAAGCCGGCGGGGAAGTCGATCAGGCGTGCGGAGACCGCCGGCCGGCCCGGGCGCAATCCCTGGATGCCGAGCGCGTCGAGCAGGAGCGTCGGAGACTCAGCAGCCTGCGGCTCCGCCCCGGCAGTAGGCGCATGGGGATCCTGCTCCCTCAGGCGGAGAACCGGGCAGTCCGGCTTGGCCGGTTCACCATGTCACCAGGGGGTGATCTGCACGACGTAGAGACGTTCGTGACGGGGAACCACGAGGTAGCGGAACATCCCTCCCGGAACGAACTGGTCGGAGCTCCCGGGGCTCACCTCCTGGTACGTGGTCCCGTCGAGGTAGAGGGCTTCAGCGGCGCGCACGAGCTCATCGGCCCTTTTCTCCACCTCTGCGACAAAGGCCGGAGGTGCCCCGCCGGCCACGTTCTCCTCGCCGGGGTCGTACTCCCACGTCCAGCTCACAGCGCGGCGGACTCCTCGGCTTCGGCTTCGACGGCGCGGAGGTCGTCCATCGCGGGGCGGAACGCGGGGTCGGCGTTGCTGCCGGTGGCATGGACGGCGGCCAGGGCACGGCGTCGGCGCTCGAAGAGGTCGGGTCGGCGTTCGATCTCGACCTCGCGGGCCCAGGTCCTGATCCATCCGTGGATGGGTCCGAGGGTGTCGTGCTCGGCAGCCAGAGCGAAGGCGGCGTTCTTCTGCCGCTCCATCTCGTCAAGACGGTGGGGGGCGATGCGTGCGAGGGCGACGCGCAGGGCGTCGGGGGTGTGCTCGGGCCGCGGGATGAGCTCTCTGCCGTGTTCCGGCTGTGTGGTCATGGTGTCCTCTCAAGCGTCGGCCCCGCCCAGAGTAACGAGCCGGGACACGGTGCGGTTCGGTTCAGCGTGTCCCGCCCGCACCGCAGGTCCCGACCCCCGGCCTCCGCGCCCCGCCCCTACGGCACCTGCCCCGTCGAGCCCCGCACCACCAGCTCCGGCTGGAAGACGTACTCCGTCCGCTGGACCGGGGTCCCGGACACCGCCTCCAGGAGGGCGCCCACCGCCGCCGTCGCCATCGCGCGCACCGGCTGGCGGACGGTCGTGAGCGGCGGGTCCGTGAACGCGATCAGCGGTGAGTCGTCGAAGCCGACGACCGACACGTCCTGCGGCACCCGCAGGCCCCGCTCGCGCACGGCCCGTATCACCCCGAGCGCCATCGGGTCGCTGCCGCACACGATGCCCGTGCAGCCGCGGTCGAGGAGGGCCATGCCCGCGGCGTGGCCGCCCTCGACCGTGAAGAGGGTGCGCTGGATCCGCCCCTCGGCCTCCGCGTCCGGGACGACGGACCGGAAGCCCTGCTCCTTGCGGGCCGAGGGCACGTACCGGGTCGGCCCGATGGCCAGCCCGATCCGTTCGTGCCCGAGGTCCTGGAGGTGCCGTACGGCCATCTCGGCGGCCGCGCGGTCGTCCGGGGAGATGAAGGGCGCGTTCACGTGCTCGTTGAAGCCGTTGATCATCACGAACGGCAGGCCGCGGGAGGCGAGGCGCTGGTAGCGGGCGGGGTCCGCGTGGGAGTCGGCGTGCAGCCCCGACAGGAAGACGATGCCGGTGACCCCCCGCTCCTCCAGCTGCTCCACCAGTTCGTCCTCGGTGGCCCCGCCCGGCGTCTGCGTGCACAGGACCGGCGTGTAGCCGTGTCCGGCCAGGGCCTGTTCGATGACCTGCGCGAACGCCGGGAAGATCGGGTTGGTGAGCTCGGGGATCAGCAGGCCGACCAGGCCGTTGCTGCGGCGTTTGAGCCGCACGGGCCGCTCGTAGCCCAGCAGGTCCATCGCGGCCAGCACCTTGTGCCGGGTGCCGGCCGCGACGCCCGCCTTGCCGTTGAGCACACGGCTGACCGTCGCCTCGCTGACCTGGGCCTGCGCGGCGATGTCCGTCAGCCGGAGGGGGGAGGTCACCCCGCCGTCACCTGCCACCACACCGTGGTGTCGGCCGGCAGTACGCCGTCCTCGACCGTGTCGCCGCTGGACAGCAGCACCTCGCCGGTGACGGGGAGGCGTACCGCCGTGCCGGTGGTGTTGGCGGTGCAGAGGAAGTTCCCGCGGCGCAGGACGAGCACGCCCTCCGGGGCCTCCTGCCAGTCCACGGACTCGCCCGCGCCCAGGTCCGGGTGCTCGCGGCGCAGCCGCAGGGCGGTCCGGTACAGCTCCAGGGTGGAGGACGGGTCGCCGGTCTGCGCCTCGACGCTCAGCTCCGCCCAGGAGTCGGGCTGGGGGAGCCAGCTGCCGCCGGTGCCGAAGCCGTACGGGGCCTCGGTGCCCGACCACGGGATGGGGACGCGGCAGCCGTCGCGGAAGCCGTCCTGTCCCGCGGCGCGGAAGAACGACGGGTCCTGGCGGACCTCGTCCGGCAGGTCGGTGACGTCGGGCAGGCCGAGTTCCTCGCCCTGGTAGACGTACGCCGAGCCGGGCAGCGCCAGCATCAGCAGGCTCGCGGCGCGGGCCCGTCGCAGGCCGAGGTCGCGGTCGCCGGGCTCGCGCAGCTGGGTGCCGAGGCCGGCGGGGTTGGCGAAGCGGGTGGCGTGCCGGGTGACGTCGTGGTTGGACAGCACCCAGGTGGTGGGGGCGCCGACGGGGCGCATCGCGGCGAGCGAGCCGTCGATGACCTCGCGGAGCGCGGTCGCCTCCCAGTCGCTGGTGAGGTACTGGAAGTTGAACGCCTGGTGCATCTCGTCGGGGCGGACGTAGCGGGCCGTGCGTTCGACGGTCGGGGTCCAGGCCTCGGCGACCAGGACGCGGTCGCCCTCGTACTCGTCGAGGATCAGCCGCCAGGAGCGGTAGATCTCGTGGACGCCGTCCTGGTCGAAGAAGGGCATGACGTCGTTGCCGAGCAGCTTGAGCTGGTCGCGGGCGCCGAGGTCGGGCAGGCCGGGCGCCTTGACCAGGCCGTGGGCGACGTCGACGCGGAAGCCGTCGGCGCCGAGGTCGAGCCAGAAGCGCAGGATGGAGCGGAATTCGTCCTGGACGGCCGGGTGCTCCCAGTTGAAGTCGGGCTGCTCGGGCGCGAAGAGGTGCAGGTACCACTCGCCGTCCGCGACCCGGGTCCAGGCGGGCCCGCCGAAGATCGACTCCCAGTCGTTGGGGGGCAGTTCGCCGTTCTCGCCCTTGCCGGGGCGGAAGTGGAACCGCTCGCGCAGCCGGGATCCGGGGCCTTCGCGCAGCGCCTGCTTGAACCATTCGTGCTGGTCGGAGCAGTGGTTGGGGACGAGGTCGACGATGATGCGCAGGCCCAGGTCGTGGGCTTCGCGGATCACGGCGTCGGCGTCGTGCAGGGTGCCGAACATGGGGTCGATGGCCCGGTAGTCGGCGACGTCGTAGCCGGCGTCGGCCTGCGGGGAGGCGTAGAAGGGGCTGAGCCAGACGGCGTCGACGCCCAGCTCCTTGAGGTAGGGCAGGCGGCTGCGGATGCCTTCGAGGTCCCCCATGCCGTCTCCGTTGGAGTCGGCGAAGCTGCGCGGATAGACCTGGTAGATCACCGCGTCTCTCCACCAGCCGGGCGTGGTGCCGGTGGTGGTGGGAAGTGCGTCGGCGAGGTGCTGGGTCATGTCGTCCTTGGAGAGATCGGGCCGGAAGGGGAACGGCAGGCTCGGGTGGTCAGCCCTTGGTGGCGCCTGCCGTCATCCCGGCGACGAGGTGACGCTGGGCGAAAACGAAGAAGATCGCCGCGGGGATGGCGATGAGGACCGAGGCGGCGCTCATCGCACCCCAGTTGGAGGTGTACTGGGTGACGAAGGTCTGGAGGCCGCCGGCCAGGGTGAGGTTCTCCTCGCCGACCATGAAGGCGGAGGCGTAGGCGACCTCGCCCCAGGCGGTGATGAAGGCGTAGAAGCCGGTGACGGCGAGGCCGGGCTTGGCGAGCGGGAGGATCAGCCGCCAGAAGGTGCCGAAGGGGTTGAGTCCGTCGACGCGGCCGGATTCGTCGATCTCGACCGGGATGGTGTCGAAGAAGCCCTTCATCATCCACGCGCAGAACGGCACGGCGATGGTGAGGTAGGTGATGATCAGGCCGACGGGCTGGTTGAGCAGCCCGAGCTGTCCCATCAGGTTGTAGAGCGGGACGATCAGGATGGCCATGGGGAACATCTGCGTGATGAGCAGGGTCCACATCAGCGGCTTCATGCCGGGGAACTTGAACCGGCTGACCGCGTATCCGGTGGTGGCGGCGATGAAGACACCGAGGACGGTGGTGACGCCGGCGACCAGGACGGAGTTGAGGAACCAGTCGAGGAAGTGGCTCGACTCCAGCAGGTACGTGTAGTTGCTGAGCGTGGGTTCCTTGACGAAGTCCGTGGTGATCGCGTGCTGCGCGGGCTTGAGCGAGGTCAGCAGGATCCACAGGACAGGGAAGACGGCGATGACGGACGCGACGACGAGGGTCGCGTGCAGGCCGAAGGAGGCGAAGGGGGAGCGGCTTCCCCGGGTACGCGTGCGGGTCGTGGTCATGGTCACCACACCTCTCCCTGCTTGCGCAGCGAGCGCCGGTAGACCAGCGCGAAGATCATGAGCAGCAGGAGGATCAGCACGCCCCACGTCGCGGAGACGGCGAAGTCGCGCGGGCTCGTGATGAAGGCCTCCCGGAAGGCCTGGGTCACCAGGATCTCCGTGGAGTCTCCCGGTCCGCCCCGCGTGAGCAGGAAGATCACCGGGAACATGTTGAAGGTCCAGATGGTGGAGAGCAGGATCACCGTCATGCTGACCGTGCGCAGGCCGGGCAGGGTGATGTGGCGGAAGCGCTGCCAGGCGCTGGCGCCGTCCATCTCGGCGGCCTCGTAGAGCTCGCCGGGGATGGACTGCAGGCCGCCGAGGATGGCGACCATCATGAAGGGGATGCCCAGCCAGACGTTGACGGCGATGACCGAGAACTTGGCCCAGGTGGGGTCGTCGAGCCACGGCACGGCGGCGATGCCCCCGCCGTCGAGGACCTTGTTGAGGATGCCGTTGTCGCGGTTGAAGAGGAACCGCCAGGCGAAGACGGACACGAAGCCGGGCACGGCCCAGGGCAGGATGAGCGCCATCCGGTAGGCGGCGCGGCCCCGGAACTGCCGGTTCAGCATGTTGGCGAGGGTCAGTCCGAGCACGAACGTGATGGACACGCACGCGACGGTCCAGACCACCGTCCACACCAGCCGCTGGAGGAACACCGGGTCGCCGAGGACCGCCGCGTAGTTGTCGAGTCCGATGAACTCGTACGTGGCGTCGATGTGGCGGGCGCCGATGTCACGGGCGACGTTGCGCTCGTTGGCGTCGGTCAGCGACAGGTAGATGCCGCGCACGAGCGGCCAGCCGATGATCACGCCGAGGACGAGCACGACCGGGGCGACCATGGCCCAGGCGTACCAGTGGGTGGCGAGGGCGCGCCTCAGACCACCTGTGTTCCGGGTGTTCCCTGTGTTCCCGCTGTCAGTCCAGCGGCTCCGGCCGCGGACGGCGGAGTCGTTCCCGACTCCGTCGTCCGCGGCCTTCACCACAGACTGGCTGGTGTCAGCAGCCATCGTTTCGTTACTTCCAGCCCTTGAGGATCTTGCGGAACTCGATGCCGGCCGCCTTGGCCGCGTCCTCCGGGCTCGACGCCCCGGTGATCGCCTTGGTGTATTCGACCTTCAGCGGCTCGAAGAGGGAGCCGTTCTCGGGGATCCAGGCGCGCTCGACGGCCTTGTCGACGGCCGGCTTGAAGAACGCGACCATCTCGCTGCTCTTGACGTCCGGCTGCTCGTAGGCGGCGGTGCGGGTCGGCAGCAGGCTCAGCTCCTTGGCGGACTGGACCTGGACCTCCTGCGAGGTCATGTACTCGACGAAGGCGTGGGCGGCGGCGCGGTTCTTCGAGCCGGCGTAGACGCCGAGGTCGTGGCCGCCCTGCGGGGCGCCGGCCTTGGCCGAGCCGGCCGGGACGGCGGCGATGCCGAGGTTGGCCTTGTCCTTGAACTGGTCGCCGGCGTAGGTGTCGGCGACGGCCCACGGACCGTTGATCATCATGGCGGCCTCGCCGGTCTTGAAGGCCGTCTGCATGTTGGCGTAGCCGTCGGTGGCGTTGGTGATCGCCGCACCCGAGGCGACCAGGTCACGGGCGGTCTTGAAGGCCTTGACGCCCGCCTCGTTGTCGACGGTGACCGTCTTGTTCTTCGCGTCGACGAGGTCGCCGCCCTCGCCGTAGATCAGCGGGAGGAACCAGTAGGAGTCGTCGCCGCGCAGGTAGAGGGCGGCCTTGCCGGTCTTCGCCTTGATCGCCTCGGCGGCGGTCTTCAGCTCGGCCAGCGTCTTGGGGGGCTGGACGCCGGCGTCGGCGAGCATCTTCTTGTTGTAGAAGAGGCCGAGGGTGTCGATGACCTGCGGCACGGCGTAGGTCTTGCCCTCGTACTTGCCGCTGGCCGCGGCCTGCGGCAGGAACTCGCTGTCGACCTTCTTCGCCATGTCCGCCGGGACCTCGTCGAGGTAGCCGAGGGAGGCGAAGTCCGCGACCCAGCCGACGTCGGCCCGGATCACGTCAGGCGCGTCGGAACCGCTGCTGAAGGCGTTCTTGACCTTGTTCTGCGCGTCACCGTACGGGACGTTGACGTACTTGACGGTCACCTTCGGGTGCTTCGCGGTGAACGCCTCGGCGATCTTCTGGAAGCTGGCCTTCTCGGCGTCGTTCGCGGTGTCCCACCACGTGACAGTGCCGGAAAGCTCGCCGCCGGCTTCGGTCCCGCCGTTGCCCTTGTCGTCACCGCCGCAAGCCGTCGCCGCGAGCGCCAGGGCCGCGACCAGCGCGGTGGCCGCTATGCCACGCCGCATATGAACTCCTTCGATGATCCCGGCCGCGCCCTCGCGGTCCCGAGTTGCCAGGAACGTAACAAGACTGAAAGACGACCGAAAGGGCTTGCGCAAACTTTCTGCAAGCGGAGGGGATCGTTACATCCGTGTGTCCGTACGGTTGCCGCAGCTTGCTGTTAGTTCGAGTCGTCTTCGACTGCCCGGGCCCGCAACCAGGGGGCATGTTGCCGCGTTGACCCCGATATGACCCACGAGTCGACGGCCGTCGGCCTTGCAAGCGCTTACAGCAACGCGACGACCGCAAGCGGTGACTGGTGGCGCGATGCCGTCATCTACCAGGTGTACGTGCGCTCCTTCGCCGACAGCGACGGGGACGGGATCGGCGACCTGCGCGGTGTCCGCTCCCGCCTCCCCCACCTCGCCCGCCTCGGGGTCGACGCCGTGTGGCTCACGCCCTTCTACGTCTCCCCACAGGCGGACGGCGGCTACGACGTCGCCGACTACCGGGCCGTCGACCCGCTCTTCGGCGACCTCGACGACGCCGCCGAGCTCGTCCGGGCCGCGCACCAGCTCGGGCTGCGGATCATCGTGGACGTGGTGCCGAACCACACCTCGGAGCAGCACCCGTGGTTCCGCGCCGCGCTCGCCGGCGAGCCGGGGGCCCGGGAGCGCTACCTCTTCCGGCGCGGGCGGGGCGCGGACGGGAGCCTCCCGCCGAACGACTGGGAGTCGATCTTCGGCGGACCGGCGTGGACCCGGGTCCCGGACGGCGCCTGGTACCTGCACCTCTTCGCACCCGAGCAGCCGGACCTCGACTGGACCCACCCGGAGGTGCGGGAGGAGTTCGACTCCGTCCTGCGCTTCTGGCTCGACCTGGGCGTCGACGGCTTCCGCATCGACGTCGCCCACGGCATGGTCAAGGCGGAGGGCCTGCCGGACATCGGGCGCGGCGCCCAGGCCACGCTCATCGGCACGCAGCCGCTGCCGTTCTTCGACCAGGACGGGGTCCACGAGATCCACCGCTCGTGGCGGCGGCTCCTCGACTCCTACGAGGGGCAGCGCATCGGGGTCGCCGAGGCCTGGGCCCCGTCCTCGGAGCGGCTGGCCCTGTACGTCCGGCCGGACGAACTCCACCAGGCGTTCAACTTCCGCTTCCTGACGTGCCCGTGGGATGCGGAGGCGATGCGGACGGTGATCGACGAGTCCCTGTCCGCCACGACGGCGGTGGGCGCCCCCACCACCTGGGTGCTGTCGAACCACGACGTGGTCCGGCACACCACCCGCTACGGCGGCGGCGCGCAAGGCCTGGCCCGCGCCCGGGCCGCCGCCATGCTGATGCTGTCGCTCCCGGGCTCGGCGTACCTCTACCAAGGCGAGGAGCTGGGCCTCCCCGAGGTCGCGGACCTCCCCCCTGAGTCCCGCCAGGACCCGGCCTTCCGCCGCGGGCGCCGCCAGCCGATCCCCCCGCCCGCAGGCGAGCCCGCCCCCGGCCCGGGGCCCGCGACCCCCGGCATCATCGCCCCCCGCCCGGGCGACCCCGAGGCCGGCACCGGGCCGCAGGCCCGGGCGTGCTGCGGGCCGCAAGCCGGGACCGGGCCCACGCCCGAACCGCAGCCCGCGCCGGAGGCGGCCGCCGCCACCAGGCCGCATGCCGAGGCCCAGGCGTGCTGCGGGCCGCAGGCCGAACCCGGCACTGGGGCCGGGCCCACGTCGCAGGCGCACGCCGCCACCAGGCCGCAGGCCGAGGCCCAGGCGTGCTGCGGGCCGCAGGCCGAGGCCGGCACCGGGCCGCAGGCCGGGCGCGGGCCCGCGCCCGAACCGCAGCCCACGCCGCAGGCGCACCCCGCCACCAGGCCGCATGCCGAGGCCCGGGCGTGCTGCCGACCGCAGGCCGAGGCCGGCACCGGGCCGCAGGCCTGGGCCTGCTGCGGGCCGCAGGCCGAACCCGGCACTGGGGCCGGGCCCACGTCGCAGGCGCACGCCGCCACCAGGCCGCAGGCCGAGGCCCGGGCGTGCTGCGGGCCGCAGGCCGGGACCGGGGCCGCGCCCGAACCGCAGCCCACGCCGGAGGCGGCACCGCGCACCGCGCCGCCGGCACACGGGACCACCCGGCCGGAGGCCGGGGACGGGGCCGGGGCGGAGTCGACCCCCTGGCCAGTCGCGCCGCGGGTGCACGGGACCACCCGGCCGGAGGCCGCAGGCGAGGCCCGGCCGGAGGCCGGGACCGGGGCCGGGGCCGACCCCGATCTGCTGACCGCGCCGGAGGCGGACGGGCAGGACGGGCTGCGTGACGGTTGCCGCGTTCCCATCCCCTGGGCGGGGGCCGAGCCCCCGTACGGGTTCGGGCCGGCCGGCAGTTGGCTGCCGCAGCCCCCGGCCTGGGCCGGGCTCAGCGTCGCCGCCCAGACCGGCGACCCGCATTCCACGCTGGAGCTCTACCGCGCCGCCCTCGAACTGCGCCGCGCCCTCCCCGGCCTGGGCGCCCCGGAGGCCGGCGGGCCGGCCGACCCCAGCGGGATGCGCTGGCAGTCCGCACCCGACGGGGTCCTCCTCTTCACCCGCCCCGGCTTCGCCTGCACCCTCAACACCCGCCCCGACCCCGTCGAACTGCCCGCGCCCGGCCGCCCCGTACTCTCCAGCGCCCCCGTGGAGACGGACGGCCGCACCGTCCGCCTGCCCGCGGACTCCTGCACCTGGTGGACCCCTTGACGCCCCGCCCCGGGCCCGGGCCCGCTCCACCGCACCCGCACCCGCACGCGCACGCGAAACCCGTACACAAACCCGGACGTCTCACTCCGCGCACCCAGGTTCCTAGGTGACACGGCGACCGGTAGAGTCCAATCCCGTGACCGCACGGCTAGCCGACATCGCAGCCCAGGCGGGGGTCAGCGAAGCCACAGTCAGCCGCGTGCTCAACGGCAAGCCCGGTGTGGCCGCGGGCACCCGCGAATCCGTGCTGGCCGCGCTCGACGTCCTCGGCTACGAGCGTCCCGTACGGCTGCGCCAGCGCAGCGCCGGCCTCGTCGGCCTGATCACGCCCGAGCTGGACAACCCCATCTTCCCGGCGCTCGCGCAGGTCATCGGCCAGGCCCTGACCCGCCAGGGGTACACGCCGGTGCTGGCCACGCAGACGCCCGGCGGTTCCACCGAGGACGAGCTGACCGAGATGCTCGTCGACCGCGGGGTCTCCGGGATCATCTTCGTCTCCGGCCTGCACGCCGACACCACGGCCGATATGGGCCGTTATGACCAACTCCGCGGCCAGGGTGTCCCCTACGTCCTGATCAACGGCTTCTCCGACAAGGTGCAGGCCCCCTTCGTCTCCCCCGACGACCGCGCCGCGATGCACCTCGCGGTCACCCACCTCGCCGCGCTCGGCCACACCCGCATCGGCCTCGCCGTCGGCCCGAAGCGGTTCGTGCCGGTCCTGCGCAAGATCGAGGGCTTCCGGGCCGGGATGAAGGAGCGCCTCGGACTCGACGAGGCCGAGTCCGAGGCGCTGATCCAGCATTCCCTCTACTCCCTCGAAGGCGGCCAGGCCGCCGCGTCCGCGCTCATCTCGCGGGGTTGCACGGCCGTGGTGTGCGCGAGCGACATGATGGCGCTCGGCGCGATCCGGGCGGCCCGCCAGCAGGGGCTGCGGGTGCCGCAGGACGTCTCGGTCGTCGGCTTCGACGACTCCCCGCTCATAGCGTTCACCGACCCGCCGCTGACCACGATCCGCCAGCCCGTGCAGGCGATGGGGCAGGCGGCAGTACGGACGCTGCTGGAGGAGATCGGCGGTACGCCGGCCCCGCACAGCGAATTCGTGTTCCTGCCGGAACTGGTGGTGCGGGGCTCCACCGCCTCGGGTCCCGGGCAGCGCCGCACCCCGAGTCGTACCTGAGACGGAGCGGCTGCGCCGAAGACCGTCCCGAGGGATGATCGGAGGCGAGAGCTCATCTGGCAGACTCTCTCCCCATGGGTGAATCGAGCGTGAAGACACTGGAAACCCGGACGGACGTCTCCTCACCCGTAGTGGTCGAGACCGAGACCCGCCCGGGCTCCGACCGCGCCCTGCTCTCCCGGCTGCGGGCTCCGCGCCGGCCGCGGATCTGGTTCGAGATCCTGCTGATCGCGGTCAGCTACTGGACCTACTCGCTGATCCGCAACGCCGTACCCGAGCAGAAGTCGATCGCCCTCGCGAACGCCGACTGGATCTGGGATGTCGAGCGCACCCTCGGCATCGCCGTCGAGCAGTCGGTCAACCACGCCGTCAATTCCGTGACGTGGCTGATCGTGGGCATGAACTACTACTACGCCACGCTCCACTTCGTCGTGACCATCGGCGTGCTGGTGTGGATCTACCGCTTCCATCCCGGCCGGTACGCGGCCACGCGCCTGGTCCTCTTCGCCACCACCGGCGTCGCCCTGGTCGGCTACTACCTCTACCCGCTCGCGCCGCCCCGGCTGATGAACGGGCAGGACTTCATCGACACCGTGCTGGTCCACCACACCTGGGGCTCCATGGCCTCCGGGAACCTCAAGCACATGTCGAACCAGTACGCTGCGATGCCGTCCATGCACATAGGGTGGTCGCTCTGGTGCGGGCTGACGATCTTCGCGGTCGCCTCGGCCCCCTGGGCCCGGATCCTGGGCCTGCTCTACCCGACGGCGACCCTCGTCGTCATCGTGGCCACCGCCAACCACTTCTGGCTCGACGCCGTGGGCGGCATGATCTGTCTGGCCTTCGGCTACGCCGTCTCGCGCACCTGGTACGGCTCGATGCCGCACCGCCTGCCCCGCCACCCCGAGCAGGCGGGCCCGCACCCGGCGTCGGAACTCCTGAACCGTTTCCGCACCCCCCGCTAGGCGTATTGCTTGCCGGGAATCCGATCGCCATCAGCGGGGTTGGTGCGGGGGAACCGTTATCGGAGGGGTTATGCGAGCGATTCAGGTGTACGAAGTGGGCGGTCCCGAGGTGCTGCGGGAGGCCGAGGTGGACCAGCCGCGGCCGGGTCCGGGCGAGGCGGTCGTGGAGGTCGCCGCATCCGGGGTCAACTTCCTCGACGTCTACCACCGCGAAGGCCGGTACACCCTTCCGCTGCCCTTCACCCCGGGCGCTGAGGGCGCCGGCACGGTCGTCGACGTCGGACCCGGAGTCACTGACGTCGCAGTCGGGGACCGGGTCGGTTGGGTGGAGATTCCCGGCACGTATGCCGAGCGGGCCGTCGTGGACTCCTCCCGCCTGGTGCCGCTGCCCGACGATATCGGCTTCGAGACAGCCGCCGCCGTGCTCCTCCAAGGCATGACCGCGCACTATCTCATCAAGGACGCCTACCCGGTTCAGGGGGGCGACACGGTGCTCGTGCATGCGGCTGCCGGTGGCATGGGGCTGCTTCTGACCCAGCTCATCACCCATCTCGGCGCCAAGGTGATCGGCACGACGTCGACCACGGCGAAGGCCGAGCTCGCGAAGCGTGCCGGGGCCGCCGAGGTGATCATTTCCTCCGCAGTCGACGATCTCGCAGCCGAGGTGAGGCGGCTGGGCGGCGGTCAGGGACTGCCGGTCGTCTTCGACGGCGTCGGCGCGCACACCTTCGATGCGAGCCTCGCCAGCCTGCGAACCCGCGGCCATCTCGTGCTCTTCGGCGCGGCCAGTGGTGCCGTGCCTCCGTTTGATCCGATGCGGCTCGCCCACGGCGGTTCGCTGACCCTGATCCGGCCCAGCCTCGGGGACTTCATCGCCGATCGGTCCGAACTGCTCCGACGCGCCGCCGATGTGTTCGAGTGGGTGCGCTCCAAGGCGCTTGAGGTCACCGTGACGGGCCGCTACGCATTGTCCGAGGCCGCCCAGGCCCACAGCGATCTGGAGGCTCGGCGCACCACCGGCAAGCTGCTCGTCGTACCCGGTGCGGCCGCTGTCGGACGCCGCGAGGAGACGCGGAGCTGATCGCGACGAGAGCGCCTGTGCCCCGGAATCCTCCGGGGCACAGGCGCTCTCGCGTCCCTCGTGTCAGGAGGGCGACTGGTCCGTCAGGATCGCCGGGTCCGAGAGGCCGGCCGCGCCGGTCTCCACCTTGCCGGCGAAGCGGCGGCCGAAGTCCGGGGTCTCGGACGCGGTCACCGTCACGTCGTACCAGCGCCGCGTGTTCTTCAGGGAGACGCTGTGGGTGACGGTGGCGCCCTTGGCGACCGTGAGCCGCTTGGCCCCTCCGCCGTACGCGTTGGTGATTGTGAGGGTCGCCGTCGACGCCCCGGCATTGGTGAGGGTGAGGTCCAGGTTGCCCGTGGCGCCGTTGTGGCGGGCGGTGACCTCGGGGCCGGGGGTGGTGCCGGGGTTGCGGAAGCCGCGCAGGAAGCCGTTGGGACCGTGGACGGTCAGGTCGGTGACGCCGGCCGAGTAGCGGGTGTTCCAGGTGTCCGAGATCGACGTGCCCGCCTCGGTGGTGTACGTCCACGGGGCGTCGGTCCGGTTGGCGGAGGTGACGTAGAACTGCGCGCCCAGGTCCGGACCGCCGCTGAAGGTCAGCCGGAACCTGCCCTCGGCGGTGAGGGCCGCGCCGTCGACGTACGGGGCGTACTTCAGCGGGCGGGTGCGGCACTGCCCCTTCTCCTGGCGCGGCATCGCCCCCACGGCCGGCGGGGTCGCCCGGAAGTCGGGGTGCCGCTCGCGGTCCTGCGGCTCCCACTGGCCGGTGTCGGGCAGCGACACCGTGGAGGTGTCCTTGCGGGCGAAGTCGAAGGCCGAGGTCAGGTCTCCGCAGACGGCCCGCCGCCAGGGCGAGATGTTCGGCTCCCGCACCCCGAAGCGCTTCTCCATGAAGCGGACGACGGAGGTGTGGTCGAAGGTCTCCGAGCAGGAGTAGCCGCCGGTGCTCCAGGGCGAGACCACGAGCATCGGCACGCGCGGGCCCAGCCCGTACGGTCCGGCGACGTAGCCGGCCTTGCCGGGGAAGACGTCGAGGGCGGTCGGCGTGGTCGACAGCCCCTGACCCGCGTCGGCCGGGGCGTACGGCGGGACGACGTGGTCGAAGAAGCCGTCGTTCTCGTCGTAGGTGATGAACAGGGCGGTACGGGCCCACACGTCGGGGTCGGAGGTCAGCGCGTCCAGCACCTGCGCGATGTACCAGGCGCCGAAGTTGGAGGGCCAGTTCGAGTGCTCGCTGAACGCCTCCGGGGCGGCTATCCAGGACACCTGCGGCAGGGTGCCGGCCGTCACGTCGGCGCGCAGCCGGTCGAAGTAGCCCTCGCCGGCCTTGGCGTTCGTGCCGGTGCGGGCCTTGTCGTACAGGGGGCTTCCGGGCTGGGCGTTGCGGTACTTGTTGAAGTAGAGCAGCGAGTTGTCGCCGTAGTTGCCGCGGAAGGCGTCGTTGATCCAGCCCCAGGAGCCGGCGGCGTCCAGGCCGTCGCCGATGTCCTGGTAGACCTTCCAGGAGATCCCGGCCGCCTCCAGGCGCTCGGGGTAGGTGGTCCAGTCGTAGCCGAGCTCGGCGTTGTTGAGGACGGGGCCGCCGCCCTTGCCGTCGTTGCCGGTGTGGCCGGACCAGAGGTAGTACCGGTTGGGGTCGGTCGAGCCGATGAACGAGCAGTGGTAGGCGTCGCAGATGGTGAACGCGTCGGCGAGGGCGTAGTGGAAGGGGATGTCCTCGCGCGTCAGGTAGGCCATGGTGGCGGGCGTCTTGGCGGGCACCCAGTTGTCGTACTTGCCCTTGTTGAAGGCGCTCTGTCCGCCGGCCCAGTCGTGGTTGAGGCCTTGGAGGTATTCCATGCCGAGGTCGTCGGACGGCGGGCGGAAGGGCAGCGTCTCCTTGCCTGCGTTGTCGGCCTGGTGCCAGACGGACTTGCCGCTCGGCAGGGTCACGGGGCGCGGGTCGCCGAAGCCGCGGACACCGCGCAGGGCGCCGTAGTAGTGGTCGAAGGAACGGTTCTCCTGCATCAGGACCACGATGTGCTCGACATCGGCGATGGTGCCCGTCGTGCCCTGCGCGGGGATGGCGGCGGCGCGCGCGATGCTCTCGCCCAGCAGGGACAGGGCGGCCGCGCCGCCGGTGAGCTGGAGGAACCGGCGGCGGTTGAGTTCTGCCATGGGGTGAGAACCTCTGCTTCGTTCGCGGGTGGTGGAGCGCTCACAAGAACAGCGCGCCCGGAGGACCGGAGAGGGAGCCGGATGTGACGTCGGCGGGTACGGCAGGCGAACGGCGGGCGGATTCCGACGGAGTTCGCCGCGCCGCCCTCAGCACCCCCGTTCGTACTCGACCTGGGTGAGGGGGTTGCCGTCGCCGAAGTCGTACGGGCGGGCGGCGCCGCTCTCGGTGAAGCCGGCCTTGGTGTAGAAGCGGCGGGACCGGGGCGTGTCGCGCAGGGTCCACAGGTGGGCGCGGGCGACACCGTCGGCGCGCAGGTGCTCCAGCGTCCCGGTCATCAGGGCTGCGGCGATGCCCGTTCCCCAGCCTTCTGGATGGCTGTAGAAGGAGAGGATCTCGGCAAGACCCGGCCGGCCCGGCGACGGCTTGAAGGCGGACAGGGCCAGCGGACGGCCGTCGTGCTCGGCCACCAGGACCGTGTCGCCGCGCGGACCGGGCTCGACCCTCTCGTGCCAGCGCGTCCGCCTGCTCCGGATGCCCTCCGCGGCGAACTCCGGGTCGAAGAAGGGAGCGTACGCCGCTTCCCAGGCGGCGGCGTGGATCTCGCCGAGGACGTCGCCGTCGCCCGGGCTCGCTCGCCGAACCGTGAACTTCACTTCGACCACCTGACGAGTAGTCCCCGCTGCCTGACTGCGGGTACGAGTGCGGGCGCGGGGGCCGTCCCGGTACCGGGGGCGATCCGTTCCAGGGCCTCGGTGAGCGTGCGGACGTAGGCCTGGTCGGCGAGGATCCGTACGCCGCGCCAGGGCCGGCTGAGCCGTTCCTCCTGCGCGAGGATCCTGCGCAGCAGGGGCGCCGCCGAAACGGCCGGGGCGCCGATCTGCCCGAGGATCCGGACGGCCTCCCGTACCGGCAGGGCGGGATCGCCGTCCCAGGCCGGGTCCACCTCGGCGAGCAGCACCGGCACGGCCGGCTCCGGGTCGCCGGTGATCCGCCAGTACGCGTGCGCGGCGTAGATCCTGGTCCACGCCCCGGTGGACTCCATCAGGCGGCGCACGGGCGTGGTGTGTACGGCGGCCAGCGGGCCGAGGTCGGCGAGGAAGGGCAGGCCGTGGCTCGCGGTCCCGGACCGTACGGCCGCCCCGCACACGTCGAGGGCGAGGGCGGGGTCGCCGATTACCCTCCAGTGCGCCCAGGCCGCGCGGCGCGGGTAGGAGCCGCCGGCCCCCTGGCCCCGACCGGTGGCGTACGCGGCCAGCCGGTCCGCCGTGGCGGCGGCCGGCGGGCCGATCCGGCCGAGGACGCGCATCGCGTCGTAGGTGTCGGCCGTCCCCAGGTACCGGATCACCTCGGACACGGCGGGCGCGGAGGCCGGGCCCCAAAGTGCGAGGAGTTCGAGGAGGGCCGCGCCGGAGTGCTGCTCCGGGTTCTGCCGCAGGACGGGCAGCACGACGGGGAGCAGCTCCGCTGCGGGCAGGGCGGCCAGGATGCGTGCGTGGGGACGGCTGGACGGGAAGCCGTTGGCGTCGGCATGCCGCTGCAGGGCGGGCAGCGCACGGAGATCGCCCATCCCGGCGAGGGCGAGTGTGAGCGGTTCATCGCTGTACGCGGAGCCGTGGCCGAGGGACCCGGCGATCAGGTCGGCGTGCGTGGCGACGGCTGCGCCGGCCTGGAGCACCGCGTGATCGGCGTCCCAGCTGGTGTGCGTACGGTCGCAGACGGCTTTGACCACGACTTCCCAGCACCACGGATCGGGTCGCCGGTATCGGTAGACGGCCTCGGTGGCTTGGTCGAGTGCGCTCACGCGGTGGCGTGCGCCACGAAACCGGCCCAGGCGTCGGGGGTGACGGCGAGACGGGCGCCCTCGGGCCGCTTGGAATCCCGGACGAGGACCGTGCCGGGGGTGTGGGCGACCTCGACGCACTCGTTGCTGTCGCTGGCGCTGTAGCTGCTCTTGGCCCACTCCAGTGCGGAGAGGCCGCCGGCCGAGGGCTTGATGCTCATGTCTCTCCCAGCGCTTTCTCGATGAAGGCTCTCGACTCCCGTGGGCTGAGAGCCTGTGAACGGATGATCCCATAACGGAGTTCGAGCAGCTGAATGTCAGTCGCGTTGGTGATCAAGCGGCCTGGCAGCTGTGCCTCGACGTACCCGACCGCCGTGCCATCCTTCAGTTTGACCACCTGAAGGTGGCCTCCCATGCCTGCATGGTCTTCAGAGTCCGTCGGCATCACCTGGATCTCGACGTTGCGCAGTTGACCGATGTCGAGCAGACGCTCCAACTGCCTTCGCAGTACGCCCCGTCCCCCGATCGTCCGCTCCAGCGTGACCTGCTCCAGTACGAAGGTCAGCGCGGGTGATGGCAGTCGGTAGAAAACCCCCTGCCGCGCCATGCGGGCCGAGACGTACCGCTCCACCTCGTCCGGTGAGTAGGCGGGCCTCCGCATCTCGTACAGCGCCCGCGCATACTCCTCGGTCTGGAGCAGCCCGTGCAGGTTGTGGTTCCCGTAGGCACCCAGCTCAACCGCCTCGGACTCCAACTTGGCCAGATCCCGGACCTTCTTGGGATAGCGGGCCCTTTCGACATCGGCCTTCATGGCGGCGATTTTCCCGCCCGCCCCGAGGACCTCGTCCGCCTTGTCCAGGAACTCCGGGCGCGGAATACGGGCCCCACGCTCGATCTTGTAGATCAGGTTCGCCCCGTATCCCATCCGCTCACCGAATTTGGTTCGGTCAAAGCCCGCCGCCTCGCGCCACATCTTCAGCTGGCGCCCCACCGTGGCGATGACCGCCCCGGATTCGTCCTCCGGGTCGAGTTCCCAGCTCGACTCGTCGGCACCGTCCGTCGTGTTCACATCCGCCTCCCCTTGGACCGCGAGGACACCATGGGACCGCTCTGGACAACCGTCGTACACAGCGCCCTCAACTCTGTTCAGGGTACGCACGGATGGCCACGCTGAGTCACGTGAATCAGGAAACCTCCCTCGTCGCCACGCTCCCCTCCACCCCGCGCGGAGCCCGCGCCGCACGCGCGCTCACGGTGGCCCAACTCGCGGAGCTGAAGCTTCCGTTCGAGGACGCGGCACAGGTCGTCGCCGAACTCGCGGCGAACGCCGTGACCCACGGCAGGGTGCGCGGGCGGGACTTCCGGCTCGCGCTGCACCTCGCGCCGGGCTCTACGCTCCGTATCGAAGTATCCGACACGCGGCGGGAGTTCGCGCCGCCCGCCGCCTGCGCGGCGCCGGGCGCCGAGGCGGAGTCGGGGCGGGGGCTGGTGCTGGTGTCCGCGCTCGCCTCGCGATGGGGGACGGATCTCGGTCCGGCGCCACTGAAGACGGTGTGGGCAGAAATTGATGTGGCGAGTCCGATTTCACCGGATCGAGGTTTCCGCGACCCGGTGGATCGGCAGCCGGTGCAGCACGACGCCTAAAGACAAATAACCAGGGGAAATGACCTTCCACACCTCCCCCTTCCCCCCTCTCACTCGGTCGGGTGAATCACCGCAACCGGGCTGGCGCGTGCGCCAATTCGCCGGGCAGTCTGGCTCCCGACAACCCCATAAAACGCATTCGGCCCCCGGCCGGGACGGCAATCCCGGGCGAGGGCCTGACCACAGCGGAAGAAGCACCTTCCCCATGGCTGACCAGCAGCTTAGCGCGCCCTCGCGCGTCCCGTCGGGAATCCGACACGTCAACCACGACCACCCCCGCGGCTACGTCAAGGTCGGCAACCACCTCGCCCAGCACCGTGCGCTGAGCCTGGCGGCGATCGGTCTGGCCACGCACATCCAGTCGCTCCCGACCGGCTCCAAGGTGACCATCAAGGCCCTCGCCGAACGCTTCCCGGAGGGCGAGGTCCGCATCGCCACCGCCCTGCGTGAACTGGAGCGGCACGGCTACCTGGCCCGCGTCCAGGAGCGGCTGCCAACGGGGCGCGTCGTGACCTGCACGACCTCGTACAACAACCCGCCCGCGATGGCCGAAGCGGTCCGAGAGCGCCGAGTCGCACCCCGGCGCTCCGAGCCGCAGCCCGCCCCGCGGCCGGCCCCGGACCCGGAACCCGCGCCGGAGCCAGCACCGGAGCCCGCGCCGACAGGCGTCGCGTCCGAGGCCGATCCCGTGGTGTCCGAGGCCGAAACGGCGGTGTCCGAAGTCGAGTTGGAAGCGCGGGAACTGCTGGCCCGGCTGCGGCTGCGTGATCCGCGGCTGACGCTGTCCGAGCGTGACACGGTACGGCTGGCGCCCGCCGCAACCGCATGGCTGGAGCGCGGGGTGGTCCCGAGCGCCGTCACCGCGGCCCTCACGCGCTCGCTGCCGACGACGCCGATCCACTCCCCCGCCGCGCTGCTCGCCCACCGTCTGCGGGAACTGCTGCCGCCCCGCCTGCCGGATCCCCAGGCTTCGCACCCGGCCGGCCCGGACCGCACCATCCACCCGTTCCACACGTGCGACGGCTGCGAACGCGCCTTCCGCTCCCCCACCCCCGGCCGCTGCCGCAGGTGCGCGCCACCGCCGACGGCCGGCACGGCTCCAGCCGCCGCCTGAGACCTGCCGGAGCGATTCCCTTCGGGTATCGGCCGGCGCGCGCGTATCCGCTCTCGAACTGCCGCCGCCTCTTCTTCCGCGTCATGCAATACCCGTACCGCGGCCGACCCGGCCCGACCCGGAACCGGCAACCGCCTGGCGGCACGACGAAACACGACGACACGAAGACCCGAAGGCCGGAACACTCCGGGACCGCTCGAAGGAATTACCCCGAACGATCACGCCCGCCCTCACCCTCCCCCTGATCATTTCCAGGTTCGGCCATTCCTCCGAATGGCCACGGGGATTACGGGCAGGATCTCGCGGCACCCTGTGCGGGCGGCGCGGGCGGCGACGCCACGACGCGGCGCCCGGTTGCGTGACATGCGTCACGACGGGAACCTCGGCGCCGGAGAGGATCCCGGGCGCGCCACCTCATCGACATTTCGACATTTGTCCGTTTTGGATTCGACATTCCCCTCTCCTGCGGGAACGGAATCTCAGCCACCGCCTTACGCACCCCCTACTTCCCTGGTCACGGCCATTCCTGAATACACATCACATGGTTGTGCCAGTGACCAGATCGTGACCATGCACGATCAACGGCCCGTTTCAAGCCGCGTGCCGAATCCCCCCTGTGAGCGCGAAACGGAAACTTGCCAGGCCAATGGCGGGCTTCTAAGAATGTCGACCATTCCGGCGTCCCGCAGTTCCGGCGCCGGGAGCTTCGCGATCACCGAATGAGGTTACGCATGCAGAAGCATCGGAAGAAGAAGCAGTACCGGAAGATAATCATCGGCGTCAGCGCTCTCGGAATCGTGGGTGTCCCCACGGCCGCCATGGCCTGCTTCGACACGGGCGGCGACGACACCGGCCGCACCCGTACCGTGAGCCACCAGGCGCAGCGCCCGTGGCAGTACCAGCCCTCGGGCAGCCCGGACCTGATGGTCCCCGTGGACGTCCCGACGGCGCCCAGCAGCCCCGCAGCACCCGCGCAGCCGGTCGAGGAGACCTCCCGGCCCGCGCAGACGCAGCCCCCGCAGGCCGAGCCGCCGCAGGCGCAGCCCCCGCAGGCCGCGCCGCAGCCCGCGAAGCCGCCGGTCACCAAGCAGCCGCAGGCACCGCAGGCACCGCAGCCGCCGAAGACCTCGCCCGCGCCCGCGCCGGCCGCCTCGGGCTCCGTCGCCGCGGTCCTCGCCCTGGTCAACCAGGAGCGCGCCGCCGCCGGATGCCAGGCCGTCACCCTGAACGCGAAGCTCACCAAGGCCGCGCAGGACCACAGCGCGGACATGGCCGCCCACAGCAACATGTCCCACACGGGCTCCGACGGCTCCGACCCGGGCACGCGCATCACCCGTGCCGGCTACGCGTGGAGCACGTACGGCGAGAACGTCGCCTACGGCTACAGCACGCCCGAGAAGGTCATGGAGGGCTGGATGAACAGCCCCGGCCACCGCGAGAACATCCTGAACTGCTCCTTCAAGGAGATCGGCATCGGCCTCGCCCAGCCGAACCACTACTGGACGCAGAACTTCGGCACGGCCCGCTGACACCCGCGCCGACGACGCGAAGCGGCGGACAGCAGACGGCGGACCGAGGACCCTTCACAGGTCCTCGGTCCGCCGCGTCATACGGGCCCGGCCCCGGCCACGGCAGGCAGGCAGGCAGGCCGAGCGGTCACAGCCTGAACAGCACTCCGCGCCAGGTCCAGCCCGCCTTGAGGACCGTGTTCTGCAGGGGGTTCCTCATCTGTCCCGTGTCGAACCGGAAAGTCTCGACCTTGCTGCGGCGGCCGTCAGCGCCCCGCCGGTGCTCCCACTGCCGGTAGACCGCCTTGCCCGGCCCCCGGCCGTACTGCTCGCCGGAATGTTCGAGCGCGGGCTCCCACCGCTCTTCGAGGGTGCGCACCTCGTGTTTCGCCGGGACCAGTCGCATGCTGGTCTTCAAGGTCAGCCGCATCTCGGGCACGCGGCACTCCGCCACGAGGTCGGCACGCTCCTTCGCGGTGCCCTCGCGTACGAGGAACACCCCGGCCGGTCCGCCCAGCGCGAGCAGCGCTTCCCGGAGGTCCGCGGCAGCCACCGGCGTGAGGCCGGGCACCGGATGCCTGGTGCCCGTCCGCCGGTCCCAGAAGCCGCCCACGTCAGCCCCCCGCTCCGCTGTCCGGGCGTACCGAGCGCACGAACTCCTGGAAGTCCTCCAGGACGCTGTCGTGCTGGGCTGCGGTCGCGGTGAGTGCCAGCCGGACCATCGCCCGCTTGTGGGGGTCCCCGGTGTCGACGAAGACCAGGTAGACCTGGGACTGGACGAGGTCACGGACATCGCCGCCGTCGGCTCCGGCGGAGAATGCCAGCCTCTGGGTCAGGGCGGGCGACTCCTGCGAACCGACCTCGCGGCGGTGTTCCACCACCACCGACCCGGCGAAGGCGCGCAGGCGCTCCACGGACGCGTCGGCGATCTCCTCGAGCGTCACCCCGTCCTTCGGGAACCCGCCGTCGATGGTGATGTTCGCGGCGAACCCGGCGTCGGGCTGCGGATGCACGGCGGCGAAAGCCACCCCTTCCGCGTCGAACCCTTCCGGACGGGCCGGAAGCCATCCCTCTGGCAGCCGGAACTCGATCGGCACCGGCAGTGTCGCGGCCATCTCGGACCCTCCTTCCTCGGAAACGTACATCAGTCGAGCAGCCAGTCCTTGAAGTCCCCGGCGGCGTCGCCGACCGCGTGGGCCGTGTCGCCCACCGCGTCGGCCGCGTCACCCGCGGTCTTGATCACCTTCTCGGGATCGACGGTGATCTCCAGGCCGAGGGACCCGCCGAGGATCGGGGAGGCGCCCGCCTTGCCGCCGAGCTTCCACACGCCGGTCGTCTCGTCCTTCTTGTAGCCCCACCAGGCCTCGGCGCCGGGACCCGCCCAGCCCTCGGCCGTCAGGCCGACCCCGATGCCCCCGGACTCCACGCCTCCGGTGACGCTGCCCTTCGCCCCGGCGAACGCCTTGGCGCCGACCGTGAACTCTTCCTTGGTGGCTTTGGCGCTGACTCCGGCCTCGGCGCCGGCGAATCCCTCCAGGCGGCCGTAGACGCTCTGGTACTCGCCTCCCGCCCGGCCTTCGGCCAGTCCCCGCACGCCGGCGGAGGCCTCGGCCTTGGCGACGAGGCCCTTGTCGGTGAAGCCCACGTTCGCGGTGGCCCGGGCACCGCCGTAGATGTCGGCGATGCCGGACAACTGCATGCCCGCGAGGTCGGTCTCGCCCTTCGCGGTGCCGTGGAAGAGGTCGGCGTAGGCCTTGACCGAGGCCTCCTTGCCGTACTGGCCGGGACCGGTGGCGCTCCAGCCGACCTTGTCGTTCTTCGTCTCCACCTTGGACTCGTCGAGCTTCTTGGCCTTCGCCAGGTCGCCCTCGGCGTAGTTGTTGAAGCCGGTGAGCGTCTCGTCCAGGCCGCTGCCCTTGCCCAGGGCGTCCCTGTTGGTATCGGTCACGGCCGCCACCAGGGCGTCCTTGACGTGCTGGTCGGCGTCGGAGACGGCCTTGACCCGGTCGTCGATGTGCTTCTGCCACTTGCCGACCGCGAGGCGCACGGTCTCCTGGCCGTCGGGGTCGTGGTGGTAGGCGCTGCGCTCGGACGGGGTCAGCTTGGACCAGTCGAAGGCGACGCGCCCCTGCTCCGAGACGGTCATGCCGGCAGCGACGGCGTCGTCGCGGGCGCTCTCCAGCTTCTTCTTGAGATCGGAGAACTGGTCGCGGGCGCCGCGCAGCAGGCTCGCGATCGCCTTGGCCTGCGTCTGGGCGGCGGTGTACTCGTAGCGGGTCGCCGTGAACTTCGTCCGCGCGACGCCGGCGCTGAGACCGGACCAGTTGTCACCCATGGTGATCTTCTGGACGGTGTCGCCGTAGCGGGTTTCGACCTTCTTCAGCTCTTCCGCGACCTTGTCCCACTGCGCTGCGGCCGTCGTCAGCAGGCCCAGGTCCGTGGTCATGACTTCGTAGTAGGTCAGCACGCCGGCCCCTATATCCCGTGCAGTTGCGACTGCGACAGGAACTGGGTCTTCAGGCCCAGGTCGTTGCCGGTGATGTAGCCCGAGGCGCCACGCAGCGAGGTCTTCTCGCCGGCCAGCCGGCCCATCAGGGTCGTCACCTGCTGCTCCCACGTCTCGGCGACCTTCTTCAGGCCGGCGGCCGTCTCCCAGCCCTCGAAGCCCTTCTGGGCGGAACCCGTGGCCTCGTCCGCGTGCCCGGCGGCGCGCTTTGTGCCCGGCTCCAACTCGTTCTGGATCGTGCCCGCCGCTGCGTTCTTCTCGGCCGGCGACGAGGCGAAGTCCGGCGAGCCGCCCGTGAGGTACGGTCCGGCGGGCTGCGGGGTCACGCCGGGGGCGTAGGGCACCACCGACGGTGGTGTGCCGCCGGGCGCGTAAGGGCCCAGCGGCGGACCGCTGTTCAGCCGCATGTCCACGTGCCGGTCGGATATCTGGTCCAGCTCGTCCGCCATCGTCCAGCCTCCCCGTTGAATGGAGGCCGATCATATGCAAAGCGCAAAAGCAACGGGCAATCCAGTGCGGCCGCTGCCGGGTTCCGGCCCGGCCGGCCGCGTCCGGGCGGACTACCCGCCGTAGAACAGCTCCTCGACCACCGCGCGGGCGCGGCGCGTGATGCGCCGGTAGTCGTCCAGCAGCTCGCCGACCGTGCCCTCCGCGTAGCCGAGGTAGCGGCCCACCGCGGCCAGTTCGCGGGCCTCGGACGGGAAGGTGTCCCCGGCGCGGCCCCGCACCAGCATCACGGCGTTGCGGACCCGGGTCGCCAGCACCCAGGCCTCGTCCAGGATCTGCGCCTCGTCGGTGGGGATCAGCCCGGCCGCGTGCGCGGCCGCGAGGGCCTCGCGGGTACGGGTGGTCCGCAGGCCCGGTTCGGCCCAGGCGTGCCGCATCTGCATCAACTGCACGGTCCACTCGACGTCGCTGAGACCGCCGCGGCCCAGCTTGGTGTGCAGGGTCGGGTCGGCGCCGCGCGGCAGCCGCTCCGACTCCATGCGTGCCTTGAGCCGGCGGATCTCCCGGACGGCGTCCTCGCCGAGGCCCTCGGCCGGGTAGCGCAGCGGGTCGATCAGCTCGATGAAGCGGCGGCCGAGCTCCTCCTCGCCGGCGACCGGTTCGGCCCGCAGCAGCGCCTGGCTCTCCCAGGTCAGCGACCAGCGCCGGTAGTAGGCGGCGTAGGAGGCCAGGGTGCGCACCAGGGGCCCGGAGCGGCCCTCGGGGCGCAGGTCGGCGTCGATGAGCAGCGGCGGGTCCGCGGTGGGCAGCTGGAGCAGTCGGCGCATCTCGGCGATGACGGTCTGGGCTGCCTTGGCGGCCTCCTGCTCGTCGACGCCTTCGCGGGGTTCGTGGACGAAGAGGACGTCGGCGTCGGATCCGTAGCCGAGTTCGTGGCCGCCGAAGCGGCCGACGCCGATGACGGCGAAGCGGGTGGGCAGGGTGTCGCCGTAGTGCGACTGCACGGCGGCGCGCAGGGCGCCGGCGATGGTCGCGGCGGTGAGGTCCGAGACGGCCCCGCCGACCCGGTCGACCAGGGCTCCGTGGTCCTCCTCCGCCGGGCTGTCCTCCGTACCGTAGGAGCCGATGATGTCGGCCGCGGCGGTGCGGAAGAGCTCGCGGCGGCGCACGCCGCGGGCGGCGGCGACGGCGGTCTCGGGGTTCTCGGCGCGGCCCACGGCGGCGAGTACCTCCTGCTGGAGGGCCTCGTGCGTACGGGGCTGCAGGCCTTCGGGGTCGCCGAGCAGGGCCACCGCCTCCGGGGCCCGCATCAGCAGGTCGGGGGCGAGGCGTCCGGCGGACAGCACGCGGGCGAGGTTCTCGGCGGCGGCCCCCTCGTCGCGCAGCAGGCGCAGGTACCAGGGGGTCTTGCCGAGGGCGTCGGAGACCTTGCGGAAGTTCAGCAGGCCGGCGTCCGGGTCGGCGGAGTCGGCGAACCAGCCGAGCATCACCGGCAGCAGGGTGCGCTGGATGGCGGCCTTGCGGGTGACGCCGGAGGCGAGGGCTTCGAGGTGGCGCAGGGCCGAGGCGGGGTCGGCGTAGCCGAGGGCTTCGAGGCGCTGGCCGGCGGCGCGCGGCGAGAGCCGGGTCTCGCCCGGGGTGAGCTGGGCGACCGCGTCCAGCAGCGGCCGGTAGAAGAGCTTCTCGTGCAGGCGCCGGACCACGGAGGCGTGCCGGCGCCAGGCCTTGTGGAGTTCGGCGACGGGTTCGGTGCGCAGGCCCATGGAGCGGCCGAGGCGCCGCAGGTCGTTCTCGTCCTCGGGGACCAGGTGGGTGCGGCGCAGCCGGTAGAGCTGGATGCGGTGCTCCATGGTGCGCAGGAAGCGGTACGCGTCGTGCAGCTGGGCGGCGTCGGCGCGGCCGACGTAGCCGCCGGCGGCGAGGGCGTGGAGGGCGTCGAGGGTGGTGCCGGAGTGCAGGGTGGCGTCGCTGCGGCCGTGGACGAGCTGGAGCAGCTGGACGGCGAACTCCACGTCGCGCAGGCCGCCGGGGCCGAGCTTGAGTTCGCGGTCGACGTGGGCGGCGGGGATGTTGTCGACGACGCGGCGGCGCATCTTCTGGACGTCGGCGACGAAGTTCTCGCGTTCGGCCGCCTGCCAGACCAGGGGGCTTATGGCGTCGATGTACTCGGAGCCCAGGCTCGCGTCGCCGGCGACGGCGCGGGCCTTGAGGAGCGCCTGGAACTCCCAGGTCTTCGCCCAGCGCTGGTAGTAGGCCAGGTGGGAGGCGAGGGTGCGGACGAGGGGTCCGTTGCGGCCCTCGGGGCGGAGGTTGGCGTCGACGGGCCAGATGGTGCCCTCGACGGTGGTCTCCGAGCAGATCCGCATCAGGTGCGAGGCGAGGCGGGTGGCTGCCTGGAGGGCCTTGGCCTCGTCGGCGCCGTCCCCTGCGGATCCGCCGTTCGCAGACCCCGCTGCGGCGTCCCCCACGAAGATCACGTCGACGTCGGAGACGTAGTTGAGCTCGTTGCCGCCGCACTTGCCCATCGCGATGACGGCGAGGCGGCAGATCGCCGCGTCCTCGGGGGCGGCGGCGGAGGCGATCCGCAGGGCGGCGCGCAGGGTGGCGGTGGCGAGGTCGGCGAGCTCGGCGGCGGTCTGCGCGACGTCGATGGTGCCGCAGACGTCGCGGGCCGCGATGGACATCAGGCAGCGCCGGTAGGAGACGCGCAGGGCGACGGGGTCGTGGGCGTCGGCGAGGCAGCGCTCGAACTCGGGAAGTCCCGGGTGCAGGTCGGCAGCCTCGTACGTGACGAGGCCGAGCCAGTCGAGGGGGTGGCGGGCGAGGTGGTCGGCGAGCGCCTCGGAGGCGCCGAGCACACCGAGGAGGCGGTCGCGGAGGGGTTTGGCGCTGACGAGGGTGTCGAGGAGCCCGGGGAGCTTGCCGTCGGGCTGCGCCTCGGCGAGCCGGACGAGGCCGCGCAGGGCGAGGTCGGGGTCGGCGGTCGCGCCGAGGGCGTCGAGCAGTACGGGGTCGGCGCGTACGGCGGCGAGCGCGTCGGAGTCGAGCAGCCGGGCGGCTGCGGAGGGGTCGGTGAAACCGCTGCGGAGCAGCCGGATGAAGGTGCTGCTCCTGCGTCCCGGGACTGTCATCCCGCCGCCTCCCGCGGTCGTCGCTGCCACTGCCTTGGCTGTGCGTCGCACTGCCCTGACCTGCCTGGGGCGAGCCTAGCCGGAGCAGGCGTTCGACTCACCGGGACGTACCATGACGTGGATTATCGGATTATCCGAATACTTAGGGCGGAATGGGGCCCGCTCCCCGCCGACCGGCCACGAGGAGCCCCATGCCCGACGGATACCCCCGCCCCGGTCCCGCCGCGGGCGACCGTGTCCCGGCGACGCCGCCGCCCGGGCGGGGGCCGATGCACGGGCCGCAGGAGCGGTACGGGCAGCAGTACGGGCAGCAAGGTCACGCGTGGAGCCAGGAGCCCCAGCAGTACCACCTGGCCCACCTCCCCCACCAGCACCAACACCCGCAGCCCGTAGGTGAGTTTCACCATGGCCCGCAGATCCAGCGGATCCACGAGCCCCGGGAGCCGGAGGGGGCGTACGGCTTCCAGCAGCCGCACCCGGCGCAGCCGGAGTTCCCTCTGCCGCAGGCGCAGTCGGCCGGGGGCTCCTGGCAGGCCCACGAGCCCCGGCACGCGCACCAGACCCACCCAGCGCCCCAACAGGCGCAGCATGCGCAGGAGTTCCAGCAGCCGCACCCGGCGCAGCCGGTCATCCCGCCGCCGCAGGCGCAGCAGGCCGAGCAGCCCTTCCTGTGGCAGCAGGCTCAGCCCCTCTACGTGCCCCAGGAGTTGCCCCACCCGCACCCGGGCCGAACGGGCCAACAGCCGTTCCTGCCCCCGCAGGCACAGCACACCGTTGAGCCCCAGCACACGCAGCAGACGCACCCGGCAGCGATCCCGGAGCCGCGGGTCCCGGTCGGAGCGGCCGAGACAGCCCTCGGCGACGGCGGCCCGCCGGCTTCGGCCGGACGGACCGAAGCCACCGCGGCAGAGCCCCCGGGCCCTCGTGGGCGCGAGGCCGCCCGGCTCGCCCGCGAGGACGAGGCCGAGCCCGTAGCCGCCGGCCCCGCAGCGTCGCCCGCCGAAGGCCCGGCCGGCCCCCAGTCCGCGGGGAGGGCCCGCCGCGGCCGCAAGGGCGCGCGGGGCCGCAAAGCCGACGCCGGAACGAGCGGCGGCCGCCGGGCGGCACGACCGGCCGCCGAGGCGGAGACCGGACCCGACACCGCAGCCGGCCCGGCACGGTCATCCGCCGCACCCCAGGAACCACCCAGCGGCCGCAGGGCCGCCCGCCCGACCCGCAAAGCCGAAGCCGAAGCCGAAGTGACAGCACCGCAAGGGCAGCGTGGGCGGCGTGGACGCCGCCGCGGGTCCGCCGAAGCCGCCGCCGGGCGCGGGGCTGCCGAAGCCGACGCCGGGCGGGGGGCTGCCCAGCCGGCCGCGAAGCGAGAGGCTGCCGAGGCCGCCGCCAGGCGAGGACCTGCCCAGGCCACCGCCGGGCGAAGGCCTGCCCAGCCGGCCGCCAGCCGAGGAGCTGCCGAAGCCGCCGCCGGGCGCGGGGCTGCCCAGCCGGCCGCGAAGCGAGAGGCTGCCGAGGCCGCCGCCAGGCGAGGAGTTGCCGAGGCCACCGCCGGGCGAGGACCTGCCCAGGCCGCCGCCGGGCGCGGGGCTGGTCGGCGGCATCGGTGGGCCGGCCTCGTCAAGGCCGTCGCCCTCTGCGCGGCCCTCGCCGCGACCGGCATGCTCGTGCTCCGCGGCCACGAGGCCCTCGCCGGCCTGGCCGGCGACACCCCCACCGCCGCGCCGCCGACGGTCGGCGGCGCCGTATCCGACCCGGGCCGCGTCGTCCAGATCGTCGCGCACCCCGACGACGATCTGTACTTCATGAATCCGGACCTGCGTTACTCCCTGTCCGCCGGCCACCCCGTGGCCTCCGTGTACCTCACCGCGGGCGAGGCCGACGGCGTCAACGCCACCGCCGCCAAGGGGGCCACCACCAGACCCGACAAGCCCGCCTACGCCGAGGCCCGCCAGAACGGCATCCGCGCCGCCTACGCCAAGATGGCCACCGGCGACCGCACCAGCGCCTGGCAGCGCACCGTCGTCCCGACGAAGGGCGGCGGCCACGCGGAGGTCGACGTCCTCGTCGCCAAACCCCAGGTCAACCTGGTCTGGCTGCAGCTGCGCGAGGCCGGCCACGGCTACGCCGACGTACCCGAGAGCCTGCACGGCCTGTGGGACGGCAAGGTCTCCCGACTGGGGTCGATGCTCTCCTCCGGGACCCCCGTCAAGCAGCGGTTCGCGTACTCCAAGGACCAGGTCGTCCAGACCCTCGTCGGCATCATGGAGCAGTACCGGCCGACCACCGTCCGCTTCCAGGACCCGACCCCCGGCCGGTACCCGGACACCAAGCAGTACACCGACCACCAGGACCACTTCTACGGCGCCCGCTTCGTGCAGCTGGCCGCGGCCGCCTACGCGAAGGACGTGACGGACCGCCCGCACTTTGCGGTGCAGAACTACGTCGGCTACGTCAACGGCTCCCTCCCCAGCGCCCTGGACCCGCAGGAGGCCAAGGAGAAACTGGACAGCCTCGACACCTACGCCTGGCTCGACCGGCAGAACCACTGCGGCAGCGACGCCGGCTGCGGTGACCTCAAGGTCGCCGACCGCCCGGCGGGCAACCGGTGGACGGACACCGTCAACTACGCCCGCGGCACCGGCACCGACTGGCTGACCTCCGACACGGACCACGGCCTGTGGGCCTTCAAGGTGCTCGACGGCCAGGTCGCCGTCTGGCACCGGCCCGGCCCGGTCGGCCCCTGGCGGGGCCCGGACCTGCTGCCCGGCACGGGAATGGATCCGGGCGTCGGCGCCGTGACGCTGAAGGACGGCCGCATCGCCGTCTTCGGCACCCGCACCTCCTTCGGGGCCAGGCCAGCCGACTACCGGCGCGAGGTCGTCTACGCGGTCCAGAAGCAGCCCGGGGCGGACGGGTTCGGGGAGTGGCAGTCGCTCGGCACCCCCGAGACCGCGGACGAGGCGTGGACCTCCGACATCAGCGCACCGGCCGTCTCGGTCGACGGCACCGGGCGGCTGGCGGCGTACGTCCGCGACGGCGCGTACAGCCTGCGCGGCCGGGTGCAGCAGCCGGACGGCGGCTGGGGGCCCTGGGAGAACCACGGCGGCGAGGACCTGCACGGCGCCCCGGTCACCGCGATCGACGGCGCGGGGCGGCGCATGGTCCTGTCCGCGACGTCGAAGACGGTCGTCGGCTGGGCGCAGCCGAAGCCGGGCGCCCCGCTCGGCCGGGCCACGGCCACCGGGCTGCCCGCCACCACGCTGCCGCTGACCGCGCAGGGCCGCGAGGGCGGGGTGCGGCTGTGGTTCCGCAAACCCGGCTCGGGCAACGTCCGTACGGCCCTGATGACGGCCGACGACGGCCTGAAGGTCAACAACATGACCGACCTCGGCGGGCTGAACGGCTTCGGCTCGGTGACGGCGAGCGGGCACGTGCTGGCGGGCCGCACGGCGGGCGGACAGCTCGGCTCGGAGCTCGGTCCGGGCCGGCCGTGGGGGCGCTCCCCGCTGATGTTCGTCGGCGCGCCCTCCTCCACGAAGACCGGGAGGAACATGGTCAGTCTCGCGGTGGTGGGGCTCGACGCGCGGCTGTACGTGACCTCGTCGGCGGACGCGCCGAACGCCTACCTGGCGCCGTGGCAGCCGGTGGGCCCGCGCAACGCCGCTCCCTAGCACGGCGGGCACGGACACCGGGCACGGACGGGGCGCGGACTGCCAGGCCAGGCACGGACGGGGAGACCGAGCCGACGGGCCGACGGGCCGACGGTGGCGGACGAACCACCTCCGCTTCGATGGCACTCAGCAGGCACTTTCCGGACAGCAGGAGTCATCGGCCGCTGCGGTGAACCAAGTTCGCCGATTCGGACTCTCTTTGACTGCTCAGTCATTTCCCTGCCCGGAACGAACCCAAGGCGTGCCCGATGCCGTTGACCCGTCGCCGCTTCGCGGCCCTGCTCACCGTGCTGACAGCCGGCACCACCGGCGTACTCTCCCTGGCCTCCGGCCAGCAGACCCCCGCCGGAGCCGCCCCGGGGAAGAACCCGACCGTCGTCCTGCCCGCCAGCGTCACCGCCGGCTCGGTCGTCCAGGTCGTCGCGCACCCCGACGACGACCTGTTCTTCATGAACCCCGACCTCAGCCGCTCCCTGCGCTCCGGCACCCAGGTCACCACCGCCTACCTCACCTCGGGCGAGTCCGACGGCCGCAACGAGGCGCACGGCGACGCGGCCAGGGATCCCGAACAGCCCGCCGACCGCGCCCACTACGCGGAGGCCCGGCAGAACGGCATCCGCTCCGCCTACGCCCAGATGGCCACCGGCGACCGCACCAGCGCGTGGCGGCGCACGGTCGTGGACACCGCCGGCGGGGGCCGCGCCGAGGTCGACGTACTCATAGCGAAGCCGCAGGTCAACCTGGTGTGGCTGATGCTGCGCGAGGCCCGCAGCACCGGCCAGGACACCCCCGAGAGCCTGCGCGGCCTGTGGAACGGCCGGATACCCGCGCTGGAGTCCCAGCTGACCTCCGGGACCCCGGTCAAGCAGGGCTTCTCGTACACGAAGGACCAGCTGATACGGGCGATAGCCGGGATACTGGAGCACTACCGGCCCACGACGATACGGATGCAGGACCCCACCCCCGGCCGGTACGGGGAGAACGGCCGCTTCACCGACCACCAGGACCACATGTACGGCGCCCGCTTCGTGCAGGCCGCCACCACCGCCTACGCCGAACAGGTCCAGCGGCGACCGCACTTCTCGGTCCAGAGCTACCTCGGCTACCACAACAGCACGCTCCCGCACTCGCTGGACCCGCAGACGGCCGAGACGAAGACCGACTACCTGCGGACCTACGCCTGGCAGGACCACCAGGACTACTGCGGAAGCCCCTCGGGCTGCGGCGACCGCAAGGTCGCGGGCAACCCGACCGGACGCAACTGGGCCCAGTCGCTGCGCTACACCCGCGCCGACAACGCGTCCTGGCTGACCGAGGGGACACCGGGCACCCTCTGGGCCTTCACCGTGCTGGACGGCCGCATGGCGTACTGGCGGCGCGACACCGCCGGCGTCTGGGCGAAGCCGGTCTTCCTCACGGGCACGGGCATCGACCCCGGCGCGACCGCCGCCCGGCTCCCCGACGGCCGCGTCGCCGTCCTCGCCACCCGCACGGTCCTCGGTCCCGCCCCCGCGGACTACCGGCGCGAGGTCGTGTACGCCGTCCAGGTCTCGCCCGGCGGGGCGTTCGGCGCGTGGCAGTCGCTCGGCACCCCCGAGAAGGGCGACGACGAGGGCACCTCGGCCATCAGCGCGCCCGCGGCCGCGGTGGACGCCCGGGGCCTCCTCACCGTCTACCTGCGCGACTCCCGCCGCACGCTGCGCGCCGTCGTCCAGCAGCCCGACGGCGGCTTCTCCCCCTGGCAGCGCCTCGGCGGCGAGGACCTGCAGAGCGACCCGGTCACGGCGGTCGACACCGCCGGGCGGCGGCACGTGTACGCGACGACCACGACCTCGGTACTGGCCTGGACCCAGGAGTCCGCGGACGGCCCGCTGCGCGGGCCCTCACCCACG
Source organism: Streptomyces amritsarensis (assembly GCF_001953875.1). Lineage (GTDB taxonomy): Bacteria > Actinomycetota > Actinomycetes > Streptomycetales > Streptomycetaceae > Streptomyces > Streptomyces amritsarensis. The sequence goes on from NZ_MQUR01000020.1 coordinate 77,178, forward strand.
GGCCTGCCGGCCACCACGGTCCCGCTGACGGCCTCCCCGGACGGAGCGGGCGTCCGCCTGTACTTCCGCCGGCCCGACTCGGGGGTGGTGCGCACCGCCGTGGTCACCGCCGGGCCCGCGACCAAGCCCCAGGTCTCCTCCGTCACGGAGGCGGGCGGCCGGGCCGGCTACGGCGCGGTCGGCGCTGCGGGACGCCACGTGGCGGGCCGCGCGGACAGCGGCACGGTCAGCACCTCCGGGCTCGGCGGCCCTCCGGCCTGGGCGGAATCCCGCATGCTCTTCGCGGGCGCCCCGGCGGCCGTCATGGAACCGGGCGGCACGACGACCACGACGGTCCTCGGCCTGGACGCCGAACTCCACACCTTCACCACCCCGTCCACCCCCGCCCGCCCCACCTGGCACCGCGCGGTCCGCTGACGCCCGGCCGCCCGTCGGGGTGCCCGGAAGGCCGCGGGGCCCGGAACGCCGCGGGGCCCGGCCGCCCGTCGGGCTGCCCGGAACGCCGCGGGGGCGGCCGACGTCGCTGTCGGTCCGCCCCCGCGGCGCCGCACCGGGGTCAGGCGCCCAGGTGGTGGCCCTTCGCCCACTCCAGCTCGCCGTCCGCGACACAGTTCGAGGTGTAGATCGGGCCCGTGAACGCCGGGCGGCTGGCGGGCACCGCGGCGAGCGAGGAGCAGTTCGACGAGTAGCCAGCGCGACCGCCGGAGAAGTAGTCGATGTCGACCCCGTCGTTGGCCAGAGCCGCACCGGCCCCGCCCAGCAGGATGCCGGCGGCCAGGACGGACGCGGTGACAGCAGAACGAATACGCATGACTCCCCTAAGGATCTGTGGAACGACGACGCGCTGGTGAATGTGCGCGTCGGCCGGTCCAACAGCTCCGGGGCACCGCCGGGAACGGCAGTTCACTCCAATGCCAGCCGCCGTATCGTTTCGACAACACACGCCCCCCGTTCGCGCCCCCTGGGCCGTGTCCGCGAGATCCCGCCCTCCCGCGGGCGCCCGGCGCTAAGCCCCGGACCCGACCTGGGTCCGGGGGTGGAGTGCCACCGGCAGCCGGTCGAGCACGATGCCGAACTCCGCGCGGTAGGCCGCCCGCACCTCCTCGTCGGTCGTCAGCTCCTCCTCCGTCCGGTCGCCGTCCGCCGACGTGGCGATGAGGGTGCGGTCCCGCAGGGTGATCCGGCCGCCGTCCTCGGTGATCCGGGAGCAGACCGGGCCCCTGGTGAAACCGGACTCGGGGCTGGTGCGGTGCCACCAGGCGCCGGGCCGGAAGTCGGCGAGCACCCGGGGCCGGGTCTCCAGCCGGTAGGCCGGCACGCCGTCGCGCAGTACGTCGAGGTCGCCCTCCGCACCGTCTGCGGCCGGCCTGACGAGGAACACCCCGCAGGGATCCTTCTGCTCGCCCGGCTCCTCCAGGTCGAGAGGGTGCGCGCTGTGCTCGCCGAAGCCCACGTCGGCGAGCCAGCGCCCGTCGACGCGCAGCGCGAGGTGGTCGTACGGGATCCCCACCCCGCCGTCCTTGCCGTACACCCGCGCCTGGAGGAGCTCCACCCGGTGCCCGAGTGCGCGCAGCAACTGAGCGAACGCACCGTTCAGTTCGTAGCAGATGCCACCGCGCCCGGCGGTCACGATCTTGTCGAAGAGTGCGTCCCGGGTGAGCGTGATGTCCTCGCCGAGGTGGATCGCCAGGTTCTCGAACGGCACCGTCCGCAGATGGCGCAGGTGCAGCTCGCGCAGCGAGCCGCCCGTGGCCCGCCGGGGCCGCACCACCCCCAGCCGGCGCAGATAGGCATTGGTACGGACGTCGTCGAGAGGTTCCATCCCCCCACTCTCCCCACCCGCCGCCCCGAAGACCATGCGCCTTTGGACCTAGTCCCCGCCCGAATCACCGATCACGAATTTTCGGTGTGCACCGAAGGATGAGGACCATGGGGAACCTGGAGATGAGCACCGGCAGTTGCGCGCGTCTGGGTTCGGCACACACTGAGATTAGGCCCGCGTCACAGGGTTGCCGATGCACTCACCCTCACGTAAGGCGGGCAGAAGCGAACACCGGCGCAGAGGGGAATCTGCCATGCCCGAAGAAGCTGAGATTCGCGGTACCGTCAGCAAAGCGGGAGAGGAAACGGTTGAGGTCTTCAAGATGTCCCTCGACCTCGATGAAGCATCACGGGAAAAGCTGAAGGCGGACCCGAGCGGGGTCCTGAAGCGCTTTCTGGAATCCCAGGGGTACACGGTCAACGCCCTGAACATCCCGGATTTGCTGGCCAACGAGGATGTATGGCCCTCGGGGTGGCACCACATTCCCAGCGGCCCCGACAAGTCGAGCTGGCATCCGATCTACCTGTAGGCAGGCGTCGGCCGGAGAGTATCTCCGCCGTACGCTCCGCGCCCCCAGAACATCAAGGCACCACATCGACGGCCCACAGACGGCCCAGGGGCAGTGAGACGGCTCCGGGCCGGTGGTCGACGACCACCGGCCCGGAGTGTTGCGCGGCCCGCAGGGGCGGTGACCTGCGGTTAGAGCACCGGGAGGTTCTTGCGGAGTTCGAAGGCCGTGACCTCCGAGCGGTACTCCTCCCACTCCTGCTTCTTGTTGCGGAGGAAGAAGTCGAAGACGTGTTCGCCGAGGGTTTCGGCGACCAGTTCGCTGCGTTCCATCAGGGAGATGGCCTCGCCGAGGTTCTGCGGGAGGGGTTCGATGCCCATCGCGCGGCGTTCGGCGTCGGAGAGGGCCCAGACGTCGTCGTCGGCGCCCGCCGGGAGTTCGTAGCCCTCCTCGATGCCCTTGAGGCCGGCCGCCAGGAGGACCGCGTACGTCAGGTACGGGTTGGCGCCCGAGTCGATCGAGCGGACCTCGATGCGGGAGGAGCCCATCTTGCCCGGCTTGTACATCGGGACGCGGATCAGGGCCGAGCGGTTGTTGTGGCCCCAGCAGATGTACGAGGGGGCCTCGCCGCCCGCGCCGGCGCTGCGCGAGGAGCCGCCCCAGATGCGCTTGTAGGAGTTGACCCACTGGTTGGTGACCGCGGCCGTCTCGGCGGCGTGCCGCAGCAGGCCCGCGATGAAGGAGCGGCCGACCTTCGAGAGCTGGTACTCGGCGCCCGACTCGTAGAAGGCGTTGCGGTCGCCCTCGAAGAGGGAGAGGTGGGTGTGCATGCCCGAGCCGGGGTACTCCGAGAACGGCTTCGGCATGAAGGTGGCCTGGACGCCCTGTTCGAGGGCCACCTGCTTCATGACCAGGCGGAAGGTCATGATGTTGTCGGCGGTGGAGAGGGCGTCGGCGTAGCGCAGGTCGATCTCCTGCTGGCCCGGGGCGCCCTCGTGGTGGCTGAACTCCACCGAGATGCCCATCGATTCGAGCATGGTGATGGCCTGGCGGCGGAAGTCCATGCCCACGTTCTGCGGGGTGTGGTCGAAGTAGCCGGAGTTGTCGGCCGGGACCGGGCGGGTGCCGTCCAGCGGCTTGTCCTTCAGCAGGAAGAACTCGATCTCCGGGTGGGTGTAGAAGGTGAAGCCCAGGTCGGAGGTCTTGGCGAGGATGCGCTTGAGGACGTAGCGCGGGTCCGCGAAGGACGGGGAGCCGTCCGGCATGAGGATGTCGCAGAACATCCGGGCGGTCCCGGGGGCCTCGGCGCGCCACGGCAGTATCTGGAACGTGCCCGGATCCGGCTTGGCGATCATGTCGGACTCGTAGACCCGTGCGAAGCCCTCGATGGCGGAGCCGTCGAAGCCGATGCCCTCGTCGAAGGCCTGCTCCAGCTCCGCCGGGGCGACCGCGACGGACTTCAGGAAGCCCAGTACGTCGGTGAACCACAGGCGCACGAAGCGGATGTCGCGCTCCTCAAGCGTCCGGAGGACGAATTCCTGCTGCTTGTCCATGCCTTCATCCTCGCAGTTCAGACGGCCTGTGCACCACCGCCTGACCGGTCGCGGCGCACTCGGGCCGACCCAGTATCGCCAGTGGTGGTTTCCGCCACATTACGCACCCGGGAAAGGTCGCGGCACCCCCGCACTGACCTCGGCCCGGTCATGAGCATTACCATCTGCGCCCATGGGGGGCCGGGAGTACGCGCAGCGGGGGCGTCGGGGACGTTCCGCGCTCCGGCGTGCCGTCGTGCTGGCGGTCCTCGGAGCGCTGGCCGGCGCACTGTTCCTCTGTGCCCGCCCGGGCGGGTCGCACTCCGCCTCCGTCTCCGCCTCCGAGGCGCGGGCGCACGGTGCGGCGCATGCCGTCTGCGTGTCCCCGTACGACCTGCCCGGTTGCACTCCCCTCGCGCACGTGACCGCGGCCGTGCTGCCCGTGCCGCCGCCCGCCGTGACCGTGCCCGGCGGCGGCGCGCCGCCCGCCGCGCAGCCGGCGGCGGTGGGGCGGATCCGGCCGCCCGAGGCGCTGGCACGCGCCCCCGACCTGCATGTTCTCCAGGTGCTGCGGACCTGACGGGTCCGGTTTTGCGTTCCGCCCACCCCCCTCATCACACGAAGGAACCAGAGCACATGGCCAGCAAGTCCGGCAGGACCCCCCAGCACACCGACCCGAACTCCCGCCAGGCGCGGATAGCCGAGATGCGCCGCGTGGAGAAGGCTCGGGAGCGGCGCAACAAGGCGATCGCGATCACGGTCTCGTCGGCCGTCGTCGTCGGTCTCGTCGGTTTCGGCGCCTGGGTGCTGATCGAGCAGAAGCAGGAGGAGCAGCGCAAGGCGGCTGCCGCGGAGAAGCTCCGCGAGGAGGCGGAGGAGATCCGCAAGAAGCCGGTCGAGGGCGAGCAGCTCTGGGACGTGAAGAAGCTCGGCCGCAACCATGTCGAGACGCCGGTGAAGTACGAGATGAACCCGCCGGTCGGCGGTGACCACCACCCCCGCTGGATGAACTGCAACGGCGACGTCTACAAGACCCCGGTGCCCGAGGTGAACGCCGTCCACTCGCTGGAGCACGGCGCGGTCTGGGTGACGTACAACGACAAGGCCGCCCCGGCCGACGTGGACAAGCTCGCCGCGACCGTCGGCAAGACCCCGTACACGCTGATGAGCCCGGTCAAGGAGCAGACCGGGACGATCATGCTCAGCGCGTGGGGCAAGCAGCTGACCGTGGACACGGCGGACGACCCGCGGGTGGCGCAGTTCTTCACCAAGTACGTGCAGGGCGAGCAGACGCCGGAGCCGGGCGCGGCCTGCACCAGCGGGGTGGCCGGCAAGTGAGCCGCGCGATCCCCCGTACGTACTGGGTCGCGGGCACGGCCGTCCTGCTGGCTCTGCTGTTCGCGGCGGCGGCCACGGTCGCCGCCGCGAACGGCGGTTCCGCCGCCCGGCCGGCGCCCGCACCCCGTACGCCGGGCCTGCACTCCGCCGACGCCGGCTTCGCACGGGACATGGCGGTCCATCACCAGCAGGCGGTGGAGATGTCCTTCATCGTGCGCGACCGCACCCAGGACGAGGCGGTGCGCACCCTCGCCTACGACATCGCCAACACCCAGGCCAACCAGCGGGGCATGATGCTCGGCTGGCTGGACCTGTGGGGGCTGCCGAAGGTGGTGGCCGACGAGCCGCCGATGTCGTGGATGGGGAGCTCGGCGGGCCACGGCGGTCATGCCGGGCACGGTCCCGCCAAGCCCGGTGCGCTGATGCCCGGCATGGCCACCAAGGAGGAGCTGGAGCAGCTGGGTGCCGCCTCGGGGCGGGATGCGGAGGTGCTCTTCCTCCAGCTGATGACCGACCACCACAAGGGTGGCGTGACGATGGCCGAGGGGTGCGCGCAGCAGTGCGTGACGCCTGTGGAGCGGCAGCTGGCGCAGGGCATGGTCGACGCGCAGCGCGCGGAGGTCACCCTCATGGCGGACATGCTGGAGCAGCGCGGAGCCACACCGCGCGGGTGACGGGACACGCTCGTACGGTGGGGGGAGGCGCCCTCTCACCCGTACGGGCGTGTGCTCCGCCGTTCGGGGGCCGCCGGGTGGGCCGATCGGCCGTATCCCGGTGGGGACGCCGGACCGGGTGCGCCCGCTCCCGGCCGTGTACACGTGCTCAGGAGGTTCCGTCATGACGACCGCCGCAGACATCATGCACCCCGGGGCCCAGTGGATCCCGGCGCACGAGACCCTCGACCGGGCTGCCGAGCTGATGGCCCGGCTGAACGTGGGTGCGCTGCCCATCAGCGACGCCGAAGAGCGGTTGTGCGGCATCGTCACCGACCGCGACATCGTCGTGAACTGCGTGGCCAAGGGTCTGGACCCGTCGAAGATGACGTGCGGGGACCTGGCCAAGGGCACTCCGCGCTGGATCGACGCCGGCGCGGACGTGTCCGCCGTGCTGGAGGAGATGGAGAGCCACCAGATCAAGCGGCTGCCCGTGATCAAGGACAAGAAGCTGGTCGGCATGATCAGCGAGGCCGACCTGGCCCAGCACCTGTCCGAGGACCAGCTGGCGGGCTTCGTCGAGAAGGTCTACGCCCGGCGCTGACGGGGCCCGCAGCGCGTGGCCCGTCAGCCCCGCTCGGCCCCGTCAGCCCTCCTCGGCCCCGTCAGCACGGTCAGCCGTCAGCCGGCCAGGCCTTCGGAGGCGTCCCCCCGCCCCCGCTCGCTCGTCTCCACGACCGCCCGGGCCACCTGGTCCGGGCGGTCGAGCATGACCAGGTGCCCGGCGGGCTCGGCGACGTCGAAGCGGGCGCCGAGGCGGTCGGCGAGGTCGGCCTGGCGTCCCAGCCAGCGCAGCGCGCCGCGGCCGGACGTGCCGTCGTGACCGGCGAGGACGGTGGCGGGGGCGGTCAGCGGGCGGGTGTGGCGCAGCGCCGCCAGTTCGGCGGCCATGTCCGGGTAGCGGGAGTTCTCCAGCAGGGCTCCGCGCCAGACCCGCCCGGTGCGGTAGCACCGGCGTACGAGGTCCGGCGCGGCCGGGTCGCCGCCGCCCGTGCGGGAGGCCCGTACGGTGGCACGCCGGGCCGCGGGGCCCAGCGCGGCGGGCAGCCCGGCGGCGGTCACGGCCCGGCCGAGGGCGCGGGCGGCGCCGGTGCGCAGCGCGGCGGGCAAGACCGCACGGGGGTCCTCCTCGACGCTGGCGTCGACGAGGACCAGGGCGGCGGTGCGTTCCGGGTGGAGGCGGGCGAAGGCCTCGGTGTGGAAAGCGGCGATCGAGTGGCCGACGACGGTGACGGGGGCGGCCGCGGGCCCGCCGTGTCCCAGCGCGTCGAGGAGGCCGGCGATCCGGTGGGCCTCTCCGGCGGTGGTGGGCGGGGCGGTGGCGGGGGCGCTCAGGCCGTGGCCGGGCCGGTCGAAGCGGACGACGGTGCGGCCCTGGGCGACGAGCAGCGCGGCGACGGCGTCCCAGTCGAACCAGGCCATGGCGAGTCCGGCGCTGAGTACGCACACGGGGCCCCGGCCCTCGACGACGACGTGCAGCGGCGTCCCGTCGACGTTGAGGAACATGGTCATGTGCGGCGTTCCTTGTGGACGGAGTAGGCGAGCAGGCCCAGCCAGATTGCCACGAGGAGCACCTGGAGCCGCTGACCGGCGCCGAGTGCCCAGGTGCCGCGTCCGGCGGTGAACATCGCGATGGCGGACAGGGTCCAGGCGGTGGCGAGCAGTTCCATGACGACCAGCGCGGGGCCGTAGCGGGCGAGCGGGGCGAACCAGCCGTAGCGGCGGGCCGCGACGGTCAGGGCCACGAGACCCACCAGGGCCCCGGTCATGGCGAGGCTGCTGCTGACGGCATGGGCCTGGTGGGTGGCGGGGACGAGCCCGGCGGTCTCCCGGGCGGCGCATTCGGGGTCCGCGGTGGGCGTGCAGCTCAGCGGGAGCCATGCGTCGGCCGCGGTGGCCGCGCCGAAGAGGGTGACCCCGGCCCAGCCGACGACCGCCCAGAGGCGACGCGACTCGGTGTACTTCAGCAGCCGTATCAGGGCCAGCAGGCCGCCGGCGAAGGCGAGCATCCCGGCGGTGAAGTCGGTGGCCCGGAAGAGGCCGCCGAGCGGCTGGTCCTGGGCGGCGAGTTCGCTGACGTACGTCTGGATGGGGTTCAGGCCCGTGGAGAGGACGACTTCGAGCACCCACGCGGTGTACGCCGCGCCGGCGAGGCCGATGAGGAGGGCGACCGGCCAGGCGGTGCGCGGAGAGAGCCCATCTGGGGACATAGTGTGACTAATCCTAATCAAGCTCGGGGTCGGTCCTCCGCCGATCGGATACCCACCCCGGGTAGGGTTCCGGCCATGACGCGCAGTGCTCGGCGAGCCGCCCCGGGGCCCCGGCTGCTGGTGCTCGCCGCGCTGCTGCTGGGCGCCTTCACCCTGCTGTCCCCGGGCCGCCCCACCGCGCCCCACACCATGGAGGACGTGTCCTCGGGCCGGTGCGTTGCCTCGCCGGCGGCCTCCGGTGCGGCGGGGCGCGGTGGCGCTCACCACATCCCCGCCACCCCGCCCCACGTGCGCGGGGCGCTCCAGGAACCGTCCGCGGAGCCGGACCAGGCCGCCCGGGCCGTGCTGTCCGCGACCGGAACGGGCCGCCCCGGGGCCGGCTGCCACGCCGCTGCCACGGCGACCGCCCGTGGTCTCCTCGTCCGGCCGGCGGTACTGCGGATATAGGCCCGCGGCCCGGCGTCACCCTGCCGGGGCGGTCGGCCACCGCCGTGGCCCGTCCCCCGCGCCCGCCCCCACCGCCGCCGCGGCAGCCGCCGCCGCGGCCCGGCGGCCGCACCGCCGCCGCATTGCCGTCGGCACGCCCCTGTCGCCGTAGCCCGCACCGCATCGCCGCACCGGCACCGCATCGCCGGACCGCTGCCGCGGCGGCGTGCCCGCGTCCGCCGCGCGGCGCCGCCGGGCCGCGCCCGTGAACCCGTCACACCACACCCCGAGGTGCTCCCATGCCCTGTCTCCCCACCCGCCGCTCCGTACTCGGCGCCGCCGCGGCCGCCGCCGGCTCCGGGCTGCTCGCCGCCTGCTCCGGGCCGGCGGGCTCCGCCGGCTCCCCGGGCTCCGCCGCGGGCTCCCGCACGGCCCACGGCTCCATGCGGCACGGCGGCCCGAAGGCCGACGGGCCCGAGGGGTACGTCGATCCGGCCGGGCCCGAGGTCCGGGCCGCCGAGGCCGCCCGCGCAGTCACCGGCCCGCGCACCGAGGTCAAGGTCACCGCCACCGCCGCCACGCTCGACCTCGGCGGCGGGCGCACGGTGCGCTCCTGGGCGTACGGCGACCGGCTGCCGGGCCAGGAGGTCCGCGCCACCGCGGGCGGCACCCTCGCCCTCACCCTGGCCAACAACCTCCCCGAGGCCACCTCCCTGCACTGGCACGGCCTCGCGCTGCGCAATGACATGGACGGGGTCCCGGGGCTGACCCAGCGGGACATCGCCCCGGGCGGGTCCTTCGCGTACGAGTTCGCCGTCACGCACCCGGGCACGTACTGGTTCCACCCGCACACCGGGGTCCAGCAGGACCGCGGCCTGTACGCGCCGCTCATCGTCGAGGACCCCAGAGAGCCGCTCTCCTACGACAAGGAGTGGGTGGTGGTCCTCGACGACTGGATCGACGGGGTGGACGGGGCCACCCCCGACGCCGTCCTCGCCGAACTCCGCAAGGGCATGAGCGCGCAGACCGCGGGCGGCGCCCACGGGCACAAGTACGTCCACATGGGCGGCGAGAGCGACATCCTCGGCAAGGACGCGGGCGACGTCGTCTACCCGCACTACTTGGTCAACGGGCGGGTGCCGGAGGACCCGTCCGTCTTCACCGCCCGCCCCGGGGACCGGATCCGGCTGCGCATCGTCAACGCCGGCGGGGACACGGCCTTCCGGATCGCCCTCGGCGGCCACCGGCTGACGGTCACCCACACCGACGGCTTCCCGGTCGAACACGCCGCGACGGGTTCACTGCTGCTGGGCATGGGCGAGCGCTACGACGTCCTGGTCACCGCTCAGGACGGGGTCTTCCCGCTCACCGCGCTGGCGGAGGGCAAGGAGGGTTCGGCGCTCGCGGTACTGCGCACGGGGACGGGCACGGCCCCCACCGCGGCGACCCGGCCGGCCGAGCTGGGGACACGGCCGCTGATGGCGGACGCGCTGCGGGCCGCGGGTCCGGCCGTGTTGGCGGCCAGGGAGCCGGACCGTACGGTGCAGATCCGCCTGACCGGCTCCATGACCCGCTACGACTGGGCCTTCGACGGCGCCCCGTACACGCCGGACCAGCGGCATCCGGTCAAGGCGGGCGAGCGGGTCCGGCTGGAGTTCCGCAACGCGACCCCGATGTGGCATCCGGTGCACCTGCACGGGCACACGTTCGCCCTGGGCACGGAGCCCGGCGGGGCGCGCAAGGACACCGCGATCGTCCTGCCGGGCGGGCGGCTGACGGCGGACTTCGACGCCGACAACCCGGGGCTGTGGATGACGCACTGCCACAACGTCTACCACTCGGAGTCCGGGATGATGACCGTGCTCGGCTACCAGCTCCAGCCGACTCCGGCCGGCCCACGGGGAGGCGGGCGGGAATTCGGAAGGGCGTTCGCCACCGGCATGGCACTCTTGCTGTGATCACGACAGCCGCGACAAAGGACGCTTCCGCCGGTATGACCACCCCGCCGAACCCGCCCAGCACCCCCTCCGGCCCGCCGACGGAACCGGCGGGCACGCCCGCCCCCGAGGCGGCGCCGATACCGGCGCCCGCCCAGCCCCTCTCCCTCGAGAAGACCGCGGCACCCGAACCCGCCTCCGCGCCGGACTCAGCGCCCGCGCCGGAAACACCTCCGGCGGCTGCGGCCCCGGAAACCGCGGCCGCGCAGGCGACCCCGGAAACCGCCACTCCGGAAACCGCCACTCCGGAAGCGGCGTCCGAAGCGGCGTCGGCCGCCGAGGCGCCCACCGCCGAACCGGCCCCGGCCCCCTCGGCGTTCGCCCCGCCCACCCAGGCCACCCCGGCCCCGCAGGCCCCCGCCGCACCGGCCGCGCCGTTCGGGGCCCCCGGGGTGCCCGCCGGCCCCGCCGACCCGTGGGCGCAGCCCGTTCCCGGCTATGCAGCGGCCCCGTACGGCGGCTACCCGCAGGCCGGCGAGTCCACCAACGGCCTGGCCGTCGCCACCCTGATCGTCGGCGGTTTCGGCGTCGTCCTCGCCTTCGTGCCGTTCCTCTTCTGGCTCGGCGGCATCCTCGCCGTGACCGGTGTCGGCCTGGGCATCGGCGCCATCGTGCGCGCCAACAAGGGCGCCCCGAACAAGTCGATGGCCGTCATCGGCACCGTGCTCGCCGGTGCGGGCATCCTCGCCTCCGTCGGCGGCTTCTTCCTGACCGTCTCCGTCATGGAACGCACCACCGACCGCATCGAGGCGGGCATCGACGACTTCGCCGACTACGATCCGGAGCTGGACGGCCCGTACCCCAGCAGCGAGCCCTGGCCGTCCGGGTCCGCGCCGGCCTCACCCTCGCCCTCCCAGGTGCCCGGCCTGACCAGCGCCCTGCCGTTCGGCGAGACCTACACCTACCCGAACGGGGTCAAGGTGAGCCTGTCGAAGCCGACGAAGTACGAACCGAAGGGCATCATCGCCCGCGAGCAGGTCAAGAACGCGATCCAGATCACGATCACCATCACCAACGGCTCGACCGCGCCGCACGAGGTCATCTACGCCGTCCCCAACGTCCGCGACGACAAGGGCATGACCGCCGAGATGGTCTTCGACACCGGCGGCGGCAGCACCGTCCCGAAGATGGTCAAGGGATCGATCCTGCCCGGCGAATCCGCAAGCGGCGTCGTGGCGTTCGAGATCCCCGAGGGGACCGGCAGCATCACCGCGGACATCGCCGCCGGGACCCTGCTCGACGACGTGAAGTACGCGGGCCCCATCGGCTGACGCGACCTCCCGACCGACTCACGACCGGCCACCCGACCGGCCGCGCGGCAGGCCCCGGCACGCCGTGCGGCCCCGGGAAACAGGCGGGGCCCAGGACATCGCGTCAGAAAGACGATTAGACTGGGCCCCGTGCCTCAACTACGCCTCGCTCTGAATCAGATCGACTCGCACGTCGGCAACATCGCCGCGAACGCCGACTCGGTCGTGCACTGGACCCGGCACTCCGCCGAGCAGGGCGCCCACCTGGTGGCGTTCCCGGAGATGATGCTGACCGGGTACCCCGTCGAGGACCTCGCCCTGCGCGGCTCCTTCGTCGAGGCCTCCCGCGGCGCACTGCGCGACCTCGCGGAGCGGCTGGCCGCCGAGGGCCTCGGCGAACTGCCGGTCGTCGTCGGCTACCTCGACCGGACCGAGAAGGCCACGCCCCGCCTCGGGCGCCCGGCCGGCTCCCCGGAGAACGCCGCGGCCGTCCTGCACCGCGGCCGGGTGGTGCTGCGCTTCGCCAAGCACCACCTCCCCAACTACGGCGTGTTCGACGAGTTCCGGTACTTCGTGCCGGGCGACACGCAGCCGGTGATCCGGGTGCGCGGCGTCGACGTGGCCCTGGCCATCTGCGAGGACCTCTGGCAGGAGGGCGGCCGGGTCCCGGCCACCCGCTCCGCCGGAGCCGGGCTGCTGGTCTCGATCAACGCCTCCCCGTACGAGCGCAACAAGGACGACGTACGCCTCGAACTGGTGCAGAAGCGGGCCCAGGAGGCCGGCTGCACCCTCGCCTACCTGGCGATGATCGGCGGGCAGGACGAGCTGGTCTTCGACGGCGACTCGATCGTCGTCGGCGCCGACGGCGAGGTCATCGCCCGCGCCCCGCAGTTCTCCGAGGGCTGCGTCCTGGTCGACCTCGACCTGCCCGCCGCGCGCGCCGACGCCCCCGAGGGAGTGGTCGACGACGGGCTGCGCATCGACCGCGTCATCCTGTCCGAGGAGCCGGTGGAGCCGTACGAACCGGTCGTGACCGGCGGCTACGCCGACCGGCTCGACGACGACGAGGAGGTCTACGACGCGCTGGTCGTGGGCCTGCGCGCGTACGTGAAGAAGAACGGATTCCGCTCCGTCCTGGTCGGACTCTCCGGAGGCATCGACTCCGCGCTCGTCGCCGCCATCGCCTGCGACGCGATCGGCGCGCAGAACGTGTACGGCATCTCGATGCCCTCGAAGTACTCCTCGGACCACTCCAAGGGCGACGCGGCCGACCTGGCCGAGCGCACCGGCCTGAACTTCCGGACCGTGCCGATCGAGCCCATGTTCGACGCGTACATGGGCTCGCTGGGCCTCACCGGGCTGGCCGAGGAGAACCTCCAGTCCCGGCTGCGCGGCACCATGCTGATGGCCGTCTCCAACCAGGAGGGCCACATCGTGATGGCCCCCGGCAACAAGTCGGAGCTGGCCGTCGGCTACTCCACCCTGTACGGCGACTCGGTCGGCGCGTACGGCCCGATCAAGGACGTCTACAAGAGCGACGTCTTCCGGCTCGCCCGGTACCGCAACCGGGCCGCGGCCGAGCGCGGCGAGACCCCGCCGATCCCGGAGAACTCGATCGTGAAACCGCCGAGCGCCGAGCTGCGCCCCGGGCAGGTGGACACCGACTCGCTGCCGGACTACCCGGTCCTCGACGCGATCCTCGCCCTGTACGTGGACCGGGACCAGGGGCTGGAGGAGATCGTGGCGGCCGGCTTCGACGCCGAGCTGGTCGCGAAGACCCTGCGGATGGTCGACACGGCCGAGTACAAGCGCCGCCAGTACCCGCCGGGCACGAAGATCTCCGCGAAGGGCTTCGGCAAGGACCGCCGGCTGCCCATCACCAACGGCTGGCGCGAGCGGGCGTAGGCGCCCGCCGGGCAGGCCCGCCGCAGCGCCGAGGGGCCCCGCCG
>NZ_MQUR01000096.1 GCF_001953875.1 Streptomyces amritsarensis
GTGGTCGTCGCCTACGAGCGCAACGTGACCACCAACACCCACCTGCGCAAGCAAGGCATCGAGGTGATCGAGATCCCGGGCAGCGAGCTCGGACGGGGCCGGGGCGGCCCGCGCTGCATGAGCTGTCCGGTGGAGCGGGACGCCGTCTGAACAGGCGGCCCTGCCGCCGGTCCGGGAGACCTCACACCGCCACTCTGTATATCAATGCAGTGCATCGTATAGACTTCCAGCATCCCCTGTCACCGTGACGCTGGAGCGACCCCATGGCCCCCGACCTCAAAGGCCGCAGTTTTCTCAAGGAGCTGGACTTCACGGCCGCCGAGTTCCGCGGCCTGATCGGGCTCGCCGCCGACCTGAAGGCGGCCAGGAGGGCCGGGGTCGAGCAGCGCCTGCTCCAGGGCAGGAACATCGCGCTGATCTTCGAGAAGACCTCGACGCGCACCCGCTGCGCCTTCGAGGTCGCCGCGGCGGACCAGGGGGCCCACACCGTCTACCTGGACCCGGCCGGCTCCCAGATGGGCCACAAGGAGTCCGTCCGCGACACCGCCCGGGTGCTGGGCCGCATGTTCGACGGCATCGAGTACCGGGGCGACAGCCAGGAGGCCGTCGAGGAACTCGCCGCGCACTCGGGCGTGCCCGTCTTCAACGGCCTGACCGACGACTGGCACCCCACCCAGATGCTGGCCGACGTCCTGACGATGACCGAGCACAGCACCAAGCCGCTGCACCGGATCGCTTTCGCGTACCTCGGCGACGCCCGTTTCAACATGGGCAACTCGTACCTCGTGACCGGCGCCCTGCTGGGCATGGACGTGCGGATCGTCGCGCCGAGGAGCTACTGGCCCGCCGAGCACGTGGTGGCCCAGGCGCGCAGGCTCGCGGCGGACAGCGGAGCGCGGATCACGCTGACCGAGGACGTCGCCGACGGCGTCGCCCAGGCCGACTTCGTCGTCACCGACGTCTGGGTGTCCATGGGGGAGCCCAAGGACGTCTGGGACGAGCGGATCGAGGCACTGTCCCCGTACGCCGTCACCATGGACGTGCTGCGGGCCACCGGGAACCCGGACGTGAAGTTCATGCACTGCCTGCCGGCCTTCCACGACCTGGGCACCAAGGTGGCCCGGGAGATCCACGAGCGGCACGGGCTGGACTCGCTGGAGGTCACCGACGAGGTGTTCGAGTCGGAGCACTCCGTCGTCTTCGACGAGGCCGAGAACCGGCTGCACACCATCAAGGCCGTACTCGTCGCCACGCTCGGCCGCCCCGGCCCGGGTGACGCATAGTCATACGCGGGACGTCGGCACGTCGGCCGGCCGGAGCCGCCGCGAGGGCAGGGTGAACCAGACCGCCTTGCCGCGCGGCGTGCGGCGGTGGCCGCAGGTGGAGCTCAGCGTCCGGACGAGCAGCAGTCCGCGGCCGTGCTCCTGCCAGGGGTCGGGGTCGGGGTGGGCGTCGTCCGGGCCGGCCGACAGCTCGCCGATCGGCTGCGGGTCGCCGTCGTGCACCTCGACCTGGCAGCCGTTCGCCAGGAGCTCCACGACGAGCTCGATCGGGTCGCACGCCGGGGTGTGCTCGACGGCGTTGGCGACCAGCTCCGCGGTCAGCAGCTCCGCCGTGTCCCTGTCGGCGGGCGCGTCGGCGTCCGCCAGCGCCGTGCGGACGAGGGCGCGGGCAAGGGGTACGGCGGCCGCCGCGTGGGGCAGGGTGATCCGCCAGGCGGGGTTCTCGGGCACTGCTGGATCCTCCTTTCCGTGAGGGCCGCGGCGTGTGTGGTGTGTGACGTGTGCGGTGTGTGACGTGTGCGGTGTTCGTGGCGTCAGGGAACTATCTCTTTCAACGATACGGAGTCGAAATTCGATCCCGCAGGGCACCCCTTCGGCGGGGTAGCGGGGCGGCGCCGGCGCGCGGCACGCGGCGCGCCTGTAGCGTTTCTCTGACGGTGGTCACAATCAGGTGATACCGTCGGTGGTGTGAGCCCCTTCACCGGTTCCACACCAGCGACCGAACGGTGGCACCACCTCCGGGTCACCCGGCGGGACGGCGTCGCCACCGTCACCTTCGACCGCCCCGAGAAGATCAACGCGCTCACCTTCGGCGCCTACGCCGACCTGCGCGACCTGCTCGCCGAACTGTCCCGCGAACGCTCCGTGCGCGCCCTCGTCCTGGGCGGCGAGGGCCGCGGCTTCTGCTCCGGCGGAGACGTCGACGAGATCATCGGCGCCACCCTCGCCATGGACACCGCCCAGCTCCTCGACTTCAACCGGATGACCGGCCAGGTCGTCCGCGCCATCCGTGAATGCCCCTTCCCGGTGATCGCCGCCGTACACGGCGTGGCCGCCGGCGCCGGAGCCGTCCTCGCGCTCGCCGCCGACTTCCGGATCGCCGACCCCACCGCACGCTTCGCCTTCCTCTTCACCCGCGTCGGCCTCTCCGGCGGCGACATGGGAGCCGCCTACCTGCTGCCCCGCGTCGTCGGCCTCGGCCACGCCACCCGCCTGCTGATGCTCGGCGAACCCGTCCACGCCCCCGAGGCCGAGCGGATCGGGCTGCTCAGCGAACTCACCGAGGAGGGCAAGGCCCACGTACGGGCCACCGAACTCGCCGCCCGCCTCGCCGCCGGCCCCTCCCTCGCCCACGCACAGACCAAGGCCCTGCTCACCGCCGAACTCGACATGCCGCTGGCCGCGTCCGTCGAGCTGGACGCGGCCACCCAGGCCCTGCTCATGAACGGCCACGATTACGCGGAGTTCCACGCGGCCTTCACCGGGAAGCGGCCGCCGGAGTGGAAGGGCAGGTAGCGCCATGCCCCTCGGCAGCACATTGCGGGTCGCCGTCGTCGGCGGCGGACCGGGAGGGCTGTACGCCGCCGCGCTGCTGGCCCGCCGGGGCCACACCGTGGAGGTGTGGGAACGCAACGCCCCGGACGACACCTTCGGCTTCGGCGTCGTCCTCTCCGACGAGACCCTCGGCGGCATCGAACGCGCCGACACCGTCGTCCACACCGCCCTCAGCGCACAGTTCGTGCGCTGGGACGACATCGACGTCGTGCACCGGGGACGGCTGCTGACCTCCGGCGGCCACGGCTTCGCCGCCATCGGACGGCGCCGACTGCTGGAGATCCTGCACGAGCGCTGCGCCGGGCTCGGCGTCCGGCTCCGCTTCCGCACCGCCGCCCCGGACGTCACCGAGCTGCGCGCCACCCACGACCTGGTGGTCGCGGCGGACGGCGTGCACAGCGCGATCCGCGAGGCCGACGCCGCCCACTACCGGCCCACCCTCACCGCGGGCCGCTGCCGCTACATCTGGCTCGCCGCCGACTTCGCCTTCGAGGCCTTCCGCTTCGAGATCGCCGAGACCGAGCACGGAGTCATGCAACTGCACGCCTACCCGTACGCGGCCGACGCCTCCACCGTCATCGTGGAGATGCGCGAGGAGGTCTGGCGGGCCGCGGGCCTCGACCTCTGCGACGAGGACGAATCGGCGGCCCGCTGCGCCAAGACCTTCAGCGAGGCCCTGCGCGGCCGGCCCCTGCACGGCAACCGCTCCGCCTGGACGCAGTTCCGCACCGTCGTCAACGAGCGCTGGTCCCACGGCAACGTGGCGCTCGTCGGCGACGCCGCGCACACCGCCCACTTCTCCATCGGCTCCGGCACCAAACTCGCGGTCGAGGACGCCCTCGCCCTCGCCGAAGCGGTGGACGCCTGCCCGGGGGACGTACCGGCCGCCCTCGCCGCGTACGAGGCGGCCCGCCGCCCGGCCGTCGCCAGCACCCAGCGGGCCGCCGCCGCCAGCAGCCGCTGGTTCGAGGAACTCGCCGGATACGTCGACCAGCCCGCCCGGCAGTTCGCCTTCAACCTCCTCACCCGCAGCCGCCGCGTCACGCACGACAACCTGCGGCTGCGCGACGAGCGCTTCACCCGGGCCGTGGAACGCGACTTCGGCTGCCCCGACGAGACCACCCCGCCCATGTTCACCCCGCTCACCCTGCGCGGCCTGACCCTGCGCAACCGGGTCGTCGTCTCACCCATGGACATGTACTCGGCCGAAGAAGGGGTGCCCGGCGACTTCCACCTCGTCCACCTCGGAGCACGAGCCCTCGGCGGGGCCGGCCTGGTGATGACCGAGATGGTCTGCGTCAGCGAAGAAGGCCGCATCACCCCCGGCTGCGCCGGCCTCTACACCCCGCAACAGGCCGCCGCCTGGCGGCGCATCGCCGACTTCGTCCACACCTCGGCCCCCGGCACCGCACTCGGCGTCCAGCTCGGCCACGCCGGCCGCAAGGGCTCGACCAAGGTCATGTGGGAGGGCATGGACGACCCCCTCCCGGAGGGCAACTGGCCGCTCGTGGCCGCCTCCGCACTGCCCTACCGGCCCGGCGTCTCCGCCCTTCCGCGCGCCCTGGAGCAGGCGGACCTGACCGCTCTGCGCTCCGACTTCGCGGCGGCCGCCGTCCGCGCCGCCGACAGCGGCTTCGACCTGCTCGAACTGCACTGCGCCCACGGCTACCTGCTCTCCGGCTTCCTCTCGCCGCTCACCAACCGGCGCGACGACGCCTACGGAGGCTGCCTGGAGAACCGCCTGCGCTTCCCGCTGGAGGTCTTCGACGCCGTCCGCGCGGTCTGGCCCGAGGAACGCCCCATGACCGTGCGCCTGTCGGCCACCGACTGGGCGCCCGGCGGCACCTCGCCCGAGGAGGCGGTGGAGATCGCCGCCGCGTTCGCCGCCCACGGCGCCGACGCCATCGACGTCTCCACCGGCCAGGTCGTCGCCGACGAGGCCCCCGAGTACGGACGCTCGTACCAGACCCCCTACGCCGACCGGATCCGGGGCGCGCTCGGCGTCCCCGTCATCGCCGTCGGGGCGATCTCCTCCTGGGACGACGTCAACTCCCTGCTGCTGGCGGGCCGGGCGGACCTGTGCGCCCTCGGCCGCCCCCACCTCTACGACCCCCACTGGACCCTGCACGCGGCCGCCGACCAGTCCTACGCGGGCCCGGCAGCCCCCTGGCCCGCCCCCTACCGCGCCGGCAGCCGCAAACCCCCCACGGGCCGAGCCTGACGCTCCGACCGCGTTGCCCTTTTCAGGCGGGGACGCCGGCGGGGGCTGTGCGGTGGGCGGCCCGGGGGTCAGGGGCGGGAGGTTCGGCGGGCGAGGATGGCGGCGCGGCGGTCCTCGAAGGAGGCCGCCTGTGTCTCCGCGGCGGCCAGGAAGGTGCCGAGTTCGTCCTGGTCCCGCAGGCCCTCCGGGCCGAGGCCGGTGCGGTCCAGCACATCGAGTTTGCGCAGCAGCGGCTGGACCACCTCGTCGAGGTGGACACGCAGGTTGTAGATGCCGTCGAGCGCCATGTTCGCCGCGGCGCGCTCGAATCCAGGCATTCCCCTTCCGGGCATGTGGAATCCGATGACGACGTCCTTGAGGGCGCGCATCGCCTGGTCGGGGGCGAGGGAAAAGGCGGAGTCGAGGACATTCCTGTAGAACAGCATGTGGAGGTTCTCGTCCATGGCGACCCGACCCAGAATTCGGTCGCACACCGGGTCTTCCGCGAGCCGGCCGGTATTCCGGTGGGAGACCCGCGTGGCCAGTTCCTGGATCGTCACGTAGGCGATCGAATCCAGGACGCCGCCCTCGTCCCCCCGGGACTGGTGCGACATGTGCTCCATGCGGGCCCGCTCCAGGGCCACCGGGTCGACCGCCCGTGACGCGAGCAGGTAGTCGCGGATGACGATGGAGTGGCGTGCCTCCTCGGCGGTCCAGCGGTGCAGCCATGCGCCCCAGGCATTGTCGCGGCCCAGGGCGGCGGCCAGTTCGTGGTGGTAGGAGGGGAGGTTGTCCTCGGTCAGCAGGTTCACCACCAGCGCGGTGCGGCTCGCGCGGGAGACGGGGGAGTCCTCGGGGGACCAGGCCGACCCGTCGAGCGGACCGTCGTAGTCCCGGCCCCGGCTCCAGGGCACGTACTCGTGGGGGAACCACTCACGGGCGGCGGCGAGATGCCGGTTCAGTTCCCTCTCCACCACCTCTTCGAGGGAATCGAGAATGCCGGAATCCGATATCTGCATGATGCTGTTCTCTCCCGCGCACGTCAGGGCATGGCACGTGCAGGCTAAAGCGGCGCGCATGGCGCGGGCAAGGTTGTCGATGTCATTCGAAAGGTGACCTGAAGATGCCCTTCCGGGAGGATCTCAAAGGTCGGTGAAAGTGATCGAGTGGCCTTTGACTCATGTTCGCGTGGAGTAGTGGAAGGCCTCATGGTGACGAAGCAGGACGCAGACCGCACCGGCGGAGAACAGGCTGTGCGCAGTGCCGGCAAGGCGGCGGGGGGCCGGCCCGAGATCACTCTGCCGCGCGGCCGGGTACTCCTGGTGGGGACCGGCGCCTTCGGGGTCACCGGCCTGCCGAGCTGGGCCCTGCTCATGCGCATGTGGTACGGGTGGTCGCTGCGCGCCGGACTCACACACTCGGCGGCAGCACTTGTGTCCGGCGACGCCCTGGCGGCTGCCACCCAGGCTCCCGTCGAAGGGCCGGAATGGCGGACCTCGGCGGGCGTCGTGCCGCACCTCGAACTCGCGGAGTGGCCCGACCTGGTGATCGTGGCGCCGGCGACGACGGCCTTCATCGCCAAGTGCGCCCTGGGCATGCCGGACAGCCTCGTGCTGAGCGCCGTACTCGCCACCCGCGCGCCCGTGGTCATCGCCCCCAGCATCCCTGAAAGCACGCTGGAGCGGCCGGCCGTGCGCCGCAACCTGGAGTCCCTGCGGCAGGACGGCTTTCATGTCGTGCCCCCGCGGCCCGGCGTCTCCGCCCACAAGGGCGGAGAGATCGCCTCGGGCATGCCGGACCTCGTCGCCACACTGCGCTTCGCGCAGCAGGTCCTGGAGCAGGGCCGGGAGGAGGCCCCCGAGCAGGGGTGAGAAGCCGCCGGGCACGCGGGTCCACTTCCCCCGCGGCCGCGTGCCCGGCAACGTGAAGACGCCGGTGTCCGGAGAGGTCTGCTCCGTACACCGGCGTCTTCGGCGCGGGGGCGGCCCCGCGCCGTGTCAGGCCTGAGCCCGCGCGATGATGTCGACGAGGTCGCCGACGGTCTGGATGGTGCTGTACTCGTCGTCGGCGATGTCCACGTTGAACTGGTCCTCGATGGCGGCGCTGAGCTCGACCATCAGCAGGGAGTCGACGTCGAGGTCGTCCCGGAAGTGGCTCTCGCGGGTGACGGTGTCGGCCGGAACTTCCGCGATCTCCTCGAGCAGGGCGGTCACTGCCTCGAAGAGCTTCTCGGTGGTGATGGTGCTGGACATTCTGAACTTCCCCTTTTTTGAAATCGACTGACGTAATCTCAGAGAGCGGTTGGGTGGAGATTGCGCACGACGAGCGCGGCCTCCACCCGGCTACGCATTCCCAACTTGTTGAGCGTGCGACTGACATGCGTCTTGACGGTGTTCTCGGAAACGGAAAGACGCGAGGCGATCTGCTGATTCGACAGCCCTCGGCTGACGTGCTCCATCACCTCGAGCTCACGCGAGGTCAATGCGCTTCTGAGCCGTTCCCCGTCGATGCGATCGACGGCGGAAATATTGTGGTCGGCAACAGTTTCCACCAGTGTACGCACGGCGGCCGGCTCGATGAATCCGCATCCGGACACTATCTGTTGGGCCACGCCGATCAATTCTTCGGCGGTCGCGCTATTGTACAACCAGCCCACGGCGCCGGAACCGAGAAGATGCAGCGCATCCCGATCGCGGCCCTCCTCGGCGAGCATCAGGACGTCGGCGTCGCTCTGCTCCTTGATGGCCCGGATCGCCGCCGCCCGTTCGGAGGCATTCCCGCGCGCCTCCATTATGACGAGATCGGGCTGGTGGACCTCCGCGGCCCGCACGGCCTGGTCGGCGTCCGCGGCCTCCACCACGGCCTCGGTTTCCGGCCAGCGTTGCAGGACTTGCGAGAGCGCCGCCCGGACTAGGTCCTCTTCGTGGAAGACTACTAACTTGACGGCCATGACACTTCCCCCTTATTGCGGTTGCCCCGGGTTGCGGGGCGTCACCACCTTGCGGTTCGATCTTCGCAGGTGGGGGCGGGCGCACCAACTTCGGGGGGTGGGTAATGCGTTGGTCAACTAAGGGACTACGGGGAGTACTCATCAAGGTGGAGGACGCCGGTTCGGGCGAGGCCGCAGACTGGTTCCGCCGCCGAGAAAGCGCAACTTCCCGGCCAAGCGGCAAGAACCAGGCCTAGAGGTGAACCAGCCATTCTGTACCTGATCATTCTTTGTGACATCCTCTTCTGGGTCCTGCTGGCAGCCGGCCTGGCCGCTCGCTATGTCAAGGGGTGGAAGCGGCTCGGCGGCGGCATCCTGCTCTGTGTTCCCCTGCTGGACGTCGTCCTGCTCGGTGCCACGGTCATCAGCCTCAAGGGCGGTGCCGAGGTCGGCATTTGGCACGGGCTGTCGGCCGCATACCTGGGGTTCACCGTTGCTTTCGGCCACGACACCCTGCGGTGGGCGGACGAGAAGTTCGGCCGGCGCTTCGGCGGCGTCCCGGAAACGCCGCGAGAGGTCCTGTACGGCAGGGACCGCGTCATGCGCGAATGGCGCTCATGGCTGCGGTTCCTGCTCGCCTACACGGTGAGTTGCGCACTGCTCATCGGAATGACCTGGTTCGTAGGCGGAGTCGAACGGGGGGCGCTCCTCCTGGCGTGGCTGAACCCCCTGACCAAAA
This sequence comes from Streptomyces amritsarensis, assembly GCF_001953875.1. Lineage (GTDB taxonomy): Bacteria > Actinomycetota > Actinomycetes > Streptomycetales > Streptomycetaceae > Streptomyces > Streptomyces amritsarensis. The sequence goes on from NZ_MQUR01000096.1 coordinate 8,706, forward strand.
TCCTGATCTACAGCCTCGTCTGGCCGGTCATCGTGACGATCCGGCCGGGACGGGAACCGGAAGAGACGGCGCCGCGTACCACCGCGGAATAGCGGCCGGCGGCCCACTCCGAGAGCCGGAACATCGCGTACACGCCGAGCCCCACGCGGCCTGCGTGCCCTGACCCACACATTCGCTCCCCCCTGTTCGGAATTAGGTAGACGATGATTGAACAGCGCCATCTGTACGGGTGGGCGGACCCGGTGTTCTACGAGGCACCGGGAGAACAGCTCGGCGAGACAAGGAAGTTCGGCGCGGCCGTGCGCGACCTGCCGGACGGCTGGACCCGTACCGCCCGAGGCGTGTGGACGGTGCTGCGGCCGCCGGGCGCGAACCTGCCCGACCAGGGCTGGAAGATCCACGTGTCGGCCGTCGGCGAGGACGCCGAGGACACCGTCTCCACGGTGTCGGACTACTGCACCGAGCACGGCACGGCGCACAAGTTCCTCGGCGGCATGGACCTGTTCGAGCTGTTCAACGCCAAGTACATGCCCCGGCAGGGCAGCGGGAAGCTCATCACGGTCTACCCGGCCGACGAAGCGGAGCTGGAGCGGACCCTGCGGGGACTGGACGCCCTGCTCGGCGGCCGCCCCGGCCCCCACGTGCTCACCGACCTCCGCTGGAACGAAGGCCCCCTGCACGTCCGCTACGGCGCGTTCCGTGAGCGCTACCTCGTCGATGAGCGGGGCCACCGGGTCCCCGCCCTGGCCGGCCCCGACGGCACCCTCGTGCCCGACGAGCGCAAGCCGGGCTGCTACGCCCCGGCGTGGGTCGAGGTGCCCTCCTTCCTCACGGAGCAGCCGCCCGCGAGCGGCGGAGGCCTGAAGCAGCACGGCTACCGCGTACTGCGGGCCCTGCACTTCTCCAACGGCGGCGGCGTGTACCTCGCGGAGCGCGAGGCCGACGGGCGCACGCTGGTCCTCAAGGAGGCGCGCCCCGGCGCCGGCCTGGACTCCCGGGGACGCGACGCGGTCGCCCGGCTGGAGCGCGAGGGCTGGGCCCTGGAGCGGCTCGTCGGCATCGAGGGCGTACCCGAGCTGTACGACCGTTTCACCGTGGGCGGACACCGCTTCCTCGCGATGGAGTACGTCGACGGCGAGATGCTGTGGCTCTGGCTGGCGACGTACCACCCGCTGCTCTTCTCCGGTTCCGGCCACGCGGAGGAAGCCGCCTACGCGGACCGCGCCATGGCCCTCGCGGACCGGGTGGAACAGCTCGTCGACGCCGTGCACGAGCGCGGTGTGGTCTTCGGTGACCTGCACCCCGGCAACATCCTGGTCACCGAGGACGGGCGGGTCGGCCTCATCGACTTCGAGGCCGCCTTCCCCGCCGACGAGCCGGCCGGCCGCTCCGCCCTCGGGGCCCAGGGGTTCATGGCGCCGGACGGCTTCCACGGCCCCGCAGTGGACCACTACGCGCTCGCCGCCCTGCGTGCCTGGTTCCTGCTTCCGCTGAACCGGCTCGCTGCCCTGTCCCCCGGCAGGGAGCTCGGCTGGATCCACGCCGCGGAGCAGCGCTTCGGGCACCTGCTCGCCCCCGGCGTACTGAAGACGATCACCGAACGGCTGACTCCGCCCCGGCCGGCCGACGCGGTCGGCGACGGGCCGGTGCCGCCGCGGCGGGCCCGGCTGCGCCGTCGCCGCGAGGAACTCCTCGGCCTGCCCTGCGAGGTGACGCCGGGGGGCCCGGGAACCGACTGGGACGCCGTACGCCAGTCCCTCGCGGAGGGCATCCTGACCGGTGCCACCCCGCACCGCCGTGACCGTCTCTTCCCGGGCGACGCCGAGCAGTTCTCCACCGACGGGGCGTGCTTCGCGTACGGAGCGGCGGGCGTGCTCTGGGCCCTCGACGCGGCCGGGCGGGGACGCTACCCGGACCACGAGGAGTGGCTGCTGGAGCGGGTGCGGGACGGCCTCCACCCGGTGCCCGGGTTCTACACGGGCCTGCACGGAACCGCGCACGTCCTGGCGGGATTCGGTCATGACGAGGAGGCCCTGTGGCTGGTCGGGCAGGCCGACGCGAACGTCGACCGGCTCCGCGACCCGGGACTCTTCCGCGGCCTGTCCGGGATCGGCCTGAACCTCGTCCACCTGGCCCGGCGCTACGGCGACGACCGGCTGCTCGCCCGTGCCGCCGGCCTCGCCGATCGGGTCGCCGCCCTCGTCGACGACCCGGCGCTGCCCGGCGCGCCCGGCACCGCCCAGGCGGGGCTGATGCGCGGATGGTCCGGCCCGGCCCTGTTCCTGATACGGATGTACGAGGCGACCGGCGACGAGCGCCACCTCGACCGCGCGGCCCGCGCCCTCGGCCTGGACCTCGCCGGATGCGTGCCCCAGAGCAACGGCAGCCTCCAGGTGGCGGACCGGGGCGTCCGCACGCTCGCCTACCTCGACGTGGGCAGCGGCGGTATCGCCCTGGTCGCCGACGAACTGCTGGAGCACCGTGACGATCCGGCTCTCGCCGAGGCAGTCACCGGCATCCGGCGCGCCTGCGAGGCGGAGTTCGTCGTCGAACCCCACCTGCTGAACGGACGCTCGGGCCTGATGGCGGTGGTCTCCCGACTCGCCCGGCGCGACACGGAGGGCCGGGCGAGGGCGGCCGTGTCCCTGCACCTGGAGCGCCTGGCCTGGCACGCGCTCGCCCACCGGGGACACCTGGCGTTCGCCGGGGAGCAGTCCTACCGCCTGTCGTCGGACCTGGCGACCGGATCCGCGGGCATCCTGCTCGGCATCACCGCGGCGGTCGACGGCGCAGCGCCCTTCCTGCCGTTCTTCGGCCCCCGCCCTGTCCCGTCCGGGCCTCGCTGAGCCGAGCCCACCCCAAGTCGTGGCCCCGCCGACCCGGCGGGGTCGTCCCGACGATGCCCCGAAGGAGGTGATCAACGTGGAGTCCATCCTCGACCTGCAGGAGCTGGAGACCTCTCAGGAGGAGTCGGCCCTGATGGCGGCCAGCACGGTCAGCAACAACTGCTGACGACCGCTCCGCAGCGGTGAAGCGGTGGCGTGAGCCGAGGCCAATTCGGCTCACGCCACCCCCAGCATGCCCCGTCCCGGCCACGGGACCCACACCGGACCTCCCGTCCGGCCCACACCAGACATCCGAGGAGCAGGACTCGCCATGGCCCAGCGGAACACGGTGCACCCCCGCCGCGGTGCCGCGCCCGCCCTGCGGATACTCGACGCCCGCGACCCCGGGCAGGGCCACGACGGCCACGACGGGGCGCTCACCGCCGCACGGCTGCTGGCCGCGCGGGGGGTCGGTGCGGGGACCCGGGTCCTGGTGAAGGCCGGGAACTCGCCCCTCCACGTCATGGCCTTCCTGGGCCTCGTCCACCTGGGCGCGTCCGTCGTGCTCGTCGACACCGAGCAGCCGGAGCACGACACACGGGTGTCCGCGGCCGCCGCCGGCGTGCGGTTCGCGGTGGTGGACGACGAGTCGGACCTGCCACCCGGCTGCCCCGGCATCACCACCGGGGCCCTCGCCTCGGCGCCGGTCCCGGCCGCGGGCCCGCAGCCCGCGTCGGCGCCGCCCGGGCCGTTCGGCTTCGAGCGGTGGCGGGCACGGCCGGACGCGCTCGTGCTGTGGTCGTCCGGCACCACCGGCGCCTCCAAGGGCATCGTCAAATCGGGTCGTTCCGTTCTCGGGAACCTGGAGCGGACCAGGCTGCTCATGCCGTACCGGGAGGACGACGTCTACCTCCCGCTGCTGCCCTTCTCCCACCAGTACGGCATCTCGATGGTGCTGCTCGCGGCGCTGGGCGGAGGCTCACTCCTCGTCGCCCCGTACGGCCGACTCGACCGGGCGCTGGACGCCGGCGCGCGATGCGGCGCCACCGTGGTCGACGCCACCCCCGCAACGTACCGGAGCGTCGTCAACCTGATGCGCCGCCGCCCCGCACTGTGCGCGGGGCTGGACGGGGTACGCATGTGGTGCACCGGCGGCGCCCCCTTCGACCCGATGTTGCAGGAGGACTTCGTCCGGACCGCGGGCGGGCCCCTGCTCGACGGATACGGCAGCACGGAGGCGGGCAACATCGCCTACGCCACCCCCGACAACCCGGCGGGCTGCGGCCGGGTCCTGCCCGGCCTGAAGGTGCGCATCACCGACCCGTCCGGCCTGCCGCTGCCCGCCGGTGAGGTCGGCGAGATCCGGATCACCGGCGCGGACCTGATGGCGGGCTACCTGACGGCGGACGGAAAACTGACCCCGCCCCCGTCCACCGCCGACCACCCTACGGGCGACGTGGGCTGTTTCGACCACGCGGGCAACCTGCACGTACTCGGCCGCAACGCCGCCGTCCACCGGCTGGGGCACACGCTCTACCCCGACGTCCTGGAACGCAAGGCGGAGTCGTCCTGCGGCCGACCCGTGCGGGTCGTCCCGCTCACGGACGAACGGCGAGGACACGCCCTCGTGTTCGTCGTCGAGGACCCGGACGCCGGCGATCCACGCGTATGGCGCCGACGCCTCTGCGAGGCACTGCCCGGCTACGAACACCCCAACCACGTCCTGGTGACCGACCGCTTCCCGATCACCCGCCGGGGCAAGACCGACACCCGCAGGCTGCGGGAGTGGACCGTGCAGCGGCTCGCCCACACGGCCCGGCCCGGCAGCACCTTCGTACCCGCAGTCGCGGCCCAGGACTGAACACGCCCGCTGCGCCCCCTCGCGGCGCCGCAACCACCGCATGCCCGGACAGGGCGGACACCTCAACGAACACCGAAGGACTTCCCATGCCCAACCCCTCGGACAGCGGCGTCGGCCGCCGACGCGTCGTCATCACCGGAGCGGGTGTGGTCACCGCGCTCGGCAACACCGTCGAGGACCTCTGGGCCGCGCTGGTCGCGGGCCGCAGCGGCATCGGACCGATCACCCGGTTCGACGCCTCCGACCTGCCCACCCGCATCGCGGCCGAGGTCGTCGACTTCGATCCGCTGGAGTACATGTCCCGGCGCGAGAGCCGCCGCATGGACCACTTCGGCCGCTACGCCGTCGCGGCGTCCGTCCAGGCCATGAAGCAGTCCGGCCTCGAAATGCCCGAAGGCACCGGACACCGCCTCGGCGTGCTCATCGGGTCCGGCTACGGCGCCAACATCGCCGGCATCGCAGCCGTCGAGCAGATGCTGGAGCGCGGCCCCAAGTCCATCAACTCCAACTACGCCATCGGCGGCGCCCCGGACAACCCTTCCGGCGAGGTGGCCATGCGCTACGGCGCCGAAGGCCCCACCGGCGCCATCATCACGGCCTGCGCCACGGGCGCCACCTGCGTGGGCGAAGCCGTCCACATGATCCGTGCCGGACGCGTCGACGCGGTGATCGCCGGGGGTGCCGACGACCCGATCAGCCGGCTCGACGTGGCCGCCATGGCCAACCTGCGGGCACTGACCCGCCGCAACGACGAACCGCACAGGGCCAGCCGTCCCTTCGACCGCGCCCGGGACGGATTCGTGTTCGGGGCCGGCGCCGGCATCGTCGTCGTCGAGGAGCTCGAGCACGCACTGCGCCGGGGTGCGCCCATCCTGGCCGAGATCGTCGGGTACGGGGCCACGACCGACGCCTACCACTCGACCGCCCCCCACCCCGAGGGCCTCGGCGCCCGGCGCGCCCTCACCGCGGCCCTGGAGGACGGCGGACTGCGCCCCGAGGACGTCGACTACATCAACGCACACGGCACCAGCACCGTCCTCAACGACCGCACCGAGGTGGAGACGATACGGGCGGTGTTCGGCGACCACGCCACCCGCATCCCGATCAGCTCCATCAAGTCGATGATCGGCCACCTGATCGCCGGTGCGGGCACGGTGGAACTGATCGCCACGATGCAGGCCATGGCCCACGGGATCGTGCCGCCCACCCTCAACTGCGACGACCCCGAGGACACGGAGCTCAACTTCGTCCCCAACCGGGCCCAGGAGCACACCGTACGGACGGCCATCAGCAACTCCTTCGGGTTCGGCGGCCACAATGCCGTACTGGCCGTACGCCGCTGGGAGGGCTGATGCGGGGGGACTTCGTCTCGCTCCAGCGCTGCACCGAGGCCGACTTCGAGCGCATCGCCGACTGGTCGATGACCGCCGCCAGCACCTATTCCTCGGGCGCCCGGCAGCTGCTCACCGGCCCGGAGATCCAGCAGGCCGCCCGTCAGGGCGGCATGTCCTTCCTGATGGTCGTCACCCACGAGGGCGAGCGGATCGGCGCGGTCAACTGGGGTCCGCTGGCCTACCACGGCAGCTACACCATCGGGTCGGTCATCGGAGCCTCCGGTCTGTGGACCCAGGGCTACGGGGTCGAGGCGAACGTCCTCCTCCTCAACCACCTCTTCCACGCGCTCGACGCCCGCAGGGTGCAGATGACCCTCGGCACCCACAACAAGCACATGCTGCAGATCATCGTCGACGCGGGATTCGTCGTCGAGGGCGTCCTGCGCGACTACTTCTTCGTCGACGGACGCCACTTCGACGCCGTGACCTGTTCCCTGCTCCGCGAGGAGTTCTACGCCCTCGCCCGGACGGCGGAACTCGGCCTCGCCGCCGACACGGTCCCTGCGCAGGACAAGGCCGACGCCCGACGGCTGCTCACCGAGCACCTCGAGCACCGGTCCGCCACCTACCTGCGCGACCTCTTCGAGCGCTGAACCCGCTCGCACGAGAAAGATCCACACATGCCACTCTCTGGTCCGGAACGACTTCCCGGCGAGGCGGCCGGCGATCTGGTGACCCTGGTCCGCCGCAACGCCGCCACAGCCGGGTCCGCGCCCGCCTTCACCTTCGTGGAGTACGCGAAGGACCGCCGGGGCGTCCCCACCGGCCTCAGCTACCGGCAGCTCGACGCGAGGGCCCGCGCCGCGGCCGAGGCGGTGCTGCGGCACTGCGCCCCGGGAGACCGCGCCGCCGTGCTGGCCCCGCAGGGGTTGGACTACCTCGTGGGCTTCCTCGGCTGCCTGTACGCCGGAGTCATCGCCGTACCCCTCCACGCGCCGGAGGCGTACCGGAGCAACGACCGCCTCCGGGGCATCCTGCGGGACAGCGCCCCGGCCTGCCTCCTGACCGTCGCCGAGAGCGTGGAGGCCGTGCGGGAGCTGGGCCGCACGGACCTGGGGGACGAACTGCCCGTCGTACGGCTCGACGAGCTGCCCCGGACGCCGGCTGCCGCGGGCGGCCCCCCGGTGCGGCCGGAGGCACCCGCCTACCTGCAGTACACCTCCGGGTCCACGTCCTCGCCCCGGGGCGTGATCGTCAGCCACGGGAACCTGCTCGCCGCCGCCCGCCAGAGCAGCGTGCGCTCCCAGCTCGTCGCCGAGGACGTCATCGTGTCCTGGCTGCCGTACTTCCACGACCTCGGGCTCATCACCGGCGTGGCCATGCCGCTCAGCGTCGGCGCGCACGCCGTGCACCTGAGCCCCACGGCGTTCATCCAGCGGCCCCACCGCTGGCTCGAACTCGTCAGCCGCCACCGCGGCACGTGGACCGCGGCCCCCAACTTCGCCCTGGATTTGTGCGTGCGCCGCGTGACCGCCGAACAGCGCGCCGGACTGCGCCTGGACTCCCTGCACACCCTGTGCAACGGCAGTGAACAGGTCCGCCCCAAGAGCGTCGTGGCGTTCACCGAGGCCTTCGCCCCGTGCGGATTCACACTGAGCGGGCACGCTCCCGGCTACGGCCTGGCCGAGGCGACCCTCGGCGTGACCACCGCCCCGGACGGTGCGGTGATCCGCTCCTTCGACCGCGACGCCGTCGCACGCGGCACGGCGCTGCCCTGCGACGCGGACGCCCCGCGGGCCTGGGGCCTCGTCGGCTGCGGCACCCCGCTGCCCGGTCTGCACGTGGCCGTCGCCGACCCCGGGACGGGTCAGGAGGTGCCGGACGGGACCGTCGGCGAGATCTGGGTCAGCGGGCCCAACGTGGCGGCGGGCTACTGGCGCCGACCGCAGGAGACGGCCGACACGTTCGGGGCCGTCCTCACCACCGCCGACGGCGGGGCCACGGGGCCCGTCTGGCTGCGCACCGGCGACCTGGGCTTCCTGAGCGAGAAGGAGCTCTTCCTCACAGGACGCCGCAAGGACCTCGTCATCATCGACGGCCGCAACCACTACCCCGGGGACGTCGAGGCGACCGTCACGGACGCGCTGGCCGTGCTCGAGCCCGCCGCGGTGGCCGCCTTCGCCGCCCCCGGCGACGCCGGTGAACGGCTCGTGATCGCCGTCGAACTGCGCCGCGCACGCCGTGCCCGGCCCGACCTCACCCGGGACGAGGCGGTGCGCACCGCGCGCCGGGCGGTGTCCGTGCACCACGGCGTCGACGTCGCCGAGGTGGTGTTCGTCCGTCCGGGGGCACTGCCCAAGACCAGCAGCGGGAAGATCCGCCGCGGATCCTGTGCCGCCGCCTTCGCCGAAGGCTCCCTGTACCACGACGAGACGGAATGGTGACCGCCATGAACGAGCAGGCACTGCGGGCCTGGCTGACCGCCTGGCTGGCCGCCGAACTCGACCTGGCGGCCGACACCATCGACGAGGACCGCCCCCTGGCCGACTACGGCGTCGGTTCGCGCATGCTGGTCCAGCTGTCCGGTGCGCTGGAGGACCTGCTCGACCGTCCGCTGTCCCCGGTCGTCGGCTACCGGGCACCCACGGTGGCCTCGCTCGTCCGGCACCTCACCGACGCGCCGGCCGCCGACGCGGCGCCCGCCGCGGACTCCGCGCCCGACACCGCGACAGGGGCCGCCGGCGAACCCGTCGCGGTCATCGGGATCGGCTGCCGCTTTCCCGGCGGCGGCGACACACCCGCCGCGTTCTGGCGCCTGCTGCGCGAGGGCCGCGACGCGACCGGCCCCGTACCCCCCGGCCGGTGGGCCGCCGCCGAGGCGGCGGGCGGAGAAGAGGTCTTGGCCCGTACCCCGTCCCGGGGCGGCTTCCTCACAGAGGACCCGGCGGCCTTCGACGCGGAGTTCTTCGGCATCTCGCCGCGCGAGGCGGCGGCCGTCGACCCCCAGCAGCGGCTGATGCTCGAAGTCGCCTGGGAGGCCCTGGAGCACGCCGGGATCCCGCCCCGTTCCCTGCGGGGCGGCGCGGCAGGCGTGTTCGTCGGCGCCTCGGCGTCCGACTACGCCATGCTCCAGATGAACGACATCGAGCGCGTGGACGCCTTCAGCGGAACCGGATCCGCGCTGAGCATCATCGCCAACCGGATCTCCTACACCCTCGGGCTGCACGGCCCCAGCATGGTCGTCGACACCGCCTGCTCGTCCTCGCTGGTGGCGGTCCACCTCGCGATGCAGAGCCTGCGCAGCGGCGAGTGCGACCTGGCACTCGCCGGCGGCGTCAACCTGCTGCTGTCCCCGGCGGCGACCGTCAACTTCGAGGACGCCGGGGTCATGGCGGCCGACGGTCGCAGCAAGGCCTTCGCCGCCGGCGCGGACGGCTACGGACGCGGCGAGGGATGCGGGCTCGTCGTCCTCAAACCGCTTTCGCGGGCACAGCGCGACGGCGACACCGTCCTCGCCGTACTGCGGGCCGGTGCGGTCAACCAGGACGGCGCCTCCAACGGGCTCATGGCACCCAACCCCGATGCCCAGCACGCCGTGATCCGCGTCGCGCTGGGCGCCGCAGGCGTCACCGAGCCGGACGGCATCGACTACGTCGAGGCACACGGCACCGGCACCGAACTCGGCGACCCCCTCGAACTGGAAGGCATCGCGGCGGCATTGGCGCCGCCGGACCGGCCCCGGGCACAGGACCTGCTCATCGGCTCCGTGAAGACCAACATCGGACACCTGGAGGCGGCCGCCGGAATCGCCGGCCTCATCAAGGTCGTCCTGAGCCTGGCCAACGGCCAGCTGCCGCCGAGCCTCCACTTCGACCGCCCCAACCCCCACATTCCCTTCGACCGTCTGCCGGTCAAGGTCGTCACGGCCAACACGCCCTGGCGACACCGGCCCGGCCGGCCGCGCCGGGCAGGAGTGAGCGGCTTCGGCTTCGGCGGCACCAACGCCCACCTGATCGTCGAGGAAGCACCCGCACCCGCGGCCGAGCCCGCGCCCGACGGCCGGCGGAGCACGGTCCCGGGCCGGCCGATGCTGTTCCCCGTCTCCGCCGGCTCACCGGCCGCACTGCGGGCGCAGGCCGGGAGGCTGGCTGACTGGCTGACGAGTCATCAGGAAGCCGCTCCCGGCGACATCCTGCACACGCTCGCGACACGCCGCTCGCACGAGCCCTGCCGTCTCACGGTGGTCGCCGCCGACCGGGCCGAGCTCGCCCGCGGGCTCCGCGCCCACGCCCAAGCCCCTGACGCCCCGGCGGCGGAGCGGAAGACGGACACCCCCACGCCCGGAGGCCGCGGGCCCGTGTGGGTCTTCTCCGGGCAGGGATCCCAGTGGGAGGACATGGGCAGGCGCCTGCTCAGCGAGGAGTCCTCCTTCGCCCGCGCGGTCGCGGACATCGACCCCCTCGTCCGGGCCGAAGCCGGCTTCTCGGTGGAGCAGGTGCTCCGCTCGGGACGCCTTCCCGAAGGCGTGGACGCCGTACAGCCACTGCTGTTCACGATGCAGGTGGCCCTGGCCGCGATGTGGAGGGCCCACGGCGTACGGCCCGCAGCCGTGATCGGGCACTCCATGGGCGAGGTGGCGGCCGCCGTCGTCGCAGGGGCGCTCGACCTCGCCGACGGGGTGCAGGTCATCTGCCGCCGGTCGGCTCTGCTCACCGAGGTCGCCGGAGCCGGGGCCATGGCCGTGGTCGGGGAGTCCGAGGAGCGCATGCGCGGCCGCCTCGCCCGGACCGGGCTCGACCGGACCCTCGGCATAGCCGTCGTCCCGGGACCCCGGGCCGTCGTCGTCTCCGGGGACCCGGACGCGGTGCGCCGACTCGTCGCGTCGTGCGACGAGGACGAGGTCGACGCCCGTACCGTGCGGGTCGATGTCGCCTCGCACTCGCCCCAGATGGACCCCCTGCTCGCGCCGCTGCGCGAGGCGCTGGCGGACCTGCGGCCCCGGACACCGGAGATACCCTTCTTCACCACCGTGGGCGGGCGCTCCGGGACCGAGCCGTTGTGCGACGCCGCCTACTGGGCCGACAACCTGCGCGCCCCCGTCCGGCTGGCGGAGGCCGTCCGGCGAGCGGCGGAAGCGGGATTCACCACCTACGTCGAAGTCAGCCCGCACCCAGTACTGACCCGGGATGTCGCGGCGACCCTGCGGGAGGCGGGGGCTCCCGCACACGTCCTGCCCACGCTGCGCCGCGACACCGATCCGCGCGAGGCCTTCCTGACCTCCCTCGGCGGCCTGTACCGCCTCGGGGCCTCCCTGCCCTGGGAGCTGTGGTCCCGACAGGGCCGGCTGCTGGACCTGCCGCGGCTCGCGTGGGAGCGCCGCCGGCACTGGACCACGGCCAGGCCGCCGGCCGGCCGCGGAGGCGGCGCCGCCGGCTCCGCGCCGCTGCCGGGAGAGATGACCGAGGCGGCCGCACTGCCCGGAACCTTCCTGTGGCAGGCGCGGCTGCGCGCCGGACACCACGCACCGCTCGACCAGCACCACGTGGCCGGACGCGCCCTGCTCCCGCTGTCCGCGTACCTGCGGACGGCATTGGAGGCCGCGGGGCAAGCGGGCCTGGGGCCCGTTACCGTCCGGGACCTGACCGTGCACGGCCCGCTCGTGCTCCCGTCCGGTGCCGGGGTCACCGTCCAGACCTGCCTGCGGGCCGCCACGGCCGAGGGCGGACCCGCCTCGCTGGAGTTCCACGGCCGGGCCGCCGGTGAACGCTCGTGGACCCTGTACGCTTCTGCGCGCCTGCATCCGGACGACGCGGACGACGCCGACCCGTTCCACACGTCCGGGGCGGCCCCGCAGGCGCGGGACGCGCTCGCGGAACCCGCCGGGCTGCAAGCCGTGGACCCCGCCGCCCACCGGGCCGATCTGGCCGCCGCCGGGATCGAGTACGGCGACGGGCTGTGGGCACTCCACCTGCTCCGGCGGGGCGACGGCCTCGCCGCCGCCGACCTGCTCCCCTCCGAGGGCGACAGCGGGGGGACACCGCGCCACGAGCCGGGTACGGCGCTCGTCGACGCCGGCTTCCAGACGCTCGCCGCCTGCTTCCCGCAGGCAAGCGGGCAGGGCGGCAGCGCCGTGGTCACCGGAGTGGACCGCTTCCGCTTCCGCTTCCCCGCCGGCGGCGCCGCGGACACGGCGGCCGGCTTTCGGGTGACGGCCGCGACCCGCGACGACGGCGACGGATCCGTGGTCGCCGACCTGGACTGGTACCGGGACGACGTACGGATCGGCCGGGCCAGGGGCGTGCGCATACGGCGTACGGCAGCCCATGCCCCGGTGCCCGCGGCATGGGTGCACCGAGTCGAATGGCGGCCCGAACCGCTGCCCACGGCCACGGACGCGCCGGACGGACGGGACGGGGCGGTTCTCGTCCTCACGGGCCGCAACGGCGTCGGCGCCTCGCTGGCCGCACAGATCCGCGCGTCCGGGATGCCCTGCCGGACAGTGGACACCGCGGAGCTGACCGGGCTGTCCGCCGAGGCGGTCCTGGAACGGCTCGGGGACCTGGCGGACGTACGGCACATCGTCCACTGCGCCGCGCCCGCCACGGCACCCGGGGACGGCACGGACGCCGCGGCGGCCGTACGCCTCGCCGCCGACACCCTGCACCTCCTCCAAGCCGTCGGCCGCCGGGGCGGCGGCGCCCGCCTCTGGCTGGTCACCTCGCTCGCACAGGCCGTCGGCGACCACGACACCGACCCCGCCCAGGCCCAACTGTGGGGCATGGGACGGTGCTTCTCCCTGGAACACCCGGAGTCCTGGGGCGGCCTGATCGACCTGGACACCTCCGACGGCGCCACCTGTGCCACGGCCGTCCGGGCCGAACTGGCCTCGGGCGGGTCCGGCGTGCAGTGCGCGTACCGCGACGGCGTCCGGCTCGTTCCGCGGCTGGTCCGCGCGGTGCTCCCCGGACCCGCGCGGCCCCGGCCCGTGGACCCCGACGGCGCGCACCTGGTGGTGGGGGCGACGGGGCGGCTGGGGCCGCTCCTGCTGCGACGCCTCGTGCGGCTCGGCGCACGTCACCTCGTGGTCGTCGGCCGCCGCGGCGTCCCGGACACCGTGGCCGACGCGGTCCGCGGCGAAGGCGCCGAACTCACCGCGGTACGGGCCGACGTCGCCGACGAGGACGCGATGGGCACCCTGTTCGCCCGCTTCGGCGGCGACCTGCCCGCCCTGCGCGGCATCTACCACATGGCCTTCGCCGAGGACGTCACGCCACTGGCGGAGCTCGACGCGCGGCGGCTCGCCGACGTGCTGCGGCCCAAGGTCACGGGCACCGCCGTGCTGCACCGGCTGAGCGCGGACCTGCCGGTCGAGGAGTTCCTGTGCTACTCCTCCACCACGGCGCTGCTGGGCTCCCATTCCATGGCCGCGTACGCAGCCGCGGGCGCCTTCCAGGACGCACTCCTGCACCTGAGGCGCCGCACGGGCCGCGAGGCGCACGTCGTCAACTGGGGCACGTGGGCCACCGGCCTGGACGGCACCCCGGAAGCCGGCCTGATCACGGCGACCGGCATGCGCCTGATGGCCGGGGAACGCGCCGTGGCAGCCCTGGACCACGTCATCGGGGCCCGCGACACGCAGTGGGTCGTCGCCGACGCCGACTGGCCGCGGATGGCCGCCGCCTACGCGACCCGTACGCCGACGCCCCTGCTGGCGCACGAGGCCGCCCCGGCCCACCCCGCTCCCGTGCCCGCCCTGAGCAGTAACCCCACCGACGCGCTCTCGGCCGCGCTGGAACGGGCGGGCCGCGCGGAGCGCCGCGCCCTGCTGCGGGGACAGGTGCGGGAGGTCGTGGCCGCGGCGCTCGACCTGCCGGACGCCGCCGCGCTCGACCCCGAGCACCGCTTCTTCGACCTCGGCCTGGACTCCCTGCGCACGATGACCGTCATCCGCCGCCTCAAGGCGCTGGTGCCGGGTCTGCGCCCCACGGCCCTGCGCGACAACCCCACCGTGAACGGGTTCGCGGAGACCTTGCTGGACCTCATGGACGGGGGCGGGGACGACACCGCCCGCTGACCGCCCGCTGACCACCGGCGCGGCTGGCCGGACCTCCGGCGTCCGCACCACCCACCCCGCCGATCAGAGACACCACCCGCGGCGACCCACCGCCGCGGACGCAACAGAAGGAAGACCATGCAGTCCGATACGCTCACCCCCCTCCACGACCTCAGCTACGGCAACGGCGTCGCCGCCGCGTACGACGTGGCCGCCGGGCAGGTCGTCACCGACCTCGGCGCATGCATCGAGGCCGACGCCCCGTCGATCTACACCATCGACGTCGGCGGCCGCCACATCGACGGCCCCCGGGTGCGCCACCTGAACCACTCCTGCGACCCGAACACCCGTGTGGACACCGTCCGGCTCCAGGTGGTGGCGCTGCGCCCGATCGCCGCGGGCGAGGAACTGACGTTCTTCTACCCGTCGACCGAGTGGGAGATGGTCGGTCCCTTCGCCTGCCTGTGCGGTGCGGACCGCTGCATCGGCACCGTCAGCGGTGCCCGGGACCTTCCCCCCGCGGTACTGGAGCGGTACGCGCTCAACCCGCACATCGCGGACCTGCTGGCGGGCCGGGCCGGGTCCGGCCGTTGAGCGCGCCGCGACCGGAAGGGGGAGAAGGCATGAACCGTTCCTGTCTGGTCGTCGGCGGGAACCGGGGGATCGGACTCGCCGTGGCCCGGTCCCTGCAGGAGGCGGGCGAGCGGGTGACGGTCACGTACCGCACCGGTGAGCCGCCCGCCGGCCTGCCCGGCGCCGTCTGCGACATCACCGACCCCGCACAGGTGGAACGGGCCTTCGCGGAGGTGGAGGAGAGCCAGGGCCGCGTCGAGGTACTCGTCGTCAACGCGGGCATCGTCAAGGACCAGCTGCTCGCCCGCATGCCCGAGGACGGCTTCACCTCGGTCCTCGACACCAACCTCACCGGCGCCTACCGGGTCGTCAAGCGGGCCGTCCGGGGCATGGTCCGGGCACGCTACGGCCGCATCGTGCTCGTCTCGTCCGTGGTCGCCCTCCAGGGAGCGGCCGGCCAGACGAACTACGCCGCGTCGAAGGCGGGCCTGATCGGCTTCGGCCGCAGTCTCGCCCGGGAACTCGGCCCGCGCGGCATCACCGTCAACATCGTCGCGCCCGGCTTCATCGAGACCGACATGACCGCCGGCCTGCCCGCCGAACTGCAGCAGCAGTACATCCGCGACATCCCCCTCGGCCGGAGCGCGGCACCCGCGGAAGTCGCCCACGCCGTCCGGTTCCTGGCGAGCGACGAGGCCGCCTACGTCACCGGCGCGGTGCTCCCCGTCGACGGCGGCTCCTCCATGGGCTTCTAGCCCTCCGCACCGACCGAAGGAGAAACACATGGGCATCCTCACCGGGAAGCGCCTTCTCGTCACCGGCGTCCTCACCGACTCCTCCATAGCCTTCCACGTCGCCCGCGTCGCCCAGCAGGAGGGAGCGGAGGTCGTCCTGACCGGCTACGGCCGCATGAGCCTCGTACGGCGCATCGCCCAGCGACTCCCGCAACCGCCCCCGGTCGTGGAACTCGACGTCACGGACCCCGCCCAGACGGATTCGCTGGCCGAACGCGTGGGGGAGCACGTGGAGGGACTCGACGGCGTCCTCCACGCCATCGCGTTCGCCCCGCAGTCCGCGCTCGGCGGCAACTTCCTCCACACACCGTGGCCGGACGTCGCCACCGCACTGCAGGTGTCCACGTACTCCCTGAAGTCGCTGGCGATGGGATGCCTCCCGCTGATGGGCTCCGGCGGCTCCATCGTGGGCCTGGACTACGACGCCTCGCGCACCTGGTCGGGCTACGACTGGATGGGCGTGGCCAAGGCGGGCCTGGAGGCGTGCTCCCGCTACCTCGCCCGTGACCTCGGCCCGCACGGCATCCGCGTCAACCTCGTGGCCGCCGGTCCCCTGCGGAGCGTGGCGGCGCGCAGCGTCCCCGGCTTCGGGACCGACGAGTGGGACGAGACGGCGCCACTGGGCTGGCGCGGGGACGACTTCGAGCCCACGGCGCGTGCCTGCGCGGCCCTGCTGTCGGACTGGTTCCCCGCCACCACGGGGGAGATCGTCCATGTGGACGGCGGTGCGCATGCCATCGGCGGGTGACCGGGGGCGGTTCGCCATCGAGGCGGAGGACCTCGTCAAGCGCTTCGGCGGAGCCACCGCGCTGGACGGGGTGAGCCTGGCCGCACCGGAGGGGAGCGTGCTGTGCCTGCTCGGTCCCAACGGTGCCGGCAAGACCACCGTGGTGCGGACCCTGACGACCCTGCTGCCCCCGGACGCGGGGCGGGCGTCGGTGGCCGGGCACGACGTCGTCCGCGAGGCCGGCCGGGTGCGCGGCGCCATCGGCGTGACCGGGCAGTTCACGGCCGTCGACGACATGATGACCGGCACGCAGAACCTCGTCCTGGTGGCCCGGCTGAACGGGTTCTCCCGGCAGGCCGCCCGCAACCGGGCCGCCGAACTACTGGACCTGCTGCGGCTGTCCGAGGCCGCCGGGCGTCTCGTGCGGACCTATTCCGGGGGCATGCGACGGCGTCTCGACCTCGCGGCGTGCCTGGTCAGGCGCCCCCGGGTGCTGTTCCTCGACGAGCCGACCACGGGCCTGGACCCGCGCAGCCGCGGCGAGCTGTGGAGCCTCGTCCTGGACGTCGTGGCACAGGGCACGACGGTCCTGCTCACCACCCAGTACCTGGAGGAGGCGGACCGGCTCGCCGACGACGTGGTCGTCCTGGACCGGGGCCGCGTGGTCGTCACCGGCCCGCCCCGCCGGCTCAAGCAGCGCGTCGGCGGGCGGCGGGTGGAGTTCCACCCGCCCGACCGGTCCCGCGCCGAGGCCGTCGCACGGGCCGCCGCCGCGCTCACCGGCCGGCCCGCCGAAGCCGAGGGGGACGTCGTCCGCATGAGCCTGGAGGACGCCGCGGCCTTCCCCGACCTCGCCCGGCAGCTGATCGACGGCGGGCTCACCGCCGGCGAGATCTCACTGGGCTATCCGAGCCTCGACGAGGTGTTCCTGGCCCTGACCGGCGGCCGGAACCCGGCCGGGGCCTTCCCGGAAGGAGCCACCCGTGCTGTCCGCGACTGAGGAGCCCGGCCCGGCCCGCCCGGTCCGCGCTGCCATCGGCCAGTCACTGACCCTGGCCTGGCGCAGCGTCAGCCGACTGCGGACCGTGCCGGAGGAGACCGTCGGCTTCGTCCTCCAGCCGCTCATATACGTCACGCTGTTCGTCTTCCTCATGGGCGAGGCGATGGCGGGGGACTGGCGTACCTACCGCGATTTCGCACTCCCCGGCATCGCTGTGCAGATGGTGGTGCTCTCGACCCTGGGCACCGGACTGTCCCTCAACACCGACCTGGAAAAAGGGCTGTTCGACCGGTTCCGCACCCTGCCGATCGCGCGGACCGCACCGCTGCTGGGCGCCGTCCTGGGCGACCTGGTCCGCTACGGACTGTCCCTCGCGGTGATGGCCGCGGTCGGAGCGGCGATCGGGTTCCGTCCGGCGGGCGGCGTCCTGGGGGTGGCCGCGGCCGGCGCGCTGATCCTGCTCTTCGCGTTCTCCCTGTGCTGGATCTGGACCCTGCTGGGACTCAAAGCCCGTACACCTTCCGGGGTTCAGACGCTGGCGACGCTGTTCCTCTTCCCGCTCGCCTTCGGAAGCTCCGTACTGGTCGCGACGGAGGACATGCCCGGTTGGGTACGGGCCTGGGCAGCGGCCAACCCGGTCACCTGGGCCACCGACGCGGTACGGGCCTTGCTCTCGGGAGCCCCCGCCGGCCGGGAGGTCGCGGGGACGCTGCTGTGGTCGGCCCTGATCCTCACCGTCTTCCTCCCACTCGCCGCTCGCGCCTACCGCCGGCGCGTGCGCTGACCCCGCACATCCGGAACAGGAGAAGCATGGCCCCCGACGCCGCGTACACCGGCAGGCTCTTCCACAGCGCGGAGCCGTACCTCGCCACGAGGACCGACATCCGCGCCTTCGCCGAGGCGGTCCGCGACCCGAACCCGGTCTACCGGGACCCGGCCGCCGCCCGCGCCCTGGGCTACGCCGACATCATCGCGCCCCCCACCTTCGTCGTGACGGTGGCGGGGATGGTGACCCGGACCCTGCTGGAGGACCCCGGGTTCGGGTTCGACACCACGCAGGCCATCCACCACTCGCAACGGGTGGTCCCGAGGCGCCCGATCGTCGCCGGGGACCAGCTGTCCACCACCTCCGTGCTGGAGCGCCTGGAACGCGTCGGGGGCTATCACCGGCTCACCCTGCGCAGCGAGGTCCGCGACGAGGACGGCGGCGACGTCTGCACGGTCGTCACCGTCGTCCTCGGCCCCTGACGCGGCGGCGCCGGTGGAACCCCGCCCGCCCGGGTTCCAC
>NZ_MQUR01000022.1 GCF_001953875.1 Streptomyces amritsarensis
GCGCACGGCGTCAGATGCGGTGCATCGCAAGGCGGAGGGGCGTCCTCATACTGGGCGTATGCGGGCGTTCCGACAACGCAGCGAGGTGCCGTAGCTGTCGTCGTGCGCCCGCCGGGGATTACGGGACAGCCCTTGGGGGGCTGTGACACGATCAAGCTCGTGATCACGGATGAGACGAGTGCGGCGCTGCGCCGCCGGGCGGCGCTGAACAACGCCGGCTGGTGCGACGCCGTCTGCCGCGCGCACGGCCTGTCGCCGCGGTACGACGGCCGGGACCTCTGGCTGAGCACGGTACGGACGCCGCCGCTGTACCCCGATGCCGTGACCCTGGACGCGGGCGTGGCGGCGGCGAGCGTGCTCCCGCCCGTCGACACCTCCTCCCCCGGCTGCTCGGTGAAGGACAGCTTCGCCGCCCTGGACCTGGCCGGGCACGGCTTCGAGGTCCTCTTCGAGGCCCAGTGGATCCACCGTCCGGCCGGGGCGGCGGTCCCGGCGGCGGCCCCGGACGCCCCGCGGTGGTCCGAGGTCCGCGACGCCGCGGAACTGGCCGTCTGGGAGGCCGCGTGGGACGGCGAGGAGGCCACCGGGCTGTTCCGGCCCTCCCTGCTCGGCGGTGACAGCGCCTTCCTCGCCGGCCGCGTCGGCGACCGGATCGTCGCCGGGGCCGTCGCGCACACCTGCGCCGGCGCGATCGGCGTCTCCAACCTGTTCGCCCGTGACGGGGTCGGCACCGACACGGCCTGGGCGGGCACGCTGGCCGCGATCGCAGCCCGCCGGCCGGACCTGCCGGTGGTCGGCTACGAGCACGGCGAGGACCTGGACGCCGCACTGCGCAACGGATTCACCGCGATCGGCCCGCTGCGCGTCTGGCTGCACACCGCGTGAGGTGCCCCTCTCGCGGCTGAGCGTCCGTCAAGCTCCGTTGTCAGTGGCTCCCCATAGTGTGAACGCATCACTCGGGGAGCTTCGCAGAAGGAGCACATTCATGTCCGCACACAAGATCCGGCACAAGGTGAACCACGTCGCGCTGGTGGTGGACTGTTCGGGTTCCATGTACCAGCACCAGAACCAACTCATCCGCGTCGTCGACGAGTTCGTCTCAGGACTGAAAGCCGAATCGGACAGCCTCGGCCATGAGACGCGGATCAGCCTCTATTCCTTCGACCACCGGGTGGAGAACCTGGTCTGGGACATGGACGTGAAGCACCTTCCGTCCATGCGGGGCCTGTACAAGGTGAAGAACGGCGCGACGGCGCTCATCGAGGCCTCCCTGAAATCCCTGGACGACCTCGACCACATCTGGGAGGAGTACGGCGAGCACAGCTTCCTGCAGATCGTGGTGACGGACGGCGAGGAGAACGCCTCCGGCGGCGACCGCCGGCACGACGGCGACATGGCCGTGCTCGGCCCCTGGCTCGACCGGATCACCGCCAGGATGGGCGGGCTCCCGGACCACTGGACCTCCGCGATCCTCGTGCCGAACTCCCTGGCGAAGCGGACCGCGCAGAACTACGGCTTCCCGGCGGGGAACATCGCCCTCTGGGACGCGGACTCCCAGGAGGGCGTCAAGGAGGCCATCGGCACCGTGCGCGCCGCCGCCACCAGCTTCCTGCGCGGCCGGGAGAAGGGCGTGCGCGGCACGAAGAACCTGTTCGCGGTCGGCCAGGACCTTTCCGTCGACGACGTACGGGCGAACCTCGAACCGATCGCGGCCGACAAATACCGTCTGCTGCCGGTGGATACGGAAACCAACATCCGCTCCTTCGTCGATGCGCATCCCGACGTGACCTACGAACGCGGTTCCTGCTACTACCAGTTGGGTACGCGCGTCCAGGTCCAGCCCGACAAGGAGGTCATCGTGGTCGAAAAGCAGACCGGCCGCGCGTACACGGGCGACGCGGCACGCAGCCTGCTCTTCGGCACGGGAATCCACGGAACGGTCTCCGTGAAGGCGGGCCACAATCCCGAATTGGAGGTGTACGTGCAGAGCCGTTCGGCGAGCAGGAAGCTCAAGGCGCAGACGCGCCTGCTCGTCCTGGTCTGAGCTTCACGAAGAGGTCTCCAGGCGTAGCCTGGGCACGTCGGTGCGTTCGATCCCGAAGACCTGTGCGTACAGCGACAGTTCGGCCTCCAGCGCCCGGACCATGGTGTCGGCGCGGCGGAAGCCGTGGCCTTCGCCCTCGAAGGCCAGATAGGCGTACGGGACCGGCCGGCCCCGCATCGCGGCTGTCAGCCGCTGCGCCTGCGCCGGGGGGCAGACCGCGTCGTCCAGCCCCTGGAGCAGGACGAACGGCGCCGTGATCCGGTCGGCGTTGGCCACCGGCGAGCGCTCGCGGCTCACGACGGCGAGGGTCTGGGGCGGCCCGGCCAGGCCGTCGATGTAGCGGGATTCCAGGTCGTGGGTCTCCTCGGCGAAGCCCAGCAGGTCCAGCACCGGATAGATGATCGCCGCGCAGGCGTACAGGTCGGTCGCGGCCAGCGACGCCGCCGCGGTCCAGCCTCCCGCGCTGCCGCCGCGGATCGCGAGCCGGGCGGGGTCGGCGGTGCCCTCGGCGGCCAGTGCGCGGGCCACCGCCGCGCAGTCCTCCACATCCACCACACCCCACTGCTCGCGCAGCCGCTCCCGGTAGGCGCGGCCGTAGCCGGTGGAGCCGCCGTAGTTCACCTCCACCACGCCGATCCCCCGCGAGGTGAAGTAGGCGATGTGCAGGTCCAGTACGGGCGGCACATGGTCGGTGGGCCCGCCGTGCGCCCACACCACGTACGGCGGCAGCTCGTCGGCGGGTGCCCGGCAGGCCGGGTGGTGCGGCGGGTAGACGTGCGCGTGGATCTGCCGGTCGTCCGGGCCGAGGAAGGTGCGGCTCTGCGGCTCGGGGTAGTAGGCCGGGTCCACCGGGTCCCCGCCCTGCGCGCCGACGACCCTGGCGTGCCCGCTCGCGGTGTCCAGCTCGACCACCTCGTAGGCGCTGCGCGGGCTCGCGGCGACCCCGTAGACCCGGCTGCCGTGCACGGCGAGCGTCGGCTGCCAGGCCGTCCAGGGCCCGGCCGCGTCCACCAGGTCGCCGCTCTCCGGGTCCAGGATGCCGAGCACCGAGGATCCCTGGCCGTGCAGTACGGCGACGAGCCCGTCGGGGAGCGGGGCGATCCAGCGCAGTCCGGGCTTCCACAGGGCTCCGCCGAACTCCTCCTCCCGCAGGCACAGGTTGACGGCCCACCCCGTGTCCGGGTCCACCCGGTACGGGTTCCACCAGCCGCCGCGGTCGCTGACCGCGAGGAGGGTCGCGTCAGCCGTCCACTCCACCTGGGCGACGGACTCGTCGGGACCGCCGAAGACCGTCCGCGCACCGGACAGCTCCCCCTCCGCGGTGACCTCGGCCAGCTGCAGCAAGGTCCCGTCCCAGGGCATCAGCGGGTGGTCCCACACCAGCCAGGCCGCCCGCCGCCCGTCCGGGGAGAGCCGGGGGCCCGTGGTGAAGCGGTACCGGTCGTCGGTGAGCTCCCGTACGGCGGCGCGGTCCCCCGCGGCCGATCCGTCCAGCGGGACGGCGGCCAGCACCCGGCGCACATCGGTCGGCGCGGGCCCGGTGAACTCCTCCAGCACGCACCAGACCTCGTCCCCGCGCAGCACCGGATCGGCCCAGCGCAGCCCGCCGCCCGTCGCGGACACCGGCGTCAGCGGCCGCGGCTCGGGGGCGCCGGGCGCGTCCGGCTCGTACGCGTACAGCCTCTGGTCGGCGAAGTGGACGAAGACCAGCAGGGGACCGCCGCTCGCGCGCTCGGCGCCCGCCCAGGGCAGCCCGCCGTACTCGGTGAACCTGCTGCGCACGTTCCACGGCGCGGGCAGCTCGCTGACCTCGGTCCCGGACCCGGCGGGGCGGCGGCGCACGAGGGTGCGGCGGCCGGCCTCCTGCGGCCGGGGCTCGGTCCACCACACCTCGGGGCCGACCGTGCCGAGGTATTCGGGGCGTCCGTCGAGCGAGGCCGCGAGAGCGGCGTCGATCGGCGAGGGCCAGCTCCCGTACGGGCAGGTCTGCGCGGCGGCCATCACCGGGCCCCGTTCACAGGGTCCGCAGCGCGCGGTCGAGGACGCGGACGCCGAAGTGGAGGGCCGCCACGGGGACCCGCTCGTCCACGCCGTGGAAGAGGGACCAGTAGTCGAAGCCGGGTGGCAGCTTCAGCGGGGAGTAGCCGTAGCCCGTGATGCCGAGCCGGGAGAACTGCTTGGCGTCGGTGCCGCCCGCCATGCAGAAGGGCACCACGTGACCGTCCGGGTCGAACCGTTCGACGCACTCGCGCAGGACGGCGTAGGTCCGCCCGTCCACGGGTGCTTCGAGGGCGACCTCCCGGTGGTGGAACTCCCAGCTGACGTCGGGGCCGGTGAGCTCGTCGAGGGTGGCGGTGAACTCGGCCTCGCCGCCGGGCAGCATGCGCCCGTCGACGAAGGCCGTGGCCTGGCCGGGGATCACGTTCAGTTTGTAGCCGGCGCTGAGCATGGTCGGGTTGGCGCTGTTGCGGACGGTCGCCTCGACGAGGGCGGCGGCCGGACCCAGCTTGCCGAGGACCGAGTCGAGGTCGAAGCCGGGCCGCCGCGGGTCGACGGAAAGGCCCTGGAGGGCGGCGAGTTCGGTGATGCACGCGGTGACGGTGTCGGTGAGCCGGACCGGCCACTGGTACTCGCCGATCCGCGCGACCGCGGCGGCGAGCCGGGTCACGGCGTTGGCCCTGTTGGGCTTGGAGCCGTGGCCGGTGGTGCCGCGCGCGGTCAACTTCAGCCATGCGGTGCCGCGTTCGCCGGCGGCGATCGGGTAGAGGGCGCGGCCGGGGCCGGTGTGGACGGTGAAGGCGCCGGATTCGCTCAGGCCCTCCGTGCAGCCTTCGAAGAGGGCCGGATGGTGGTCGGCGAGGAAGCCGGAGCCGTCGACGGCGCTGTCCTCCTCGTCGGCGGTGTAGGCGATCACGATGTCCCGGCGCGGCCGGACCCCCGCGCGCGCCCAGGCCCGTACGACGGCCAGCACCATCGCGTCCATGTTCTTCATGTCGACGGCGCCGCGGCCCCAGACGACACCGTCTCGGACCTCGCCGGAGAAGGGGTCCACGCTCCAGTCGGCGGCGTCGGCGGGAACCACGTCGAGGTGGCCGTGGACGAGGAGCGCGTCGGCGCAGGGGTCGGCGCCCTCGATCCGGGCGACCACGTTGGTGCGGCCCGGGGTGCGCTCCAGCAGGAGCGGTTCCAGGCCGGCGGCGGCGAGCCGTTCGGCGACGTATTCGGCGGCGGGCCGCTCGCGGCAGTCGCCGCCGCCCCGGTTGGAGGTGTCGATCCTGATGAGGTCCGAGGTGAAGGCGACGGCCTCGTCGAGGGCCACCGCGTCGACCGCGTCGACCGCGTCCACGGTGGTCCCGGCGTCCACTCCGTCCACCGCTGCGCCGGCTTCGGCGGGAGCCCCGGTGTCGATTGCGCGCATGTCAGCCATACTGCTCCTCCACGGCCGCCGAGACGACCGTCGTGACGGCCTTGAAGGCGCGGATCCCCTCATACATCGTCTCGCTGGTGTACGCGACTCTGCGCTCCCCGCTGCGCCGGACCCCCGGGACCACGGTGGCGGACATGGCCAGGTGTTCGGCGTCGAACTCCAGCTCCACGGTGTACGGGCCGCCGGCCACGGGTTCGCGCCGGACGGCGAGGGCGGTGGCCTCCTTGGCCGCGGCCCGGATGTCGGCGGCGGTGCGGGCGGGGGTCCGGCAGACGGCCGCGTAGCGCGAGACGTGGTCCTTGACCGCGACGGTCACCGCCTGCGGGGCGTAGCCGGCGGCGTCCACGCAGGTCAGGTCGTCCCCCGTGACCAGGATGACCGGGACCCCGTACTCGGCGACGACGTGGGCGTTGAGCAACCCCTCGCTCGCGCGGGTCCCGTTGAGCCACACTCCGGTGATGGAGTTGGCCAGGTAGGTGTGGGCGAGGACGCCCTCGGTGCCGGCACCCGTGTGGTAGCCGACGAAGGCGACGCCGTCGACGTCGCCGCGCTGGACGCCCTCGACCATGGAGAGGGACTTGTGGCGGCCGGTGAGCATCTCGGCCCGGGCGTCGAGCCGCTCCAGCAGCAGGTTGCGCATGCTCCAGTGGGCCTCGTTGATGACGACCTGCTCGGCGCCGCCGTCGTAGAAGCCGAGCACGGCGGCGTTGACGTCGGAGGTGAACATCCCGCGGCAGCGCTCCCACTGGGGCGTCCCGGGCAGCACGTCCGCGGGCCAGGTGACGCCGGTGGCGCCTTCCATGTCGGCGGAGATGAGGATTTTCATCGGGCCCCCGGGCAGTCGGTTGCGCGCTCGCGCGCGACGCGGCCGGCGCGCACTGGGCCCAGCCTAAGGGCTGTCCCCCCGTCCGGGGCGGATCAGCGCGCGGCACGGACGCGGCGGGGCGGGAGACGGGGCCGGCCGGGGGCCGGGAGGGCGGGGTGCCGGGGGCCGGAAGGGCGGGGGCGGGGGCGGGGGCGGAAAGTCCACCCGATCCGGTGAGGCGGCCCGGCTCTGCCCGGGCCCGCCCGGGCCCGGGCAACGGCCTTGCTCAGGCCTTGCCTTCGACCTCCGCGGCCAGGTTGTCCAGCAGGGTGTCGTAGATGCGGCCGAGGCCCTTGGGCGCGAAGGTGCGCTCGAAGAAGCCGCCGATGCCGCCGGCGCCGTCCCACACGGTGGTGACGACGGCCTTGGACCTGCCCTCGCCGGCCGGGGTGACCACCCAGGTGGTCACCATGGAGGAGTTGCGGTCCTTCTCCACGAGCTGCCCGTCGGTGGGCTCGGTGACCTCGAGCAGGCAGTCGCGCACGCGCTTGCTGGTGGCCTGGAGCTTCCAGTGCACGACAGTGCCCTCGCCGTCACCGCCCTCACGCACCTCGTACTCGCTGAAGTGCTCGGGCAGCAGCTTGCCCCGAGTTCCGCTGTAGTCGGCCAGCGTGTCGAAGACCGTCTCCGCGTCGGCCCCGATGATGCGCTCCGTGGTGGCCTCGACCTGCGCCATACCTGTTCCTCCAGCAGTTGTGTCCGCTCGTCACGGCGAAGCCAACCACCTCCGGCGCGGTGGCCCAAATCCGGACCGTCACACCTGGCAGCGGACGTGCACGAGGAGCGTGTCGGCGGGCAGCGCGGCGCGCCGGCCGGCCCCGCCGCCCTCGTCCGCCACCGGCGGGGGGTGGGGGCAGCTCCCGGGAGCGTCACAGGCTCCGTGCAGCGGCGGCTCGCCGTCCTTCCGCCACCAGCCGTCGAGCGTGAGCAGGCTGCAGAGCCCCACGGTCCAGCGGGCGCCGCGTCGGGAGAAGTCCTCGCGGGGGCAGTCGCCGATGGATTCCACGGGATCGGTGACGATGTCCAGGAGCACGGCCCGCAGGTCCGCGGCGTCGGCTCCCGTCTCGTACGCGGCGGCCCATTCCCGGAAGGCGACCTGGCAGGGCCGGGTGTCGTACGCGTCGTAGGCGGGGTCTCCGAGGGCAACGTAATCGGACCAGGCCATGTCCTTGTGCCGCTTGGGCGCGAAGTACCCGTAGGGCCGGCCGGGCGGGTGCGCCCGCACCACCTGCTGCCAGCCGTCCCAGACGAGCCGGGCGAAGGCCGCGGCCCGCTCCCACCGCTCCGTCACTTCCAGCAGTCCGCGCGGACCGCCCGCGCACCGGGCGCAGCCTCCCACCCCCGCACCGCTCCCATCAGCGCGTTTCCCGACGCGCACGATCATGGGAACGTTTGTTCTATTCTCTCGGCAGAGCCAGCAAGGGAGGCGCACCATGCGCTGGGAGAACCTGACCGAGGGCCCTGCCGGGCCGGCCGCGCTCTTCGGGGCCGGGGCCGTCGTGACCCGCACCATCGACACGCCCGAGTTCCGGGGGATCACCTTCCACGAGGTACGGGCCCGGTCGATCGTCAACCGGGTCCCCGGCGCCTCGCGCATGCCGTTCGAGTGGACCGTCAACCCCTACCGCGGCTGCAGCCACGCATGCGTGTACTGCTTCGCCCGCAAGACGCACAGCTACCTCGACCTCGACACCGGCCTCGGCTTCGACTCCCAGATCGTCGTCAAGACCAACGCCCCCGAGCTGCTGCGCCGCGAGCTCGCCGCACCGCGCTGGACCGGCGCGCACATCGCCATGGGCACCAACGTGGACTGCTACCAGCGCGCCGAGGGCCGCTACCGGCTGATGCCGGGGATCATCGAGGCCCTGCGCGACCGCGCCAACCCCTTCTCGATCCTCACCAAGGGCACGCTGATCCTGCGCGACCTCCCCCTCCTGCGCGAGGCTGCCGAGGCCACCGAGGTCGGGATCTCGGTCTCCGTCGGCTTCACCGACACGGCCCTGTGGCGGACCGTGGAGCCCGGGACCCCTTCGCCCGCCGCCCGGCTGAACGCCGTACGGACCCTGACCGGCGCCGGGATCGAGTGCGGGGTGCTGATGGCCCCGGTGATCCCCTTCCTCGGTGACTCTCCCGCCCAGCTGCGGGACACCGTGCGGGCGGTCGCCGCGTCCGGCGCCACCTCCGTGACACCCCTGGTACTCCATCTGCGGCCCGGGGCCCGCGAGTGGTTCACCGCCTGGCTGGGCGAGCACCACCCGCACCTCGTCGAGCGGTACGAGCGGATGTACGCGGGCGGCTCGTACGCGCCCACCTGGTACCAGCGGATGATCACCCGCCAAGTCCACGAACTTGCGGCCGAATTCGGCATCGGCCCGGCCCGGCGGGGGGCCGCCCGGAAGACCGTCGGTCCCGGACGCCCGGCCGGGCCCGAGCCGGCCGGGGCCACCCAGCTCACCCTTCTCTGACGTCCATCACGCCCTGACCGGTCATCACATCGGGCCAATAGCTCTGCCAATCCCGTCTTCCAGGCGCGGTTTCCGGGACGATTCCGCCCAGAACCCTCGGCTGGGAGGCCCCATGCTCCACCCCTTGAAGAAGCGCGCCGCCGTCCTGCTGGCGATCTCCACCGTCGCCGCCGCCCTCACGAGCCCGGTGACGGCCGCCCCGGCCTCGCCCGCCCCGGCCTCGACGGCCGCTCAGGCCGCACTGCGCTGGACCGGCTGCGCGACGCCCCGCTACCCGACGCTGCAGTGCGCATCCCTCGAGGTGCCCCTCGACCACGACCGGCCCGCCGGCCGGACGATCACGCTCGCGCTGACCCGGGTCCCCCACACCGCCAAGACCTCCCAGGGGCCGCTGCTGGTGAACCCGGGCGGCCCGGGCGGCAGCGGGCGCGCGCTCGCCGGGTTCGTCGCCTCCGCCCTGCCCAAGGACGTGGCCGCGCAGTACGACGTGATCGGCTTCGACCCCCGGGGTGTCGGCAAGAGCGAGCCCGCCCTCGACTGCGGGTCCGGGCACTTCTCCCCGGTGCGGCCCGACTCCGTGCCGCAGGACGCGGCCACCGAGCACGCCAACCTGGACCGCGTGCGGGCCTTCGCCGAGTCCTGCGGCGCCAAGCACGCGGACGTGCTGGCGCACATCGGCACCGTCTCGGCCGCCCGGGACATCGAGGTGCTGCGCACCGCCCTCGGGGCGGAGCGCATCAGCTACTTCGGCTACTCCTACGGGACCTACCTGGGCGCGGTGTACGCCAAGCTCCACCCGGGCCGGGTGCACCGTCTCGTCCTGGACTCCGTCGTCGACCCGAACGGGGTCTGGTACCAGGACAACCTCGCCCAGGACCTCGCCTTCGACGCCCGCCACAAGGCGTTCCTCGCGTGGGTCGCCCGACACGACGCCACCTACCGGCTCGGCACCGACCCGGCGGCGGTCGAGGCGCGCTGGTACGCGATGCGGCAGGCGCTGCGCGGGACGCCGGCCGGCGGCAAGGTGGGCCCGTCGGAGCTGGAGGACACCTACATGCCGGGCGGCTACTACAACGGCTACTGGCCCAGCCTCGCGGAGGCCTTCGCGGCGTACACGGTGAAGAAGGACCCCAAGCCCCTGGTGGCGGCCTACGAGCGGTTCGGCGCGGTGGAGCCCTCGGCGGGCAACAGCTACAGCGTCTACACGGCGGTCCAGTGCCGGGACTCGGCCTGGCCCCGGGACTGGAACGAGTGGCGCGCCGACATGTGGCGCACCCACACCAAGGCGCCGTTCATGACCTGGAACAACGCCTGGTACAACGCCCCGTGCGCGTTCTGGCCGACCGAGCCGCTGCAGGCCCCGGACGTGACCAACGCGGACCTGCCGCCCGCCCTGCTGCTGCAGGCGACGGACGACGCGGCGACCCCCTTCGACGGGGCGGTCAGCATGCGGGAGAAGCTGTCGGGCTCGGCCCTGGTGGTCGAGGAGGGCGGCGGCAACCACGGCATCGCCCTGAGCGGGAACACGTGCCTGGACGAGAAGGTCGCGGCCTACCTGCGGACCGGGCAGGCCGCGGACGCCACCTGCCCCGCGCAGGCGGACCCGCGGCCGACGACGGCGACCCGGGCCGTGCCGTCCTCGGCGGGCGGCGCCGCCCTGCACGGCCTGCTGGGCTTCCGCGGCTGACCGCAGGAGCCGGCGGGCCCGCCGTCGGCCGGCCCGCCGGACCTCACTGCGCCAGCACGGCGAAGGCCTCGACCTCCACCAGGAGCTCCGGCCGGAACAGGGCCGAGACCTGGACGGCAGAGGAAGCGGGCAGCCGGTCGGCGGGGATGACGGCCTCGCGCGCCTCCCGCACCGCCGGGAGGTGCGCGACGTCCGTGACGAAGTACGTCAGCTTCACGACGTCGTCGAAGCCGGCCCCTGCGGCGGCCAGGCAGCGCCGCAGGTTCTCGAAGACCTGGCGGGCCTGCGCGCGGGCGTCGCCCTCGCCGACGACCGCGCCGTTCTCGTCGAGGGCGCACTGCCCGGAGACGGCGACGAACCGGCCCGTGCCGAGGACGACGTGGCTGTAGTGGGCTCCGGGGCTGACCCCTTGGGGTGCGGATATGCGGGTCAGGTGGCTTCCGCTGTGATCGGTCATGGACCGATCCTGTCAGTCGGGCAGGGCTCGCAGGGCGGCCGTCGCGGCCACGGCCAGGCGGGGGTGGGACTGGGCGCGGGTGAGGACCTCCCGGGCGCGGGGGTCGCCGAGGGCGCCCAGGCCCTCGACGCAGGCCAGGGCCACTCGCCAGTAGGGGTCGTTCGGGGACAGCAGCCGGGACAGGGTGGCGATCAGGGCCGGTGCGGATTCGGGGGCGCGCAGGGCCGTGAGCAGCCGGACGGGCTGGAGGGCGTAGGCCGTGCGCAGGCCGTTGGTGGCGAGGGCCGCGGCCGCGCGGGCGGTGCGCGGGTCGCCGAGGACGGCCAGGGCCTCGGCGGCGGCCGTGCAGCGGGGCGGGTCCCGGTGGTTGAGGAGCAGCACGAGGGATTCGAAGGCACGCGGGTCCGCGGCGAGCCCGAGCCGGTAGGCGGCCAGTTCGCGGGCCCACAGGGGCAGCCCGGCCGAGGTCAGGGAGTCCGCGAGCGCGTCGGGTCCGGCCGCGAGCAGCACCTCGTACTCGGGCGATCCGCCCGCCTCCGCCCGCAGGCGCTCCAGCACGTCGTTCACGCGGCCCACCCTAGGGGGGCGGGGCGGTCGGCACGCCGGGTTCCCGCAGATGATCAAGGTCGGTTGATCGATGATCGATGATCGGTACATTTCGGCGGTACAGGTCACATCTCCGCGCTCTGGCGCAGCAGTTACCCGCGGGTTACTGTCGTGGGACACGTACGAGGGCGGCCTGGTGACGCAGCCGCCTCGTGCCGGTCGGTTCGTTTCGCATGCACGGTGTGGCCCCGGGACAGGGTCGTGCCGCTTTTGCCCCCGGGTCTCCTTCCCGCCGGGTTCCCGGTCCGGGCCTCCGCGCCCCGGGCTCCTCACCGCACGGCATTTCCGTACGGCATCCGCGCGCGCTGTGCGCCGCGCGCTCCCCTCAGTCGTCACCCTCTTCCACTGGAGTCCCTCGATGGACCGTCAGTCCAGTCAGCCCACCCTCCAGACCATCGCCGTCGTCGGCCTCGGCACGATGGGCACCGGCATCGCCGAGGTCCTCGCCCGGGCCGGCCGCGAGGTCATCGGCATCGACATCAGCGAGAGCGCCGCCCGCCGGGCCTCGGCCTCCCTCGCCGCGGCGACCGCGCGTTCGGTCACCCGGGAGCGGCTCACCGAGCAGGAGCGGGCGGACGTCCTGGCCCGTTTCCGCACCTTCACCGACCTGGCCGCCGCGGCCGAGGCCGACCTCGTCATCGAGGTCGTGCCCGAGTCCTACGAGGTCAAGCAGCAGGTGTTCCGCGAGCTCGACGCGGTCGTGCGGCCCGACACGATCCTGGCGACGGGCACCAACGCCCTGTCGGTGACCCGGCTCGCCGCCGAGTCCCAGCGCCCCGAGCGCGTGCTGGGCCTGCACTTCTTCAACCCGGTCCCGGCGATGAAGCTGGTCGAGGTCGTCTCCTGCGTCCTGACCGCCCCGACGGCCGTGGAGGCGGTCACGGAGCTGGCCCGCGAGCTCGGCAAGGAGCCGGTCGCGGTCGGTGACCGGCCCGGTTTCGTCGCGGACGGCCTGCTCTTCGGCTACCTCAACCAGGCCGCCGCCATGTACGAGGCGAAGTACGCCTCCCGTGAGGACATCGACGCCGCGATGCGGCTCGGGTGCGGCCTGCCCATGGGTCCGCTCGCGCTGCTCGACCTGATCGGTGTGGACACGGCCCGCACGGTCCTGGAGGCCATGTACGCCTCCTCCGGCGACCGGCTGCACGCTCCGGCGCCGATCCTGGGGCAGCTGGCCGAGGCCGGACTGGCCGGTCAGAAGTCCGGGCGCGGCTTCTACACCTACGAGGCGCCGGGCAGCTCGGTGATCGTCCGCGACCTGCAGACCCCGCTGGACGGGTCGCTGCTGGGGGCGGGCCGCCCGGTGAGCTCGGTCGGCGTGGCCGGCTCCGGCACGATGGCGAGCGGCATCGCGCAGGTCTTCGCCCAGTCCGGGTTCGACGTGGTCCTGGCGGCGCGCAGCCAGGAGAAGGCGGAGGCCGCCAAGGCCGCCATCGGCAAGTCCCTGGGCCGTGCGGTGTCCAAGGGCCGGCTGACGCAGGAGGCGGCCGACGAGACCCTGGGCCGGATCAGCCCGGCCGGGTCGCTGGACGCCTTCGCCGAGGTGGACCTGGCGGTGGAGGCGGTCGCCGAGGACCTGGCGGTCAAGCAGGAGCTGTTCGCGGCGCTGGACAAGGTCTGCAAGCCCGGTGCGGTGCTGGCCACCACCACCTCCTCGCTGCCGGTCATCGCGGTGGCCCGGGTGACCTCGCGTCCGCAGGACGTGATCGGCATGCACTTCTTCAACCCGGCGCCGGCGATGAAGCTGGTCGAGGTCGTCCGGACCGTCCTGACGGCCGACGACGTGCACGCCACGGTCCGCGAGATCTGCGTGAAGGTGCGCAAGCACCCGGTGGACTGCGGGGACCGGGCCGGCTTCATCGTGAACGCGCTGCTGTTCCCGTACCTCAACAACGCGATCAAGATGGTCGAGGAGCACTACGCGAGCCTCGACCAGATCGACGCGGCGATGAAGCTGGGCGGCGGCTACCCGATGGGACCGTTCGAGCTGCTCGACGTGGTCGGCCTCGACGTCTCGCTGGCCATCGAGAAGGTCCTCCACAAGGAGTTCCGCGACCCGGGCCTGGCCCCGTCCCCGCTGCTGGAGCACCTGGTGGCGGCGGGCTGCCTGGGCCGGAAGACCGGCCGCGGATTCCGTGAGTACGCCCGGCGGTGACCGAGCGGGCCATGAGCCGGATGCGTGGGGAGGGCTGCTCGGGTCCGCCGGACCCTCACGGCGGACTGACCCTCCCGAGCCCAGTGCGGGCTCTCCCCCGCATCCACCCCTCTCCCACCCCCCTCAGGCGCGCTCCCCTGCGCGAATGAAGTACTTTCGCTCTATGTCCCAGCCCGCCAAGACCTCGCCCCGCGCCTCCTCGGCCCCCGACGCCCCGGAGAGCGCGGCCGGCACCCGGGCTGCCGCCCAGCGGCTCAAAATGCGCCGCGAGCTCGCCACGGCGGCCATGGAGCTGTTCGCCACCAAGGGGTACGAGGCGACGACGGTCGACGAGATCGCCGCGACGGCCGGGGTCGCGCGGCGGACCTTCTTCCGGCACTTCCGGTCGAAGGAAGAGGCCATCTTCCCCGACCACGACGACACCCTGATCCGCGCCGAGGCGGTCCTCGACGTGGCCCCGGCGCACGAGCACCCGCTCGACACGGTGTGCCGCGGGATCAAGGAGGTCATGAAGATGTACGCCGCCTCGCCCGCGGTGTCGGTGGAGCGCTACCGGCTGACCCGCGAGGTGCCGGCGCTGCGGGAGCGGGAGATCGCCTCCGTGGCCCGGTACGAGCGGCTCTTCACGCGCTACCTGCTGGCGCACTTCGACGAGACCGACCACCACGACGGCAACGACGACCCGCTGCTGGCCGAGGTGGCCGCCTCGGCGGTGGTCACGGCCCACAACCACGTGCTGCGGCGCTGGCTGCGGGCCGGCGGCCAGGGCGACGTGGAGGCGCAGCTGGACCACGCCTTCTCGATCGTGCGCAAGACCTTCGGCACGGGGATCGGCGCGGGCCGCACGCTGAGCCCGGCGGCGCCCTCCGCGCCGTCCGCCGCCGTCCGCACGGAGGGCGAGGTGCTGGTGGCGGTGGCCCGTACCGACGCGCCCCTGGACGAGGTCATGCGGACCATCGAAGAGGCACTGCGCGCGAGGTAGCACCGCCGCGAGCGATGCTCGTCACAGCGGCCGTCCCCGAGGAGGGGGCGGCCGCTTTCGTATGTCCAGCTTGCCCCTACTCGGCAGTAACTCTGATCGATCATCGCTCATCTGCGCAGGTCAATAGGCAAATGAGAGAAAGTTTTGGCACGCGGTGCCTTGCCGGGTGACACGGGGTGCCATACGTTGAAGTCGTCCGGATGTCCCCGCGACCCACGCCCACACGGCACGGAACGCGCCCCGGACGCCTGCGTCACCAGGCACCCGCACGCCCCACCACGGGCGGCGCCCAGCACCACAGCACAGCCGGACCGACGGCACACCGCACCCGCTCCACGCACCCGTTCACCTCAGCGCACCCTCATCAGCGCTAGCCGGAGGCTCACCGTGAAGGACATCCTGGACGCGATTCAGTCGCAGTCCGCCACCGCCGCAGACTTCGCGGCCCTGCCGCTGCCCGACTCCTACCGCGCGATCACCGTGCACAAGGACGAGGCGGAGATGTTCGCGGGGCTCACCACGCGCGAGAAGGACCCGCGCAAGTCCCTGCACCTGGACCACGTGCCGCTCCCCGAGCTGGGCCCGGGCGAGGCCCTGGTGGCCGTCATGGCCTCCTCGGTCAACTACAACTCGGTGTGGACCTCGATCTTCGAGCCCGTCTCCACCTTCAGCTTCCTGGAGCGCTACGGCCGGCTGTCGGAGCTCACCAAGCGCCACGACCTCCCGTACCACGTCATCGGCTCCGACCTCGCGGGCGTCGTCCTGCGCACCGGCCCCGGCGTCAACGCCTGGAACCCCGGCGACGAGGTCGTCGCGCACTGCCTCTCGGTCGAGCTGGAGTCCTCCGACGGCCACAACGACACGATGCTCGACCCCGAGCAGCGCATCTGGGGCTTCGAGACCAACTTCGGCGGCCTCGCCGAGATCGCGCTCGTCAAGTCGAACCAGCTGATGCCCAAGCCCGACCACCTCAGCTGGGAGGAGGCCGCCTCCCCCGGCCTGGTCAACTCCACCGCATACCGCCAGCTGGTCTCCGGCAACGGCGCCGGCATGAAGCAGGGCGACAACGTCCTGATCTGGGGCGCCAGCGGCGGCCTCGGCTCCTACGCCACCCAGTTCGCGCTGGCCGGCGGCGCCAACCCGATCTGCGTCGTCTCCTCCCCCGAGAAGGCCGACATCTGCCGGTCCATGGGCGCCACCGCGGTCATCGACCGCAACGCCGAGGGCTACAAGTTCTGGAAGGACGAGCACACCCAGGACCCGCGCGAGTGGAAGCGCTTCGGCTCCAAGATCCGCGAGCTGACCGGCGGCGAGGACATCGACATCGTCTTCGAGCACCCGGGCCGCGAGACCTTCGGCGCCTCGGTCTACGTCACCCGCAAGGGCGGCACCATCACCACCTGCGCCTCGACCTCGGGCTACATGCACCAGTACGACAACCGCTACCTGTGGATGTCGCTGAAGCGGATCGTCGGCTCGCACTTCGCCAACTACCGCGAGGCGTGGGAGGCCAACCGCCTGATCGCCAAGGGCAAGATCCACCCCACCCTGTCGAAGGTCTACTCCCTGGAGGAGACCGGCCAGGCCGCCTACGACGTCCACCGCAACCTCCACCAGGGCAAGGTCGGCGTCCTCGCGCTCGCCCCCGAGGAGGGCCTGGGCGTCCGCGACCACGAGATGCGCGCCAAGCACCTCGACGCCATCAACCGCTTCCGCAACGTCTGAGTCCGTTCAAAGGCCTAAGGGACAGCCTGAGATGACAGAGCGCCAGAAGGACCGTCCGTGGCTCATGCGGACGTACGCCGGCCACTCCACGGCCGAGGCGTCCAACGAGCTGTACCGCCGCAACCTCGCCAAGGGCCAGACCGGCCTGTCGGTCGCGTTCGACCTGCCGACGCAGACCGGCTACGACCCCGACCACATCCTCGCCCGCGGCGAGGTCGGCCGGGTCGGGGTCCCGGTCTCCCACCTCGGCGACATGCGGCGGCTGTTCCAGGACATACCCCTGGAGCAGATGAACACCTCGATGACGATCAACGCCACCGCCATGTGGCTGCTGGCGCTCTACCAGGTGGCCGCCGAGGAGCAGGGCGCGGACATCTCCCAGCTCCAGGGCACCACCCAGAACGACATCGTCAAGGAGTACCTCTCGCGCGGGACGCACGTCTTCCCGCCGGGGCCGTCCCTGCGGCTGACGACCGACATGATCGCGTACACGGTCAACCACATCCCGAAGTGGAACCCGATCAACATCTGCAGCTACCACCTGCAGGAGGCCGGGGCCACCCCGGTCCAGGAGATCTCGTACGCGATGTCCACCGCGATCGCCGTCCTCGACTCGGTGCGCGACTCGGGGCAGGTCCCCGAGGAGCGCTTCGGCGAGGTTGTCGCCCGTATCTCCTTCTTCGTGAACGCGGGTGTCCGCTTCATCGAGGAGATGTGCAAGATGCGCGCCTTCGGCCGCATCTGGGACAAGGTCACCAAGGAGCGCTACGGCATCGAGAACGCGAAGCAGCGCCGCTTCCGTTACGGCGTCCAGGTCAACTCCCTGGGGCTCACCGAGGCACAGCCGGAGAACAACGTCCAGCGCATCGTGCTGGAGATGCTCGCGGTCACCCTCTCCAAGGACGCCCGCGCCCGCGCGGTGCAGCTGCCCGCCTGGAACGAGGCGCTGGGCCTGCCCCGGCCCTGGGACCAGCAGTGGTCGCTGCGCATCCAGCAGGTCCTCGCCCACGAGAGCGACCTGCTGGAGTACGACGACATCTTCGCCGGATCCCACGTCATCGAGGCCAAAGTCGACTCCCTGGTCGCCGACTGCCTGGCCGAGATCGACCGGATCCAGGAGATGGGCGGCGCCATGGCCGCCGTCGAGTCCGGCTACCTGAAGTCCCAGCTGGTCTCCTCGCACGCCGAGCGGCGGGCGCGGATCGAGGCCGGCGAGGACAAGATCGTCGGCGTGAACTGCTTCGAGCAGACCGAGCCGAACCCGCTCACGGCCGACCTCGACGGCGCCATCATGACGGTCGACGGGGCCGTGGAGGCCCTCACCGTCGAGCGCATCGGCCGCTGGCGCGCCGAGCGCCAGGAGTCCTCGGACCGCCAGGGCAACGGCGACCCGTTCGTCTTCCCCACCACCCAGCAGGCGCTGGAGCGGCTGAAGGAGGCCGCGGCGGGCACCGAGAACCTGATGGAGGCCACCCTGGAGTGCGCCCGGGCCGGTGTCACCACCGGCGAATGGGCGGGCGCGCTGCGCGAGGTGTTCGGCGAGTTCCGCGCCCCGACCGGGGTCTCCTCGGCCCCGGTCGCCGTGACCGCCGAACCGGGCACGCCGATGCACGAGGTCCGCGAGAAGGTCTCCCGCACCGCCGACGAGCTCGGCTCGGGCCGGCTGCGCCTGCTGGTGGGCAAGCCCGGCCTGGACGGGCACTCCAACGGCGCCGAGCAGATCGCCGTCCGCGCCCGCGACGCCGGATTCGAGGTGGTCTACCAGGGCATCAGGCTGACGCCGGAGGAGATCTCCTCCGCCGCGCTGGCCGAGGACGTGCACTGCGTGGGACTGTCCATCCTGTCCGGATCGCACAGCGCGCTCGTCCCGGACGTCCTGGAGCGGCTGCGCGGGGCGGGGGCGGGTGACATCCCCGTCATCGTCGGAGGCATCATTCCGAACGCCGACGCCGTCGCGCTCAAGGCCGCGGGGGTCGCCGCGGTCTTCACCCCGAAGGACTTCGGCATCACGGAGATCATCGGCCGTATCGTCGACGAGATCCGCAAGGCCAACAAGCTCGCCCCCCTCGACACAGACAACGCACTCGTTGCAAGCACGGAGGTCCCCGCATGACCACGCCAGTCCACCCGGTGAACCGCCTTCGCCCGCGTCGCTCCTGCCTCGCGGTGCCCGGCTCGAACCCGCGGTTCCTGGAGAAGGCCCAGGGCCTGCCGGCCGACCAGGTCTTCCTGGACCTGGAGGACGCCTGCGCCCCGCTCGCCAAGGAAGGCGCCCGCCACACCATCGTGGACGCGCTGAACAACGGCGACTGGACCGGCAAGACCCGCGTCGTGCGCGTCAACGACTGGACCACCCACTGGACCTACCGCGACGTCGTCACCGTCGTCGAGGGCGCCGGCCAGAACCTCGACTGCATCATGCTGCCGAAGGTCCAGGACGCCCAGCAGGTCGTGGCCCTCGACCTCCTCCTGACCCAGATCGAGAAGACCATGGGCTTCGAGGTCGGCAAGATCGGCATCGAGGCGCAGATCGAGAACGCCAAGGGCCTGGTGAACGTCGACGAGATCGCCGCCGCCTCCCCCCGGCTGGAGACCATCATCTTCGGCCCGGCCGACTTCATGGCCTCGATCAACATGAAGTCCCTGGTCGTGGGCATGCAGCCGCCCGGCTACCCGGCGGACGCCTACCACTACATCCTGATGCGGATCCTGATGGCGGCCCGTACGCACAACCTCCAGGCCATCGACGGCCCCTTCCTCCAGATCCGCGACGTGGACGCCTACCGCGAGGTGGCCGGCCGGGCCGCCGCGCTGGGCTTCGACGGCAAGTGGGTCCTGCACCCCGGCCAGGTCGACGCGGCCAACGAGGTCTTCTCCCCCTCCCAGGAGGACTACGACCACGCCGAGCTGATCCTCGACGCCTACGACTGGTGCACCTCCGAGGCCGGCGGCAAGAAGGGCTCCGCGATGCTCGGCGACGAGATGATCGACGAGGCCAGCCGCAAGATGGCCCTGGTCATCGCGGGCAAGGGCCGGGCCGCGGGCATGCAGCGCACCACCAAGTTCGAACTCCCCTCGACCGAGAAGACCGCGGAGGCCTGATCCCGATGCAGTTCGGACGCACGTACGAGGAGTTCGAGGTCGGGGCGGTCTACAAGCACTGGCCCGGGAAGACGGTCACGGAGTACGACGACCACCTCTTCTGCCTCCTGACCATGAACCACCACCCGCTCCACATGGACGCGAACTACGCCGAGAACACCACCGACTTCGGCAAGAACGTGGTCGTGGGCAACTACATCTACTCGCTGCTGCTCGGCATGTCCGTGCCGGACGTCTCCGGGAAGGCCATCGCCAACCTGGAGATCGAGTCCCTGCGGCACGTGGCGCCGACCTTCCACGGCGACACGATCTACGGCGAGACCACGGTCCTCGACAAGACCCCGTCGAAGTCGAAGAACGACCGCGGCATCGTCTACGTCGAGACCAAGGGCTACAAGCAGGACGGCACCCTCGTCTGCGTCTTCCGGCGCAAGGTGATGGTCCCGACCGAGACGTACATCAAGGAGCGCGGCGGCGAGCAGCCCGGCCGCCCCCAGCTGAAGACCCAGGAGAAGTAGCCATGGCCCGACTCGCCCAGACCGCCGGGCTGACCGACGTCCAGCGGGAGATCCTCAAGACCGTCCGCGAGTTCGTCGACAAGGAGATCATCCCGGTCGCCACCGAGCTGGAGCACCGCGACGAGTACCCGCAGGCGATCGTCGACGGCCTCAAGGAGCTCGGCCTCTTCGGTCTGATGATCCCGGAGGAGTACGGCGGCCTGGGTGAGTCGCTCCTCACCTACGCCCTGTGCGTCGAGGAGATCGCCCGGGGCTGGATGTCCGTGTCGGGCATCATCAACACGCACTTCATCGTGGCGTACATGCTCAAGCAGCACGGCACGCAGGAGCAGAAGGACCACTTCCTCCCGCGCATGGCGCTGGGCGAGGTGCGCGGCGCGTTCTCGATGTCCGAGCCGGCGCTCGGCTCCGACGTGTCGGCCATCACGTCCAAGGCGGTCAAGGACGGCGACGAGTACGTCCTGAACGGCCAGAAGATGTGGCTGACGAACGGCGGCAGCTCCACGCTGGTGGCCGTCCTCGTCCGCAGTGACGAAGGACACCCCGAGGGCACCGCGCCCCACAAGTCGATGACGACCTTCCTCGTCGAGAAGGAGCCCGGCTTCGGTGAGGTCCGCCCCGGCCTGACCATCCCCGGCAAGATCGACAAGATGGGCTACAAGGGCGTCGACACGACCGAGCTCATCATGGACGGACTGCGCATTCCGGCCAATCGCGTCCTCGGAGGCCAGACCGGCCGAGGGTTTTACCAAATGATGGACGGCGTCGAGGTCGGCCGGGTCAACGTGGCGGCGCGTGGCTGCGGCGTCGCGCAGCGTGCTTTCGAGCTCGGCGTCTCGTATGCCCAGCAACGTCACACTTTCGGCAAGGCGATCGCCGAACACCAGGCCATCCAGTTCAAGCTGGCCGAGATGGCTACCAAGGTCGAAGCCGCTCATGCGATGATGGTGAATGCAGCACGCAAAAAGGACTCTGGGGAACGAAACGACCTCGAAGCAGGGATGGCGAAGTACCTCGCCTCCGAATACTGCAAGGAGGTGGTGGAGGACGCCTTCCGCATCCACGGTGGATACGGATTCTCGAAGGAGTACGAGATCGAGCGCCTCTACCGCGAGGCCCCGATGCTGCTGATCGGCGAAGGTACCGCCGAGATCCAGAAAATGATCATCGGGCGACGCCTGCTCGAGGAGTACCGACTCCAGGGCTGAAAGTCCCTTTTGCGGCGGATCCTCCCCGGGTCCGTCGCAGCAAGGTCACTACCAGTCACTGGCCGACGGTCATCGACTCGGCTTCTGGCTTGCCCAGTTGTTGCGCGCAACCGATAGCATTCCAGTAAAGCCGCCGTCCCGTCCCCCTGTTTGCGGCGCGGCAATCACCCGCTACGAAGGTCATCCATGCCCCACAGCCAAACCTCTGCACCCCGCGACAGCCGATTCGGCGTACGTCTCGCCCGCGGAGCATCGCCGTGGCTTCTGCCGACCGTCGCCACCGCGGCGCTCAGCCTCACCCGGGCCCGCAAGTCCGGACGCTGGGCCGCCGTGGCCGTGCCCGCAACCGCGCTCGCCGCGGGCATGCTGTGGTTCTTCCGCGACCCCGAGCGTGAGATCGCTCAGGGCCGTGTCATCTCGCCCGCCGACGGTGTGGTGCAGAGCATCATGCCGTGGAAGGACGGACGGACCCGGGTCGCGATCTTCATGAGCCCGCTCAACGTCCACGTCAACCGCGCGCCCCTCGCGGGCACGGTGACGTCGGTGGAGCACGTCCCCGGCGGATTCGTCCCGGCCTTCAACAAGGAGAGCGAGAACAACGAGCGCGTTGTCTGGCACTTCGACACCGAGCTCGGTGACATCGAGATGGTGCAGATCGCCGGCGCCGTCGCCCGCCGCATCGTCCCCTACCTGCCGGCCGGCACCAAGGTGGAACAGGGCGAACGCATCGGTCTGATCCGCTTCGGCTCCCGCGTCGACATCTACCTCCCGGAGGGCGTCGAGGTCGCGGTCGAGGTCGGGCAGGCCACCACCGCGGGGGTGACACGAATTGACCGTGACTGACCCTGAGACTCCGGCCACCGGCTGGGTGCCCGAGTCCTCCGAGGAGGAGTCCGCCGAGGACGACATGCCGCTCTCGCTGCGGCTGTCGATAGCGGACACCCTCACCCTCGGCAACGCCACGTGCGGATTCATGGCGGTGTACTTCACCACCACCGGAATCCTCATCCCGCACCTCACCGGGAGCGGCGAGACGGGCATGGCACGCAACAGCGCCGCCACGGCGGTGATACTGATGCTGCTCGCCGCGGTCTTCGACCTCTTCGACGGGATCGTGGCCCGCAAGCTGCGCAGCTCGCCGATGGGTGCCGAGCTGGACAACCTGTCCGACCTGATCAGCTTCGGTCTGGCCCCGGCCTACTTCGTCCTCGTCTACGGCATGGTCGCCGTCGACGCGGACCAGAAGATGTCGGCGCTGGCCGCGATCGTGGTGCTGCTCGCCGTGGTGCTCCGACTCGCGAGATTCAGCTGCGTGACGATGAAGGACGGCATGTTCCAGGGCATGCCGAGCCCCTTCGGCGCGCTGACGGTCGTCTCGATCGTGCTGCTGGAGCTCCCGTTCATCCCGACGCTGCTGGCGATCATCGGGGTGGCGTGGCTGATGGTGAGCCGGGTCGAGTACCCCAAGCCGCGGGGTGTCCTCGCGGTGGCGATGCTCTGCTGGATCATCAGCGCGATGGGGCTGCTGGCGGCCTGGGCGTTCGACGCCCCGGGCGGTCAGCTGCTGCTCCAGACCGGCTGCGCCCTGCAGATCGCGATGGCGGCGACGATTCCGCTGTTCGCGACGACGCGGAGGGCCAACACCTTCCGGCACAACCGCCGCGAGGCCCGAGCGACGTCGCTGCGCTAGCTCGGCAGGTTCGAGGAGGCCCCGGATGCCACAGGCATCCGGGGCCTCCTGCGTGTCCGGGGCGGTGGCGGGGCTGGGCGGTGGCGGGGCTGGGCCGGGGGCGGCGGCGGGGTGGGGAGTGTCCGGGGTAGGCATGATTTATGGCCCCGAGCGGGAGCGCACAGAACTCGGCGGCAAGGGCCACAAATCACGTTTGACACCCCGGACACTCCCCACCCCACCACCGCCCCCTCAGGTCACCGTCCGCCCGTCCCTGGTCCCGTGCCGCCGCCGATCCCTCCTGCACGTCCCCGGGCCCGCATCGGGGTAGGCCGAGGCCCTGCCTTTGTTACCCCGTGAGCCTCCTGGACGGGTGTCGTGTCGGCCCGGG
The DNA here is from genome assembly GCF_001953875.1 of Streptomyces amritsarensis. Lineage (GTDB taxonomy): Bacteria > Actinomycetota > Actinomycetes > Streptomycetales > Streptomycetaceae > Streptomyces > Streptomyces amritsarensis. The sequence continues at coordinate 23,302 of NZ_MQUR01000022.1, forward strand.
CGGGGACGGGGTCGGTGGTGGGGCGGGGGTCGTCCGGGGTGTAAAACGTGATTTGTTGGCCCGGACCACCGAATGCGATCCCGATCCGGCTGAGGGGCCATAAATCATGCCTACCCCGGACGGCCCCCGCCCCGCCGCCGGGCGCGGCCCCGCCCCCACCACCGACCCCGCTCCGCCCCGACCACCGCTAGCCTTGATGTCGGAAAACCGCCAGCCGCCGGGGATCGTGCCCCGGATCCTGGAGCCATGCACACCGACACCGAGCGCTGCATCAGGGCCGTGCAGTCGAAGGACGCCCGCTTCGACGGCTGGTTCTTCACCGCCGTCCTGACCACCCGGATCTACTGCCGCCCCAGCTGCCCCGCCGTGCCGCCCAAGGTCGAGAACATGACCTTCCTGCCCAGCGCCGCCGCCTGCCAGCAGGCCGGCTTCCGCGCCTGCAAGCGCTGCCGGCCCGACACCAGCCCCGGCTCCCCGGAGTGGAACGCCCGCGCCGACGCCGTCGCCCGGGCGATGCGGCTGATCCAGGACGGGGTCGTCGACCGCGAGGGCGTCCCGGGCCTGGCCGCCCGCCTCGGCTACTCCACCCGCCAGGTCGAACGGCAGCTGGGCGCCGAACTCGGCGCCGGGCCCCTCGCCCTGGCCAGGGCCCAGCGCGCCCAGACCGCCCGGCTGCTCATCGAGACCTCCGAGCTGCCGATGGGCGATGTCGCGTTCGCCGCCGGCTTCTCCTCCATCCGCACCTTCAACGACACCGTCCGCGAGGTCTTCGCCCTCTCCCCGAGCGAGCTGCGGGACCGCGCCGTGAAGGCCGGGCGGAAGAAGGACGCCCCGCCCCGGATCCCCGGGACGATCAGCCTGCGGCTGCCGTTCCGGGCCCCCCTGAACCCCGACAACCTCTTCGGGCACCTCGCGGCGACCGCCGTCCCCGGTGTCGAGGAATGGCGCGACGGCGCCTACCGGCGCACCCTGCGCCTGCCCCACGGCACCGGCGTCGTGGCGCTGACCCCGCGGCCCGACCACATCGGCTGCCGCCTGGCCCTGACCGACCTGCGCGACCTGACGATCGCCATCAGCCGCTGCCGCTGGATGCTCGACCTCGACGCCGACCCCGAGGCGGTCGACGAGCAACTGCGCTCCGACCCGCTGCTGGCGCCGCTCGTGGACAAGGCCCCGGGGCGCCGGGTGCCCCGTACGGTCGACGCGGCGGAGTTCGCCGTACGGGCCGTGCTGGGCCAGCAGGTGTCGACCGCGGCGGCGCGCACGCACGCCGCCCGGCTGGTCACGGCGTACGGGGAGCGCGTCGAGGACCCGCTGGGCGGGCTGACGCACCTCTTCCCCTCCCCGCAGGCGCTGGCCGGGCTCGACCCGGAGTCGCTGGCCCTGCCGCGCAGCCGGCGGGCCACGCTGACCACCCTGGTGTCGGCGCTGGCCGACGGTTCGCTGCCGCTGGGCATCGACAGCGACTGGGACGCGGCCCGGGCGCAGCTGTCGGCGCTGCCCGGCTTCGGCCCCTGGACCACCGAGGTGATCGCGATGCGGGCGCTCGGCGACCCGGACGCGTTCCTGGCGTCCGATCTGGGTGTCCGGCGCGCGGCGCAGGGGCTCGGGCTGCCGTCGTCGCCCTCAGCGCTCACGGCGCGGGCCGCCGGCTGGCGGCCCTGGCGCGCGTACGCCGTCCAGTACCTGTGGGCCACGGACGCCCACCCCATCAACCACCTGCCGGTCTGAGGAGCAGCCGTGAACGTCAAGCAGCACACCGTCGTCGACAGTCCGTACGGTCCGCTCACCCTGGTCGCCGCGGACGGTGTCCTCAGCGGCCTGTACATGACCGGTCAGCGCCACCGGCCGGCCGAGGAGTCCTTCGGGCAGCGGGTGGCGGCCGCCGAGGAGCCCTTCCCCGAAGTGGTGCGCCAGCTGGCCGCCTACTTCGCCGGGGAGTTGACGGCGTTCGACCTCCCGCTCCGGCTGGAGGGCACCGCCTTCCAGCGCAGCGTCTGGGACCAGCTCGTGCGGATCCCCTACGGCGAGACGTGGTCGTACGGGCAGCTGGCGGCGGAGCTGGGCAAGCCGAACGCCTCGCGCGCGGTGGGTCTGGCCAACGGGAAGAACCCGGTCGGGATCATCGTGCCGTGCCACCGGGTGATCGGCGCCTCCGGCGGCATGACCGGCTACGGCGGCGGGGTCGAGCGCAAGGTGCGGCTGCTGGCCTTCGAGGCGGGTCAGGGTCTGACGTCGTAGAGGACGTTGAAGGGGTCCTCGGTGGGGGAACGGGTGACTTCGCGGAAGCCGGCCTCGGCGCACAGGGCGCGGACGGTCTCCTCGGGGAGGCCGCAGGTGCCGAGGGCGGCTCCGTCGTCGGCCAGGGACGTGGTCATGCAGTAGAAGACGCTGAACCCGTAGAGGAGTGAGGCGACGGGGCCGACGTTGTCCTCGGGGCGGTCGCGGGAGTTGACCTCGAGCATGAGGTAGTCGCCGTTGTCCTTGACGGCGGCTCGGATGGCGGCCAGCAGGCCCCGGGGGTCCGCGGCGTCGTGGATGACGTCGAAGGTGGTGACGATGTCGTAGCGCTCGGGGAGGCCCTGGGCGACGTCGAGGATGCGGAAGGAGACCCGGTCGGCGACGCCCGCCCGGTCGGCGTTGGCGCGGGCGCGTTCGACCTGGGCGGGGAAGACGTCGAAGCCCGTGAACCGTGAGCGGGGGAACGCCTTGGCAAGGACGATCAGGGCGCGGCCCGCGCCGCAGCCGACGTCCGCGACGTGGCTGCCGCGTTCGAGCTTCCCGACCACGTGCGGGAAGGTGGAGAGCCAGTCGTCGACCATGACGCTCTCGAACCAGCTGCCGGAGAAGCGGCTCATTCCGTCCCACACGGAGGGCGGGTAGGCGGCCTGCGGTACGCCGCCGCCCGTCCGGAACGCTTCGACGAGTTGTTCGTAGGGCTGCCAGAGGCCGGGGAGCATCTGGTGGACGCCGCCCAGGAACATCGGTCCCGATTCGTAGGCGAGTGCCGGTGCGTGCTCGGGGGGCAGGGCGAAGGTGCCCGGTTCGGGCTCGGTCAGGTAGCCCGAAGCGGTGAGGCCGCGCAGCCACTCGCGGACGTAGCGTTCGCGCAGGCCCAGGCGGTCCGCCAGGTCCTGGCTGCGGGACGGGCCGGCCGCGGCGAGGTCCTTGAACAGGCCGAGCCGGTCGCCGACGGCGCACAGGGCGGTGGTCATGGCTCCGCTCAGGTCTCCGAGTGCCTTTTCCATGAAGGCTTCGACCTTGGAGGCGTCCGGTTCCCGGGGTGCGGCCATGGGTGGGTGCTCCTGTGGGTCGGCGGGGGCGGCGGGGTGCGGCCCGGAGCCCCAAGGCAAGCACCCGGGCGCCGTCCGGCGCAGTCGCCGCAGCGGCGGCGGGACCGACGTCACTCCAAGGGGTCTGGCGGCATATCGCTCCACATGCGGACATACCAGAGCACCTGTATGAAAGAAATACCGCTACACGATCGGAGCCGGGCATGGACGACTATCCGCTGCTGAACCTCTTCTGGACGATGCTGTGGCTGTTCCTGTGGATCATGTGGTTCTTCCTGCTCTTCAAGATCATCACGGACATCTTCCGTGACCACACCCTGGGCGGCTGGGGCAAGGCGGGATGGCTGATCTTCGTCCTGATCCTGCCGTTCCTCGGCGTGTTCGTGTACCTCATCGCCCGCGGGAAGAGCATGACCGAGCGGGAGATGAAGCAGATGCAGGAGAACGAGGCGGCCTTCAAGAGTTACGTCCAGCAGGCGGCCGGCCCGGGCGGCGGTTCGGCGGACGAGCTGCACAAGCTCTCCGTCCTCAAGGACAAGGGCGACATCACCCAGGAGGAGTTCGACCGCGCCAAGGCCAAGCTGCTGGCCTGACCCGGGGTCAGACCACGAGGAGCGGGACGAGCAGGGCGAAGGCGGCGCCGGCCTCCACGGCGTAGCCGTAGAGCGAGGGGTGCTGCACGGGGGCGGCGAGCAGCACCACACTCTGGGTGGCGGCGGCGGCCGCCACCCAGTCGGCGTCGGCGCCGAGGCCGCCCTCGTACCAGCCCTCGCAGGCGCCGGGGCCGGTGACGGCGAGGAAGTCGTCCTCGCGGCGGTACAGGGCCCGCCAGTCGGCGGCGGGGGTGGACCAGCCCTCGAAGTCGGCGAACCGGGCCCAGCCGCCCTCGCGTATCGCGGTGTCGAAGAGCCACACCGGCGTCCCGTCGGGGGTCACCTCGCCACCGGCCTGCTGCTCCGTCGTGAAGTGGACCATGGGCAGGGCGTCCGGCCCGTCGGCCGTGCTGGGCCAGGCGTACATCGTGATCATCTTCTGATTCTGTCCTGGTCGAAGTAAGCCGGGTGTTTACGGGGTGACCGGTCGCCGGCCGTTCTCCAGTTCCGCGGTGCCCTCACCCGACTGCAGGACGCGGTACGCCTCTTCGGTGCGCCGGCCGAGCGATCCGGGCAGGTAGGCGGTGAGTTCGGCGGGGTCGACCAGGCGCCACGAGAGCAGTTCCTCCTCCTGGAGCCTGATCGAGGCCAGCCGGGCCTCGTCGAGCACTCCCCCGTCGTAGAGGTAGGCGACGAGCGGCGGGCGGCCGGGGCCGATCGTCCAGTCCACGGCGAGGAGGCGGCCGAGGGGGATGTCGATGCCGATCTCCTCGGCGCTCTCCCGGCGGGCGGCGGTGCGCGGCGACTCGCCCTGGTCCGACTCGATGGTGCCGCCCGGCAGGGCCCAGCCCTCGCGGTAGTTGGGCTCGACGAGCAGGACCCGCCCCTCGGCGTCCCGGTAGAGGGCGGCCGCGCCGGCCAGCACCCGGGGCAGGCTCGCGATGTACGTGGCGAAGTCATCCGTGGTGGTCACCCGGCCACCCTACCGAGGGGGCCTCCGGTCGGCCGCCGGCCCCTGTCCGGTGACGGCGTCGCCGACCATGGCCCGGACAGCGTCCCGCACGCCGTGCAGGGGATGGTGGCGGGCGGGTCCCGCGCCGGGGTCCTCGCGGAGCTCCTTGAGCAGGGCCCAGCAGAGCAGCAGCATGACGACGACGAAGGGCAGCGCGACCAGGATGGTGGCGGTCTGCAGGGACTTCAGGCCGCCCGCGAGGAGCAGGACGGCGGCCACGGCCGCCATCAGCACGCCCCAGGTGACGACGAGCCAGGTGGGCGGGTGGAGGGAGCCGCGGCTGGTGAGGGAGCCCATGACCAGGGAGGCGGAGTCGGCGCTGGTGACGAAGTAGGCCATGACGAGGGCCATGGCGACCCACGAGGTGAGCGTGGACAGCGGCAGCGCGTCCAGCATCGCGAAGAGGGAGGCCTCGGTGCCCTCCTTGAGCTCCGCCGCGAGGTCGACGGCGCCGGTGGAGTCGAGGCGGATGGCGGTGCCGCCCATCACGCAGAACCAGACGACGGTGGCTCCGCTGGGCACGAGCAGCACGCCGATGAGGAACTCGCGGATGGTGCGGCCCCGTGAGATGCGGGCGATGAAGGTGCCGACGAAGGGCGCCCAGGAGAGCCACCACGCCCAGTAGAAGATCGTCCACGCGCCGAGCCAGGCGCTGTCGGTGAAGGCGCCGGTGCGGCTTGCCATGGGCAGCAGCTCACTCAGGTAGCCGCCGACGCCGGCGGGGATCACGTCGAGGATGTGGACGGTGGGGCCGAGCAGGAAGACGAAGAGCACCAGGACGGCGGCGAGCACGATGTTGCCGGTGCTCAGCCACTTGACGCCCCGGTGCAGGCCGGAGAAGGCGGAGAGCACGAAGGCCGCCGAGAGCGAGCAGATGATGATCAGCTCGACGGTGGTGGAGTCCTCGATGCCGGTGGTGAGGCTGAGGCCCTTGGACACCTGGAGTGCGCCGAGGCCGAGGCTGGTGGCGGTGCCGAAGACGGTGGCGAAGACGGCGAGCAGGTCGATGGCCCGGCCGGGGCCGCCGTCGGCCCGTTCGCGGCCGATCAGGGGGACGAAGACGGAGCTGAGGCGGTTGCCGCGCCCCTTGCGGAAGGTGGCGTAGGCGAGGGCGAGGCCTGCGATGCCGTAGATGGCCCACGGGGTGAGGGTCCAGTGGAAGAAGGAGTACTCCATGGCCGCGAGGGCGGCCGCGCCCGTGCGGGGCGCCGCTGCGGAGGCGGGCGGCGGGGCCAGGTAGTGGGTGAGGGGTTCGCCCACGCCGTAGAACATCAGGCCGATGCCCATGCCGGCACTGAACATCATCGCGATCCAGGACAGGTTGGTGAACTCGGGTTCGGAGTCGTCCGCGCCGAGGCGGATCCGGCCGAAGCGGCTGATCGCGAGGACGACGCACAGGACGAGGAAGACGTCGGCGGCGATCACGAACAGCCACGCGAAGTTGTTCAGGACCCACGCCAGCGCGACGGTGGAGGCGGCGTCGAAGGAGTCCCCGCCGAGGGCCGCCCAGGCGACGACGGCCAGCACGGCGATCACGCCGACGGTGACGACCGTGTGGTCGGGGGCGCCGTCCACCGGGCTGCCGGAACCCCCTCCGGGGGTGTCCGGACGTGGCTGTTCCAGTGATTCGGCGCTCATGCGGCCACACTATGCAGGCGTATATCCCTATTTAGGGGCATGGCGCGCCGGGTGTGGCCCAGGCCACTCATGGGCATAGGAGGATCCTCCGGATAAGCTCATGGCGGCGCGACTGCACTGTTCGATAGCAAGGGAATAGCAAGGTGACGGACGGAGCAGTAACTGAGGCCGCGCGCGTGCTCATCGCCGCGGACAAATTCAAGGGCTCGCTCACGGCCGTTCAGGTCGCGGAGCGGGTGACGGCCGGGCTTCGCAGGGCCGTGCCGGGCGTGGAGATCGAGACCCTCCCCGTCGCGGACGGCGGCGACGGCACGGTCGCGGCCGCCGTGGCGGCCGGTTTCGAACGCCGGGAGGTTCAGGTCACCGGCCCCCTGGGCGAGCAGGTCACGGCCGCCTTCGCGCTGCGCGGGGAGACCGCGGTGGTGGAGATGGCGGAGGCCTCCGGCCTCCAGCTGCTGCCGGCGGGCGCCTTCGCCCCGCTGACGGCGACCACGTACGGCTCGGGCGAGGTCCTCAAGGCGGCGCTGGACGCGGGCGCCCGCTCGATCGTCTTCGGCGTCGGCGGCAGCGCCACCACGGACGGCGGCGCCGGCATGCTGGCGGCCCTCGGTGCGGTGTTCCTGGACGCGGACGGCGAGCCGGTCGGACCGGGCGGCGGCGCGCTGGCCGGCCTGGCCTCGGCCGACCTGTCGGGCGTGGACCCGCGCTTCGCGGAGGTCGACTTCGTCCTGGCCAGCGACGTGGACAACCCGCTGACCGGCCCGAAGGGCTGCGCGGCCGTCTACGGCCCGCAGAAGGGCGCCTCGCCCGAGGACGTGGCGGCGCTCGACGCGGCGCTGGCGCACTACGCGCAGGTGCTGGAGAAGTCGATCGGCCCGAAGGCCGCCGAGCTCGCCGCCTCCCCGGGCGCGGGCGGTGCGGGCGGCATCGGCTACGGCGCGCTGCTGCTGGGCGCGAGCTTCCGTCCCGGCATCGAGCTGATGCTGGATGTGCTGGGCTTCGCGCCGGCGCTGGAGCGGGCCACGCTCGTCATCACCGGCGAGGGCTCGCTGGACGAGCAGACCCTGCACGGCAAGGCGCCCGCGGGCGTCGCCGCGGCAGCGCGCGCCGCCGGCAAGCCGGTCGTGGCGGTCTGCGGCCGACTGCTGCTGGACCAGGAGGCCCTGGAGGCGGCCGGCATCGGCAAGGCGTACCCGCTGACGGACCTGGAGCCCGACCCGGCCAAGTCCATCCCGAACGCGGGTCCCCTCCTGGAGCAGGTCGCGGCGAACATCGCCGCCGACGTCCTCTGACCCACCCGGACGGAAGGCCCGGTCCGCCGCCGGCCGCCGGGCCTTCGCCGTCCGCCGGGCCTCCCCGTCCGCCGGGCCTTCGCCGTGCACGGGCCGGAGCGGGTGGCTGCGCACCCGTCCGGGTGCGCGCGCCGTGCCGGCCGGGTGACACCGACGCGGTCGGCCGGGCCGCGGGAGGGCACGGCGGCGAGCGGCACCGGCCGGTCCGGCGGCCCGGCCACGCCCAAAGCCCTGGACAGTGTTAGAAAGGGCTCATGACCGGACGTTTTGGTCGACAACCGACCGGGAGGGGTTCGCGCATGTCCGCGCGCCTGTCCCGGGGGGCCCACAGCGTCGCCGGTCAGGTCTTCGCCCTGCAGGCGGTCATCGTGGTGCTGCTCATCAGCGCCGCCGCGCTGGCCCTGGTGTTCCAGGCCCGTTACGACAGCCAGCGTGACGCCCGCAACCGCTCGCTCGCCGCCGCCGAGGCCTTCGCGCACGCCCCCGGCCTCCCGGAGGCGCTGATGTCGCGGGATCCCACGGCCGCGCTCCAGCCGCTGGCCGAGGCCGCCCGCAGGGCCTCCGGCCTCGACTTCATCGCGGTGATGGACATCCGGGGGGTCCGCTACACCGACTCGCGGCCCGAGCTGATCGGCCAGCGGGCCTCGGACGTCTCCCGGGCCGTCGCCGGGGAGTCCTTCACGGAGGTCTTCGAGGGCCAGCCGAGCGACGCCGTTCGCGCCGTGGTACCCGTGCGCGACGCGGAGGGCACCGTCATCGGCCTGGTCGGCACCGGGATAGAGGTGAAGAACGTCTCCGACGCGGTGGAGGGGCAGCTCCCCCTCCTCGTCGGCGCCACGGCGACCGGTCTGCTGCTCGGCACCGCCGGAGCCGCCCTGGTCAGCCGGCGGCTCCTGCACCAGACCCGGGGGCTGGGCGCCGCCGAGATGACCCGGATGAACGAACACCACGAGGCCGTTCTGCACGCCGTGCGCGAGGGCGTGCTCATCATCGGCAACGACAAGCGGCTCATCCTGGCCAACGACGAGGCCCGCAGACTCCTCGACCTGCCGCAGGACGCCGAGGAGCGCGCTGTCGGCGACCTCGGTCTCGACCCCCGCACCACCGAGCTCCTCGCCTCCGGCCGTGTCGTGACCGACCACGTGCACCTGGCGGGCGACCGGCTGCTCGCCGTCAACGTCCGGCCCACGGTGGCGTACGCGGGACGGCCCGCCGGCCGTGTGGTGACCCTGCGCGACACCACCGAGCTCGCCTCGCTCTCCGGCCGGGCCGAGGTCGCGCGCAGCCGCCTCCAGCTGCTCTACGACGCGGGCGTGCGGATCGGGACCACGCTGGACGTGGCGCGCACCGCCGAGGAGCTGTCGGAGGTGGCCGTACCGCGCTTCGCCGACTTCGTGACGGTGGAGCTGCTGGAGCCCGTGCTGCGCGGTGACGAGCCCTCCGTGGGCGGCGTGTACACCGAGATGCGCCGGGCGGCGATCTCGGGCGTGCGGGCCGACTCGCCGCTCCAGCCGGTGGGCGACCTCATCCGGTTCGAAGTGCCGACGGCGCCGATGGCCGCGGCCCTGGCCGCCGGGCACGCGGTGCTCGCGGCCGACCTGAACGCCGCCATGGGCTGGCGGGCCCAGGACTCCCAGGGCACCCGCGCGGCCCTCGATTACGGCCTGCACTCGCTGATCTCCGTACCCCTCCAGGCCCGCGGGGTGGTCCTGGGCATGGCCAACTTCTGGCGCGCCGACACCCCGGAGCCCTTCGACGAGGAGGACCTGTCCTTCGCGGAGGAGCTGGGTGCGCGGGCGGCCGTCTCCATCGACAACGCCCGCCGGTTCACCCGCGAGCACGCGATGGCCGTGACCCTCCAGCGCAGCCTCCTGCCCCGGGTGCTGCCCGACCAGAGCGCCGTGGACGTGGCCTACCGCTACCTGCCGGCGACGGCCGGGGTGGGGGGCGACTGGTTCGACGTGATCCAGCTTCCCGGGGCCCGCGTGGCGCTGGTCGTGGGCGACGTCGTCGGGCACGGGGTGCACGCCGCGGCCACCATGGGCCGGCTGCGGACCGCGGTGCACAACTTCTCCACCCTGGACCTGCCGCCCGACGAACTGCTCGGCCACCTGGACGAGCTGATCAACCGGATCGACCAGGACGAGGCCGGGGGCGGGGGCCCGGACGGCGGGGACGGCGACGGGACGGGCGGGGACGGCGCCGGGGCGGACGGCGACGGCGCGGGCGGCGACGGCGCGGGCGGGGACGGCGCCGGGCCCGACGGGGTGTCCGGGCATGCTTCCGCCATCACCGGCGCCACCTGCCTCTACGCGATCTACGACCCGGTCTCCGGACGGTGCCGGATGGCGAGCGCCGGGCACCCCGGGCCCGCGCTGGTCCGCCCCGGCGGCCGGGTGGAGTTCCCCGAGCTGCCGACCGGGCTGCCGCTCGGCGTGGGCGGTATGCCCTTCGAGGCGGTCGAGTTCCAGCTGCCCGAGGGGAGCCGGCTCGCGCTGTTCACGGACGGCCTGGTGGAAGACCGCGACCGCGACTTCGACACCGGTCTGCGCCTGCTCGCCGACGCGCTGTCGCGGCCCGGCCGCAGCCCCGACCAGGCGGCGTCGGACGTGCTCACGACGATGCTGTTCCCGGTCCCGAGCGACGACATCGCACTGCTGATCGCGGACACCCGGCGGCTGGAGGCGGACCGGATCGCCGAATGGGAGGTGCCCGGCGAGCACGCGGCCGTGTCCCGGGTGCGCAACGCCGGCTCGGCGCAGCTCGTCGAGTGGGGCCTCGGGGACATCGCCTTCGCCGCCGAGCTGATCCTCAGCGAGCTGGTCACCAACGCGATCCGCTACGGGAGCGCCCCTGTCGGGGTCCGCCTGCTGCGCGACCGGAGCCTGATCTGCGAGGTCTCCGACGGCAGCAGCACCTCCCCGCACCTGCGGTACGCGGCGACCACCGACGAGGGAGGGCGCGGGCTGTTCCTCGTCGCGCAGTACGCCGAACGCTGGGGCACCCGCTACACGGACCGCGGGAAGGTCATCTGGGCCGAGCTGCCGCTGACCGGCGGCGCGGAGCCGCAGCCGCCGGAGCCGCTGGACCTGGACTCGCTGGAGGACCTGGCCTGGTGACGCGGCGGGCCGCCGGGCGGCCTCCCCGGGCCGTGGCCGGCGTACGGGTCACAGCGGCCGGGAGCGGGCCAGCAGCATCGCCACGTCGTCCTGCTGGGCGCACGGGAGCAGCCGCCGCAGGATCTGGTCGCACAGCCCCTCCAGGGGCTGCTCCACCCCGTGCAGGGCCTCTCCCAGCTGTTCCATGCCCTGGTCGAGGTCGCGGTCGCGGGCCTCGATGAGTCCGTCGGTGTAGAGGACGAGCAGGCTGCCCGGGGGCAGGTGCACCTCCTCGGTGCGGAAGTCCCGTCCGCCGGCGCCCAGGGGGGTCCCCGGCGGGCCGTGGAGGAAGGACACGGCCCCGTCGGTGGCGACGACGGCGGGCGGCGGGTGGCCGGCGCGGGCGATCACGCAGGTGCCCGATGCCGCGTGGTGGACGGCGTACACGCAGGTCGCCATCTCGTCCTCGCCGAGGTCCGCGACGACGGCGTCGAGGGAGCGGAGCAGCTGTGCGGGGGGTACGCCGTGGCGCGCGAGGGTGCGTACGGCCGTGCGCAGCTGGCCCATGACGGCCGCCGCGTGGATGCCGTGGCCCATGACGTCCCCGATGACCAGGCCGGTCCGGCCGCCGGGCAGCGGGATGGCGTCGAACCAGTCCCCGCCGACGTCGTGGTCGCTGGCGGGCAGGTAGCGGCCGGTGAGTTCGAGGCCGGGGACCTCGGGCAGGACGCTGTTGGTGAGGCTCCGCTGGAGGGTCAGGGCGGCCTGGCGCTGGCGGGTGTACATGCGGGCGTTGTCGATGTTGAGGGCCGCCCGGGCGACGAGCTCGTCGACCAGGACGCAGTCCTGCTCGTCGAAGGGCTCGCGCTCGCGCGTCCGGGTGACGGTGACGGCTCCCAGGACGGTGCCGCGGGCGACGAGCGGGACCAGGCGGGCAGAGCCCAGGGTGGCCAGGTAGGCCCGCAGGGCGTCGGCGCGCGGGGAGGTGATCAGGGCCGGGATGTCGGAGACGTAGAGGTTCATGGGCCGGCCCTCGGTGATGACCTGCTCGTAGACGGTGCCCGCGGGGATCTGGAAGGTCTGGCCGGCGGTGAGTTTCGCGGTGGGTGCGCCCGGGTCGGGGAAGTGTGCCGCCAGGCGGCGCAGGACCCCGCGGGTGGAGGCCGCGGGGGCCGCGCCCTCGTCGGGGCCGAGGACGGATTCGAGGAGCTGGACGTCGGCGGAGTCCGAGAACTGCGGTACCAGCAGGTCCACGATCTCCTGGGCGGTCTGGCGCAGGTCCAGGGTCGTGCCGATGCGGGTGCCCGCTTCCGCGAGCAGGGCGAAGCGGTTGCGGGCCAGTTCGGCCTCGGCCTGGGCCTGCTGGCTCTCGGTGATGTCGATGAGGGAGGCGATCAGGCCGAGGGGCCGTCCGGAGCCGTCCAGGAGCGGGGCGTAGGAGCAGGACCAGGTCCGGTCGTGGTCGGGGTCGGCGGGGGTCCGCCCGGTGCGGCGGACGTCGACGACGGCGGTGCCGCGGTCGAGGACCTGCCGCATCGTCGCCTCCAGGGCGGCCGCGTTGACGCCGGGGACCACTTCGGTGAGCCGTTTGCCGAGGTGCTCGGCGGCGGAGACGCCGTTCATCCGGGCGAGCGCGTCGTTGACCCTGAGGAAGCGCAGGTCGGGGCCGAGGGTGGCCAGGCCGATGGGCGACTGGGTGAACAGGCTCTGCAGGGCGGCGAGGGAGTCGCGCATGTGGAGGACCTCGGAGGTTTCCACGGCGATGAGCAGGGCGCCGGTCCGTCCGTCGGCGTCGACGGCGGGGACGATCCACATCTCCATCACGACGCGGTGCCCGTCGCGGTGGCGCACGGGCAGGGTGCCCACGACGGTCTCGCCCGCCTGGACGCGGCGGGTCAGCTGGTCGGCGAGCTGATGGTTGGCCTCGGGGACCAGTACGGAGGTTCCGGGGCGGCCGATGATGTCCTCGGGGCGGTGCCCGAGCAGGTCCTGGGCGGCGAGGGACCACTCCGCGATGCGCCCGTCGGCGTCCTCGCGCCACAGGGCGATCGGCAGCAGTTCGCGGAGTACGCCCGCGTAGCCGACAACCGCCGCCGGCGGGTCCGGCACCTCGCTCGTCGACTGGTACGTGTCCACACCGACCTCACCCCGGGGGCCTGATTCCTACCGATTCACCCTATCCGAGGCGTCGGCGCCGGGCTCTGTGTCCGCCGCGAGGGCGGGTAGGACCACTACCTCCGCGGGGGCGGCGGGAAACCCGGTGGCGGGGCCGTCCGGTGGCTGGCGGCGAAGCGCATCCCCCGGCCGCTCGGCCGTCACGGGCGGAGCGGTACCGGACAACCCGTCAGGGGTGCGCCAGCAGCTCCTGGGCGCCGCCGCTGATGACCGCGGTCACCGGGATCCCCGCACGGTCGATCAGGCCCGCCGCGACGGCCGCCCGGCGGCCGCTGCCGCACACCACCCAGATCTCCCGGTCCCGGGGCAGTTCGCCGATCCTGCGGGGCAGTTCGGCCAGGGGCACGGCGAGGGAGCCGGGGATGCCGCCCTCGGGGCGGTCCGGGCGGACGTCGAGCACCCGTCTGCCGTCGAGGTGCCCGGCCAGCTCGGCCGCGTCCGCGGTGCGGAAGCTGCGCAGGGGCCGGCCGGCGGCGGCCCAGGCGTCGACGCCTCCCGCCAGGTATCCGGCGATGTCGTCGTATCCGATCCGCAGGAGCTGGACCGCCGCCTCGCGGGCGGCTTCCTCGGCGGGTTCCGGCAGGACGAGGACCAGGCGCGTCCCGAAGGGCACGACCTCGCCGACCAGGCTCGCGAAGCGCTCGTCGAGCTCGTCGCAGATCGAGTCGGGCAGGTGGCCGGCGGCGAAGGCCGCCCGGTCGCGCCCGTCGACGATCTGCGCGCCGCCGCCGGCGAGCCCCTCCACCATGTTCGGGGTGAGCGGGCGCAGGGCGGGCGGGCCGCCGAGGATCCGCGGCCCGTGCCGGTTGACGGGCGCCATGTGGCGGTAGTAGGCGGGGTACGGGGGCAGGCCCGACATCCGTCCCCGGACGAACTCCTCCTCGTCCTGGGCGGTCAGCACGGGGTTGGTGCGCCGCTCCGCGCCGACCGTGCTGGTCCGCTCCCCCGACACCGGTCCGGCCGCGCAGGAGCTGCCCGCGCCGTGCGTCGGCAGCACGCGGGTGCCGTCCGGGAGCAGGGCGAGCCGGCGCAGCGTCCGGTACTGGGCCCGGGCGAGTTCCTCCGTACGGCCGCTGCCGGACAGGTCGGTGCGGCCGGCGTTGCCGACGAGGAGGCTGCCTCCGGTGAAGACGGCCGTAGGGGCGGTTCCCGCGTCGTCGAAGACGAGGTAGGAGGTGTGTTCGGCGGTGTGTCCGGGGGTTTCCACGGCCCGTACGGTCGCGTCGCCGACGCGGATCTCGTCGTCCTCCGCCAAGGGCAGGTGGTCGAAGGCGTAGGGGGCGCGAGCCGGGCCGGCGACGGTGGCGCCGGTCGCCGCGCGGACCTCCAGCGCGCCGGAGACGTAGTCGTTGTGCACGTGGGTCTCCAGGACGTAGCGGATCCTGACCCCCTTGGCGGTACAGGAGTCGGTCAGCCCCCAGACGTCGCGCTGCGGGTCGACGAGGGCGGCCTCGTCGCCGCTGACGAGCAGGTAGCTGGTGTCCCCGAGCGACGGGGTGGCGATGACCTCGATCGTCGCCTCGGAACCGTTCATACGACCACCACCTCCACGGAGGCCACGGGGTTGCAGCCGTAGCCACGGGCGTTCCACGGGGCCTGCGGCGGCTGTGCGTCGCCGCGGGCGTCGGTCGCGCGGGCCAGCAGCCGGTACGGTCCCGGCTGCTGCGGGGTCCACCGGTAGGACCAGCCGCTCCAGGCGTACGGGCCGGCCGGTGGTTCGAGGACGGCTTCGCGCCAGCCCCGGACGTGGTCCGGGTCGCGGCCGTCGTCCTCGTGCTCGGCCCGTACCTCGACCCTGCGCACGGGCACCCCGTCGCCCGACCAGGCGCGGCCGCGGACCAGGGTCTCGTGGCCGCGCCGCAGGTCCTCGTCGGGTGCGGGCTCGGTGATGAGCGACTTGACGCGCAGGGTTGTCACGGGTCCTTCGGGGGTGCCGCGCGGGGTGACGTAGAGGTATTCCTCGGCCTGGAAAACCCCGGTGAAGGGGGCGGTCACGGCCCGCGCCCCGACCAGCCATTTCACGTCCGCGACGGCGTACCGGCCGGGGACCACCAGGCGGACCGGGGCTCCGTGCTCGGGGGTGAGGGGCTCGCCGTTCATGCGGGTGGCGAGGAGGGTGTCGGGGTGGCGGGCCACGCTGAGGGGGAGGCTGCGTTCGAAGGGCGTCCGGCGGCCGCGCACGGTGCCGGAGTCGGCTCCGGTGAAGACGATTTCGACGGCCTCCGGGTCGATTCCCGCGCGGTCCGCGAGGAGGCGGAAGGGCACGCCCGCGAAATGCGCGCAGCCCACCGCCCGCTGGCCCCAGGGCAGGCCGGGCGGGGTCGGGCGCATCAGGCCGCGGCCGTTGCCGGCGCATTCCACGACGACGTCGAGCTCGCGGTGTTCCAGTGCGAGCAGTTCGTCGCGGCCGATGGAGAAGGCGCCGGCCACGGCGCCGCCCACGTGGAGCCGCCACCGGTCGGGGTCGGTCGGCGGGATGCCGAAGTGGTCGCGTACGAAGAAGGCCGCGGCCGGGGTGAGGGGCTCGGCCAGCGCGGCCGACGGGGTCTGTGCGTTGTACGGGTCGGCGGTGACCGTCTCGGGTGCCCAGACGGTGGCGCCGGGCCCGCGGGCGACCCGGGAATCGGGCGCTGCGGTCATGGCCACACCTCCCGTCGGCCTCACGCGGAGCGACGCGAATTTCTTCCAGCCTACGTCCCGAAAACTCTTGACTCAGGACGAATAGGGAGGAAACTCACTATTACACCGGATCACCGGAGAGAGCCGCACCTCCCCCAGGAGACGTCCTGAGGCCCGAGTGACTTCGATCCAGGCTCTGGCCAGGCCCCCGGCAGCACCTGTCGGCCACGGGAGCCATCGGCGACGGCGGATGGCTCATGGCACCGAAGGACTGCCGGGGACTGTCGTGTTCAGGGGCGGCCGGGTCCTGTCTCGGGCTCAGGCGAGTTCGCGCAGGCGGGGCGCGTCGGCCGTGTCCAGGACCGCCGCGATTCCCCGGGCCAGGCACGGGATCCGGTGGGCCGGGATGCCCGCGATGTTGATCCGCCCCGAGGTCGTCCCGTAGATGGCGTAC
Organism: Streptomyces amritsarensis; assembly: GCF_001953875.1. Taxonomy (GTDB): domain Bacteria; phylum Actinomycetota; class Actinomycetes; order Streptomycetales; family Streptomycetaceae; genus Streptomyces; species Streptomyces amritsarensis. Next base: position 39,476 of record NZ_MQUR01000022.1, read on the forward strand.
TGCCTGCGCAGCCGCAGCATCTGGTTCGGGGTCAGCGGCAGCATCGAGAACATGCCCTTCTGCCGGGCCAGCGAGCGGGCCTGCTCCGCGCAGCCGAGATTGCCCAGGTGGGCGGTCAGGTCCGCCCGGTTGGCCATGATCCGGCCGCGCATCACGTCCAGCTCGGCCCGCCAGGAGGCGCGCAGCCCCGCGTCCTGGAGGATCGCGGTCACGACGGCGGCGCCGTGCTCGGGCGGCATGGAGTACAGGGTGCGGGCGGCGTTCTGCAGGGCCGTCTCGGCGTGCCGCACGGCCCGGGCCGAGGCGCCGAGCACGATGGCGCAGCCGACGCGGTCGCTGTAGAGGCCGAAGTTCTTCGAGCAGCTCACGGCGATCAGCATCTCGGGCACCCGGGAGGCCAGCATCCGCGTGGCCAGCAGGTCGGCCTCCAGGCCGTCGCCGAGTCCGTGGTAGGCGAGGTCGACGAAGGGCACCCAGCCGCCGCGCAGGGCCGACTCGGCCAGCGCCTCCCAGTCGTCCAGCAGGGGGTCGACGCCCGTGGGGTTGTGGCAGCACCCCTGGAGCAGGACGACGTCGTCGCGCCCCGCGTCCGCCAGCTCCCGCAGCACTCCGGCCGTGTCGAAGCCGCCCGCGGCGTCCCGCCAGCCGTAGGTGCGGACCTTGAGTCCGGCGGCCTCCAGGATGGGCCGGTGGTTGACGTAGGCCGGGTCGCTGATCCACACCGTGGCCCCGGGGCGGGTGCGGAAGACCAGGTCGGCGAGCAGCCGCAGCGCGCCGGAGCCGGCGACGGTCTGGACGGCGGCGGCCCGCTCCGCGGGCCCGTCCGGCCCCAGCACCAGGTCCAGCAGGCACTGGTTGAAGGCGGCGTTGCCGGAGAGCCCGCGGTACTCCTTGGACTCGGAGCGCTGCGCCAGCCGGATCTCGGCCTCGCGGACGGCGGCCATGACCGGGGTGGTGCCGCTCTGGTCCCGGTAGACGCCGAGGACGAGGTTGAGGCGTTCGGGGCGCTCGTCGCCGCCGAACTCGTACGTCAGGTCCCACAGCGGGTCGGTGGGCGGCGTGGGGAGGAGCTCAAGCATCTGCGGGGACCTCGGGTCGGGGGCGGCGGTTGGCGAGGACGACGCCGGCGGTGATCAGGGGGACGCCGGCGAGGACGGCGGCGGTCGGTGATTCGCCGAGCAGGGGGATCGCGAGCAGGACCACGGCGACGGGGCTGAGGCTGCCGACGACGGAGCTGCGTTCGGCGCCGAGGCGGCGGATGGCGAAGGCGTACAGCAGGCCGGCGCACAGCCCCACTCCGAGGCCCTGCACGACGAGGAAGAGGGCGATGTCGGCGCCCGCGGCGTGTGCGATCCCGGTGGGCAGGACACCGGTGAGGACGAGCAGTCCGACGATCGCGAACGAGGGCAGGCACAGCAGGCCGATGGAGCCGATCGGATCGAGGTCCACCTCGCGCAGCCCCACGGTGTAGAGGGCCCACAGGCCGCTGGCGACCAGGAGGATGCCGGAGCCGGCCAGGACGTCGGTGTCCACGGGGACGACGTAGCGCCAGACGAGGGCGACGACGCCGGCCGCGATCAGGACGAGGCCGACGGCCTGCGTGCCCCTGGGTACGCCGTGACCGCGGCGGATCATGATCAGGGAGACGAAGAGCGGGACCATGCCGGGGACGATGGAGCCGACGAAGGCCGCGGAGGTCAGGGCTCCGCCGTGCATCGCGGCCAGGAAGAAGGGCACCCCGGCACCGCAGACGATCTTCAGCGCGGGGCCGGGCCGCACCGCGGCGATGGCGCGCCTGCGGCGCCACAGGGCGGGGAGGAGGACGACGAGGGGGAGGCCGAACCGCAGCAGGGCCGCGTCGGCGGGCAGCAGCGAGGACTGGCTCAGGGCGCGGGCGCTGAGCGCGAACGCCGCCCAGATCGACACCGTCACCAGCAGTGCCAGCATGCCCTGGGCCTGGGGGGAGAGCCCGCGCCGGCCGGGGTGTCCGGCGCGCGGGCCCGCCGCATCGGGAGGCAGGGTCGCCCGGGTGGTGTGCGTCGCGACCAAGGAATCCACTCCAGCCTCAGGATCACGGGCCGGTCCGGTCCGTTCGAGGGCAACGGTAGGGCTTCGGCCGGGGCAGCCGATTGCCAGTTCTGCCGCTCGGACATACGTTTGGGGCAGAATCTGCCAAGGAGTGGCCGTGGACGCAGTCGATCTGCAGATCATCCGGGAGTTGCAGACGGACGGGCGCCTTTCCAACCAGGAACTGGCCGACCGGGTCCGGCTGTCCCCGTCGCCCTGCCTGCGCCGGGTCCGGCGGCTGGAGGAGGCGGGCCTGATCCGCGGCTACACGGCCATGGTCGACCAGGTCGCCTACGGGCTGCCGGTGACCGTCTTCGTCCGGATCCGCCTGGAGCGGCACACGGCGCAGGCCGTGCGGCTCTTCGAGGAGCACGTGGCGGGGATCGAGCACATCCAGGACTGCTACCTGATGGCGGGGAGCAGCGACTATCTGCTCCGGGTCGTCATCGAGGACCTTGAGGCGTACGAGGCCCTGGTGCGCCACCGGATCCACGCCATCCCCGGGATCGCCTCGATCGAGTCGAGCTTCGCCTACGGCAGCGTGAAGCAGTCCCGGACCTACCCGAAGCCGGCGCCGGGCGCCTCCCGCCGCCCGCGCTGACCACGCCCGACCCGGCGAGCCCCGCCGGCCTCCTGCGCGACGCGACGCGCGGGCTCCTACCGGGCCGCGGCGACCGCGGCCGCGAAGGCGGCGTGGGCGGCTTCGTCGAAGAGGACGAACCGCACCTCCTGCACCTCGGTGCGGGCGGCCCGGACGGTGTGCACCGCGATCCGCGCCCCGTCGTCCATGGGCCAGCCGTAGACGCCGGTGGAGATGGCCGGGAAGGCGACCGTACGGGCGCCCAGCTCGTCGGCGACGCGCAGCGACTCGCGGTAGCAGGAGGCGAGCAGCTCCGACCGGTCCTCCTCGCGCGACCAGACGGGGCCCACCGTGTGGATGACGTGCTCGGCGGCCAGCCGGCCGGCGGTGGTGGCCACGGCCCGGCCCGTCGGCAGGCCCTTGCCGTAGTGCCCGCGGCGCAGGTCCTCGCAGGCCGCGAGGATCTCCGGGCCGCCCTTGCGGTGGATGGCGCCGTCGACCCCGCCGCCGCCGAGCAGCGAGGAGTTCGCGGCGTTGACGATGGCGTCGGCCCGCTCGGCGGTGATGTCGCCGCGGACCAGGGTGATGCGGACCATGGCGGTCCTTTCGCGGGTCGGGGGGCCGGGGGGCCTCGTCGGTCGGGCGGATCAGGGAGCCCCGCCTGCCCGGCAGGACACCCCTGGGGCGGGCGTGCGGCCTCAGCCGGCCTGGCGCAGGTGGCGCCAGACCGCCTTGGCGGCGTTGTGACCGGACATTCCGTGGACGCCCGGCCCCGGCGGGGTCGCGGAGGAACAGAGGAAGACCGCCGGGTGGGCCGTCGTGTACGGGGAGAGGCTGAGCCTGGGGCGCAGCAGGAGCTGGAGGCCCGAGGCGGCTCCGCAGGCGATGTCGCCGCCGACGTAGTTGGGGTTGCGGGCGGCGAGCTGGGGCGGGCCGGCGGTGGCCCGGGCCAGGACCAGGTCGCGGAAGCCCGGCGCGAAGCGCTCCAGTTGGCGCTCGACGGCCTCGGTGAGGTCGCCGTCCCAGCCCGTGGGGACGTGCCCGTACGCCCAGAAGACGTGCTTGCCCTCGGGGGCCCTGCCGGGGTCGGCCAGGCTGGGCTGCGCCGTGATGAGGAACGGCGTGCGGGGGGCCCGGCCGCCCGAGGCGAGCTGCAGGGCGGCGTCGATGTCGCGCGTGCGCGGGCCGATCTGGACGGTTCCGGCGCGGCGCGGCTCCTCGGCCGTCCACGGGACCGGGCCGTCCAGCGCGTAGTCGATCTTGAATACGGAGGCGCCGTACCGGTAGCCGTCGTAGACGCGCCCCAGGCGGGCGATCCGGGCCAGCGCGGTCGGCGAGGTGTCGAAGACGTAGGCGCGGGCGGGCGGGAGGTCATCGAGCCGCTTGACCTCGAAGTCCGTGTGGATGGACCCGCCGAGGTCGCGGAGGTAGGAGGCGAGGGCGTCGGAGACGGACTGGGAGCCGCCGCGGGCCATCGGCCAGCCGCCCGCGTGGGCGGCGAGGGCGAAGACCAGGCCGACGGCGCCGGTCCCGATTCCGCCGAGCGGTGCGATGACGTGGGCCACCAGCCCCGCGAACAGCGCCCGCGCCCGTTCGTCCTGGAAGCGGCGCAGCAGCCAGGTCGAGGGCGGCAGGCCGGCGAGCCCGAAGCGGGCGAGGGTCAGCGGGTCGCGGGGCAGCGCGGTGTTCGGCAGGGACATGAAGTCCCGGGCCAGGGTGTCCCATCGGCCGAGGAACGGCCCGACCAGGCGCCGGTAGGCTCCGGCGTCACGCGGCCCGAAGGACGCCGCCGTCTCCGCGACCGAGCGCGACAGGACGGCGGCCGTTCCGTCGTCGAAGGGGTGCGCCATGGGCAGCGGGGCGTGCAGCCATTCCAGCCCGTACCGCTTCAGCGGCATCGTGGCGAACACCGGTGATCCGGCGCCGAGCGGGTGCACCGCCGAGCAGGGGTCGTGCCGGAAGCCGGGGAGGGTGAGCTCCTCGGTCCGGGCTCCGCCGCCGACCGTGTCGGCGGCTTCGAAGACGGCCACCGAGAAGCCGCGCCGGGCCAGTTCGACGGCGGCCGTCAGCCCGTTCGGCCCCGCCCCCACCACGACCACATCGAAAATCGACGGCACTTGCGACTCCTTCGTTTCCGGCGGCGGCGCCTGCACCCCCAGGATATGGCGAGGTGTACGCGCTGCCGGACCCCTTATCGGCCCCGGAGCAGTTCCCGGACGCGTACGACGGTGGCCTCGTCCCGCCCGACGGCGAACGGCAGGGCGTTGTCGCGGTCCACCCGGAAGGGGACCCCGTCGACGGTGCTCTGCGCGCCGCCGGCTTCGGCGACCAGCAGCAGCCCGGCCGCGTGGTCCCAGGCCGAGGGCCAGGTGAAAGCGAGGGCGTCCACCTCCCCGCGGGCCACCTTCAGGTACTCCAGGCCGGCCGAACCGCAGGGCCTGGCCGCGACTCCGGGCACGTCCAGCCGGGCCAGGGTGCGCTTGTTCTCGTCGGTGGTGTAGAGCGGGTGGGCGATGGCGACCCGCAGGTCGGCGCCGGGTTCGGGCGAACCGCTGTGGATCACCTGCCCGTTGACGTACGCGCCCTGCCCCCGTACGGCGGTCGCGAGCTCCTCCAGTGCCGGGGCGAAGGTCCAGGAGGCGAGGATCTCGCCGCGCTGTGCCAGGGCGACCAGGGTGCAGAAGGCCGGGTCGCCGCCCACGAACTGGCGGGTCCCGTCGACGGGGTCGACGATCCACACCGGGGCGTCCGCGCGCAGGGCGTCGTACACGGTGGGGTCGGCGTGGACGGCTTCCTCGCCGACCACGACCGAGCCGGGCAGCAGTCGCGTCAGGGAGGCCGTGAGGTGTTCCTCGGCCCTGCGGTCGGCGACGGTCACCAGGTCGTGGGGGCCGCTCTTCTCGACGACCTCGTGCTCGGCGAGTTGCCTGAATCTCGGCATGATCTCGACCGCCGCCGCCTTGCGGACGGCCTCTTCCACATCGGGCAGGCCCTGGGCCAGGAACTCATCGATCATGCCTCCAGCAAAGCACGCCCGGCCGACAAACCCCACCGCCGGTACCGGACACGGACGCGGACACCGGGTGACCTCCGGGTGAACCCGCCGCCGCGGCCGCCGCCCCGGCCGGCCCCGGAGCCGCTGCGGCGACGGCCGCGGGCGGGGTGGGGTGAGGAGCGGCGTGCCCGACGGGGGAGCAGGGGCCGGCGGCTCGGCCTGGGCCTGCGCGGCTGCGGGAAGGCCTGCCCCCTGCCGGCCGGCCCGGGCCGTGGCGGCCGGGCCGGCGGGGCGGGTCAGGTGTTCAGGGCGGGGATGATCTGCGTGCCGTAGGCGTCGATCGTGGACTCCTTCGCGTCGTGCATGTCGTAGACCGCGAACTGGTCGACGCCCAGGTCGCGCAGGGCGCGGAGCTTGTCGATGTGTGCCTCGGCCGGGCCCAGCAGGCAGAAGCGGTCGACGATCTCGTCGGGGACGAAGTCGGTGGACGGGTTCCCGGCCCGCCCGTGGTGGCTGTAGTCGTAGCCCTGGCGGGCCTTGATGTACTCGGTGAGTTCCTCCGGGACCATGCTGGAGTGCTCTCCGTAGCGGGAGACCAGGTCGGCGACGTGGTTGCCGACCATGCCGCCGAACCAGCGGCACTGGTCCCGGGCGTGGGCCAGGGCTCCGGCCGAGTCGTCGGCCGTGACGTAGGCGGGGGCCGCCACGCAGATGGTGATGGCGGCCGGGTCCCGGCCGGCCTCGGTGGCGGCCTCGCGGACCGCGTGGATCATCCATTCGGTGAGGAAGGGGTCGGCGAGCTGGAGGATGAACCCGTCGGCCTTCTGCCCGGCCAGGGCCAGCGCCTTCGGGCCGTACGCGGCCATCCAGACGGGGAGTCTGCCGTCCTTGATCCAGGGGATGCGGATCGGGTTGCCGTCGACGGACGCCTCGCGTCCCTCGGCGAGGTCGCGGATGACGTCCATGGCCTCGCCGAGCCGGGCCAGGGTGTTGGGCGCCCGGCCGGCGACGCGCATCGCGGAGTCGCCGCGGCCGATCCCGCACACGGTGCGGTTGCCGTACATGTCGTTGAGGGTGGCGAAGGTGGAGGCGGTGACCTCCCAGGTGCGGGTGCCCGGGTTGGTGACCATCGGGCCGACGTGCAGTTTCTGCGTGTTGGCGAGGATCTGGCTGTAGATGACGAAGGGTTCCTGCCACAGCACGGCGGAGTCGAAGGTCCAGCCGTAGCGGAAGCCGTTGCGCTCGGCGCGCTTCATGAGGCTGATGACCTGGGAGGCGGGCGGGTCTGTCTGCAGGACGAGGCCGAAGTCCATCGGGCGGCTCCTTGACGCTCTTTACAGGTACTGGCAGGTGGAGCGGTGGACGAAGGCCCCGTGGCCGGCCCGGCCGGTGTACTCCCGCCGGTCGACGACCAGTTCGCCGCGCGAGAGCACGGTGTCGACGCGTCCGGTGATCCGCTTGCCCTCGTACGCCGAGTAGTCCACGTTCATGTGGTGCGTCTCGGCGGAGATGACCTGCTCGGCGTGCGGATCGTAGAGGACGATGTCGGCGTCGGCCCCGGGTGCGATGGTTCCCTTCTTCGGGTAGAGGCCGAACATCCGGGCGGGCGTGGCGCAGGCGATCTCGATCCACCGGCGGCGGCTGATGTGGCCGTCGACCACGGCCTGGTGCAGGAGGTCCATGCGGTTCTCCACACCGGGCAGCCCGTTGGGGATCTTCGAGAAGTCTCCGCGGCCGAGCTCCTTCTGGCCCCGGAAGCAGAAGGGGCAGTGGTCGGTGGAGACGACCTGGAGGTCGTTCGTGCGCAGCCCCCGCCACAGCGCCGCCTGGTGTTCGCGGGGCCGCAGCGGGGTGGAGCAGACGTACTTGGCGCCCTGGAAGTCCGGCTCCGCGAGGTTGTCCGTGGACAGGAACAGGTACTGCGGGCAGGTCTCCCCGAACACCGGGAGTCCCTTGTCGCGGGCGGCCGCGAGCTCCGCGACCGCTTCCTCCGCCGAGACGTGGACCACGTACAGGGGGGATCCCGCGACCCGGGCGAGCTGGATGGCGCGGTGGGTGGCCTCCGCCTCCAGGAGCACCTTGCGGACCTCGCCGTGGTGGCGGGGGTCGGTCTCGCCGCGGGCCAGGGCCTGTTCGACGAGGACGTCGATGGCGATGCCGTTCTCGGCGTGCATCATGATCAGCCCGCCGTTGGAGGCGCCGCGCTGCATCGCGCGCAGGATCTGCCCGTCGTCGCTGTAGAAGACGCCCGGGTAGGCCATGAACAGCTTGAAGGAGGTGACGCCCTCCCCCACCAGCAGGTCCATCTCCTTCAGGGTGCCCTCGTTGACGTCCGAGAGGATCATGTGGAAGGCGTAGTCGACGGCGCAGTTGCCGTCGGCCTTGGCGTACCAGGTGTCGAGCCCTTCGCGCAGGGAGTGGCCCACGCTCTGCACGGCGAAGTCGACGATGGTGGTGGTGCCGCCCCAGGCGGCGGCTCTGGTGCCCGTCTCGAAGGTGTCCGAGGCGGAGGTCCCGCCGAAGGGGAGCTCCATGTGGGTGTGCGCGTCGACGCCGCCCGGGATGACGTACTTCCCGGTGGCGTCGATCGTGCGTTCGGCGGTCCAGGCGCCGGCGGCCGCGGAGCCGTGCGCGGCCAGCGCCGCCACGCGGCCGTCCTCGATCAGGACGTCCGCGTGGAGTTCGTCGGCGGCGGTGACGACCAGGCCGCCGGTGATCAGAGTGCGGTTGCTCATGGGAGGTTCCCCCTACTCCACGCTGCGCAGTGCCTGTTCGAGGATCTCGGCGCCCTCTTCCGCCTCGGCGACGGTGAGGGAGAGAGGCGGCGCGATGCGCAGCACGCTGGTGTTGTGGCCGCCGCCCTTGCCGAGCAGCAGGCCGCCTTCGCGGGCGGCCTCCAGGACGGCGGAGGCGGCGTCGGGATCGGCCTCGTCGGTGCCGGGCCTGGTCAGTTCGATGCCGGCCATCAGTCCCCGGCCGCGGACCTCCCGTACGGCGGGCACGGCGGCGGCGATGCCGCGCAGCCGCTCCAGGAGCAGGCCGCCGACGCGGCGGGCGTTGCCCTGGAGGTCGTGTTCCAGGAGGTAGCCGAGGTTGGCGACGCCGGCGGCCATGGTGACGGGGGAACCGCCGAAGGTGGAGATGGACTGGGAGTCCAGGCAGTTCATCACCTCGGCGCGGGCCACGACACCGCCGATGGACATGCCGTTGCCGATGCCCTTGGCGAAGGTGAGGATGTCCGGCGGGCCGTTCTGGGCGTGGGCCTGCCAGCCCCAGAAGTGGTCGCCGGTGCGGCCCCAGCCGGTCTGCACCTCGTCGCTGATCCACAGGATGCCGTGCCGGTCGAGGACCTCGCGGAAGGCGCCGTACAGGCCGTCGGGCGGGGAGGTGAAGCCGCCGACGCCCTGGATCGGCTCCGCGATGAGGGCGGCCACTCCCCCGCGGGCCTGGCCCAGGACGTCGTCGAGGTCCGCGACGGCCGCGGCGGTGAAGGCGGTGTCGTCGAGGTGGGCGAAGGGGCCCCGGGTACGGACCGCGCCGTGGACGTAGTACGTCTGCAGCGGGGACAGGCTGGTCGGGGACCAGCCGCGGTTGCCGGTGATGGAGACGGTGGAGAAGGACCGGCCGTGGTAGCTGTTGCGCATCGCCAGGATCTGGTTGGAGCGGCGGTACGTCGTCGCCAGCAGCAGGGCGGTGTCGTTGGCCTCGGTGCCGGAGGTGGTGAAGAAGACGCGGGCGTCGGGGATGCCGGACAGGGCGGCGATCCGCTCGGCCAGCTCGATCATCGGCCGGTTGAGGTACAGCGTGGAGGAGTGGATGATCCGTCCGGCCTGCTCGGAGACGGCCTTGGTGACCTCGGGCAGGGCGTGGGCGGTCATGGTGGTGAGGATGCCGCCGAAGAAGTCGAGGTAGCGGTTGCCGTCGGCGTCCCAGACGTGGCGTCCCTCACCGTGGGTGAGCTCGATGGGGTTCTTGTAGTAGAGCGCGAGCCAGTCGGGCAGCACGGTGCGGTGGCGGTTGTGGAGCGGGGTCGGGTCGGTCACGGCTGTACGAGCCCTCCGTAGGCGTCGGGGCGGCGGTCGCGGTAGAAGGCCCACTGGTCGCGGACCTCCTTGATCAGGTCGAAGTCGAGGTCGCGGACGAGGAGTTCCTCTTCCTTGTCACTGGCGACGTCCCCGACGAACTGCCCTCGCGGGTCGACGAAGTAGCTCGTGCCGTAGAAGTCGTTGTCGCCGTACTCCTCCCGGCCGATGCGGTTGATCGCGGCGACGAAGTACTCGTTGGCGACGGCCGCGGCGGGCTGTTCCAGCTGCCAGAGGTGGGCGGAGAGGCCGCGGTGGGTGGCGGACGGGTTGTAGACGAGCTGCGCGCCGGCCAGGCCGAGCTGGCGCCAGCCCTCGGGGAAGTGGCGGTCGTAGCAGATGTAGACGCCGACCCTGCCGACGGCGGTGTCGAAGACGGGCCAGCCGAGGTTGCCCGGGCGGAAGTAGTACTTCTCCCAGAAGCCCTTGACCTGCGGAATGTGGTGCTTGCGGTACTTGCCGAGGTAGGTGCCGTCGGCGTCGATGACGGCGGCGGTGTTGTAGTAGAAGCCCTCGCTCTCCAGCTCGAAGACCGGGACGACGACGACCATGCCGGTCTCGCGGGCGAGGTCCTGCATGCGGCGGACGGTCGGGCCGTCGGGGACGGCCTCGGCCCAGCGGTAGTGCTCGGGCTCCTGGACCTGGCAGAAGTAGGGGGCGTTGAACACTTCCTGGAAACCGATGATCTTCGCGCCCTCGGCGGCGGCCCGGCGGGCGTGGTCCTCGTGCTTGGCGATCATCGATTCGGTGTCTCCGGTCCAGGTGGCCTGGACCAGCGCGGCGCGGACGACTTGGGCCATGAGCTGCTCCTTGCGACGGGAACGCCGGTTCTACGCACGTAGACGGAGTGCGTAGGGAGTAGAACGTAGGCCTCGTCACAGCGTGGGGCAAGACCGCCGTGCACGGTTGGAGTAGTCGATCACGTTACGTCGCGTCGTGGTCGTTTGCGGTCAGCGGGCGGGGCTTTGACGACATGAACCGGGGCTGTCCGCAAGGCGGCAGGGGAATCGGCCGCCTCGCGGACGTCTCCTAGGGGGCGACGATGCCGGCCACGCGCAGGGCGTGGAGGAGGTCGCGGTGGCGGGCGCCGGGGAGTAGACCGGCGGCGTGGAGCAGGCGCGGGGCGAGCCACCGAGGGTCGTGCCGGGCCAGGGCGGCGGCCTCCTCGGCGGTGCGGACCCGTACGAAGGCCCCGAGCAGGGCGTCGGCCTCGCGGTTGCGGCCGGCCGCGCCGAGCGCGAGGGCCGCGTCCGCGACCTCGGCGGAGGGGCGGGCGACACCCTGGCGCAGCAGGGCGTCGCGGTCGGCCTCCCGGCCGGCGTCGCCGAGGGCGGCGGCCGCCGCGGCGAGTTGTTCGGGCGGCAGCGAGGCCGCCTCCCACAGCAGGGTGGTCCAGTCGGCCGCGAGGCCGGCGCGGGCCAGTTCGGCGGCCAGCTCGGGCAGCTGCCCGGCGGGCCAGGCCGCGGCCTGGCACAGGAGGGCGTGCGCCTCGCCGGTACGGCCCTGCGCGCGCAGCGTGAGCAGCTCGGCGGCGACGGCCCGCGGCCTGCCGGCCGGCTGCGCGGGGGCGGGCGCTGTCTCCGCCGCGGTCGCCCGCTCGGGCCGCGGCTCCGGCTCGGGCTGCGGCTCGGGCTCGGGTCGGCCGAACCGGGCGCCGCGCGGTACGGAACGTCCTTGCGGACTCCCCGGCCCGCCGGCGGCCTCGGCGTCCGGGTGGCCCGGCGGCGGGGTGAAGACCTGGGCCTGGGCAGCCGCCGCCCCGGCGTACCGGGCGCCCCCGGCCCGCCGTGCCCCGCGCAGCCACCGCCCCTCGGCCCGCCCGACGGGCGGCAGCGCCGCCGACTCCGCCGCTGCCTCGTCGCCCCCTCCCCCCGGGGCCGGGGCCGCGGGGTGCGGCACGGCGGCGGGCTCCGCGGGCGCACCCCCACCCGGCACCGACGCCCGCCAGGCCCCCGCGCCCGCACCGTCCGGGGCCTGCGGCCGGGCGCCCGGCGAGGCGGCGGGCTCCGCGGACGCACCTCCACCCGGCACCGACGCCCGCCAGGCCCCCGCGCCCGCACCGTCCGGGACCTGCGGCCCGGCGTGCGGCGAGGCGGCGGGATCCGCGGTGGCACCCCCACCCGGCACTGACACGCGCCAGGCCCCCGCGCCCGCACCGTCCGGGGCCTGCGGCCGGGCGTGCGGCATCGCGGGCGCAATGTTTCCCGGCGCTGACGCGCGCCAGGCCCCCGCGCCCGGAGCGCCGGCGTCGGGGCCCGCCGCCGGCGCAGGTCGGGGTTCCGTTCGGGTCGCGGGCCGGGGCGGGTGGGGGGATCCCTGGTGGCGGGCGGTCGGCGAGGGGGTGGTCTCCAGGGCGGCCAGTCGGGCCGCCAGGTCTTCGTGGCGGGCCGCGGCGCGGGCCATGTCGTCCTGGGTCCAGGACAGTTCGCGGGTCAGGGCGTCGGTCTCGGCCCGGTCGGCGCTCCCGCCGAGGCGGGCGGTCAGGCTCCGCAGGGCGGCCTCCGACCCGGCACGCTGGGCGGCGGCCGCCGCGAGCAGGGTCCGCAGTTCCTCCTCACCCCCCGGCAGCCGGTCCCACACGGTGACGGCCGCCGCCCGCAGCCGCGCCGCGTATACGGTCTCCCGCGCCGCGAGCTCCGCGCCGGCCGCCCCCGCCAGGTCCCTCAGCAGCGACTCCATCACGTCCCACGGGGGTATCGCCGCCCCGTCCAGACAGGCCCGCATGCCCTCCGGATCCCGGCGCAGGAACTCCCCGTACCAGCCTGCCCCGGCATCCAGCCTCTGCGTCAATCCCCGCAAGTATCCGGAGAGTTGACTGATCGCCAGTGAAGTCGCGGTCTCCATGACCGCATTGGACCCCACCCGTGTTACGGGCGGGCTACGGGAGTCTCAAAGCTTGACGGCGATCGCGGTGTGCGGCCGCTTCCCCCGCCGCACCAGAGCGGCGGGCACGTCCACCGCCCAGAACTGCCAGGTGTACTTGCGCGACATGAGCTTGCGCACGCGGCGCAGGCCTTCCTCGTCGAGCAGCCGGGCCTGCCCCTCGACCACGGTCGCGCCTTCCTCGAGACGCCCGCGCACGTCGCACGCGGCGACGGTGACCCGCCCGTCGTTGCGGATGCGCTTGACCTTCCACGAGTCGCTGCGCGTCCACACGTACAGCTCACCCCCGTCGGCGACCGCCCACACCGGCGTCGCCACGGGCGTGCCGTCCTTGCGGAAGGTGGTGAGGCTGACGTACCGCGCGCTGCCGAGCTCCTGGAGACCCATACCCGGACCCTAGCGCGGACGGCCGGCGGCCCGGCCCACCACCCGCTACTTCGGCATCAGGACGGTGTCGACGAGGTAGACGGTGGCGTTGGCGGTCTCCACCTCGCCGCAGACCACGTTGGAGGTGCCGTTGACCTTGTACTCCTCCCCCAGGCCGTCCGTGGTCAGCTCCCCCTTCTGCAGCGTCTCGAAGGTGCCGCTCTCCAGTTGCCTCGGCGTGAGCTTCTGGCCGACGACGTGGTAGGTGAGGATCTTGGTCAGCGTCGCCTTGTCGGCGAGGACCTTGTCGAGGTCGGCCTTCGGGATCTTCGCGAAGGCGTCGTCGGTGGGGGCGAAGACGGTGATGTCCTTGGCGTTGTTGAGGGTGTCGACGAGGCCGGCCTTCTTGACCGCGGCGACCAGTGTGGACAGGGCCGGGTTGTTGGAGGCGGCGGTGGCGACCGGGTCCTTGGCCATGCCTTCGAAGGAGCCCGCTCCCTGCTTGGGCACGCCGGCGCAGGCCGGGCCGAAGGGTCCTTCGGCGGTCACGGCGCCGTCGGCGGCCGCCGGGGTGTCGGCCGCCCGGTCCTGGGCGGACCCGGCGGCGGGGGCGGCGCCGGCGTCGCCGCCGGAGTCGGAGCAGGCCGCGAGCGAGAAGGGCAGGACGGCGGCCGCGGCCACCGCGATCGCGGTACGGCGGATGCGGGTGGCGGTGCGGGTGTTGTTCATGATCGGCTGCTCCTTGCACTGGGGTGATCGGATGCAGGGCACGGCGGCCAAGCCGCTGTGCCTTGTGGCGGCGGGCCGAGGCGGGCCGGAGGGGGCCCGGAGGGACGGGCCTGCCCGAGGCGGCGGCGGGAGCGGAGAGACGGCGGGTGCCCGGCGGCGGCGGGAGCGGAGGGACCGCCTGCCCGGGGCGGTGGCGACGAGCGGCGGACGCGGTCGGGCGAGGGTGGTGCGGAAGGTACTCACACCTCGGATTCGGTGTGGTCCGCCCGGCGGATGGGTGCTCACCCCGCCGGATGAGAGCGGGGTGTCACCACTCAGCGGCCGTACGGCCCGCCCGGCTCCACCGCTCCCGTCCGTTCCCGCCCGTCCGCTTCGCGTACGGGACCCGGCCGGTCGTCCGGCAGTGCGCACGCCGCCAGCAGCAGCCCTCCGGCGAGGAGGGCGCCGACGGCTGCGCATCCGAGTCGTTCGGCTGCGTTCGTGGCTGACACGCCTTCACGCCTGCCCCGTGCGCGGCAAGTCCCACCCCGGATTGGGCCGTTCGGCCCCGGCTGCCGCCCGAACGGCACCGCGCGGGGCCCCGCGGCGCGACGGCGCGCGTCCCGGCGGGCGGGGCGGCGGCCCCGGCGGCCCGGGCCTCAGGCGGGTACGGCCGCGCAGCGCCTGAGCACGTCGTCGAGCGAGAGCCCGAGCGCCTCGGCGAGCGCGGCGACGGTGAAGAAGGCGGGGGTGGGCGCCCGACCGGTCTCGATCTTGCGCAGGGTTTCGGCGGAGAGCCCGGCCCCGGCCGCGACCTCGACCATGCTGCGGGTGCCACGGGCCTCGCGCAGCAGGGCGCCCAGACGCTCGCCGCGCTCGCGCTCTTCGGGGGTGAGAGGGGTACGGACCATGAGCCCATCCTACCCGGACGGCCAATAAGTATCCCGTTACAGTTATACCGGTATAGTTATTGGAATGGTGGAACTGAAGACAGCACCCGAGATCGAGAAGATGCGCGCCGCGGGCCGGGTCGTCGCCCGCGCCCTGGCCGCCGTACGGAAGGCCGCGCACGTCGGAGTGGCCCTGTCGGACCTGGACCGGGTGGCCCGCGAGGTGCTCCGCGGGGCCGGGGCGACCTCGCCCTTCCTCGGCTACCGGCCGAGCTTCGCACCCGCGCCCTTCCCCGCGGTGGTGTGCGCCTCCGTCAACGACGCGATCGTGCACGGCATCCCCGACGGCTACCGGCTGTCCGACGGCGACCTCGTCAGCATCGACTGCGGGGCGAAGCTCGGCGGCTGGGCCGGGGACGCGGCGGTCAGCTTCACCGTGGGCCGCGCCCGCCCCGAGGACCTGCGGCTGATCGGGACGTCCGAGGCGGCCCTCGCGGCCGGCATCGCCGCCGCCGTACCCGGCAACAGGATCGGGGACATCGCCCACGCCGTCGGCACGGTCTGCCGGTCCGCCGGATACGGCGTCCCCGACGGCTTCGGCGGCCACGGCATCGGGCGCAGCATGCACGAGGACCCGGGCGTGCCCAACGAGGGCCCGCCGGGGCGCGGGATGAAGCTGCGCCCCGGCATGGTCCTCGCCATCGAGCCGATGCTGATCGCGGGCGGTACGGACGACTACCGGTGCGACGGCGACGGCTGGACCCTGCGCACCGTCGACGGCAGCCGCGCCGCCCACTCGGAGCACACGGTCGCGATCACCGCACGCGGCCCGCGGATCCTCACCGCGCCGTGACCGCCGTCGGGCGGCCCTACGGTGTGCCGTGCGGGCGTACGACCATGGCCGAGCCGCCGCCGCGCCGGGAGGTCTCGGCCGCCGCCAGCCATCGGCCGTCGGGCAGCCGCTGGACCGCGGTGGCGGCGCCGATCTCCGGGTTCTGCCGGAAGCCGTGTCCCAGGGCCTCCAGCTCGGCGCGCAGCGGGCTGTTCCACAGGCCCGGTTCCAGCTCGGTGGTGGTCTGGTTGCGCTGGCTGGCCCGCGGTGCGGCGATCGCGTCGACCAGGGGCAGGCCGCGGTCCAGGTGGCCGGTCAGGGTCTGCAGGACCGTGGTGATGATGGTGGCTCCGCCGGGCGAGCCGACCGCGAGCACCGGCCGGCCGTCGTCCAGCACGATCGTCGGGGACATGGACGAGCGCGGCCGCTTTCCGGGGCCGGGCAGGTTCGGGTCCGGGACCCCGGGCGCCGCCGGGGCGAAGGAGAAGTCGGTGAGCTCGTTGTTGAGCAGGAAGCCGCGGCCGGGGACGGTGATCGCGCTGCCTCCGGTGGACTCGATGGTCAGGGTGTAGGAGACGACGTTGCCCCAGCGGTCGGCGACCGTCAGGTGCGTGGTGTTCTCCCCCTCGTACGTGGTCGGCGCGGCCTGACCGGTGGTGGCGCAGGGCTGCGGGTGGCGCGGGTCTCCGGGGGCCAGCGGGCTGGTCAGGGCCCGGTCGGGATCGATCAGGCAGGCGCGGGAGTCGGCGAAGCGCTGGGAGAGCAGTTGGCGCGTCGGTACGTCGACGGCGGCCGGGTCGCCGACCCAGCGGCCGCGGTCGGCGAAGGAGATCCGGGAGGCCTCGATGAAGCGGTGCAGGTACTGGGCCCCGGACAGCTTCGACAGGTCGGTGCGTTCCAGGATGTTCAGCGCCTCGCCGACGGTGGTGCCGCCGGAGGACGAGGGCGCCATGCTGTAGACGTCCAGGCCCCGGTAGCCCACCCGGGTGGGCTCCTGCCGCTTGGTGCCGTATGCGCGCAGGTCGCCGGCGGTCAGGTCGCCGGGCCGGACCCGGCGGGTGGCGGCGGGGTCCACCGGGGGCGTGCGGACGGTGCGGACGATGTCGTCGGCGATGGGGCCCCGGTAGAGGGCGCCGGTCCCCTTCCGGGCGAGTTCGGCGTAGGTGTCGGCGAGGTCGGGGTTCTTGAAGGTGGAGCCGACGACCGGCAGGGAGCCGCCGGGCAGGAACAGCTTCGAGGTGTCCGGGAAGTCCCTGAACCGGGCCTCGTTGAGCTCGGTCTGGGCCCGGAAGGTGGCGTCCACGGTGAAGCCGTCGCGGGCCAGTTTCTCGGCGGGCCGCAGGAGTTGGCGCAGCGGGCGGCTGCCCCAGGCGTCGAGGGCGCTCTTCCAGGTGGCGGGGGTGCCGGGGACGCCGACGCCGAGGCCGCTGGTCTGGCCCTCCGCGAAGGGGATCGGCTGCCCGTTCTCCTGGAAGAGGGCGGCGGTGGCCGTGGCCGGGGCGGTCTCCCGGCCGTCGATGGTGTGCACCCGGCGGGCGCGGGCGTCGTAGTAGACGAAGTAGCCGCCGCCTCCGATGCCCGCCGAGTAGGGCTCGGTGACGCCGAGCGCGGCGGCGGTGGCGACGGCCGCGTCGACGGCGTTGCCGCCGGAGCGCAGTACGGCGATCCCGGCGGCCGAGGCGTCGGCGTCGACGCTGGCGACGGCTCCGCCGTGGCCGGCGGCGACGGGTACCTTCGCCGGCGGTGCCGGGGCGGCGGCGGAGGGCGGGGCGGCTCCGGCCCCGACGAGTGCGGCGACGACGGTCAGCATCGGTAACGTGCGGGCGACGGCGGGACGGTGCATCCGGACCTCCAGTGGCAGCGTGGGGCGAGCCTAGCGCCGGGCCCGGCGCCCCGTCAGGGCGTCTGCCGGGGCGCGCCGTCGGGCGTGGCACCGTCCGGCGTGGCGCCCCACCGGCGGGTGAAAGGGACACCGGAGGGCGGAACGGGGCGCAAGGGCACCGGGCCGG
Organism: Streptomyces amritsarensis; assembly: GCF_001953875.1. Taxonomy (GTDB): domain Bacteria; phylum Actinomycetota; class Actinomycetes; order Streptomycetales; family Streptomycetaceae; genus Streptomyces; species Streptomyces amritsarensis. The sequence goes on from NZ_MQUR01000022.1 coordinate 56,888, forward strand.
TGATCCCCGCCGCCGGCACCGCTAGCATCCCGCGCATGGACGACGACGTGCGCAACATCGTGCTCGGGGTGATAGCCACCGCCGTCAGCGGCGGGTTCGGCTGGTTCTCCCGGACCTACCTCTGGCGGCGCGCGCTCCGCCGCAAGCAGGCGTTCTTCGGTCTGCCGACCGGCGCCGACTGCCTGTTCGTGGTCAACCGGCAGATGGGGGGAAAGGAATCCTCCCTGCACCGCAACGACGCCTTCGCCCTGCTGGAGATCTCCGCGCTGATCAAGGACTGCGGGGCGAACGTGCAGGTCGTCACGCACGACACCGCCCGTCAGGGCTTCGGTGACCGAGCCGAGTTCTGCGTCGGCGGTCCGACCTCCAACGCCCGCACCACCGCGCACCTGGCGTCGATGCTGCCGGGCATCACCGTCAACACCGACTCCGAGCAGCACGAGAACCGGGGTGCGATCCAGGTGGGCGGTGAGACCTACCGGTGGCGCAACGGGCTGGAGGAGTACGTGCTGCTGGCCCGGCTGACGGGCGGGGAGGGCGGCCGGCCGGTGTTCCTGCTGTCCGGGCAGACCGCGGTCAGCAACCAGGCCGCCGCCCGGTACCTGAACCGGCAGCACACGCAGCTGGCGCGCAAGTACGGGGCGGACTCCTTCTGCCTGGTGCTGAAGGTCGTCAACTCCGACGCCTACGGGCCGGACGTGACGGAGCTGGTCGCGGACGTCACCCGGGCGGCCCGGACACCCGCAGCGGCAGCCGTGTGATCCCGTTGATGAAGTTCGACACCAACCGCTTCGGCGGCCCGGCGAGTTCGGGTGGGGGCATGGCCGCGCACCACTCCTCGTAGAGGGTGCGCAGCTGGAGGCGGGCGAAGTGCGCGCCCAGGCAGACGTGCGGGCCGTCCCCGAAGGACACGTGCGGGTTGGGCGTGCGGCCGAGGTCCAGGCGGCCGGGGTCGGCGAAGACGCGCTCGTCGTGGTTGGCGGAGGCGTGGAAGACGACGACCTTGTCGCCGGCCCGGACCGGCTGCCCGGCCAGTTCGTGGTCGACGGTGGCGGTGCGGCGGAAGCTGAGGACCGGCGGGTGGACGCGCAGGAGTTCCTCCACGGCGCTCTGCGCGGTGGCCTTTCCCTCCGCGAGCCGGCGGTGTTCGTCGGGGGCGTGGGCGAGGGCGAGGAGGCCGCCGGGGGCGGCGCTGCGTACGGTGTCGTTGCCCGCGACGGTGAGCAGGAAGAAGAACATCTCCAGTTCGGCGGGGTCGAGCCCGGCCGTGGCGAGGGCGGTCATCACGTCGTCGCCGGGGTGGTCGCGTTTGTGTGCGGCGAGTGCGCGGGCGTAGGCGAACATCTCGCCGAGCAGGGCCGGGGAGCGCGGATTGAGGGGCTTGCCGTCGGGGCCGAGGAGCGGTGCGGGGGCGTCGTCGGGGTCCTGGTAGCCGATGACCCGTACGGTCCATTCCAGCAGCAGGGCCCGGTCCGCGGGCGGGACGCCGAGCAGGTCGGTGAGGTTGAGCAGCGCGTACTCGTCGGTGACGGTGCCGACGAGGTCGGCGGCGCCGTCCTCGGCGGCGTCCCGGGCGGCGGCCAGCAGTGTGCGGGCCCGTTCGCGTACCCGCCCGGCGAACGCGTCGACGCGGGCGGGGGTGAAGGCGCGGGCGACGAGGCGGCGCAGCCTGCCGTGTTCGGGTGGATCCTGGTTGAGCATGGTGCGGCGCAGGAAGGGCAGGTCGGCCGGGTCGGGGTCGCGGATCTGGGTGGCGCCCAGCCAGGAGGAGTACGTCCGGTGGTCGCGCAGGACCCGGACGACGTCGGCGTGCCGGGTGACGGCCCAGAATCCGGGGCCGGCGGGCCAGGGCGCGATCTCGGGCTCCGGCTGCCAGGCGACGGGGTGGGCGTCGCGCAGCAGCCGGTAGCGCTCGTGGGGGACGCCTGCGGCGTAGATGCGGGGGTCGAAGACGTCGGGGACGTCCGCGGCGTGGTCCATGGGGCCACCGTGGCGGGCCGGCGGCCCCGCCCGCAAGGGCGCGCCGCGGGCGGATGTCCGCCGCGTCAGCGCCGCGGGTTGCAGTCGGCGGCGGGGAGGGTGGTGTCGGTGCCCCGGATCGCGACCGGGGTGACGGTATCGCGCACGGCGGAGACGCCGAAGGTGCACACCAGCTGCTTGCGGGCCATGTCGGACAGGCCGGCCACGGGGAACGGCACCCCGACGGTGACCCCCTTCTCCGGCGAGTACGTGCTCACCGCCACCCTCTCGGAGTCGGCGTCCGAGACGGGCACCTTGGGCAGGGCCGTGGTGAGTCCGGCCGCCGAGGCCGGACCGGTGGGGCCGTCCAGCAGGATCCGCAGGAGCGGCACGGGCGCGAGCATGTAGTCGGTGCCGATCGAGAAGGGGACCGGGACGACCCGGTCGCCGTCCTTGGAGACGTAGTAGAGGGTGGCGGCGTTCTTGCTGCCGGGCACCTTGACGGTCGCGGCGTGGCCGCTCTCGATCACCCCGGTGCGTTTGATCCCGCAGCCGGCGAGGAGCAGGGCGCAGCCCGCGAGTGCGGCGGTGGCCGACACCGCGCCGGCTCTCGTCTTCCTCCCTGTCATACGTGGGCCTCCAGCGGCATGTCGAGGGTGAAGAGGGCGCCGCCGGCGGGCCGGTTGGCAGCCCGCAGGGTGCCGCCGTGCAGGCGGACGTTCTCCAGGGTGATGGCGAGTCCGAGGCCGCTGCCGGCGGAGCGGGTTCGGGCCGCGTCGGCCTTGAAGAAGCGGTCGAAGATGTGGGGCAGCACGTCGGGGGCGATGCCGGGGCCGCTGTCGGCGACGTCGATGAGGAGCCGTTCGCCGTCCTCGCCGGGCGCGGTGCGCACGGTGACGTGCACGGGGGCTCCGCCGTGCCGCAGGGCGTTGCCGACGAGGTTGGCGAGGACCACGTCGAAGCGGCGCGGGTCGAGGCGTGCGCGCACCCCGTGGGGCAGTGCGGTCACGACGCGGTCGTCGTCCCAGTGGCGTCGTTCGAGGGTCTTGCGGACGGCTTCGGCGATGTCCACGTCGTCGAGGTTGAGCTCGGCGGCCCGGGCGTCGAAGCGGGAGATCTCCATGAGGTCCTCGACGAGGACGGCGAGTTTGCCGGTCTCGGCGCTGACCAGGTGCAGGGCCTTGGCGGTGTCCGCGTCGAGGCGTGCGGCGTCCTCGTCGAGGACCTCGGTCACGGCGAGCATCCCGGCGAGCGGGGTGCGCAGTTCGTGGGAGACGTCGGAGGCGAAGCGGCGGGCCCGGACCTCGGCCTCCTGGAGTTCGCGCACGGACTGTTCCAGGGCGCGGGCGGTCTCGTTGAAGGTGCGGGCGAGTCCGGCGAGTTCGTCGGCGCCCCGGACCTCGATGCGGGTGTCGAGGCGGCCGCGGCCGAGTCTCTGGGCGGCGCGGCGCATGTCGCGGACCGGGCGCAGCACGCTGCGGGCGGCCAGCAGGGCGGGGACGACGGCGATGGCCAGGCCCGGGACGGCGCCCTGCTGGGCGGCCTCGACCATGGCCTCGACGGTCTGCTTCTCGGTGGAGAGCGGGACGCTGGCGTAGAAGACGACCCCGGTGGCCTCGGTGAGCCCGTTGTGTTCGAAGACGGCGGGGACGCCGATGGTGAGCCAGGGGTTGCCGCGCTGGTCCTCGACGCGCTGGAAGGCGGCGTACTGGTTGTTGCGGACGCGGTCGCGCAGGCTGTCGGTGATCACGGTGGACGTGGGCGTGCCGGGGTTGGTGGAGACGTGCACGCCGCCGTACTCGCCGAAGATGATCCACGGGTGGGGTTTGCCGCGCTTGCCGAGTTCGATGACGATGCGCTGGAGTTCCTGCTGCTCCAGGGGCAGGCGGATCTCCTGCTGCTCGACCTGGTCGCGCAGGGTGCTGACGGCGGTGTCCTGGGTCTGTTTGAGGATGGCGTTGCGGGCCTGCTGGTAGGTCAGGGCCGCGGTGGTTCCGGCGCTGATCGCGGCGACCAGGAGGAAGGCCGCTATCAGCCGGGTGCGCAGCCCCAGGGGTGCTATGCGTCGCACCGGGGCCTACAGGGGGCCGAAGCGGTAGCCGAAGCCGCGCACGGTCTGTATGTAGCGGGGGCTGCGGGCGGGGTCCTCGATCTTGTGGCGCAGGCGGCGGACGCAGGCGTCCACGAGCCGTGCGTCGGCGTGGTAGCTGTGGTCCCAGACGTACTCCAGGAGCTGCTGGCGGGAGAAGACCTGCTCGGGCGAGGCCGACAGGTGCAGCAGGAGTTTGATCTCGCTGGGTGCGAGGGCGATGCGTTCGCCGTTCCTGGCGACGGTCAGTCCGGCGCGGTCGATGGCGAGTTCCGCGTGGGTCTCGATGCCGGGGCGGGATCCCACCGGGTCGCTGAGCCGCCGCAGGACGGCCTTGATGCGGGCTTCGATGACCTCGGTGCGGGCGGGTTTGACGATGTAGTCGTCGGCGCCGGCCTCCAGGCCGATGACGATGTCGAAGTCGTCGCCGCGTGCGGTGAGCATGATGATCGGCACTTCGCTGGTCTGGCGGATGCGGTGGCAGACCTGCACGCCGTTGATGCCGGGCAGCATCAGGTCGAGCAGCACCAGTTCGGGGTGGAAGCTCGCCATCAGGGCGAGTCCGTCCTCCCCGGTCTCGGCGGCCTGTACGTCGTGGCCGCGGCGGCGCAGGCCGAGGCCCACCCCTTCGCGGATGGAAGGGTCGTCCTCGATCAGCAGTACGCGTGGCATCCGGTCAGTATCCCAAGACGGTTCTTCGGCTCTTCCTCCCGCTATCGGCCGGTCTTGCGCCGCAGGGAGGCCGCCAGGTCGGTGATCTCGGCCAGGCGCAGCGGCCGGGCAAGGAGGACGACGACCAGGGCGAGGGCCGCGGTTCCCGCGCCGACCGCGGCGAAGTCGCCGAATTCCTCGGCGGCGCGGGCGGCCGCGTACGCCGCGGCGGCCGCGGGTGCGCAGGCCGCGAGCAGCCGCAGGTGGGTGCGTACGGCGGTGGCGCGCCGTTCGCTGCGGCTGCCCGTGCGCGGGCCGAGCCTGCGGGAGAGGGCGTACCCGGTGGCGGCGGCGCCCGCGAGGAAGGCGACGGAGGAGGCGGCGGCCATGCCGGTGACCGCCCAGCGCGGGGACAGCAGGAGGTAGGCGGCGGCCGACAGGGCGGCGTTGAGGGTGACGATGACGAGGTTCAGGAGGAAGGGGGTGCGGGTGTCGGAGAGGGCGTAGAAGCCGCGCGAGAGGACGTACTGCGCGGAGAAGGCGACCAGTCCGGGGGCGAAGGCCGCGAGCATGCCGGCCATGACCTCGATGTCGGCGGCGCCGGTGCGTCCGTAGCCGAAGACGCCGCCCATCACCCAGGGGGCGAGTACGGCCATGAGGGCGGCGGCGGGGACGACGAGGGCGGCGCTGGAGCGCAGGGCGTAGGAGACGTCGCGGCGGACGGCGCCGAGGTCGCCGTCGGCGGCGGCGGAGCTCATCCGGGGCATCAGGGCGGTGACGAGGGAGACGGTGATGATGCCCTGCGGGACGATCCACAGCTGGTAGGCGTTGCTGTAGGCGGTGTAGCCGGCGCCGCCCGCGAGGCCGGCGTCGACGGCGCGCTGTCCGGTGGCGGTGGAGAGCCGGGTGACGACCCAGTAGGCGATCTGGTTGGTGAGGACGAGCAGGACGGTCCAGCCCGCGTTGCGCAGGGGGCGGCCGAGGCCGCTGCCGCGCCAGTCGAAGCGGGGGCGCCAGCGGAAGCGGGCCGCGCGCAGCGGCGGGATCAGGGCGAGGGCCTGGACGACGATGCCGGCGGTGGTGCCGAGGCCCAGGAGCCGGGTCTCGGCGGCGGTGAGGCCGCCGGCGGCGTCGTGGGAGACGTACAGGAACAGCCCGAAGACGGCGATGACGACGACGTTGTTGAGGACGGGGGTCCACATCATCGCGCCGAACCGGCCGCGGGAGTTCAGGACCTGTCCGAGGAGGGTGAAGAGCCCGTAGAAGAGGATCTGGGGCAGGCAGTACCGGGCCAGGGCCACGGTGGTGTCGGCCTGGGCGCCGCGGTAGCCGGTGTACGCCGAGACGATCAGCGGGGCGGCGACCACGGCGGTGGCGGTGAGGGCGACGAGGGCCGCGGTGCAGGCGGTGAGCAGCCGGTCGGTGTAGGCGGCGCCGCCGTCGGCGTGTTCCTTGGCGGCCCGGACCAGCTCGGGTACGAAGACGGCGTTGAGTGCGCCGCCGACGAGCAGGATGTAGAGGATGTTCGGGACGGTGTTGGCGACGGCGTAGCCGTCGCCGAGCAGTCCGGTGCCCAGGGCGGCGACGACGACGGCGGAGCGGATGAAGCCGGTGGCGCGGGAGACGATCGAACCGGCCGCCATGAGCGCGCCGCTGCGCAGCACCGAGGTCTTCGCCGGTGCCGGGCTGTCGGCGGCGGGGCCGGCCGCTCGGGTGTCGGTGGCCGTCACCGTCGGGCCAGGTAGGCCTGGAACGCCTTGTAGAGCGCCGCGTTGGCCACTCCGTCCATCGGGATCTCCCATTCGCCGAGCGTTTCGACGACCTGTCCGCCGGTGCCGAGCTTCCAGCGCAGCAGCCCGAAGGAACGTTCGTCGGGGTCGAGGGTGGAGGGTACCCCGCGCATGTCGTACTCGTCGGCGCCGAGGGCGTGTGCGTCGCGCATCATGCGCCACTGCAGGGCGTTGCTGGGCCGTACCTCGCGCCGGTGGTCGGCGGAGGCGCCGGTCTGGTACCAGACCCTGCTGCCGGTGCTGATCATGGTGTGGGCGGCGAGGATCTCGCCGCGGTGGACGGCCAGGTAGAGCCGCATCCGGCCGGGCTGTTCCTCGTTCAGGACGCGGTACTGCTGTTCGTAGTAGGCGAGGGAGCGGCCGAGCCGGAAGCCGTCGCGCTCCTCGGTGATCCGCAGCAGCCGGTAGAACTCGGGCAGGTCGGCGGCGGTGCCGAGGACGGTTTCCACGCCGGCCTTGCCGGCCTTGCGCACGTTGCGCCGCCACTCCTGGTTGAGGCCGGACCACAGGTCGTCGAGGCTGCGTCCGGCGAGCGGGACGCGGAAGACGTGGCGGGGCTGGGCGTCGCCGTCGTCCTCGCCGCCGCAGCGCTTCCACCCGCGGGTGCGCAGCCGGTCGGCGAGGGCGGCGCCCACGGGGTCGACCTCGGTGGCGAGGACGTCGGATATCTGGCGGCCCGTTCCGGTGCCGGCTTTGGCGGTGGCCGCGTCCCAGCGGCGGTAGGCGGGGCCGGGGCCGATGCGGACGGCGAAGGCGCCGGCGGCGCGCAGATGGCGCATGAGCGGGTCCAGCCAGCGGTCGATGCGCGGGTCGGACCAGTCGGCGACGGGCCCTTCGGGCAGGTAGGCGAAGTATTTGCGGGTGCCGGGGAATTGCCGATAGAGAACGAGTCCGGCACCTTCGATCTCGCCGCCCGGACAGTGCCATCCGATCATTTCCGAGCGCCAAAGGTCCTTCACCCGGCCCCATGACGGGTGCTGCAGAAAGCTCGCCGCCGGGGTCCTGGAGAGGAAGGACTGGTATTCGGGGACGGACAGCCTGCGCACTCGGATCTCGTGGTCCTGGTCCTGCCGGGCGGGGGTGACGAGTAGTGCGCACACGGCTGACGGCCTTCCTGATCGTCCTGAGGGGTCGTTCACAGGACTCTCACAGCCACCCGTGACCGAAGTGCGCAACGAATGTGACCGGATGATGACCGTTTCGCTGCGGTCGAGGTCACAACAGAAAGGCTGATCTTTTCTGCTGTTTGTGCAACCTAAAGTCGCCCCGTTCTCATCTTCTTTTGAGAACGTCCACCACCACGACTCGAAGGGGCCCTTCGTTGAGCCGCACACGCCGCACCGCCATTGCGGGCACCGCACTCCTGGCCGCCGCGCTGACCGCCTGCTCGGGCGGGAGTGACGGCGCAAGCGACGGCAAGGGCAAGGACGAGTCGAAGCCGAAGGCGCCCATGGCGGTCTCGGTGAACCTCACGGGCGATCAGGTCAAGGCGGGCCAGCCGGTGACGGTGACCGTCGCCGAGGGCAAGCTCGCCGCGGTGAAGGTGACCGACGCCAAGGGTGCGGAGCTGCCCGGGAAGATAGCCGACGACGGCAGGACCTGGACCTCGGAGCGCAACGCCCCGGCCGGCGCGGAGTACAAGGTCGAGGCGCAGAACACCGACAGCCAGAGCGCGACCACGCAGTTCAGGACCAGCGCCGCCGACAAGGTGAACAAGGTCTCGATCAACATCTCCAAGGGCAGCACGGTGGGCGTGGCGATGCCCGTGTCGCTCGTCTTCGACAACCCGGTGACCAACAAGGCCGAGGTGGAGAAGCAGCTCAAGGTCACCACCTCGAACAACACCGAGGGCTCCTGGGGCTGGATCAAGGACCACTCCGGCAACGACCGCGTCGACTGGCGTCCCAAGGAGTACTGGAAGTCCGGCACCGACGTGAAGGTCGAGATGAACCTGAACGGCGTGGACTCGGGCAAGGGCGGCGGGATGTTCGCCCGGGACTACAACACCGAGTTCAAGATCGGCAAGGACCGCCGGGTCCAGGTCAGCCTCGACACCAAGAAGCTCACGGTGACCGAGAACGGGCAGACGCAGAAGACGATCCCGATCTCGGCCGGCACCCCGGGCGGCAAGAAGGCGTCCTGGTCCGGGAAGATGGTGATCATGTCGAAGGAGGGCACCATCCGGATGGACTCCCAGACGGTGGGCCTGGACAACGCCTACGACAAGATGGTCGATTACTCGATGCGGCTCACCTGGTCGGGCATGTACGCGCATGCCGCGCCGTGGAACGAGGCCAACTTCGGCCGCAGCAACAGCAGTTCCGGCTGCGTGGGGATGAGCGACGCCAACGCCAAGGAGTTCTTCGCCCAGTCCCAGATCGGCGACGCCTTCGAGGTGGTCGGCGAGGGCTCCAAGGGCAACGCCGACATCGGCAACGGCTACGGCGAGTGGAACCTCTCCTGGGACCAGTGGAAGACCAAGAGCGCCCTGTCGGCCGCCCCGCAGAACGGCTGACCTGCGGACCTCTCCTCCTGACTCTCGTTCAATTGTTACCACCACGTAACTTACCGACGGGTTACCTTCGGTAAGCCGCTCCCGTTACCGTCGGGTCACTTTCAGGACTCCGGTGCACGCGAGGAGCGACCGATGGAACGCACCACCACCGCCGCGGCCGTCGCGGCACTCCTGGCGGCGACCGCCCTGGGCCTGGCCCCCCACCAGGCCCAGGCGGCTCCCGCACCCAGCGCGGCCGCCACCGCCGCCGCCCCGCAGACCGCCGCGGCGGACCTGCGCTTTCACGACATCCCGGGCTCGGGCGGCATCACCCTCAAGGGCAACGTCTTCACGCCTGCCGCAGCGCAGAGCGGCCGGACCTACCCGCTGATCGTGCTGCCCACCAGTTGGGGCATGCCGCAGATCGAATACATCGCCCAGGCCAAGAAGCTCGCCGACTCCGGCTATGTCGTGGTCAGTTACACCTCCCGCGGCTTCTGGCTCTCCGGCGGGGAGATCGAGGTGGCCGGCCCGCCGGACGTCGCCGACGTCTCCGCCGTCATCGACTGGGCCCTCGCCCACACCCCCGCCGACGCGGACCGCATCGGCCTGGGCGGGGTCTCGTACGGCGCCGGCATCAGCCTGCTGGCCTCGGCGCACGACCCGCGCGTCAAGGCCGTGGTCGCCATGAGCGGCTGGGCCGACCTCATCGAATCCATCTACTCGGGCCGCACCCAGCACCGCCAGGCCGCCGGGCTGCTCGGTGCCGCCGGCTACCTCACCGGCCGGCCCGGCCCCGAACTCCGGTCGATCCTGGACGACTTCCTCGGCTCCCGGCTGGACCGCGAACAGCAGATGATCGAGTGGGGCAGGAAGCGGTCGGCCGCCGAGCAGGTGGACCGGATCAACGCCAACGGCGCCGCGATCATGCTCGGCAACGCCTGGGGCGACACGGTCTTCCCGCCCAACCAGTACGCGAAGTTCTACGAGCGCCTGACCGGCCCCAAGCGGCTGGAGTTCCGCCCCGGCGACCACGCCACCGCCGAGGGCACCGGCCTGCTCGGCCTGCCCAACGACACCTGGACCAGCGCCCACCGCTGGTTCGACCGCTACCTCAAGGGCGAGCGCAACGGCATCGACACCGAGGCCGCGGTGCAGATCAAGTCCCGCAGCGACAGCGGCTACGAAGGCTACGCCGACTGGGCCTCGGTCGGCTCCGGCGGCACCGAGAGGCTCGCGCTCTCCGACAGCGAGCACCTGTTCGCGAACGTCGACTCCGGGGCCAACGGCGGCGTCGTGCTGCTCTCCAGCGTCCTCGACCAGTTCTTCAAGGCACCCCCGGTCGCCTCGATCCCGCTCCTCCCCCGCTCCTTCGCCGCCGTCTGGCAGTCGGGGCGCTACGACGAGGCCCGCCGCATCCGCGGCACCGTCCGGCTGCACACCACGCTCACGCCCACCAAGGGCGACGGCACCTTCGTCGCGTACCTCTACGACGTCGGCCCGCTCGGCATCGGCAAGCTGGTCAGCAACGCCCCCTACACCTTCCACGGCAAGACCCCGGGCCGGGCCTTCGGCGTGGACCTGGAGCTCTTCTCGACCGCCTACGACGTGCCCGCGGGCCACCGGCTCGCCCTCGTCGTGGACACCGTCGACCCGCTCTACATCGAGCACAACCCCACCGGCGCGCAACTGACCTTCTCCTCGCCGCCCGGCGACCCCAGCTACGTCTCGGTGCCGCTGCGCGAGCAGTGAGTGAACCACCCCGGCGGCCGGGCGCGGGCGCACCCGCTCCCGACCCTCAGTGCTTGAGGATCTTGGAGAGGAAGTCCTTGGCCCGGTCGCTCTCGGGGGCTGTGAAGAACTCCTGCGGGGTGCGGTCCTCGACGATCCGGCCGTCGGCCATGAACAGCACGCGGTTGGCCGCGGAGCGGGCGAAGCCCATCTCGTGGGTGACCACCACCATGGTCATGCCCTCCCGGGCGAGCTGCCGCATGACCTCCAGCACCTCGTTGATCATCTCCGGGTCCAGTGCGGAGGTGGGCTCGTCGAAGAGCAGGGCCTTGGGGTCCATGGCGAGTGCGCGGGCGATGGCCACCCGCTGCTGCTGGCCGCCGGAGAGCTGGGCGGGGAACTTGTCGGCCTGGTCGGCGAGGCCGACGCGGTCCAGGAGCTCGCGGGAGCGCCGGTCCGCCTCGCCCCGCGCCCGCCCGCGCACCTTGACCTGCGCGAGCGAGACGTTGGCCAGGACGGTCTTGTGCGCGAAGAGGTTGAAGGACTGGAAGACCATCCCCACCTCGGCGCGCAGCCGGGCCAGGTCCTTCCCCTCGGCGGGCAGCGGCTCCCCGTCGATCAGGATCGTGCCCGACTCGACGCTCTCCAGCCGGTTGATCGCCCGGCACAGGGTGGACTTCCCGGAGCCGGAGGGCCCGATGACCACCACCACCTCCCCGCGGCCGACGGTCAGGCTGATGTCCCGCAGCACGTGCAGCGGTCCGAAGTGCTTGTTGACGTCCCGCAGCTCGATCAACGGATCGACGGCCATGCGCTGCCCTGCCCACTCGGTGTCGGATGCCGGTCAGCGCAAACTATCCAGCAGCGGAAGGGCACTTCGCCGCGACACGCCGCCCGCAGCCGTCCGCAGCCCCCGCAGCGGTCGGCCGCGGCGGACGCCGGGAACGCATCAGCCCTCGGAGGCCTCCGCGTACGCCTGGCTGAGCTCGGGGGAACCGCTCATCGCCCAGGACACCCCCGACTCGATGACGTTGAGCTCCCGGCCCGAGGCCAGGCGGATCACCGGCTGGCCGTTGGGCCACACCTGCCAGGCCGCTCCCGGGACGGTCCGGACGATCACGGTGCCGAGGTAGAAGCCCGCGTCGTTGCCGAGCCAGGGCACCGCTTCGGGGTCCCGCCGCCAGCGGGGCATCAGCTGGTCGAGGGCCTCCAACGAGGCCGGGCTCCCGTCGAGTTCGAGCCCGGCCGCCCGGGCGTGGACCCGCAGCATCTCGCACTCCGAGAACAACTCGGCGACGCCCTCGGGGTCCTCCACGAGGGCGGCGGCGAGCCCCGCACCCTGATGTGTTTCACGCCGGTTCAGCCAGTTGTCCAGGAAAGGGATGTTCATACCGCCCAGCGTCGCACCAGGATCCTCCGGTGGCCACAGGGCGCGCCTGGGCCGTTTCGGCGGGCCGCCGGCCTAAGGGCTGTCCCGTAATCCCCGGTGGATCAGCGCACGGCGTCAGATGCGGTGCATCGCAAGGCGGAGGGGCGTCCTCATACTGGGCGTATTCGGGCGTTCCGACAACGCAGCGAGGTGCCGTAGCTGTCGTCGTGCGCCCGCGGGGGATTACGGGACAGCCCTTAGCGGTCGAGGTCGAGGTCGACGACGACCGGCGCGTGGTCGGAGGCGCCCTTGCCCTTGCGCTCCTCGCGGTCGACGTAGGCGTCGGTGACGGCCTTGGTGAAGGGCTCGTTGCCGTAGACCAGGTCGATGCGCATGCCCTTGTTCTTGGGGAAGGCGAGCATCCGGTAGTCCCAGAAGGTGTACGGGCGGTCGTACTTCAGCGCGCGCGGGAAGACGTCCGAGAGGCCGGCGGCGCTCAGCGCCTCCAGGGCGGCCCGTTCCGCCGGGGTGACGTGGGTGAGGCCGGCGAACACGGCCGGGTCGTAGACGTCCTCGTCGGTCGGGGCGACGTTGAAGTCGCCGAGCACGGCGAAGGGGCGGGGGCCGGCCGCGTCCTCGGCGACGGCCGCGGCCAGGGAGCGGAACCACGCCAGCTTGTAGCCGTAGTGGTCGTGCTCGACCTCGCGGCCGTTGGGCACGTACACCGACCAGACCCGGACGCCGCCGCAGGTGGCGGAGATCGCCCGGGGCTCCTGGACGCCCTCGTAGTCGGGGCCGCCGGGCAGCCCCGTGACCACGTCGTCCAGGCCGACCTTGGAGAGCAGGGCCACGCCGTTCCAGCGGCCGGTGGCGTTGACGGCCGCCTCGTAGCCCAGCTCGCGCAGCTGCTCGTGCGGGAACTGCTCCGCCGAGCACTTGGTCTCCTGGATGCACACGACATCGGTGCCGGAGCTCTCCAGCCAGGCCAGCAGGCGCGGCAGCCGGGCGGTGATGGAGTTGACGTTGTAGGTGGCGATACGCATACCTGCCAACCTACCGCCCGGCACCGACAGCGACCGTGCGACCGTCGCGGCGGCCCGGCATGGCGGCCCGCCACCCCGGCTGTCACGGCCCGGCCGTCGCCCCCGACCGGCACGGCCCGGCCGTCACAGCTCGGCGCTCTCCCCCGCGGTGAGCCGCCCGTGGTCGGTGCCGCCCAGTTTGTCCAGGGCGAAGTCGTAGATCGGCCGGGCGATGTCGGCGAGGTAGGCGTCGTGGATGTCGAGGGCCCGGCGCGGAGCCACCTCGCGGAGGTAGTCGATCACCTCGGAGACCTTGTTCCAGGGTGCGTGCACCGGCACCATCAGGGTCTCCACCGCGACGCCGGGCACGGTCAGCGCGTCGCCGGGGTGGAAGAGGGATCCGTCGACGAGGTAGCCGACATTCGTGACCCGCGGCATGTCCGGGTGGATCACCGCGTGCAGTTCGCCGTGCACCTGCACCTCGAACCCGGCCGCGGTGAAGGTGTCGCCGTGGCCGACGGTGTGCACCCGGCCCGGGTAGGCGGGGGCGAGCCGTTCGGCGACGCTGCGCAGGGTCCACAGCCCGGCCGCCGGATTCGCGTCGAGGGCGGCCCGCAGCCGGCCCTCGTCGAAGTGGTCGGGGTGTTCGTGCGTGACCAGCAGGGCGTCCGCCCCCAGGCCCGCGTCCGGTTCGCTGAAGGCGCCCGGATCGATGACGAGCGTGTGCCCGTCCTTGTCCAACTGGACGCAGGAATGCAGCCGCTTGGTGAGCTTCATGATCCCAGGCTAAGGGCTGTCCCGTAATCCCCGGTGGATCAGCGCACGNNGCCCGCCGGGGATCACGGGACGGCCCTTGGGGGGTGTCCGGCGGATCAGGGGGTCGTGGTGGAGACCACGTAGACCTTGGGGTGCTCGGGGTCCGTGAGGTCCACCGTGATGTCCCGGCTGGGGCGCGGGTCGGCCTGTTCCAGGCTGGTCCCGTACCAGGCGGCGCGGGGGCTCCAGCTCCAGCCCGCGACGTCGGCGTCGTGCGGCGAGATGGTGACGGCGCCGGCGATCAGCTCGGCGCGGCTGCTGCCGACGGAGGCGAGGAAGGCGTCCAGGTCGGCCGGGGTCACCGCGAACTGCGTGAAGAGGCGGCTGGTGCGCCAGTTGTTGGTCTCCAGGAATCCGACCTTCCAGGCCTTCGCCGGGATCGGCACCTCGTAGATGCTGCGCTGCACCTTGGAGGGCCATCCGGGGCGCACCTTGGACGCGCCGACCTTGGCGGCCTTGTCGCGCCCGCTCTCGCGGCTCTGCTGGGTGGAGATCGCGAGGTAGCCCGCCGGTACGCCGATCAGCAGCAGGATGATGATCGCGGTGATCCAGCGGCGCTTGACGACGTGCCGGCGGTCCTCGGGGGCGGGCGGGGGCGTGCCGCCCTCGTCGGGGGCGGAGGCCTGGTGGGGCAGGGTGGGCGGGTTCACGACTGGTCCTGGTCCTCGGGTGCGGCGGTCTCGCGCTTGCGGCCCAGCTGGCCCAGCTGGCCCAGCTGCGCGTAGCGCTCGTAGCGCTCGACCCGTCGGCGGGTGGCGCGGCGGAAGCGCCGGGCGACGAGCCGGGCGAGGTCGGCGGCGCCGACCATACCCGCCTCGGGTCCCAGCTGGGCCTTGGCGATGCGGGCCTCGGGGCGGTAGCCGCGGCCGGTGAGGTGGCGGCGGAAGGCGTCCCGGGCGGGGCCGATCAGCAGGTCGTCGGCCGCGCTGACGCCTCCGCCGATCACGAAGCATGAGGGGTCGAGGGCGGCGGCGAGGTTGGCGATGCCGACGCCGAGCCACTGGCCGATGTCCTGGAGCAGTTCGACGCACATGGCGTCGCCCTCGCGGGCCAGCTCGGTGATCAGCGGCCCGGTGATCTCGGAGACGTTCCCGCCGACCCTGGCGATGATGTTGTACGCGACCGGGGAGTCGGCGGCGGCCAGTTCGCGGGCCTCGCGCACCAGGGCGTTGCCGGAGCTGTACTGCTCCCAGCAGCCCCGGTTGCCGCAGGGGCAGCGGTGCCCGCCGGGGACGACCTGCATGTGGCCGAACTCGCCGGCGACCCCGTACCGGCCGCGCTTGACCTGGCCGCCTTCGAGGATGGCGCCGCCGATACCGGTGCCGAGCGTGATCATGACGAGGTGGTCCTCGCCGCGTCCGGCGCCGAAGCGCCATTCGGCCCAGGCGGCGGTGTTGGCGTCGTTGTCGACCATGACCGGGACCGCCAGCCGTGACTGGAGGGCGTCGCGCAGGGGCTCGTCGCGCCAGGCCAGGTGGGGTGCGAACAGGACCCGGGAGCGGTCGGCGTCGACCCAGCCGGCCGCGCCGATGCCGACGGCGTGCACGTCGTGCCGGTCGGAGAGGTCCAGCACCAGCTCGACGATGGTGTCCTCGACGACCTTGGGGCTCTTGGACTTGTCCGGTGTCTCGGTGCGGATCTTCTCGAGGATGACGCCGTCGGCGTCGACGACGCCGGCCATCACCTTCGTCCCGCCGATGTCGATGCCGACCGTCGGGACGCGCGGGGCGGTCAGGTGCGACCGCCGCTCACGGGTGCCGATGGTGCGCAGGACGGTGCCTCGCGCCGACCCCCGGTGGGTGAGCGTGAAGTCCCGGTACGTGCTCATCGAGTCGTGTCGTCCCTCGTGGGTGCGGTGGTGCGGGAGGCCTGGTCGGCCGGGCCCGCCGGGCCGGTGCGGCCGGCTCCGCGGGCTGTGGCGTCCGTGACGCCGACGCCCGATCCCGATTCTGCCACCCGCTCCAGTTCGTGGCTCAGCTCGTCGAGCTCGGAGCCGCCCGCCATCTGGCGGGTGAGCTCGTCCAGGGTGATGGAGTCGCGGGTGTGGCTGCCCGCCATGGTGCCGCGCTTGAGCAGCACGAAGCGGTCCCCGACCAGGTAGGCGTGGTGCGGGTTGTGGGTGATCAGGACCACACCGAGGCCGGCGTCGCGGGCGGCGGCGACGTACTTGAGGACCACGCCGGACTGCTTGACCCCGAGGGCCGCGGTCGGCTCGTCGAGGACGAGGACCTTCGCCCCGAAGTGGACGGCGCGGGCGATGGCCACGCACTGCCGCTCCCCGCCGGACAGGGTGCCGATGGGCTGGTCCACGTCGCGCAGGTCGATGCCCATGCGCAGCAGCTCGTCGCGGGTGGTGCGGCGCATGAGGTCCACGTCGAGGCGGCGCAGGGGGCCGCGGCCCTTCGTCG
This sequence comes from Streptomyces amritsarensis, assembly GCF_001953875.1. Lineage (GTDB taxonomy): Bacteria > Actinomycetota > Actinomycetes > Streptomycetales > Streptomycetaceae > Streptomyces > Streptomyces amritsarensis. Next base: position 73,217 of record NZ_MQUR01000022.1, read on the forward strand.
GCTCGGAGCCGAGGAAGAAGTTGCGCCAGACGGGCATGAGCGGGACCACGGCGAGGTCCTGGTAGACGGTCGCGATGCCGTGGTCGAGGGCCGCGCGGGGGTTGGCGAGGACGGTTTCCTCGCCCTCGATCTCGAAGGTGCCGGCGTCGTGCCGGTGCAGCCCCGCGATGATCTTGATGAGGGTGGACTTGCCCGCACCGTTGTCGCCGAGGACGCAGGTGATCTCCCCCGCGGAGACCTCCAGTGAGACGTCCTGGAGGGCGCGGATGTTGCCGTAGTACTTGGCTACGCCGGCCAGCTTCACCAGGGCGCTCGCCCCGGTGGCGGCCGCGGTGGTCTCGGTGGTGGTCACTTGCTCGCCTCCGCCCGCTTGCGGACCCATGCGTTGAGCAGCGTGGCCAGCAGGAGCATCGCGCCGAGGAAGAACTTGAACCAGTCGGGGTTCCACTGGGCGTACACGATGCCGTTGCTGGTCATGCCGAAGATGAAGGCGCCGACCGCCGAGCCGATCGCGGAGCCGTAGCCGCCGGTCATCAGACAGCCGCCGATGACCGCCGCGATGATGTAGAGGAACTCGTTGCCGACGCCCTCGCCCGACTGGACCACGTCGAACGAGAAGAGGATGTGCTGGCCGGAGATCCAGGCGCACAGGGCGACGCCCATGTAGAGGCCGATACGGGTCTTCACGACGGGCACGCCGACCGCGCGGGCCGCGTCGGCCCCGCCGCCCACGGCGAAGATCCAGTTGCCGGCGCGGGTGCGCAGCAGGATCCAGGTGGCGACGGCGACCAGGGCCAGCCACCACAGGACGGTGATCTGCAAGGTGACCGAGCCGATCTCCCACTTGGAGGCGAAGAGGGCGCGGGCGGAGGGGAAGCCCTCCATGTCGGCGATGGACTTGGTGGAGACCGTGCCGCTGATCAGCTTGGTGAAGCCGAGGTTCAGGCCGGTCAGCATCAGGAAGGTGCCGAGCGTGATGATGAAGCTGGGCAGTCTGGTGCGGGTCAGCATGAAGCCGTTGAAGAAGCCGACGGCCAGGGTGACGAGCAGGGACACCAGGACGCCGACCCAGACGTTGGCGGTCATCTGGTAGCTGAACATGGAGCTCACCAGCGCCGAGGTCGTGACCATGACACCGGCGGAGAGGTCGAACTCGCCGCCGATCATCAGCATGGCCACGGGGACCGCCATGATCCCGATGGTGGAGGCCGAGTACAGGATCGTGCTGAGGCTGGAGGCCTGGAGGAAGGTGGGGGCGACGATGGAGAAGAAGACGAAGACGGCCACGGCTCCGACCACGGCGCCCAGCTCGGGCCGCCCGAGCAGCCTGCGCACGAGGGAGGCCGGCGCGAGCCGTTCGTCGACGGCGGTGGCGGCGGCGCTCATCGGCTGCCCCGCTTGATGTACTCCTCCAGCTCGGCGGCCTCGGCGGCGGTGACGATCTGCGGCCCGGTGAGCACGGGGCGGCCGCCGCCGAGCACGTCGGCGTTGTAGCGGTAGAGCCACAGCAGGTCGATGGCCTGGTATCCCTGCAGGTAGGGCTGCTGGTCCACGGCGAAGCCGAGGGCGCCGGACTTGAGGTCGCGGGCCACCGAGTCGTTGAGGTCGAAGGTGTCGACCTCGGCCTTGCTCCCGGCGGCCTCCTTGGCCTTGACCGCGGTGGGGGCGAAGGGCGCCCCCAGGGTGAGGATCGCGTCGACGGAGGGGTCCGCCTGGAGTTTGGCCTGGATCGCCGCCTGGACGGAGGGCATGTTCGTGCCCTCGACGTACAGGTTCTCCATCGTCCCGGAGAAGGTCTTCTTCGCGCCGGCGCAGCGCTGCTCGTGGCCGACGTTGCCCTGCTCGTGCAGGACGCAGATCGTCTTCTTGCGGCCCCGCTTGTTCAGCTCGCTGCCGACGGCCTCGCCCGCGATCGTCTCGTCCTGGCCGATGTGGGTGAGCGCCCCGTACGCGGCGGACTGGGCGGACCCGGAGTTGACCGTGATCACCGGGATGCCGGCCTTGACGGCCTTGGCGACGACGTCCTTGAGGGCCTCCGGCTTGGCGAGGCTCACCACGATCCCGTCGACCTTCTGGTCGATGGCGTTCTGCACGAACTGCGCCTGCTGCTGGGCCTGGTCGTCGTGGGAGTAGACGAAGTTGATGTTGTCCTTGGCCGCGGCCTCCTTGGCGCCCTTCTGGACGATGTCCCAGAAGGTGTCGCCGTCGCCCGCGTGGGTCACCATCGCGAAGGTCCAGCGCGGGGTGGAGACGGCGGGCCGGCCCGCCTCGGCGGCCTTCGCCCGCTCCTCGGCGCGCTTGCCGCCCGTACTGCTGCATCCCGCGAGCGAGGCCCCCAGTACCGTCGCGAGCACGGCGCCCACCACGCGTACCCCTGTCCGAACCCTAGCCACGTCGCCGCGCCCTTCCCTCGTGCATCTCGTCCGTCTCGTCGGCCGTCTCGGCGGCCGGCGCGTCCGTCACCATTCGGTCATTTCCGGTTTCAGCCGCCCAGTATCCGCCACAGTGGACCATGAAGGGCCATCGGGGCATGCACCCGCAGATCGACACGGCGGGATCGCAGATCAGCACGCGAAATCCGCAAGATCGACGCGAGCGGATTGACAGGTTCCCCCGACGGGGCCAGGTTGAGTCCATGCGCATCGGGCTCATCGGGACTGGCCGGATCGGCTCGTTCCACGCGGCGACACTCGCCCGCCACCCGGAGGCGGGCTCGCTCCTGCTCGCCGACTCCGATCCCGCGCGGGCGGCGCGCCTCGCCGACCGGCTCGGGGCCACGGCCGCGCCCTCCGTGGAGCAGGTCTTCACGTGGGGGGTGGACGCGGTGGTCGTCGCCTCCTCCACCGACGGGCACGCGGAGCTGGTCGTCCGGGCGATCCGCGGCGGGCTCCCGGTGTTCTGCGAGAAGCCGATCGCCCCCGACCTGAACCGCACCCTGTCCGTACTGCGCGAGGTGTCCGCGCTGGGCGGGCTGCTCCAGGTGGGCTTCATGCGCCGCTTCGACGCGGGCTACCTCACGGCCCGGGAGCTGGTCCGCTCCGGCGCCCTGGGCCGGCTGCACACCGTACGGACGACGACGGCCGATCCGGCGCCGCCCGCCGCCGACTACCTGGCGACCTCGGGCGGCCTGTACCGGGACTGCATGGTGCACGACTTCGACATGGTGCGGTGGGTGACCGGGCACGAGGTGGTGGAGGTGTACGCGGCCGGATCGGACGCCGGTCCGCCGCAGTTCCGGCAGACGGGTGACGTGGACACGGCCGCGGCGGTCCTCACCCTGGACGACGGGACCCTGGTCACCTCCACCGGCACCCGCTGCAACGGCGCCGGCTACGACGTGCGGATGGAGCTGGCCGGGGAACGGGACCAGGTCTCCGCCGGGCTGGACGACCGGACGCCGATCGCCTCGACGGAACCGAACGGCCCGCCCGCCGCGAGCAAGCCGTGGACCGGCTTCCTGGAACGCTTCGGCCCCGCGTACGAGGCCGAGCTGAACGCCTTCGTGCACCTGGTGCGCGGCGCGGGCGAGAACCTTTGCGACGGGCCGGAGGCCTTGGCCGCGCTGCGGGTCGCGGAGGCCTGCGAGCTGTCGCGGCGGGAGCGGCGCCGGGTCCGGCTGGAGGAGCTCCCGGACCTGCCGGATCGGTAATCGGATCGGTGAGCAGGGCATTGGGCCACCCTATGGCGGAGGCCGGCTGCCGGCTGCGGCGCTTTCCGGACACGCTCAGGAGGCGGATGTGAGGGCCCGCCGCCCCCAGGCGGTGCCGAACAGGACCAGCACGACGCCCGCGTAGCCGAGGGGCCCGAGGTGCTCGCCGCCGACGACGATGCCCGCGGCGGCCGCCCACAACGGCTCGGTGCCGAGCAGCAGGCCGACCCGGGACGGTGAGGTGCGGCGTACGGCCCACATCTGTACGAAGAAGGCGAAGAGGGTGCAGAAGACGGAGAGGAACGCCAGGCCGGCCCACTGCGCGGGGCCGAAGTCCGCCGCCGCGGCCCAGGGTGTCGCCCCCGTGCCCGGTACGGCGGCCAGCAGGGCGAAGACGAGCACGGCCCCGCCCAGCTGCACGGTGGTCAGCGACAGCGGGTCGGCGCCGCGGACGCCCTCCGAGCGGGCCATCAGCAGCACGTGCAGGGTCCGGGCGAGGGCGGCGCCGAGGATGAGCAGGTCACCGAGGCCGGGCGCGGTGAAGCCCGCGCCCTGGGTGAGCAGCACGACGCCGAGGACGGACAGCGCGGCGGCGCCGAGGAATCCGGCGGACGGTGCCCTCCGCTTCACCGCGGCATCGGCGAGCGGGGTGAAGATCATGGTCAGGCTGATGATCAGCCCGGCGTTGGTGGCCGAGGTGTGGACGACCCCGTAGGTCTCCAGCAGGAAGATCCCGCCGAGTACGAGCCCGAGCAGCCCGGCGCCGCGCAGCTGTGCGGGGGTGAGCGCGCGCAGCCGCGCCCACCCGGCGACGACGAGCACGGGCAGGACGAGCGCGAACCGCAGCACCAGTACGGCGATCACGGTGTGCGCGGTGGTGATCCCCTTGGCCGCGAGATAGCTCCCGCCCCACACGACGGCGACGGCCAGGACGGGCAGATCGGCGAGCCAGGCCCGGCGGGGTGCGGCGTGCAGGGTGGGCGAGGCGACGGCCACGGAGGTCTCCAACGTCACTGGGGAGGAGGTGGAGACATCGGCGGCTCGCACGGTTGCGGGGCACACCGTACCGGAGCCGATCATGCGGGGCGACCCGTTTCCGGGCCTCGCACCTCTGCCCCGTAGAGTCGGGCGCATGGCTGATCTTTACGCCGTGGATCTGGCGTTCGACCTGCTCGACACCACGCCCGACGCCGTACTCGCACAGGTGCGCCGCCACCTGACGGGGGACGGCCTGCTCTCGCCCCGCGGCCCGGCGTGGCACATAGGAGGGATGCTCGTGGGCGAGTTCGGCCCGGCGGAACGCGACGGCTGGGCCCTGACGGCCCGCCAGGAGATCCACGAGGACCAGCTCCCGGCCTTGGAGGACCTGCTGCTCCTCCTCACCCCGCACATCCGCCCGCCGGGCCCGGTCGGCCGCATCCGCCACCACGCCCACGAGTCCCCGGACCTCCTGGTCCTGCGCGAGGGCCGCGTGGTCCAACTGGCCCTGGACCGCCGGTAGCGGCGGCGCGGGCAGACGGCTTCGGGCGCGTGCCCGTCGAACCGGGTGGGGCCGGTCAGTCACCGACGGTGCCGAAGGAGGCCCGGCCCGTCGGCCGGTAGGTGTGGACGGCCGTCCCGACGGGCGTCGTACGGGAGGCTGTCAGCTCGTAGGCGGTCGGCAGCCCGCCGGTGGGGAACAGCCTCCTGCCGACCCCCAGCACCACGGGGAACACCAGCAGATTGATCTCGTCGACGAGGTCCCGTGCGAGCAGCCACTGCGCGAGCCGTCCGCTCCCGTGCACCTGCAACTCGCCCTCCAGCGCGTCCTTGACCCGGACGATCTCGCTCTGCAGGTTCTCCCCGTCGAGCACGGTCGCCGGCCCCCAGGCCGGCTCCTTCAGAGTGGTCGAGGCCACGTACTTGGGCAGCCGGTTCAGCCCACCCGCCACGGGGTCGGCGGGGTCGTCGTGCCGAGGCCAGTAGCCGGCGAAGATCTCGTACGTCCGCCGCCCGAGCAGGAACGCCCCGGCCCGCCCGAACACCTCGGTGATGAACTCCCCCATCCCCTCGTCGACGTACGGCGCGGCCCACCCGCCGTACTCGAACCCGTCACTGCGGTCCTCGTCGGGCCCGCCGGGCGCCTGCATCACGCCGTCCAGCGTCACGAAGGTGGTCAGTGTCAGCTCGGCCATGCCTCTGCGCTCCTTATAGGTGCCCGTCACCGATTGCAGCTCCCGGACTACCACGAACTCACCGCTGCGCCACGCAAGCACCGAGCTGCTCCGACCGGCATGTCCCCGCATACGAGCGTCCGACCCGGCCTCCGAAGCCGGGGCAAGAAGCAGAGCCCACCATGTGCGTCGAAGTAGTGCGTACGGCACTACAACGAACGGTGAGGGAAAACCCGACCCGTTTGGGAATCCGACGAGCCGACTGCCCCGCAACATCGCCTGAGGACCAGGACCACCCACCCCGGCCCAGGGCCTCCGCCGGGAAGACCTCGGCCTCGTCACCGGAACGGCCAGCGGCCTCACCCACCTGCCACAGAGCCCAGCACCAAGCCGTCGAAACGCTCAACGACGCACTCGGCGAGGCCGACGACGGCCCTGGCAACCCTCCCCCCTGCGGCCGCCGTCCGCTGGCATTGCCGGCCCCGTTGCCGTCAAACGCCCCTGAAGCCCCACCTTGGACTAGCCGAGGTAGGGCTTCAGGGTTATTTGATGATTTTAGGAAGAGTCGTCCATCGCGGCGTTAAATTACCCAACGCCTCATCATTCACCTACCAGTCGGATGTCAAGTTCTCCGAGATATCCCAGTTGCCCGGCATTCAAATCTCTGGGATTCAATCGCTGCAACGGATGGAGCAACTCTTTCCTCAGTGCGACCGAGTCGGAGATTTCGAGAATGGTGTGGAGTTGAGTCTCCCGAACTCGCACATCCTCTTCGATTGAGGCAGCAATTGCGAGCAATCGCACGACCGTATCAGCCTCTTCCTGGTCGAATAGGTGTGACCAGTCGCTCGCGTTCTCGGCACCTGCCGCTCACCCATCAGGGGGACTCCGAGATAATTCGCCTGACCAGCGCGACCACGCCCTCAGTTCCGACAGCCATCACAACCCCGGAAACTGTTTAGGCCATGGGATGTGGGTGGCATTTGCCGCATCAGGATTGAAGTTGGGGCTTCTCGGGCTGTGTACCTGTTCGTGGAACAGCTTTCCAGCTTCATCTTGTACTGGCGCCCAATCTGCACTCTGTAGGTCTCGCCCGTTGCCGAGTTGGATCCAGGAGGAGCTGTCCCGTCTGGACCGCGAATCCGAAGACGGACGGTCTTCATTGCATTATTCTTCCAGGTAAACTCAAGGCCGTACTGTGATCCACCATTCGAATGTGGCGTCAACTCTCGCACACCCGCGTCGTCGGGAACGATGCTCATCGGATCCTTCCCTCTCAGGTCGTATCCGCCGCAGTTGTGGACGAGTACTGGCGTAGCGCCTGCGAGCACATATTGATCCGAAACGCTTTGGGTTCAGGCTCGATGTCGGTGTGTGAGTACACCCGCAAGCGCGTCCGCGTCTACGGCAGCACCCGCAAAGAGGCCCTGGCCAAGCTCACCGAGAAGATCGCCACCAGCAACCACGGCGTCCCCACCCCCTCCGCGCAGGGCAGCGTCGCCACGTTCCTCACCTACTGGCTGAAGACCGTCGCCATCCATCGCCTCCGCGAGAACACCCACACCCGCTACACCGCCTGCACCCGCCTATACCTCATCCCCGGCCTCGGACGGAGGAAGCTCGCCAAGCTCACTGCCAAGGACGTCCGCACCTGGCTCGACCAACTCCGCACCACCTGCCAGTGCTGCGCACGCGGGCTCGACGCCGCCCGCGACCCCAACGCACCGGAGGCCGCCGGTCGGCCGCGCTGCTGCGCGATCGGAAAGTGCTGCGGCAAGCGGCTCTCCCCGCTGACGCTGACCTACGTCCGCTCTGTCCTCAAGTCCGCCCTGGAGCACGCCTTCCGCGAAGAGGAAATCCCCCGCAACGTCGCCCGCAACGTCCGCATGGGCACACCCGCCCCCGACGCTTCGAACCCCTCACCACCCAGGAAGCCCGAGCGTTCCTCGCCGCCACCCACGGCCACCGGCTGCACGCCCTGTTCGAGCTCGCCCTGCACACCGGGCTCCGCAGGGGCGAACTCCTCGGCCTGCGCTGGGAAGACCTCGACCTGGCCAGCGGAACCGCCAGCATCCGCCGCACCCTCCAGCGCACCAACTCCAGCGGCCTGACCGCCCTACCGACCAAGACCCAGAGCTCCGAACGGCGCATCGCCCTGCCCACACCATGCCTGCGCTCCCTCGAACAGCACCGCGACCAACAGCTACAGGAACGCGGAGCGGCGGGCACCGGCTGGAAGGACAGTGGGTACGTCTTCACGCGGCCCGACGGCAGCGCGATCGAGGGGGCCACGCTCACCCGGCACTTCAACACCCTTCTCCGCCGGGCCGCGCTCCGTCGGATCCGCTTTCACGACCTCCAGCACTCGGCGGCCACCCTCCTGCTGGAGCAGGGAGTCGAACTCGTCGTGATCAAGGAGCTGTTGGGCCATGCCCACATCGGGGTGACTGCGACGGTGTATGCCCACGTCCGACTCCGCCTCCAGCGCGACGCCATCAACCTCCTCGGCAACGCCCTCCGCCACCCCGCCGAACCCGCTCCCCGGCCCGACGGCGACGAACCGCCACTTTGTGCAGCATCCGTCCGCTGACGTTGCCGTCAACTACTGCCGTCAGACACCCCGGCGGCCCCATCGGAATCAAACCCGGTGGGGCCGCTGTAATTCTGAGAACTGTTATGGCGAAAGCGCCATAGCAGCCACTAACTTCCGGAAATCTGACCCGCCGGCGGGGACTCTCCCACGTCACCCGATCAGGGGATGGCTCCGCTTCAAATCAAGGAAGGTCGGGTCGGATCAGACGGATCCCACCCAGAGTTCCATGCCATTTGGGCTCCGTGAGCGTGGAAAAACTTCCTCTCCGAGGCGTAGATCGGATAAGCGCCAACAAGCTCTACCGAATCCTCGGCATCCTGTCCGGGCGAGAGAGCAAGATCAATCCTGCGGCCTACTGCCAGCCTGGAATCAGGTGCACCCAAGAGAAGGCTGCTCAAGCCGGAGCCTTCCACATATGGCTTCATGTAGCCGATGACCATCCCCGGATCAAAGGGACACAAGCCGCGCAAGGCGGCGACGGTGATAGCTGGAACCATCGCCCACCTCGGATCATCTGAATGCATGGTGATGCAAAGCTCGCGCCCTGAGGCCGGTGAATCCACCAATAGAGAGAGCCCGTAAGTGACTCCAGTAACGAATCCAGACTCCGGCTTGTCTGCGTATGTCACCGAGACGACCTGCCCGTCTGCCGGGACACGCGGCACAACTTCATGGATCTCTGGATCAGCTCCAAATGCAGAGCTCAAGCGCCCCACGAAGCGAGCGAACCGATCAGGACTACTAGACTGAACCATTTGAGCACCACCTTCTATCGCAACGGGCGGGATGACCCTCCATGAGGATCATCCCGCCCCAGCAGGCTTACGGAGAATGTATTGATCCTGGCGGCTGGAAGAAGTGCCCGTCGGCCGCATCCCACCATTCAGTCAGACCATGATCAATATACGAGTTAAACTCATCGAATCGACTCGCCGGAATTCGCCATTCAGTCAGCCCCTTGGTTAGCCCCATTGAATTTTCCAGCGGAAATTCCAGGCCTCTAAATGCCTCCCTGAATCCCGGCTTCATTGTGAAGACGTGCATCCCGAGATCGTGCCCGTTACCCGCATAGTGAGCCGCCCCCTCAGGAAGGTTGGACAGGTACGCCGTTGGGTGATCACCGGCATGATTGGCAGCATTTAGACCGTTTGCCTCACTAGCCTTATTACCCGCCCCAGGAGAGCGGTAAAGCGGAACCTGATCAGCCCCGTTGCAATTATGAACCAGGACTGGCGTGGCGCCGGCCAGCACATAGTACGTGTGCTGGCCAGGGCCCTCTCACCTGTGTTTATGCAGGTGAGAGGCGGTTCAAGGTTCCGCTGGCGTCCTTGGTTGTGCGGGGAGATCCGTGGTTGTTGCCGTCGCTACTGCCGTCAGCGGTGCCGACGGCGGGGGCGTTCACTGCCAGGCGCCGGGTTCAGCGTGGAGGGTGGCGCGGGTGGTGCGTTGGTAGAAGTCGTGGCCGGTCTGGGCACAGTGCTCGGCGATCCAGCGGGTCAACTCGTCCTCGGTGTGCACCTCGCCGGAGGTGGTGCCGCAGCCGTGGTCTTCTCCGGTGACGCAGACGGCCTCGAAGGCGGGCAGGGCCATGGAGTCCACGACGCTGGTCACGTGGTACTCGCGGAAGCGGTAACGCCTGTGCGCCGGAGCGTTGGTGGTGGCGTCAGGCATGGCCGGTCGCCCGTTCCTGCGGGTCCGCGATGCGCAGTCCACGCGACTCCGCCACCCGAAGCGCGTCGGTGAGGGCTTCGGTCAGCCGGCATGCCAGCCACCGGTACTCGGCGGCCGAGAGCATCTGGGCTCCGGAGGCCACGACTCGGCGAGCGTGCTCCAGAAGTTCCTGGCCCATGTCGAGCTGTACCTCTTCGATGCTGTCCGCGAGTGAGGAGAGGTAGCCCCTGCCGTCGGTGCTGAGGTAGCAGGGGTTCCCGTCCTGAGTGGTCCATGGCAGTAAGCGGGGACCGGTCACACCTGCTGCTGCGTCGTGAAGATCTCTGCGGCGCATGCGGTCCGCGTCGGTCCTCGATGTGCTCACCGTGCACCCCCACCTGGGTCGCCGAATGGAATACGGCGACCGTAGGGGCCGACTGTCCGTCACTCCATCCATGAGGCATGCCAGTTGACGACGGAGGGTGCCGGAAGTATGGCGTTGCGTGGTAGCTATCCGACGACCCCCAGGTAGGAGGCCATCTCCCGCATCTCCGTCGTGAGGGTGCGCTTGCGCTTACCCAGGATCTCCTGCATGGTCTCGGCGGCCATGTTCTGGTGCCGCATCCACTCGGGGGCTGCCTCCCGGGCGCGGGTCAGCTCATCCATGGCGGCCGACAGGTCCCCGGTCCGCGTGTGGGCGCGCGCCACGTCGAGGGTGAAGCGGTTCCCGTCGTTCGTGCTGGGCCTGCCCAAGCGTTTCCACGCCTTGGGCGACAACTCCTCTTGCTCGCCTGCCTTGCGCACCACGGCGCGCGCGTCCCCTACGACCATGGAGTCTTCGAGGGCCTTCATCGCGGCGGTGACCGGTCCGAAGACGGACCAGTGCCGGGAGACGTTGCGGTGCGACGTACCGACGGCGGCTGCCGCCACGCGGGCTGCCTTCCGGTATTCCTTGGCCGCATCCGGGCGGTTGTTGCGGGCAGCTGCGGCTGCGGCCTCCATGGCCAGACCGCCCCACACCGCGTAGTGGTCCGGCTCCGCCCCGGTGATCTTCGGTTCCACCGCGTCCATGCTCTGGGCTGCGATCCGCTCCGCCTCGTCCAGCCGGCCCTGCCGCACCAGCAGCCAGCACATACCTCCGACGCCCGAGCCTGCCGCGAGCATGTCCCCGGCCTGCCGGGCATCCATGATCGCACCGGCCAGGGCTGTGTAGGCGATGTCGTACTGCCGGACCTGGGTGAGGTAAGTGCCGGCCAGCCGCAGCGCCTCGGCTCGGGCCAGTAGGGCCTGCTGGTGCTCGTTTCCACTGTCGTAGTAGGCAACGGCCCTTGATGCATCGCGCAGCAGGTTCGGTAGTTGGGACGCGACGCTCTTGTAGCTGTCGGAGAAGTACAGGACCCGTGCGTCTGCCACCGTCCGGCTGAAGGCTCGCAGGTTGGGTTCCTCGCCCAACACTTCGGCGCCCTGGTCCACGAGCCCGACAGCCGGGGTGAGTACGGCGCGAAGCCGGATCAGGTTGACCCGGTTCGGTTCCTCCGTGCGGCCCACGGGTTCGGGGGCATCGGACGCCATCAGCGCGCCTGTGGTCACGCTCAGCGCGCGGGCCAGGGCGTGAAGGGTTTCCATCCGAACCGTTCCGCCTTGCTCGACCTTGCGCACCGTGCCCGGCGAGACGGCCGCGGCATGGGCAAGATCTTCCTGACTCATACCGGCCCGACGCCGGTACTTACGGACGTTGTCCGCCAGTTCCGTAGTCACAGCTGACCACCTCCAGCGCCACGGTACGCCGGTCCGACGAGTCAACCGAGGGCTATCCGGCAGATACCCGCCCGAAGCGGTGACCCACCACCGACTTGTGCCGAGCAGGGGGCCATCACCACGCAGGGCTGGCCCCGCCAGGATCAGGGCTGAGCGGGAGGGGTCCCTCGTCGGTCGGGCAGCTTCGCCGTACCAGGGTTCTCCGGGGGCCGCCAAGGCTCACCCCGTGACGCTTGCGCTCGGCCTTGGCGGCCCCCGGGGGTTCCTGGTATGCCTCCGGTGACCGGGCGACGAGGGACCCCTCCCGCGACCCCGACCGCCCATCACCACGGCGGAGCCGCACCTACATTCGGCCTCCTCCCCCTCGGAGAGAGGGCCGGGGCCTGGGGCAGAGCCCCAGAACAATCCACGCTGGCGACTCTTGCGCGCCCGGACCAGCGGGGCCGCCGGCAAGCGGGGCGGAGACAGGAGCGGGCGGCGGCCCCGAGGGGCCGGAGCGCGCGGGCCGCGTCAGCGGGCCGCCTTGATCAAGTAAAGAAACTCTGA
>NZ_MQUR01000038.1 GCF_001953875.1 Streptomyces amritsarensis
ACACCGCACGGTGTGCCGGGCCGTTCCCGTGTCAGCGGGTGCCGCGCAGGCGGCGCCACGGGGTGAAGGTGAACACCGCGCCGCCGAGCAGGATCACCGTGCCGGCGACGAGGGCGAGGGCCTGGATGCCGCCCTCGTCCTCCGCGCCGGTCTCGGCGAGGCCGCCCGAGGTGGTGCTGCCGGTGGCGCTGGTGGAGGAGCCGGAGCCGCCGGGCTGGGCGGTGGTGTCCAGTTCCAGCGAGACGCCGCTGCTCGTCGCCTTGCAGGGGACGGTGATCGGCGTGGCGCCGGGGGCCATCGTGACGTCGATCGTCAGCTGGTCCGGGCTGAGCGTCACCTTGCCGGACCTGCCGGGCTTGTAGGTGCCGGTCATGTCGCTGAGGCTGACCGGTGCCTTGTCCGGGATCGGCTCGGCGTTGGCCGGTCCGGAGACCTTGACCGTGCCGCTGTCCGCCCCGCCGAGCTTCACGTCCATCGAGGGCTTGAGGGCCCCGGCGGGCAGGGCCATGGGCGCCGCCATCGCGCCCTTGGCGGTCTTGACGGTGAGGTCGTAGCTGCCGCCGTTCTTCTTGGCGTTGATCGTGACCGGGGTCTTGATGCCGCCCGGGACGACCGCTCCGCAGTCGAAGGCCACCTCGACGGCCTTGCCCGGGAAGTCGCTCTGGCCGCCTCCGCCGCCGCTGCCGCCCGAGGTGGTGGTGCCGCCGGACGCGGTGGAGCCGCCGGAGGTGGTGCCGCCCGAGGTGGTACCGCCGGCCGCCGTGCCGCCCGAGGTGGTGCCGCCCGAGGTGGTGCCGCCCGAGGTGGTGCCGCCTGAGGTGGTGCCGCCGCTGGAGCCGCCCGACACGTCGATGACGGCCCCGCCCTTGACCTCGCCGACCGGTGCGCACTTGGTGACGAAGGTGCCGAAGGAGAAGGTGACGGCGACGTCGTACTTGCCGGGCGTCAGGCTGATCCTGCCCGCCTTGGTGAGCTTCAGCTTGCCCTTCATCGTGGACATCTGCATGGGGGCCTTCTTGGGGATCGGCGGGTTCTTCTTCTCCCCGACGACCTTCAGCTCCCCGCCACCGCCGCCGACGGTGATCCAGCCGGTCGGCTGGACGGAGTCCTGCGGGATGTCCATCAGGTCCGTGTTGTTGGAGGCCGGCTTGACCGTCTCCCAGGACACGTCGACCTCGTCGCCGACCTTGGCCGCGGCCGGCGCGGTGATCTTGGCGGTGGTCTCGCCCTCCACCGGGGAGCCGCCGCCGGCCGGCGGCACGCACCTGACCTTGAACGTGGCCTCGGCGGCCTGGGCGGTTGGAGCCGTGATGGCGAGGCCCGCGCCGCCGAGCAGCAGCGCGACCAGGGCCGCGCTCACCCTCCGTCGGTTCTTCACGATGGTCCCTTCGTCGTCGAACGGTTCTCAGACGGTGCGGACGTCTGCGGTGCTGTCTCCGGCGCGCTGTCCGGGGTGAACCACGGCAGGACCGCCGTGGTGGTCGCGGGGGGTTCGGCCGGCCGCCCGGTACGGGCCGGCGCGGCCGGGCGCGAGGCCGGGCGCCGGGGCAGCCCGGGCAGCCGGGCGGTGACGGCCGCCGCGGCCTCGGCGGGCCGTACGCCACGGTGGCGTCCGGCGCCGTGCCCGGTGCGCGGCCGGACCCTGTCGACGACGGCCATGCCGGTGCGGAAGACGGCGGCGGGGACCACCACGAGGAGCAGGCCCCAGAAGAGCAGGACCCCGTACGGGCGGGACACCCCCCAGGGCTGGGTGGCCACGACGCTCTCGCCGTACTTGAGGGAGATCGTGTAGTCGCCGTGGGCCCCCGCGGGGAGGGTGACGTCGAGGGCGATCTCCGCCTTGCCGCCGGGCGGGACGGTCCCCTTCCAGCGGGCCTCCTCCCACAGCGGGGCGAACACGCCGTGGGCGGTGCCGAGCTGGAAGACGGGGTCCTTGACGGGGGCCGTGCCGAGGTTGCCGACGGTGACCTTGAACTTCCGGGAGGGCGGGGCACCGAACCAGGTCAGGACCCCGTCGTCGCCCTCCAGCCGGACCCCGGTGAGCATCGCGAGGCGGCCGGTGCCGGATTCGGCGGGCAGCTCGGCCACCGGATGGTCGGTGATCTTCAGGGGGACGGCGACGGTGGACCGGTCCCCGTTGACGGAGGTGACGTGGACGACGCAGGGGCAGGGCTTCGGCGGCGCCGCCACCGGCAGGCGGGCCGCGAAGCGCCCGTCCTCGGCGACGGAGACGGCCGCCCCGTCGGCGTTGGCGCAGCTGTTGGTGCCGCCGATCATGTTCTGCCCGCAGACGAGGAGCATCACCAGGGTCTTGGCCCGCCAGCCGGTGCCCGTGACGGTGATCTCGGTGCCCTTGGCGGCCTCCTGGAGGGAGAGCGCCGCGGTGGGTTCGCCCTCGTCCGCGGCCGAGGGGGCGGCGGGCAGGAGTGCGAGGGCGCACGCCGCCAGCCCCGCCAGGAGGGACCGGGCGATACCGCCCAACCGGGCGCCCGACCTGCCGCCGAACCTGCCGCGGACCTTGCCGCCGACCTTGGCACTCACCTGGAGGCTCCCGTCAGTTCGTGTTCCGGTGCGGGGGTCCTCGCTCCGGGCTTCCCGGAGGGCCCGCCGCCGGCCCCGCCCTGCGCCGGCCCGCACCGCGGGCGCCGGCCGCGTAGGAGGAACAGCGCGGCGAGCGCGGTCCCGCCGAGACCGAGCAGGCCGAGGCCCGTGGCGCCTGCGGCCCGCCACGGCACGAACCAGGCGGAGGCGGAGGCCGCGGCCTCGGCGCCGCCGGGGGCGGTCACGGTGACGGTGACGCGGACCCGGTCCAGGACCGGGGCTCCGGGCCAGGGCTCGGCCAGCTCGACCCGCTGGCCGGGGAGCAGTTCGACCGGCACGGCCCGCGGGCCGCGGCCCGGGACCTCCCCGAAGGCGCCCTCGGCGCGGATGTCCAGCTCGGGGGCGAGGGCGACGTTGCCGCGGTTGACCAGGGTGTAGGCGACGGCGGCGGCCGCGCCCCGGCCCCGTACGGCGACGTCCTCGACGGTGAGGGCGGCCAGCGTGGGGCCGCTGACCCGCAGGTGGACGCGTACGCCGACCTCCCGGCCGGCTTCGGTGGCGATCACGGCCGCGGGATGGTCGCCGGGCGGTGCCGCGGGCGGCACGGTGACGGTGAAGGGGACGAGCGCCCGGGTGCGGGGCGGGATCTTCACGGTGGCCGCGGCGCCGAAGCCGAACCAGGAGCCGGCGCCGCCCGCGCCGGGGGCGGGAGCCGCCGGTCGCACGGCGAAGGCGCCGTCGGCGGTGTTGTGGGCTTCGGCTCCGCGCAGGGTGACGGTGCGTTCCCGGTCGGTGGTGTTGGTCAGGGCGAGGCGGTCCTCCAGCACGGCGGCGGGGGCGCCCTCCAGGTAGAAGTACGGGCGGGCGCCGCCGGGCCGGGCCGCGGCCGTGCCGGCGGCGGGCTCCGCGGTCCAGCCCGGTTCGTCGGCGGCCGCGGGGGCGGTGGGCACCGTGTGCAGCGCGGCCGCCGCGAGCAGGACCAGCAGGAGGCGGGCGGTCCGCCTGGGGGTGTGGAGCACGGGCATGGCCGGGGTTGCTCCGTTCAGGACCGGGCCCGCCGGCCGCGCCGGGTCAGCCAGAGCACGCCGGCCGCGCCGGTGAGCATCACGGTGCCGCCGAGGGTGCCGAGGGCGAGGGCGGAGTCGGTGGGTCCGGTCTGCGGGAGGGTGTCGGGCGGCGAGTCGCCGCCGTCACCGCCGCCGGGCCCGCCTGCGCCGCCCGGGGCGGTGACGTCCAGTTCCAGGGAGGGCCCGGGGTTGTTGCCGGGGGTGCAGGTGGTCGTGGTGCCCATCGCCTTGATGGTGAGCACGCCCGCGGTGAAGGTGGCCTTGCCGCTCTTCCTGGGGGTGTAGGTGCCCGAGAGGTCGGTGATCTTGATGGGGGTGTCGGGCGGCACGGCCTCGGGGTTGGACGGGCCGGAGACCGGTACGGTCGCCTTCTCCGCTCCGCCGACGACGATGACGGCGCTGGGGCTCATGGCGCCCTTGCCGAGCTCGATGGGGCTGGACGAGACGCCCTTCTGGAAGGACATCGTCAGCTTGTAGCCGTCGCCCTCCTTGACGGCCTTGATGTCGATGGGCGACACCGCCGACTTGTCCCCGATCGGGGTCTTGCAGTCGTAGGCCACGTCGACGACCGCGGCGTGGGCGGCGGGGGCGGTGAGCAGCACCGCCGATCCGGCCAGCGCGGAGGCCAGCGCGAGCGCGGTGGAGCGTTTGCGGTCGGACACCTTCGTCTTCCCCTCGGGCCACAAATACCTGACGACACATCAGATCGGTGGCTCAAGGTACGCCCGGGGCCTTGCGGAGGGAAGACAAAGGACAGGCCCGGATCGACCGTTCGTCAGCAGGCGCGGACGCCCTTGCGCCACACCGCGGAAACGAGCGGTACGCCCGGCCGGTAGGCCAGGTGGACATGGCTGGGGGCGTCCAGCAGGGCCAGGTCGGCGCGGGCTCCCGGGGCCAGGACGCCGATGTCGCCGCGGCGCAGGGCGCGGGCGCCGCCGGCGGTGGCCGACCAGAGGGCCTCGTCGGGGGTCATCCGCATGTCGCGGACGGCCAGCGCGATGCAGAACGGCATGGAGCTCGTGTACGAGGAGCCGGGGTTGCAGTCCGTGGACAGCGCGACGGTCGCGCCCGCGTCGATCAGGCGGCGGGCGTCCGGCCACTGGGCGCGGGTGGAGAACTCGGCGCCGGGCAGCAGGGTGGCGACCGTGGTGTCCGCCGCCTGGGCGAGGGCGTCGACGTCGGCGTCGGTGAGGTGGGTGCAGTGGTCGGCGGAGGCGGCCTCCAGCTCCACGGCGAGCTGCACGCCGGGGCCGTGGGAGAGCTGGTTGGCGTGGACGCGCGGGATCAGCCCGGCGGCGGCGCCGGCGGTGAGGATCGCGCGGGCCTGGTCGCCGTCGAAGGCGCCCTTCTCGCAGAAGACGTCGACCCAGCGGGCGTACGGGGCGCAGGCCGCGAGCATCTCGCCGGTGACGAGGTCGACGTAGCCGGCGGGGTCCTCGGCGTAGTCCGGGGAGACGATGTGCGCGCCGAGGTAGGTGACCTCGTCGGTGTGCGCGGCGGCGATGCGCAGGGCTCGGGCCTCGTCGGCGACGGTGAGGCCGTAGCCGGACTTGGTCTCGAAGGTGGTGGTGCCCTGGCGGCGGGCCTCGTCGAGGTGGCGGACGAGGTTCGCCTCCAGCTCGGCGTCGGAGGCGGCGCGGGTGGCGGCGACGGTGGTGCGGATGCCGCCGGCGGAGTAGGCGCGGCCGGACATCCGGGCGTTGAACTCCTGGGTGCGGTCGCCGGCGAAGACGAGGTGGGAGTGGCTGTCGACGAAGCCGGGGATGACGGCGCGGCCCTGTGCGTCGTGCGCGGTGTCGGCGGCCGGGGCCTGTGCCGTCGGGCCGACCCAGGCGATCTTGCCGTCCTCGATGACGACGGCGGCGTTCTCGATGAGGCCGAGGGGGCTGCCGTCGCCGAGGGCGGGGTCGTTGGTGACGAGGCTGCCGATGTTGGTGATGGCCGTGGTGGTCACTGGGTTCCTCTCAGAGCTTGCTTGTCCCCGCCCCGCCCCTTCTCCGTTTCCCGGGGGCTCCGCCCCGGACGCCGCGGGGTAGGAAGAAAGCCCGCCGGCGGCACGGTCAGGAGCGCAGGGCTGCGATCGATGCGGCGAGGGCGGACGGGACGTCGGCGACCAGGGTGTGGTGGCCGTCGCGGACGATGTGGCGGCCGCCGACGACCGTGTGGCGGACGTCCGCGGCGGTGGCGGCGAAGACGGCCGTCTCGGCGCCGAGCCGCGGCGGCGGGCCGGCCGTGCGGACGGTGTCCAGGGCGACCGTGGTGAAGTCCGCGAGGGCGCCGGCCTCCAGGCGGCCCGCGTCGGGCAGCCCGAGCGCCGCGTGCCCGTCGCCGGTGGCGGCGGTGAGCAGCGCGTCGGCCGTCCAGTGGCCCCGCGTACGGCTGCGCAGGCGCTCGTTCAGCTCCATCGCGCGGGCCTCTTCGAGCAGGTCGATGACGGCGTGGCTGTCGCTGCCCAGGGAGAGCGGGCTGCCCGCCCGCTGGAGCCGGGTGGCCGGGCCGATGCCGTCGGCGAGGTCGCGTTCGGTGGTGGGGCACATACAGGTGCCGGTGCCCGTTGCGCCGAGCAGGGCGATGTCCGCGTCGGTGAGGTGCGTGTTGTGGACGCCGGTGGTGCGCGGGCCGAGCACTCCGTGGTCGGCCAGCAGCTGGCTCGGGGTGCGGCCGTGGGCGGCCTGGCAGGCGTCGTTCTCGGCGGTCTGCTCGGACAGGTGGACGTGCAGCGGCGCCCGGCGCCCCTCTGCCCAGCCCGCGACGGTGGCCAGCTGGTCCGCGGGCACGGCCCGCACCGAGTGGACGGCCGCGCCGATCAGGGCGTGCCCGCGGGGCTTGAGGGCGCTGACGCGTTCGGCCCAGGCGTCGGCGGTGCCGTCGGAGAAGCGCTGCTGGTGGGCGTTGGGCGCCTCGCCGAACCCGGACGAGAGGTAGGCGGTGTCGAGGAGGGTGATGCGGATGCCGGCCGCGGATGCCGCCTCGATCAGGGCCTCGCCCATGGCGTTGGGGTCGGCGTACGGGGTGCCGCCGGGCGCGTGGTGGACGTAGTGGAACTCGCCGACGTTGGTGATGCCGGCCAGCGCCATCTCGGCGTACACGGCGCGGGCGAGGGCGAAGTAGCGGTCGGGGGTGAGGTTCTGGGCGACCTCGTACATGAGCTCGCGCCAGGTCCAGAAGGTGCCGGAGCCGATCTGGACGACGCCGCGCAGGGCCCGGTGGAAGGCGTGGCTGTGCGCGTTGGCCAGCCCGGGGACGGTGAGTCCGCGCAGCACCTCGGCGCCGGGCGGCGGGGTCGGGACACCGGTGCGCAGGGCGCCGATCCGCCCGTCCTCGGTGACCTCCAGGGCCACGCCCGGCTCGACGCGGGTGCCGAGCCAGGCGTGCTCCAGCCAGTACGTCGTCAGCGGCATGCCAGGCCTTCCAGTACGTCGGCGAGGGCGAGGACGCCTGCCACGCAGTCGTCCTCGGCGGCGAACTCCCGCGGGGAGTGGGAGACCCCGGTGGGGTTGCGCACGAACAGCATCGCGGTCGGGACGGCGGCGGAGAGGATTCCGGCGTCGTGTCCCGCCCCGGTGCCCAGGACGGGGACGGACCCGCCCAGGATCCGGTTCATCTCGTCGCGCAGGGCGTGCTCGAACTCGACGACCGGGGTGAAGGACTCCCGGACGATCCCGAGGTCGATGCCGTCCTGCTCGGCGCGTTCGCGGGCGGCCTTCTCGATGGCGGTGACGACGGTGTCGAGGGTGGCCTGGTCGGCGGCGCGGGAGTCGAGCCAGCCGCGCACGAGCGACGGGATGGCGTTGACGCCGTTGGGCTCGACGGAGATCTTCCCGAAGGTGGCGACGGCCCCGGCGAGGGCGGCTTCGCTGCGGGCGGCCAGCACGGTCGCCGCGTACGTCAGCATCGGGTCGCGCCGGTCCACCAGGCGGGTGGTGCCGGCGTGGTTGGCCTCGCCGCGGAAGTCGAACCGCCAACGGCCGTGCGGCCAGATCGCGGAGGCGATGCCGACCCGGTCCCCGGACAGGTCCAGGGCACGGCCCTGTTCGACGTGGAGCTCGACGAACGCGCCGATCCGGGCGAGCCGTTCGGGGTCGGCCCCGATGGCGTCGGGGTCGTATCCGGCGGCCTCCATGGCCTGCGGCAGGCTGACGCCGTCGGCGTCGCGCAGCTCGTGGGCCTTCTCCTTGGTCAGCTGGCCGGCGGTGAGCCGGGAGCCGACGCAGGCGAGCCCGAAGCGGGCGCCCTCCTCGTCACCGAAGTTGGTGATGGCCAGCGGCCTGGCGAACGCCGCGCCCCTCCTGCGCAGTTCGTCCAGGGCCGCGAAGGAGGACACCACGCCGAGGGGGCCGTCGAAGGCCCCGCCGTCGGGGACGGAGTCCAGGTGCGAGCCGGTGACCACGGCGTCCCCGGCGAGGGGGTCGCCGAGCCAGGCCCACTGGTTGCCGTTGCGGTCGGTCTCGTAGGTGAGCCCGCGCGCCTCGGCCTGCTCCTGGAACCAGGTCCGGCAGTCGGCGTCGGCCCCGCTCCAGGCGTAGCGGCGGTAGCCGCCGGTGTCGGCGTTGCGGCCGACGGGCGCGAGGTCGGCCCACATCGCGTGGAACGACGGGGCCCCGCCGGGGCCCGCGGCCGGTCCGGCCGCGGGCGGGAACTCGGCCTCGCTCACGCGTCGTCGCCCTCGCGCATCGGGACGCGGACGCCGCGCTCGTCGGCGACCGTCTCGGCGATGTCGTAGCCGGCGTCGACGTGGCGGATGACGCCCATGCCCGGGTCGTTGGTGAGGACGCGGCGGATCTTCTCGCCGGCCAGCGGGGTGCCGTCGGCGACGGTGACCTGGCCCGCGTGGATGGAGCGGCCCATGCCGACGCCGCCGCCGTGGTGGATGGAGACCCAGGAGGCGCCGGAGGCGACGTTGACCATGGCGTTGAGCAGCGGCCAGTCGGCAATGGCGTCGGATCCGTCGAGCATGGCCTCGGTCTCGCGGTACGGGGAGGCCACCGAGCCGCAGTCGAGGTGGTCGCGGCCGATCGCCAGGGGCGCGGCGAGGGTGCCGTCGGCGACCATCTCGTTGAAGCGCTCGCCGGCCTTGTCGCGCTCGCCGTAGCCGAGCCAGCAGATGCGCGCGGGCAGGCCCTGGAAGTGGACGCGCTCGCCGGCCATCTTGATCCAGCGGTGCAGGGACTCGTTCTCCGGGAAGAGTTCGAGCATCGCCTTGTCGGTCTTGTGGATGTCGGAGGCCTCGCCGGACAGGGCGGCCCAGCGGAAGGGGCCCTTGCCCTCGCAGAACAGGGGGCGGATGTAGGCCGGGACGAAGCCGGGGAAGGCGAAGGCGCGGTCGTAGCCGGCCAGCTGGGCCTCGCCGCGGATGGAGTTGCCGTAGTCGAAGACCTCGGCTCCGGCGTCCATGAAGCCGACCATGGCCTCGACGTGCCGGGCCATGGACTCGCGGGCGCGGGTGGTGAAGCCGGCCGGGTCCTTGGCCGCGTAGGAGGCCATGTCGTCGAAGTCGACGCCGACGGGCAGGTAGGACAGCGGGTCGTGGGCGGAGGTCTGGTCCGTCACGATGTCGATCGGGGCGCCCTCGGCGAGCATCTGCGGGAGCAGTTCGGCGGCGTTGCCGAGCAGGCCGATGGAGAGCGGCCTGCGGGCGTCGCGGGCCTCGACCGCCAGCTGGAGGGCGTGGCGCAGGTTGTCGGCCTTGACGTCCAGGTAGCGGTGCTCGATGCGGCGGTCGATGGCGCGCGGGTCGACGTCGATGCAGATGGCGACGCCGTCGTTCATGGTGACGGCGAGCGGCTGGGCGCCGCCCATGCCGCCGAGGCCGGCGGTGAGGGTGATGGTGCCCGCGAGGGTGCCGTTGAACTTCTTCGCGGCGACGGCGGCGAAGGTCTCGTAGGTGCCCTGGAGGATGCCCTGCGTGCCGATGTAGATCCACGAACCGGCGGTCATCTGGCCGTACATGGTCAGGCCGAGGTGCTCCAGGCGGCGGAACTCCTCCCAGTTGGCCCAGTCGCCGACCAGGTTGGAGTTGGCGAGCAGCACCCGCGGCGCCCACTCGTGCGTCTGCATGACGCCGACGGGGCGGCCGGACTGGACGAGCATCGTCTCGTCCTGCTTGAGGGTCCGCAGGGTGCGGACCATCGCGTCGTACGAGCGCCAGTCGCGGGCGGCCTTGCCGGTGCCGCCGTAGACCACGAGCTTGTCGGGGTGCTCGGCGACCTCGGGGTCGAGGTTGTTCTGGAGCATCCGCAGCGCGGCCTCCTGCTGCCATCCCAGGGCGCTGAGCTCGGTGCCGCGCGCGGCGCGTACGGGGCGGGGTCCTGACATGGCGGGTGCCTCCTGGCGATGTTGGTAATTCCATTCACATACTCGCCCTCTGAATAGGTTCAGTCAACAGCTGCGGGCGGCCCCGTCGGATGGTGGGATGGCGGACATGGCCGCAGACACGGAGGGCGAGGGCGCCGCCGAGCGCCGGGATCGGGTCGTACGGGCCGCCGTCGAGCAGGGGCTGGTGGGCGGGTCGGACTCCTCGGCGCCCCTGGTCTGCCTGCTGGACACCGACGGGATCCGGGCCTCCGCCGCGGCCCTGACCTCGGCCTTCGCGGACGCCCTGGCGCCCGGCACGCCCGTCCTGCACGCCTTCGCGGTGAAGGCCGCCCCGCTCGTGCCGGTGCTGCGGCTGCTCGCGGCCGCCGGGCTGGGCTGCGAGGTCGCCAGCCCCGGCGAGCTGGCGCTGGCCCGCGCCGCCGGGGTGCCCGCGGACCGGACCGTCCTGGACTCCCCCGCCAAGACGGCCGCCGAACTGCGCGAGGCGCTCGCGCTGGGCATCGCCGTCAACGCGGACAACCGCCAGGAGCTGGAGCGCCTCGACGCCCTCGTCGCCGCGGCGCCCACCGCGTCCCCGATCGGGGTCCGGATCAACCCTCAGACCGGCGCGGGCGCCATCGCCGCGCTGTCCACGGCCACGTCCACCTCGAAGTTCGGCGTAGCCCTGCGCGATCCCGGGGCGCGCGAGTGGCTCGTACGGGCCTTCCTGGACCGGCCGTGGCTGACCCGCCTGCACGTCCACTCGGGTTCGCAGGGCGTCCCCCTGGAGCTGATCGCGCAGGGCGTACGGGAGCTGCACGCCCTGGCCGAGGAGGTCAACGCGGCGGCCGGGCGGCGCCGGATCGACACCCTCGACATCGGCGGCGGGCTGCCGGTCGACTTCACCTCCGACGAGGCGGCCCCGACGTACGCCCGGTACGTGGCCGTCCTGCGCGAGGCGGTCCCGGCGCTCTTCGACGGCTCGTACGGCCTGGTCACCGAGTTCGGCAGGTCGCTGCTGGCCAAGCACGGCCTGGTGCTGGCCCGGGTCGAGTACACCAAGGACAGCGGCTCCCGGCCGATCGCGCTCACGCACGCCGGCGTCCAGCTGGCGACCCGCACCGCGTACGCGCCGGCGGCCTGGCCGGTGCGGATCCTGCCGTACGACGCGAAGGGCGCCCCGAAGGCGGGCCGCCCGGTGGCCCAGGACGTCGCCGGCCCGGCCTGCTTCGCGGGGGACCTGCTCGCGACGGCCCGGGAGCTGCCGCCGCTGGCCCCCGGCGACCTGATCGGCGTACCGGACACCGGCGCGTACTTCTTCACGGCCCACTACGGCTACAACAGCCTGCCGCGCCCGGCGGTGCACGGCTTCACGGTGACCACGCGGGGCCGGGTCCGGTTCAGCCTGGCCAGGCCCGCGCAGTCCGCCGCGGAGATCGTGGCGGAGGCGGGCGGCGCCTTCGGGGACGCGCTGCTCTGACGGGCCGCTGCTGCGGTCCGCTCCGGCGGCCGGCGCTGCGGGCCGCCGCGGTGGGGTCGGGCTCAGCCGGCCAGGGTGGCCGCCAGTGCCGGGGCCAGGCCCGCGACCAGGTCGTCCGGACTCAGCGCGGTGACCGCGGGCAGCCGCAGCAGGTAGCGGGTCAGGGCCAGGCCCAGGAGCTGGGCGGAGACCAGGCCGGCCGTGCGGGCCGCCCGCTCGGGGCCGAGGGCCGCCGCCAGCGCCGGCGCGACCTGCGCCGCGAACACCTCCCGCATCCGGTCCGCGGCCTGCTCGTGGGTGACCGCCGAGCGCAGCAGCACCAGCAGGGCGTCGTCGGCCGGATCGCCCTCCCACCGCTCCACGAAGTGGCGCACGAGGGCGGCGGGGACCTCCGCGGCCGGGACGGCGCCCAGGTCGGGCAGGCGCAGGTCGACCGCCAGGGCGGCGTCGAAGAGCTGCTCCTTGCTGCCGAAGTACCGCATGACCATCGACGGGTCGATCGCCGCGTCCGCGGCGACCGCCCGGATCGTCGTGCGCTCGTAGCCCTGGGCGGCGAACCGCTGGCGTGCGGCGCGCAGGATCGCGGCCCTGGTCTGGTCGGATGAGCGTCGTTCCGTCATGCCAACAACCGTAGGCCAACAAACGTGTGCCAACAACTGTTGACACGCGCGGCCGCCCAGGCGCATCCTGATGTCAACAGCCGTTGGCCAACAATCGTTGGCAAGCCGGAGGAGGTCGCCATGACCAGCACCGCCGCACTCCCGCTCCCCGCCCGCACCGAGGTCGCCGTCGTGGGCGCCGGCCCCACCGGCCTCGCCCTCGCCGTGACCCTGGCGGAGGCCGGCATCGACTTCGTGCTCCTCGACCGGCAGGCCGAGGGCGCCAACACCTCCCGCGCCGCCGTCGTCCACGCCCGCACCCTGGAGGTCCTCGACGAGCTCGACCCGAGCGGCGCGCTGACCGCGGACCTCGTCGGCCGCGGCGTCCCCGTCTCCCGCTTCCGGATCCGCGACGGCGCCCGCCCCCTCGCAGCCGTGGACTTCGACCGCCTGCCCACGGCCCACCCGTACGCGCTGATGGTCCCCCAGTACGAGACCGAGGCCGTCCTCCTGGGCCGCCTGCGGGCGCTCGGCGGCGACGTCCACCGCCCGTACGAGGTGACCGGTGTCGTGCAGGACGCGGAGGGGGCCACCCTCACCACCGCCACCGGCGAGACGCTGCGCGCCGCGCACGTCGTGGGCGCCGACGGGATGCGCAGCGCGGTCCGCACGGCCGCCGGCATCGCCTTCGAGGGCGGCGCGTACGGGGAGTCCTTCGTCCTCGCCGACGTGGTCATGGACTGGGCCCCCGGTCCGCGCGAGGTCTCCCTCGTCTTCGGCGCCGCCGGGCTGATGGTGATCGCCCCGCTGCCCGGGGGCAGCGCGGGCAGCTCCGGGCGCTACCGGATCGTCGCCACCGTCGCCGAGGCACCCGCCGAGCCGGACCTCGCCTTCGTCCGGGGCCTGCTGGCCGAACGCGTCCCCGGCCAGGCGGCCGTCCGCGAACTCATCTGGTCCTCCCGGTTCCGGATCCACCACCGCGTCGCCGCCCGCTACCGCTCCGGCCGCCTCCTGCTCGCCGGGGACGCCGCCCACGTGCACAGCCCGGCCGGCGGGCAGGGCATGAACACCGGCATCCAGGACGGCTACGCCCTCGGCCGCGCCCTGGCCTCCGGCGACCTCGACGGCTACGAGGCCGCACGCCGCCCCGTCGCCCTGCGCGTGGTGGCCCTCACCGACCGGATGACCCGCGTCGCGACCGCCCGGAACCCGCTGCTCCGCGCCGTGCGCAACACGCTGCTGCCCGTCCTCTCCCGCATCCCGGCGCTGCGCATGCGCCTGGCCACCGAGCTGGCGGAGCTGGACTACCGCTAAGGGCTCGCGCAGTGACGCCCGGGTCCGCGCGGGACGACGCGGATCGGGGCGTCACTCCACGAAGAGCCCGCGGGCCGCCGCCCGGGTGTCGAAGGCCTCCAGGCGGGCCTGCGCGTCCGGCAGGGCGTCCGCCATCGCCTCCAGCAGCACCCGGCCCAGCAGCATCGGCGCGCAGGCGGTGTCGAAGGCGAGGCCGGTGCCGACCGGGGCGGGGATCAGGAGGTCCGAGTGGCGGGCCACCGGGGCGAAGGCCGAGTCCGCGACCGTCACCACGGTCAGGCCGGCCTTGCGGGCGCGTTCCAGCGTGTCCACGACCTCGCGGGGGTGCCGGGGCAGCGCGAAGCACAGCAGGGCCGTGGCCCCCTCGTAGCGGGCCGCGTCGATACGGTCCTCCATCATCGAGCCGCCCTCGTCGAGGAGCCGTACGTCGGGATGGACCTTGGCGGCGAAGTACGCGAAGCCGCGCGCCTGCGAGGACGCCGCCCGCAGCCCGAGCACCGGCAGCGGGGTCGAGGCGGCGAGCAGCCGCCCCGCCTCCTCGACCGGGGCGGGGTCGGCGAGCATCTCGGCGAGTTGCCGCAGGTTCTCGATCTCGCCCAGGACGGCCTGCTGGTACTCGTTGTACGAGTCCTCCCGGGCCGCGGCGGACCGCTCGGCCGGAGCCACCTCGCGCAGGTGCCTGCGCAGCGCGGGATAGCCGTCGAAGCCGAGGGCCACGGCGAACCGGGTCACCGACGGCTGGCTCACCCCGGCCAGGTCGGCCAGCTCGACGCTCGACAGGAACGGCACCTCCGCCGCCCCGCGCACCATGCAGTGCGCGATCCGCCGCTGGGTCGGTGTCAGCCGGTGCCCCTCGAACAGCGCCTGGAGCCGCGCCGCCGGGCTGTCGCTCATGCCGTCCCCCTCCGTCCCGGTGATTTATTCAGTCACGGAGCACTCTGCATGCGGTTATGCAGTGGGGCAAGCCGGTGCCCGCGATGCGGATACGCGGACCGGGACTCCGGGCTGCGGGGAGACGGCGGATACGGGGGCTGGCCCCAGTGCCGGGGGCTGCGGCGCTTCCTACGGTGGGGGCATGGACGCCCACACCCAAGAGCTGAAGAAGGAATTCGACGCGACGATGAAGGCCCGGCGGGACCTGGGCCCGGAGTACGAGGCCGCGCTGGTGGAATCGTTCGTCGAGAAGGTCGACACCCAGGTCCGGCGCCGGCTCGCCGAGGAACGCCTGGCCGCGGCCCGCGGCGAGAGCCCGTACGCCGACCCGGCCGGCGGGAACTTCGGCGAACGCTTCGGCTTCGCCGTCATCACCCTGGTCCTGGCGGTCCCGCTGTCGGCCATCGCCGCCACGCAGGCGGGCTTCGCGGGGCTGCTGGTGGCCTGGGCCGGGATCGTGGGGGTGAACTTCATCCACGCGGCCCGCCTGCGGCGCGCCCGGCCGGGCGACACGGGCTGAGACCTTCCCCGGCGGTGCGGCACCGCTGCGGGCTCCGCCCGCGAGTGAGCCGAGCCGGCACAAGGCGCCCCGGAGGCGAGCCGAGCCCGAAAAGAAGGGGGGTTGGCGCGGGGACCGCCGCACCCTCGCGGGCGAGGGGCGGGACGACGGCGGTCCCCGCGAAGGACACGGCCGGGTCAGGGCCGTCCGCGTCCATGGCGTTCGCGTGTCCGGGAGCCGCTCCGGAGTGCGCGAACACCGTCGGTGATGCCGGCCTGGTCCGGTCTCCCGGGCTCCTGCCGACAACCACCACTGTGCCGGAGCCGTGTTAAGGCCGTGCTGCTGTCACGTGTCCGGCCCGTACCGTTTGCGCGACGGCCGGAAAACGCGGGTGCCCGGGGCGGGCGGCGGGCCGTGGGCCCGCGCCCCGTCCCCGGGCGGGCAGCGGGCTACTTCGCGGTCTTCGCCAGGAAGGCGAGGAGGTCCTGGCGGCTCACCACACCGGTGGGCTTGCCCTCGACCAGCACGATCGCCGCGTCGGCCTCGCCGAGCACCGCCATCAGCTCGGACACCGGCTCGCCGGAGCCGACCTGCGGCAGCGGCGAGCTCATGTGCTTCTCCAGCGGGTCGGAGAGCGCGGCGCGCTGCGCGAACAGCGCCGCGAGCAGTTCCTTCTCGACCACGGAGCCGATGACCTCGGCGGCCATCACGTCGGGGTGGCCGGCGCCGGGCTTGACGATCGGCATCTGGGAGACGCCGTATTCGCGCAGCACCTCGATGGCCTCGCCGACGGTCTCCTCGGGGTGCATGTGGACGAGGGAGGGGATGCCGCCCTCCTTGTCGTCCAGCACGTCGCCGATGCGGGCGGACGGTCCGGCCTCCTCCAGGAAGCCGTGGCCCGCCATCCACTCGTCGCTGAAGATCTTGCTCATGTAGCCGCGGCCGCTGTCCGGCAGCAGGACGACGACCACGTCGTCCGGGCCGAGGCCCTCGGCGGCCTTCAGCGCGGCCACGACGGCCATGCCGCAGGAACCGCCGACGAGGAGGCCCTCCTCCTTCGCCAGCCGGCGCGTCATCTGGAAGGAGTCCTTGTCGGACACCGCGATGATCTCGTCGGTGACGTCGGGGTCGTAGGCGGTCGGCCAGAAGTCCTCGCCGACACCCTCGACGAGGTAGGGGCGGCCGGAGCCGCCGGAGTAGACCGAGCCCTCGGGGTCGGCGCCGATGACCTTGACCTTCCCGCCGCTGACCTCCTTGAGGTACTTGCCGGTGCCGGAGATCGTGCCGCCCGTGCCGACGCCGGCGACGAAGTGGGTGATCTTCCCGTCCGTCTGCTCCCACAGCTCCGGACCGGTGGTCTCGTAGTGCGAACGGGGGTTGTTCGGGTTGCTGTACTGGTCGGGCTTCCAGGCACCGGGCGTCTCGCGCACGAGGCGGTCGGACACGTTGTAGTACGAGTCCGGGTGCTCGGGGTCGACGGCGGTCGGGCAGACGACCACGTCGGCGCCGTACGCGCGCAGCACGTTGATCTTGTCCATGGACACCTTGTCAGGGCAGACGAAGATGCACTTGTAGCCCTTCTGCTGGGCCACGATGGCGAGTCCTACACCCGTGTTGCCGCTGGTCGGCTCCACGATGGTGCCACCGGGCTTGAGGGCTCCGCTCTGCTCGGCGGCCTCGATCATCCGTACGGCGATCCGGTCCTTCACGGATCCACCGGGATTGAAGTACTCGACCTTCGCAAGGACGGTGGCCTGCAGGCCTTCGGTCACACGGTTGAGCTTCACCAGCGGGGTGTTGCCGACGAGGCTGATCATCGAGTCGTGGAATTGCACCATGTTCTCCAAGGAGGGGACTCCACGGGTTCTCCGGGAGGTCCGGCCAGGGTATGCGGAAAGGGATTGACCGACCGCTCGTACGGGGCAGGTAGGGGTCAATGAGACGCGAGGAGGTGGCCTGAAGGATGTCCAGGGCGAGAACAGCCCGCCGGATCGCGGCGGGGGCAGCGTACGGCGGAGGCGGCCTCGGACTGGTCGGGGCCGCCGCGGTCGGGCTGGTTCTGGCGGAGGTGCAGTTCGCCAAGCGCACGGTGGGCACCGGGCTGGGCGAGCCGCCGCGCGCGGACGGGCTGTACGGGAGCGAGTTCGGCGGCCCGGAGCAGAGCCCGGGCCCGCTGCGGCTGGGCATGCTGGGTGATTCCACGGCCGCGGGCCTCGGGGTGCGCCGGGCCCGGCAGACTCCGGCGGCGCTGCTGGCCTCGGGGCTGGCGGCGGTCGCGGAGCGGCCGGTGGAGCTGCGCAACGTGGCCCTGTCGGGTGCCATGTCGGACGACCTGGACCGCCAGGTGGGGCTGCTGCTGGACCGGGACGCGCCCGCGCCCGACGTCTGCGTGATCATGATCGGCGCGAACGACGTGACACGCAGGATGCCGCCGACCCAGTCGGTGCGGCTGCTGACCTCGGCCGTGCGCCGGCTGCGCCTGGCGGGCTCCGAGGTCGTCGTGGGCACCTGCCCGGACCTCGGCACGATCGAACCGGTGTACCAGCCGCTGCGCTGGCTCGCGCGCCGCGTGTCACGGCAGCTGGCCGCCGCGCAGACCATAGGAGTGGTCGCGCTGGGCGCCCGTACGGTGTCCATGGGGGACCTGCTGGGCCCCGAGTTCGCCGCGAACCCGCGCGAGATGTTCGGCCCGGACTCCTACCACCCGTCGGCGGAGGGGTACGCGACGGCCGCGATGGCCGTGCTGCCGACGCTGTGCGCCACGCTCGGCCTGTGGCCGGAGTCGGACCGGCTGGACGTGTCGCGCGACGAGGACATGCTGCCGGTGGCGAAGGCCGCGTCGGCGGCGGCGGGCCAGGCGGGTACGGAGGTCACGGCGGTCCGCGGCCCCTGGGTCCTGCTCAAGCACCGCCGGCGGCGGCGGGTGCCGGGCGAGGACCCTGCCCCCGCGGCCCCGGACGCGGCCGGGCTCGCCCCGTGACCGCGGGTCCTGCCGCTCACGGCCGGGGAGGCGCACCCTTGGGGGTGCGGGCCCCGGCCGGCCGGGCCGGCGGGAGCGACCGGCATCACACCCCCAGGCCGGTGACCTCGACCGTACGGGGCGGTAACTTCGCATCCGGTCCCGCAACGACGCACCCCTTGGAGTCCCGATGCCCGAAGCCGTCATCGTTTCCACCGCCCGCTCTCCCATCGGGCGCGCCTTCAAGGGATCCCTCAAGGACGTCCGCCCGGACGACCTGACCGCGACGATCATCCAGACCGCCCTGGCGAAGGTCCCCGAGCTGGACCCCCGCGAGATCGACGACCTGATGCTGGGCTGCGGCCTGCCGGGCGGCGAGCAGGGCAACAACCTGGCCCGCATCGTGGCCGTGCAGATGGGCATGGACTTCCTCCCGGGCACCACGATCACCCGCTACTGCTCCTCCTCGCTGCAGACCTCCCGGATGGCCCTGCACGCCATCAAGGCGGGCGAGGGCGACGTGTTCATCTCCGCGGGCGTGGAGATGGTGTCGCGGTTCGCGAAGGGCAACTCGGACTCCTGGCCCGACACCCACAACCCGCTCTTCGCCGACGCGGAGGCCCGTACGGCCGCCGTCGCCGAGAGCGAGGGCTCGTCCTGGCACGACCCGCGCGAGGACGGCCTCGTGCCCGACGCGTACATCTCGATGGGCCAGACCGCGGAGAACCTGGCCCGTCTGAAGGGCGTGACCCGCCAGGACATGGACGAGTTCGGCGTCCGCTCCCAGAACCTGGCGGAGGAGGCCATCAAGAACGGCTTCTGGGCCCGCGAGATCACCCCGATCACCACCCCGGACGGCACGGTCGTCTCCACGGACGACGGCCCGCGCGCCGGCGTGACCCTGGAGGGCGTGCAGGGTCTCAAGCCCGTCTTCCGCCCCGACGGCCTGGTGACGGCCGGCAACTGCTGTCCGCTGAACGACGGCGCCGCCGCGCTGGTCATCATGAGCGACACCAAGGCCCGGGAGCTGGGCCTGACGCCGCTGGCCCGGATCGTCTCCACCGGCGTGACCGGCCTCTCCCCCGAGATCATGGGCCTGGGCCCGGTCGAGGCGTCGAAGCAGGCCCTGAAGCGGGCCGGCCTGACGGTCGGCGACATCGACCTGTT
The DNA here is from genome assembly GCF_001953875.1 of Streptomyces amritsarensis. Lineage (GTDB taxonomy): Bacteria > Actinomycetota > Actinomycetes > Streptomycetales > Streptomycetaceae > Streptomyces > Streptomyces amritsarensis. Next base: position 18,854 of record NZ_MQUR01000038.1, read on the forward strand.
CGAGATCAACGAGGCCTTCGCGGCCCAGGTCATCCCGTCGTACCGGGACCTGGAGATCCCCCTTGAGAAGCTGAACGTCAACGGCGGGGCCATCGCCGTGGGTCACCCCTTCGGGATGACCGGCGCCCGCCTGACCGGCACGCTGATCAACAGCCTGCAGTTCCACGACAAGCAGTTCGGCCTCGAGACGATGTGCGTGGGCGGCGGCCAGGGCATGGCGATGGTGATCGAGCGGCTGAGCTGAGCCGTGGCGGAGGGTAGGGGTCGCGCGGCCGTGCCGATGTCGGCTCCGCCGCGTGGCGAGCGCGGCACCTGCCCGCAGCGGTGGCGAGGTTCAGCGCGACCACAAGGCAGAGCGGCTGAGCTGAGCCGTGGCGGGGCCGCCGGGGCCTCGGGTGTTCGTTGCCGAAAGTAGGCTCGCGACTACTGGATCAAGAACGGGGCCAGGCGCCCCTTGGCGGCACGGGCCGTACTGACGCCGGTTCTAATCCCGTCGCGGCCTACCTGTGACCGAATCTCCCCCAGGATGTGACCTATGTCCTGGGGGATCGGTGTTTATGCAGGTCAGAACGTGCACAGGGGTGCAGGGTGTGACGAAAGCCCTGTCCATTTCGTGACGTAATGCACTGCACGCCATTCCCAGGCCGGGACACTCTGATGTAGGAAGTCGGGGGATCGAATCACCTCAGGAGTTAGTCAGTGAGCGCCATGTCTCTTGCCCTGCTGCTGACCACGGCCGCTGCCACCGCCGTGGGCGCTGCTGCTCTGCACGCCGTCCACGGTCTGCGCAAGCAGGTCTCCGCCCTGCGCAGTGAGCTGGCGGTGCCGGTCCACGCCCGCGCCACGACCGTCCCGCACGCCCGCCACGCCGCCGAGTCCCCCGCCGCGGAGATACGAGCCGCCGTGGCCGAGGCCCTGGCCGAGGAGCGCGAGCGGGAGCTGGCCGAGGCGCGCGCCTTCTGGGCCGCGCAGGAGGCCCGCGACGCCGCCGACGCCCCTTCGCTGCTGGGCGGCCTGCCCGGGCTCGGCGAGGACAACCCGGTCTTCCTGCCCCGGCAGGCCGATCTGGTGGGCCTGGAGCCGGTCATGGGCGAGGAGGTGCTGGACGAGCTTCCCGGGTACCCGGAGGACTCGGCCGAGCTGGCCGCCGCCCGCCGGCGCCACCCCTCGCACCCGGACTTCGTACCGGTCCAGGCCTCGCACCCCGGCGCCGACCACGAGCGCACCGTGAACCGGCTGGAGGAGCTCGCCGAGGCCCGTACGGCCCTCGCGGACGTCCGTCCCGGCCCGCTGGGCACGCTCGACGTGTACGTCTTCACCGACGGCACGACGCTGTGCATGACGCCCGGGCACCGGGAGACCGCGGAGCGCCTGGCCGAGGCACTGCGCTCGGGCACCGCCCCGGTCCTGCTCGGCGGCTCGGGGATCTCCGGCGCCTACGCCCTGACGTTCTCCTGCGGCGACTCCGAGGACCCCGACAGCAACGTCTACATCCTCGCGGACCGCGTCATCGCGTCGCTCTGACCTCCGCCTGCTCCACCAGCGATACGGCCTCGTCCAGCATCTCGGACGGGGCCTTCGCGCCGTCCGGGGCGCCCTGCCGGTCGCGCAGCGCCTCGGCGAGGTCCAGTCCGGCCACCGCCACCTGGTCCCCGACGACGAAGATGCCCGCGTCCGGCATCGTCCGCGGCGCCTCGCCGGGCGCCTCCAGCCGCTGCGCCCGTGCGGAGAGGTCGCGGGCCAGCTCCAGCGCCACGGCGGCCGCCCCTTGCTGGAGGCGGCTCTGCGGGGCGGCCCGCAGCCGGTCGGCGAAACGTTCCACGGCGGCGCTCAGGGGCGAGGTATCAAGCACCCGGCCGACCCTACGCGCCGTCCGGGCACCATTGCCAATGGGCGAACTCTCCGGCACGGTGGCGTGAAGAGAACAGCACGGCAAACCTTCCGGAGGCGCCCATGTCCGTAGAGTTCTCCGAGCAGACCCACCGCAACATGATCGACAGAATCCCCCGGACCACCGGTCGTGAGGTTTCCGACTGGCTCCGCACCGTCGACGAAGGCCCCTCCCTCGTCCGGTTCGAGGAGAAGGTCAGCTGGCTCCGCGGCGCGCACGAGCTGTCGTACGGCCAGGCCAAGGCGATCATCCACGAGTACGACCTGCGCAGAGCCGCCCGCCGGTTCGGCTGACCCCCTCCCCCGACCCCCGTAAGTCCCTCCACGCGCGGGAAGGCCCCGCGAGCTGTCGCTCGCGGGGCCTTCCCCGTGCCGTGTGCCGCACCGCGCGGGCCGGGCGGCCCGCAGGTGCTGCTAGTCGTCGCCCGAGAGGATCGAGAAGATGCGCAGCATCTCGACGTAGATCCACACCAGGGTCATGGTGAGGGCGAAGGCCGCCAGCCAGGCCTCCTCGCGCGGGGCACCGTAGGTGATGCCGTCCTCGACCTGCTTGAAGTCGAGGGCGAGGAAGCAGGCGCCGAGGATGACACCGATGGCGCCGAACAGCAGGCCGAGGCCGCCGCTGCGGAAGCCGAGGCCGTCACCGCCGCCGAAGACCGCGAACAGCGAGTTCACGAGCATCAGCAGGATGAAGCCGAGGGTCGCGGCCATCACGAAGCCGTAGAAGCGGCGGGTGACGCGGATCCAGCGCATCTTGTACGCGAAGAGCACGGCGGCGAAGACGCACATCGTGCCCATCACGGCCTGCATGACCACGCCGGGGCCGAGGTAGGTGCTGACGGCCGCGCTGATGACGCCGAGGAAGACACCCTCGAACGCCGAGTAGGCCAGGATCAGGCCCGGGACGGGCTTGCTCTTGAAGGACTGGATCATCGCGAAGACGAACGCGACCAGCGCGGCGCCGATGCCGATGGCGTACGACATGCCGAGGTTGGCCGGGTCGACCGGCAGCAGCACCCAGGAGAGGGTCGCCGTCACGATGAGCGTGCCGAGCGTCATGGCCGTACGGCTCACGACGTCGTCCATGGTCATCGCGTTGGTGCGCGCCGGCGCCTGCGGCATACCCGTGGCCGGGTCGGTCGCGTAGGGGTTGGTCGCGTACGGGTTGGTCCCGGCCTGCTGGTGCTGCGCGTCAAAGCCCGCGTAGCCACCGTTGTCGCGGCTGAACCCCCGTCGCGAGAAGACCGGGTTACTGCTCCTCATCTCACTCCTCCGTGGCCACCGAGCGCGGCCTTGCAACAAGAGTAATGCGCTCGCAAAGAAAGCACCCTACTGCTGGAGGAGGATCTTAGGAGAAGGCACGGCGAAGCGCAGGGGATAAACGAGGGAGCCTCGCCGGAGCCGCGAGGAGGACCCGGCCAGAGCTGCGGAGTGCCCGGAGCCGGACTTGAACCGGCACGACCCGAAGGCCAGCGAGGTTTAAGCTCGCCGTGTCTGCATTCCACCATCCGGGCAGGGCGTGGCGGCCCCCGTGGAAAAAGCCTTGAACGCTGTGCCGAGCCTATCCGGAACACACTCGCCGCCGGTCGGCCGTCTATCCGATGTTGTCTGATTTTATTGGCGCTTGAGGGTCCGTCAGGCCCCAGAATGCACGGTCGGCCCGTTCTGGACGTCGATCACCGCCTGTACGGGAATGACGGGATTTCGATGGCTCGCGCCACCCCGTGCGCCACCCTGCACGCCACCCCGGGCCACCGCCCGTCGACCAGGGCTCCCGCCATCTCCTGCCGGAGTCGTTGTCATACCAGAGGAGGAGGCGCGCCCGCCCGCCGTCAGTCTGGAGTGGGCCCGGGAACAGGTACGGCGGCTGATCCGCGACAGGTAAGGGCGCGGTGAAGATGGAGGAGTCCCGCACAACAGACCGAGGAGCCGTCCCGTGACCACCATGAACTACGCCCCGCACACCGCCCAGGCCGTGGCCGCGCGAGCCACCGGCCTCTCCAAGGTGTACGGCCAGGGCGAGACCCAGGTGGTCGCCCTGGACAACGTCTCCGTGGACTTCGGCCAGGGGCAGTTCACCGCGATCATGGGCCCGTCGGGCTCCGGCAAGTCCACCCTGATGCACTGCGTCGCCGGCCTGGACACCTTCTCCGCGGGCTCCGTCCGCATCGGCGAGACCGAGCTGGGCTCCCTCAAGGACAAGCAGCTCACCCAGCTGCGCCGGGACAAGATCGGCTTCATCTTCCAGGCGTTCAACCTGCTGCCGACGCTGACCGCCCTGGAGAACATCACGCTCCCCATGGACATCGCCGGCCGCAAGCCCGACCAGCAGTGGCTGGACACCGTGGTGGACATGGTCGGCCTCTCCGGGCGCCTGGGCCACCGGCCCACCCAGCTCTCCGGCGGCCAGCAGCAGCGCGTGGCGGTGGCCCGCGCCCTGGCCTCCCGCCCCGAGATCATCTTCGGTGACGAGCCGACCGGAAACCTGGACTCCCGCTCCGGCGCCGAGGTCCTCGGCTTCCTGCGCAACTCCGTCCGCGAGCTCGGCCAGACCGTCGTGATGGTCACCCACGACCCCGTCGCCGCCTCCTACGCCGACCGCGTCATCTTCCTCGCCGACGGCCGGATCGTCGACGAGATGCTCAGCCCCACCGCCGACGGCGTGCTGGACCGCATGAAGGCCTTCGACGCCAAGGGCCGCACCAGCTGATCCGGCTCCCGCCCCGGCCCTTCCTCCAAGACTTCCAGCCCCAGGACTGAGATCTCCCATGTTCCGTACCGCCCTGCGCAACGTCCTCGCGCACAAGGCCCGGCTGCTGATGACGGTGCTCGCCGTCACCCTCGGCGTCGCCTTCGTATCCGGCACCCTCGTCTTCACCGACACCCTCAAGAAGTCCCTCTCCGGCCAGTCCGCCAAGAGCTACGAGGGCGTCGCCGTCTCGGTCACCTCGTACGGCCAGGGCCGCAACGAGCAGGGCGAGAAGGAGGGCGAGCCCGGCCTCGGCCAGCAGACCCTCGACAGGATCAAGGCGCTCCCCGGCGTCGACACCGTCTCCGGCCGCGTCTCGGGCTTCGCCGGCGTCGGCGACGAGAACGGCAAGCTGATCGGCTCCGGCTGGTCCAACCAGGGCGCGAACTTCACCCCCGTCAAGGACGGCAAGGACCCGCGCTACGCCTTCGCCCAGGGCGCCGGCCCGGCCAAGGCCGACGAGGTCGCCCTCGACCAGGCCACCGCCGACAAGGGCAACTACAAGGTCGGCGACAAGGTCCGCGTCGCCACCAACGGCCCGGTCAAGGAGTACTCCCTCGCCGGCGTCTTCACCACCGAGGACGGCGCCGTCCAGGCCGGCGGCAGCCTGGTCCTCTTCGAGACCAAGGTCGCCCAGGAGCTCTACCTCAAGCCCGGCTACTTCCAGGAGCTGTCGGTCGCCGCGAAGAACGGCACCTCCGCCGAGAAGCTGCTCGCCGACATCAAGCCGCTGCTCGACGACAGGACGACCAAGGCGCAGACCGGCGCGGCGCTCGCCGCGGAGCAGGCCAAGCAGATCGAGAAGGGCCTCAGCAACCTCAGCACGATGCTCCTCGTCTTCGCGGGCATCTCGCTCTTCGTCGGCATCTTCCTGATCTACAACACCTTCACCATGCTGGTCGCCCAGCGCACCAAGGAGCTGGCCCTGCTGCGCGCCGTCGGCGCCCACCGCGGCCAGGTCATGCGCTCCGTGCTCAGCGAGGCCCTGCTCGTCGGCCTGCTGTCGGCCGCCGTCGGCCTGCTCGGCGGTATCGGCCTGGCCATCGGGATCCGCTCCGTCATCGGCTCCCTCGGCGCGAAGCTGCCGGGCGGCGCCATGGTGATCGCCCCGGGCACCGTCGTCGCCGCGCTCGTCATCGGCGTCGTCGTCACCACCGTCGCCGCCGTGCTGCCGGCCTGGCGCACCGGCCGGATCGCACCCGTGGCCGCCATGGGCAGCGCCCACCTGCCGGCCACCTCGAAGTCCCTGCTCGTACGCAACATCCTCGGCTCGGTCATCAGCCTCGGCGGCATCGGCCTGGTGCTCCTGGGCGTGTCCACCGGCGGCAACACGGGCCGCATGACCATGGGCGGCGGCGCCTTCTTCATGCTGATCGGCATGATCGTGCTGCTGCCGCTGCTCTCCAAGCCGGTCATCGGCGCCGTCCGCCCGCTGCTGCAGAAGGTGTTCGGCGTCCCCGGCAAGCTGGCCGCCCAGAACGCGGTCCGCAACCCGCGCCGCACCGCCGTCACCGCCGCCTCCCTGGCGATCGGCCTGACCCTGGTCACCACGCTGTCCGTCCTCGGCATCACCGTCGGCAAGGTCGTCGACCGCATGAGCACCGAGAAGCTCAAGGCCGACTACCGGGTCTCCATGTCCGCCGACGCGGGCAGCCTGGACAAGTCCGTGGCCGAGACCCTGTCCAAGGCCCCCGGCATCAAGGCGGTCTCCCCGCAGACGGCCGGCTACTTCCTGGTCGACGGCGACTTCCGGGCGGCCTCCGGCGTCAACCCGGCCACCATCGGCCAGCTCCTGAACGTCGAGGTCCTCAGCGGCTCGCTCGACAGCCTCGGCAAGGGCGACGTCGCCGTCGCCGAGAAGACCGCCAAGAAGCAGAACTTCACCGTCGGCTCCGCGCTCAAGGTGAAGTACGACGACGGCCAGGAAGCGTCCGTCAAGGTCGGCGCGATCTTCAAGGACATGGAGGGCCTGCTCTCCCCCTACGTCATCGACAACAAGATCCTCAGTGAGCACAGCGAGGAGATGTACATCCCCGAGGTGTACGTCAACGTCGACGGCGGGGCCTCCAAGGCCGCCCAGCAGAAGGTCGTCGACGCGCTCGGCAAGAACCCGGCCATCACCGTCGCCACCCAGCAGGACATGCGCAACGAGATGGGCGGCATGATCAACACGATGCTGAACATCATGTACGGCCTGCTCGGCATGGCGCTGGTCATCTCGGTGCTCGGCGTGGTCAACACCCTGGCCATGTCCGTCTTCGAGCGCACCCAGGAGATCGGCATGCTGCGGGCCATCGGCCTCGACCGCAGCCGGGTCAAGAACATGATCCGCCTCGAAGCCGTGGTGATCTCGCTCTTCGGAGCCGCCCTCGGCGTCGTCATCGGCATCTTCCTCGCCTGGGCCGTCGGCTCCACGCTGGCGAAGGCCATGCCCGGCTACGAGCTGATCCTGCCGTGGGACCGGATCGGGATCTTCCTCCTGCTGGCCGCCGTGGTCGGCGTCCTGGCCGCCATGTGGCCGGCCCGCAGCGCCGCCCGCCTGAACATGCTGACCGCCATCAAGACCGAGTAGCGGACCCGGACCGCGGACACCGAAGGGCCCCGGGGCGACCCGGGGCCTTTCGCGTCGTGCGCGCAGGAACGATTACGCCGACTGGGCGCCCCAGGTCCGCAGCCGCAGCGGCAGCCCGGAGTCCCCGCGCGCCGCGGAGCGCACCGCGAGCACCTGGTTGACCCCGAGGCGGCCCCGTTCGAAGGCGAGCGCGGAGGCGGCCATGTAGAGCTGCCAGACCCGGGCCCGGCCGGCCGAGGTGAGGGCCACGGCCTCGTCCCAGTGCTCCTCCAGCCGCGCCACCCAGGCCCGCAGGGTCAGGGCGTAGTGCTCGCGCAGCGCCTCCACGTCGCGGACCTCGAAGCCGGCCCGTTCCAGCTCGCCGACCGTGGTGCCGACCGGGGACAGCTCGCCGTCGGGGAAGACGTAGGCGTCGATGAACTCGTCCACCCGGTAGGCCCCTTCGTCGGCCTCCGGGGGGCGGGCGATCTGGTGGTTGAGCAGCAGGCCGCCGGGGCGCAGCAGGGCGTGCAGGGTGCGCGCGTAGTCGCGGTAGCGCTCGGCACCGACGTGTTCGGCCATCCCGATGGACGAAATGGCGTCGTAGGGGCCGTCCTTGACGTCGCGGTAGTCCTGGATCCGGATCTCGACCAGATCGGCCAGGCCCTCGTCCGCGACCTTCTTGCGGGCGTACGCGGCCTGTTCGCGCGAGAGGGTGATCCCGGTGACGCGGGCGCCGTGGGCGCGGGCCGCGTGCAGGGCCATGGAGCCCCAGCCGCAGCCGACGTCGAGGAGCCGGTCGCCGGGCTTCAGGGCGAGCTTGCGGCAGACCAGGTCGAGCTTGTCGTGCTGGGCCCGCTCCAGGGTGGAGCCGGGGGTCCAGTAGGCGCAGGAGTACACCATGGAGGGGCCGAGGACCCGCTCGTAGAAGTCGTTGCCGACGTCGTAGTGGTGGCTGACGGCCTGCCGGTCGCGGCCCCTGGAGTGCCGGGGGCCGCCGCGCCGGGCCGCCTCCTCCGCGGGCGGCGCGGGCGCCGGCCAGGGCCTGGCCAGGGTGACGAGGTCCCGTACGGCGCTCCGCGCGTCCGCGTCGCCCAGCAGGGCGGCGGCGGCCGCGGCGGTGTCCGCGGCGGCCGTGACGCGCCGGGGCAGGCGCGGGCGCAGCACGCTCAGGGGGGACGCGGGCGGGGCCGGGGCGGGCGGCCGGTCCCGCTGCCAGAGCAGGCCCGCCACCCGGTCCAGCATCTCGAACAGGTCGCCCTCCACGGCCAGGTCACCGGCCACCCAGGCGCGGGCCAGGCCCAGCTCTCCGGGCTTCCACAGCATCCGGCGCAGGGCACGGCGGCCGCGGACGACGAGAACGGGGCCCTCGGGCGGCCCGGCCTCGGTTCCGTCCCACGCGCGGATGCGCACGGGCAGGGGGCCGCCGAGCAGGGTCTCGGCAAGAGCGGCCAGCCGCGGAGCGGCGTCGGTCATGGCGCACCTCCACAAAGTTCCGACCCATCCCTCTACCCATCCGCGGCCCCGGGTACGCCGAAGGGGCCGCCCGCACCACGGATGGCGGGCGGCCCCTTCGGGGTCGTACATGCGGCCGGCTCAGCGGCCGGGCTCCCGACGCGGGGTCAGGAGGCCTTGGCCTTCTCGGCCGGGGCAGCGGCGGCGGCCGGGGCCGGCGCCGGCTTGGCGGCCTCGTAGAACTCCTCGCGCGGGGTCTCCAGCGCGCCGAGGGAGACGACCTCGCGCTTGAGGAACATGGCGAGGGTCCAGTCGGCGAAGACGCGGATCTTGCGGTTCCAGGTCGGCATGGCCATGCCGTGGTAGCCACGGTGCATGTACCAGGCGAGCCGGCCCTTGAGCTTGATCTTCGTCTTGCCCATGACGATCATCGCGACGCCCTTGTGGAGGCCGAGGCCCGCCACGGCACCCTTGTTGGAGTGCGAGTACTCGGTCTGCGGGAAGCCCCGCATGCCCGAGATGACGTTGTCGCCGAGGACCTTGGCCTGGCGCAGCGCGTGCTGGGCGTTCGGCGGGCACCAGGCGTTCTCGACACCGGCCTTGCGGGCGGCGATGTCGGGGACCTGGGCGTTGTCGCCGGCGGTCCAGATGTAGTCGGTGCCCGTGACCTGGAGGGTCGGCTGGGCGTCCACGTGGCCGCGCGGGCCCAGCGGCAGGCCGTAGCGGGCCAGGACCGGGTTGGGCTTGACGCCGGCGGTCCACACGATGGTGTTGGAGTCGACCTCGAGGCCGTTCTTCAGCACCACGTGGCCGTCCACGCAGGAGTCCATGGAGGTGTTGAGGTAGATCTCGATGCCGCGGGACTCGAGGTGCTCCTTGCCCCAGGTGCCGAGCTTGGGCCCGACCTCGGGGAGGATCTTGTCGGCCGCGTCGACCAGGATGAAGCGCATGTCCTCGCGCTTGATCGTGGAGTAGTACTTCGCGGCGTCGCGGGCCATGTCCTCGACCTCGCCGATCGTCTCGGCGCCGGCGAAGCCGCCGCCGACGAAGACGAAGGTGAGGGCCTTGCGGCGGACGTCCTCGTCCGTCGTGGACTCGGCCTTGTCGAGCTGCTCGAGTACGTGGTTGCGCAGGCCGATGCCCTCCTCGACGCCCTTCATGCCGATGCCCTGCTCTGCGAGACCGGGGATCGGGAAGGTGCGGGAGACGGCGCCGAGCGCGATCACCAGGTAGTCGAAGGGCAGCTCGTACGCCTCGCCGACCAGCGGCGTGACGACGGCGACCTTGCGGTCCTGGTCGATGCTGGTGACCCGGCCGGTGAGGACCTCTGCCTTGGGCAGCACGCGTCGCAGCGGGACGACGACGTGCCGAGGCGAGATGCTGCCTGCGGCCACTTCGGGGAGGAAGGGCTGGTAGGTCATGTACGAGCGCGGGTCGACGACCGTGACGGTCGCCTCGCCGTAGCGCATCTTCTTCATGATGCGCTTGGCTGCGTACAGGCCTACGTACCCACCTCCTACAACGAGGATCCTGGGACGCTCCGTGGTGCTCATGAGAACGAGTATCCAGCACCCATTGGGGTGTTGCTCGTGAGCCCCTTCACAAGGAGTCGGAGGGCCTCTGCTACACTCCGCCGCCCACGTGACGGACGTCATGGCGGCGGGCGGGAACCAAGGGGTGGCGGGAGTCGTTGTTCACCCGTCCTGAACTGGCCTCCAAGGCTTCGACCGGAGTAGACCACCGGGTTTCGTCCTTACCTCCGACGCGAAGCCCGCCGCCTCCGCCGATCGCACGAACGCGCGACAAAACGGGCCCCAGGCCCTCCGCAAGGCCCCGAAGGGCCCTTCCCGCGGCCCGGCAGGCACCTTTTCCTTGTGAAGAACTTCACGAACTTTTTCCGGATCATGGTCCTGGAGGGCTTCACACCCTGGTTCGAAGGCAGTTCGGCCGATGGACCAGGTGATTGCACCGGTCATCCCGGGCACGACCCAGAACGACCACGGGGGTTCCCCGGCCGCCCGGCCGCGGAACCCCCGTCGTCCCGACGGACCGGCCCGTCACACGGTGGCGCCCGCCACGCTCCAGGCGATTCCGTCGAGGATGTCGTGTTCGGAGACCACGACCTCGGAGGCTCCGGTGCGCTCCATGATCGCCAGCAGGACCAGCGCGCCCGCGCCGATCACGTCGACCCGGCCCGGGTGCATCACGGGGATCGCCGCGCGCTCGTCGTGCGTGGCCGTCAGCATCCGCTCGGTGATCTCGCGGACCTGCCCGTAGGAGATCCGGGAGTGGTGGATGTCCGCCGACCGGTACTCGGGCAGCCCCAGCGCGATGCCGGCGATGGTGGTCACCGAACCCGCCAGGCCCACCAGCGTGCGCGCCTCGGCCAGCGGGACGGTCTCGGACGCCAGGTCCAGCGCGGCCTCGATGTCGGCCCGGACGGCCGCGATCTGCTTCTCGGACGGCGGGTCGGTGACGACGCCGTCCACCACCAGGTGGCGCTCGGTCATCCGGACGCAGCCCACGTCCACGGAGCGGGCGGCCCGCACGTGGTCGTCGCCGACCACGAACTCGGTCGAGCCGCCGCCGATGTCGACCACCAGGAACGGCCGCTGAAGGTGCTCGTGCGCGGTCAGCTCCCTGGTGGCGCCGGTGAAGGAGAACTCCGCCTCCTGGTCACCGGAGATCACCTCGGGCTCGACGCCGAGGATCTCCACGACGCCGCGCACGAAGTCGTCGCGGTTCTCGGCGTCACGGGAGGCGGAGGTCGCCACGAAGCGCACCCGCTGCGCGCCCAACTCCTCGATGACCGCCGCGTACTCGCGGCAGGCGGCGAAGGTCCGCTCCAGCGCCTCCGGGGCCAGGCGCCCGGTCTTGTCCACGCCCTGCCCGAGCCGGACGATGGTCATCCGCCGGTCCAGCTCGACCAGCTCGCCCGTGGCCGGGTCGCAGTCCGCCACGAGCAGCCGGATGGAGTTCGTCCCGCAGTCGATGCCCGCGACCCGGGTCACCGGGACTCCTCTTCCTTCTTCTCGCCGCACGGCGTGACGCAGGCGCCCTTGGCCCACCACTCGGGCAGCATCGCGAGGGCCTCGTCGCCGAAGGGGTTCACCCCGGGGCCGGCGGCAAGGGAGTGGCCGACGAGGACGTGCAGGCACTTGACCCGGTCCGGCATACCGCCGGCGCTCGGGAAGCCCTGGAGCACCTCGATGGCGTCGCGGCGCCGGATGTAGTCCTCGTGCGCGGCCTGGTAGGCGGCGGCGAGCTCCGGGTCCTCGGCGAGCCGCGCCTGCATCTCCTTCATCACGCCGTTGGCCTCCAGCGTGCCGATGGCGGAGGCCGCGCGCGGGCACGTCAGGTAGTACAGCGTCGGGAAGGGGGTGCCGTCGGGGAGCCGCGGGGCGGTCTCCACCACGTCGGGCTGCCCGCAGGGGCAGCGGTGCGCGATGGCGCGCAGCCCGCGCGGCGGGCGGCCGAGCTGCTGCTCGAACGCCTCGATGTCCGCGTCGGTCGGCTCGGTGCGGTCGGTCTGGGGCGGGGGCGTCTGCATGCCTGGAGGAAGTCTCTTCGTTCTCGTGGATGGGTGCTGCGGTGGTGCGGTGCTGCGGTGCTGCGGTGCTGCGGTGCTAGTCGCCCGGGCGGTCGGCCTTGTCGACGCCGTCCCAGACGTTGGAGTACCAGGGGCGGTCCGAGCCGGCCTGGCCGGTGCGGTGCGGCTCCGGCGGGCGGGATCCGGGGTCGCCCATGATGTAGCCGACCTCCCCCGGACGCAGGAAGTGCAGGTGCTTGCGCGCCTGCTGCTCCGCGTAGGCGTCGTCCTGCCAGCGGGCCTTCTCGTCGCGGAGCCGCTCCAGGCGGTCCCGCGCCGCCGCGGCGGCCCGCTGCTGCTCCGCGATCTCCGAGCGCTGGGAGACGTACTGGCGCATCGGATACGCGAGGGCGACGACCAGCGTACAGAGCACGAGCACCAGGAGCGCCGCCCTGCCGGTGAGGCGGCTGCGGCGCACCTGCCGGCGCGACTGCGAGCGGTAGACGTGGGCCGCGGTCCGCTCACCGAGCTGCTTGAGCCGCGTCGCGGTGGAGAAGGTGGAGAACCGATCCCGGTTCCCGGCCATTGGTCCGCCTCCCCTTTTGTACGCACTACGCAATACGTCCCCGCACACGGTACGGGACCGAGTGCGGGGACGTACGGAGGCAGAGCGTGATTAGCCCTTGAAGCGCGGGAAGGCGCTGCGGCCCGCGTACACCGCGGCGTCGTCGAGGATCTCCTCGATGCGCAGCAGCTGGTTGTACTTGGCGACGCGGTCCGAGCGGGCCGGGGCGCCGGTCTTGATCTGACCGCAGTTCACGGCGACGGCGAGGTCGGCGATGGTGACGTCCTCGGTCTCGCCGGAGCGGTGCGACATCATGCACTTGAAGCCGTTGCGCTGGGCCATCTCGACGGCGTCGAGGGTCTCGGTCAGCGAACCGATCTGGTTCACCTTCACGAGGAGGGCGTTCGCGGAGCCCTCCTCGATGCCGCGGGCCAGGCGCTCGGGGTTGGTGACGAAGAGGTCGTCGCCGACGATCTGGACCTTGGCGCCCAGGCGGTCGGTGATGGTCTTCCAGCCGGCCCAGTCGTCCTCGAACAGCGGGTCCTCGATGGAGACCAGCGGGTACGCCTCGACGAGCTCGGCGTAGTAGTCGGTCATCTCGGCGGCCGAGCGGGACTGGCCCTCGAACTCGTACTTGCCGTCCTTGTAGAACTCCGACGCGGCGACGTCGAGCGCGAGCGCGATGTCCTTGCCCGGGGTGTAGCCGGCCTGCTTGATGGCCTCGATGATGAGGTCGAGCGCGGCGCGGTTGGACTCCAGGTTCGGGGCGAAGCCGCCCTCGTCGCCGAGACCGGTGGACAGGCCCTTGGTGTGGAGGACCTTCTTGAGGGTGTGGTAGACCTCGGCGCCCCAGCGCAGCGCCTCGGAGAAGGACTCCGCGCCGATCGGGGCGATCATGAACTCCTGGATGTCGACGTTGGAGTCGGCGTGCGACCCACCGTTGAGGATGTTCATCATCGGAACGGGCAGCAGGTGCGCGTTCGGACCGCCGAGGTAGCGGAAGAGCGGGAGGTCGGAGGCCTCGGACGCGGCGTGGGCGACGGCGAGCGAGACGCCGAGGATGGCGTTGGCGCCGAGCGAGCCCTTGTTGTCGGTGGCGTCCAGGTCGAACATGGCCTGGTCGATCAGGCGCTGCTCGGTGGCGTCGTAGCCGACGAGCTCCGGGCCGATCTGCTCGATGACGGCGAGGACGGCCTTCTCGACACCCTTGCCCATGTAACGGTTGGGGTCACCGTCACGGAGCTCGATGGCCTCGAATGCACCGGTGGAGGCGCCGGACGGAACGGCAGCACGGCCGGTGCTGCCGTCGTCGAGGCCCACCTCGACCTCGACCGTGGGGTTGCCTCGGGAGTCCAGGATTTCCCGGGCTACGACGACGTCGATGGACGGCACGAGCATCTCCTTCTGGGATGTGACGCTGGGTGTGCGGTGGCGTGTCAGGCCGTGGGATGGCCTTGCCGCCTAGAGCCTAACCGGCTTCCGGGGTTCGACCGGCCGACCGCCCGACCCCTGGGACGAAAAAGGGGCCGAATACCCCTCTTCCGGGACATACAGTCCTGGTTTTTCGACCTCGGAAGGGTCCATGTGCCCGCACACACCGCCGCCCGGCGCGTGGGGGGAAGGGGCGCCGGGCGGTGGGAATTCTGCGCGTTGCGTACGCTTTTGCGGCTGTCGCCGCGCCGTTCAGCTGAGCTTCAGCTTCTGACCGGGGTAGATCAGGTCGGCGTCCGAGACGATGTCCTTGTTCAGCTCGAAGAGCTGCTGCCAGCCGCCCTTGACGCCGTTGGCCTCGGCGATGGTGCCCAGGGTGTCGCCCGGCTTGACCTCGTAGGAGCCGTTGCCCGTCTTCGGCGCGGCCGGAGCCTCGGTGCGCTCGGAGCGGGTGGTCGGGACCTCGGTGCGCTTGGTGTCCTTCTTCGGCGCGGCCTTGGTCTCGGCCTTCTTGGTCTCGGTCTTCTTCGTCTCGGCCTTCGGCTTGGTGGAGGCCGGGGTCTCGGTCGAGCCGCCACCGGTGTAGGAGGAGTTCGACAGGCCCTTGCCGCAGTGCGGCCAGGCGCCCTTGCCCTGCTTCTTGAGGACCTTCTCGGCCACGGCTATCTGCTGCGCCTTCGAGGCCTGGTTGGCCTGCGCGGCGTAGGACTTGCCGCCGAAGGCGGCCCACGTGGAGGACGAGAACTGCAGTCCGCCGTAGTAGCCGTTGCCCGTGTTGATGGACCAGTTGCCACCGGACTCGCACTGCGCGACCTTGTCCCACTCGGACGCGGTGGCGGCACTGGCGGCGCCCGCGGTCATCAGGGGGGCGGCGACGGCCACACCGGCGACACCGGCGAGCGTGACGATGCGAACGGCCTTGGAACCGCGACGGTGCTTGCCCTTGCCGGAAAGCAGCATGAGGTTTCTCCTCACCGACGCCTACGAGGTGAGCTGTCGGGTTCGGGCCTGTGAGTGCCCGGCGGTGCGACCTTGCGCCCCGCTTAACCCCAAGCCGGTTGCCGACCGTCTGTCAACGGCCGCTCGCGGCACCTACCTTGGTTCCCCCGCTCCTGCCTTCGGCGCTTGACGCGACGACTGTTCCCCCCGTCCGCCGGCAGGATTCGGCGATGCGGTCGAAGGAGCCCGCGGTGGCGGGCGAATCAGAAGGTAGACATGTCCCTCCCCGATGCTCAACCAGGAGCATCGGGGAGAAACGGCCCCTACTTGCGCTCCCCGACAGGGTGTTTGCGCAGGTGAGAACGGGGTTTGCGGAAGCCCCGGGGCGGGACACGCCAGTTGACCGGAAGAGACACATGTCTCACTTGCAGAAAACAGACAATCAGGTCTTTCCGGTCGAACCAACTGTCCTTATTAGGTGGTTAGATCCAGGTTCTGGCCGGGCTTGATCAGGTTGGCGTCTCCGCCGATGACCTGCTCATTGGCCGCATAGAGGCCGCTCCAGCCGCCCTTCACGCCCTTGGCATCCGCGATGGTCGCCAGGCTGTCGCCCGCCTGCACCGTGTAGACGGGCTCCGGCGCGGCATCGGAGGGGGCGCTCTCCTCGGAGGAGGGTGCTCCGCGGTGCTTGCCGTTGCCCTCGCCGGGAGTGGCGCCCGGGTTCGCCGAGGGCGTCGGCACCCCGGGGGCCGCCGGGCCGGTCGGGGACGGACTCGGGGTGACCGGCGGGGTCGTGGGCGAGGTCGGGTCCGTCGGGTCGACGGGGGTGACCGGCCCGGTCGCCGGGTCGGTCGGCGTGACGGGGGCCGTCGGGGTGGTCGGGGGCGCCGTCGGGACGTCGGGCGCCGGCATGACGGGCAGTCCGACGGACGGCGCGTCGGGAATCAGGAAGGGGCTGCCCGAGGGGCTGGGGGTCTGCGCGGTCGGGAGCCCGAAGTCCGTGGCGGGCTTGCCGCCCGCGGTGGAGGGCACGGTGTCGTCGGGCCGGGACGGCGCGGGGCCCACCGCGGTGGAGCTGCCGGGCAGACCGGGGTCGACGACGGCGGCCGGACCCTGCTGGTCCAGTCCGGCGGACGCCGCGCACAGCGGCCAGGCCTGCGGACCCTGGGAGGCCAGCACGCGCTCGGCCACGGCTATCTGCTGCGAGCGGCTCGCGAGGTCGGCCCGCTCGGCGAAGTCCAGACCGCCGGCGTTCTGCCACTGCTCCTGGGTGAACTGGAGCCCGCCGTAAGCGCCACTGCCGAAGTTGGCGCTCCACGAGCCGCCGCTCTCGCACTCGGCCACCTTGTCCCAGGTGGCGGTGTCGGCAGCGGTCGCGCTGGTGGCGGCCAGCAGCGGCATGGCCAGCGCGGAGCCAGTGACACCGGCTGTGACGACCAGCGCGGGGACCTGGCGGGGGCGTCTGTGACGGCCGTTCCCGGAGAGCATGAGGGATCACCTTTCGCATAACAGCGGGGTAACGGCAGAACCTAGCGGCCTTCGAACGATTGTCACAAGTTCAAGCTGAATCTGACTTTTAATCAGAAGGCGCGCAAGTGTTTTGAACCGCGAAGCGAACGGGCAGGGTGCGCAGCCCCCGCATGATCAACCCCCCACGCCAGCGCAGGTCTTGGGGTGGAACGGCGAGTTCCAGATCGGGAAGCCGGGTCAGCAGGGTCGCGAGGGCGGTCTGCCCCTCCAGCCGGGCGAGCGGCGCGCCCAGGCAG
Organism: Streptomyces amritsarensis; assembly: GCF_001953875.1. Lineage (GTDB taxonomy): Bacteria > Actinomycetota > Actinomycetes > Streptomycetales > Streptomycetaceae > Streptomyces > Streptomyces amritsarensis. The sequence goes on from NZ_MQUR01000038.1 coordinate 35,729, forward strand.
TAGTGGATGCCGTGACCGTAGCCGAGGTGCTGGTTGTCGCTCCTGGAGAGGTCGAGGGTGTCCGGGTCGGTGAACCGCGCCGGGTCCCGGTCGGCGGCGGCGAGGACGACCAGGACCGGATCGCCGGTCTCGATCCGCTCCCCGCCGAGGGTCAGCGGCTCGGTGGCGAAGCGCCACGTGGCCAGCTCCACGGGACCGTCGTAGCGCAGGAGTTCCTCGACACCGGTGGCCAGCAGGCCGCGCTCCCCGGCGGCCAGGGAGCGCTGCAGCCGCTCGCGCTGGACGGGGTTCATGAAGAGGGAGTGGACGCCGTTGCCGATGAGGTTCACGGTCGTCTCGAAGCCGGCGAAGAGCAGGATGAAGGCCATCGCGGTGGCCTCGCCCTCGGTCAGGTGGTCGCCGTGGTCGCTCGCCCGGATCAGGTCGGAGATCAGGTCGTCGCCCAGGTCATCCCTTTTGCGGTGGATGAGTTCACCGAGGTAGGTCCGCATCTGCTTCACCGACCGGGCGACGCCGCCGCGCGGGCCTCCGCCGTGGCGGATCATCATCCCGGCCCAGTCGCGGAAGTCGTCCTGGTCCTCGCGCGGTACGCCGAGCATCTCGCAGATGGCGTAGATGGGGAGCGGGAAGGCGAACTCGTGGATGAGGTCCGCCTCCCCCCTCCCCGCGAACCGGTCGATGAGGTGGTCGGTGAGCGCCTGCACCCGCGGGGTGAACTCCGCGACCCTGCGCGGGGTGAACGCCTTCGACACCAGGCGGCGCAGCCGGGTGTGGTCCGGCGGGTCGATGTTCAGCAGATGCGTCATCAGCTCCGCCTTGCGCTCCCCCGGGATCCCGGTCTTGCCCTTGGCGTGCGCGGGCTCCGCGTGGTGCGCCGGATTCTTGCTGAGCCGCTGGTCGGCGAGGGCCTGGCGGGCGTCCGCGTACCGCGTGACCAGCCAGGCGTCGACGCCGCTGGGGAGCTTGGTGCGGTGCACCGGCGCGTTCTCGCGCAGCCACGCGTAGGCCGGGTAGGGGTCGGTCGCGAACTCCCACGTGAAGAGTTCGGGCGCCGCGCCGACGGGGGGAGTGGACGACTGATCGTGCATGTCCCCGACAGTAGCCGCCGCGCACCGGCGGACCGGCGCGGGCCGCGACCCGCCGATCCGTCATCCCATATGAGCGCTTCGTCGCGGCTGTCCGCAGATCGGACAACACTTGACCTCGCCCCGTCCGGCACTCCTACTTTCGGTTGGTGGATGTGAGGATCTTGAAAAGCAGTTTCGCGGTGGTGGAGAGACGGGCCGAGCACGCGGTCAAGTTCTTCTACTCGCACCTCTTCTGGCACAACCCCGGAGTACGCGACCTCTTCCCGGCCTCCTCCGAGGAGATGGAACGCCAGCGGGACCGGCTCTTCGCCGCACTCACCCACCTCGTCTCCCGTCTCGACGACGAGACCCTCGGCCCCTACCTGCACGGCCTGGGCCGCGACCACCGCAAGTTCCTGGTGCGCCCCGAGCACTACGCGGTCGTCGGCTCCAGCCTGCTCGCCGCGCTCGCCGAGACCTCCGGCGACGCCTGGACCCCGCGGGTGGAGAAAGCCTGGAGCGAGGCCTACCAGCTGATCGCCGACGCCATGCTCGCCGGCGCCGACGCGAGCGAGGACCCGCCCTGGTGGGACGCGGAGGTCGTACGCCACCTCCGGTACGGGCGCGACATCGGTGTGCTGACCCTGCGGCCGCACGCCCCCTTCCCCCATCTGCCCGGCCAGTACACGAGCGTGAGCAGCGAACGCGTCCCCCGGACCTGGCGCACCTACTCCATCGGCAACGCCCCCCGGACCGACGGCACCGTCGACCTGCACGTCAGCCGGGTCGACGGCGGGCGGCTGAGCACCGTCCTGGTTGGCGAGACACAGCCCGGCGACGTCCTGAAACTCGGCGCCGCGGGCGGGCAGCTGACCTTCCGCCGTTCGGACCGCCCGATCAGCCTGATCGCCGCCGGCACCGGCTGGGCCCCGATCCGGGCCATGCTGGAGGAGCTCGCGGACCGGCCGCCCGATCAGGACGTACGGCTCTTCGTGGTGGCCCGGGACGGCGCGCACCTCTACGACCGCCCGCTCATCGACGCGTACGGCGCCGCGTGCGGCTGGCTCGATGTCACCTACATCACGCCCGCGCCCGGCCGGCACCGCAACGAGGCCACCGACCGGCTCGCGACGGCGCTGTGCAACCGGGGGCTGTGGCCCGACCAGGACGTCTACCTCAGCGGGCCGCCGCAGTTCATGGACGAGACCGTGCGGCTGCTGGAGGGGCTCGGCGCCCGGCCCGGCCGGATCTTCCACGACCGCGTACCCGCCGCGGGCACCGGCAACGGGCCGGGGGGCCGCCCGCTGGGCTTCGGCGAGTGGTTCCTGAACCGCCCGGCGCCGCACTGGCACGACCCCTCGGCCCGCGCCCCCGGGACGTGACCGAGGGGACCGGAGAACTACCGCGCGGGTGCTCCGACGCCCTCGGCCGCCCGGATCGCGTCCCGGTAGACGCGGGCAGCCGCCCGCAGCGCCGTCTCGGGGTCGACGCCCTCCGCCTCGGCGCGCGCCGCCAGTTCCAGCAGTTCGTAGCCGATGCCCTCGCCGCGCGGCAGCTCCACGGCCACACCGCCGGTACGGGCCCGGCCCGCGAGCTTGGCCGCGAGCGCCAGGCCCGGCTGGCCGACCGGGATCCCGTCGGTGACCGACTGCCGCCGCTTCTCGACCGCCTTGGTGCGCTGCCAGTGCGCGTGGACGTCCTCCGGGGTCTCGGCCTGCGCGTCGCCGAAGACGTGCGGGTGGCGGTGGATCAGCTTCTGCACGAGGGCTGCGGCCACGTCGTCGATGGAGAAGGCCCCGAGGGCCTCCTCCCCGCCGTCCTCGGAGTCCCCGCCGTCCGCGCCGCCCCCGGTGCCGTGCGGGACGCCCTCCTCGGCGATCCGGGCGTGGAAGACGACCTGGAGCAGGACGTCGCCGAGCTCCTCGCGCAGCTCCTCCCGGTCCCCGTCCTCGATCGCCTCGACGAGCTCGTACGCCTCCTCGATCGCGTACTTGGCCAGGCCCCGGTGGGTCTGGCGGGAGGTCCACGGGCATTCGCGGCGGACCCGGTCCATCACCTGCACCAGGTCCAGCAGGCGCGCGCCCGGCAGGTCGTACGAGCCGGGCAGGAGCTCCAGGTCGGGCATGGAGACCCGGCCCGAGCCGGCCAGCCGGGCCAGAGCGTCGGTGAGCCGCCGGTCGCCCTCACCGCTCGGGAGCACCACGACCGTGCGGCCGCCCGCGCAGGCCGCCACCAGCTCGTGCGCGTCCGGTGCCGCGTGCTCGACCTCGACGCCCGCCTCCCGCAGGTACGGCAGCTGCGGGTGGCCGGGGTCGGCGCACAGCACCCGGTCCGCGGCGTGCAGGGTCTGCCAGGCCGGCCAGGACAGCACCCCGGGGGCGACCCGGTGGCTGGTGGTCAGCAGGACGATACGGCCGGCGGGCTCGGCGGCGGCGGTGGACTGGGAGTGGTCGGTCACCCTCCGAACCTACCTCCGCCGGGGGGCGTCAGGCTCCGGCGGGTTCCTGCTCGGGCCGGGTCCGCTGGGTGATCCACGCGGTGTCCACCGGGCCGAGGCCGACCTGCTTGGCGTCCCAGGCGCCGTACCGCGGGTTCACCTCGATATCGAGAGCCTCCGACGCCTTGGTGAGCGGCTCGATGATCCGCTCCTCGCCGAAGCGCTCGCTCAGCTTGTCGAGCAGCAGCCGGAAGCGCAGGTCCTCGTCGATCTGCCCCGGCGCCAGCGGGACGCGGGCCTGGAGGGCCAGCTGCTCCAGCGCCGCCGCGCCCTTGTCGCCCTCCTGCGCCTTGCGGGCGTCCTCGATCTCCTTGGTCGTGACCGAGATGCCCGCGTCCTTCGCCGCCCGCTCCAGCACCCGCAGCTGGATCATCTTGCCGAGCTTGATCCGCTCCAGCTGAGGGGTGTTCGCGATGAGCGTGGCGGCCTGCTCGGACCGGTTCTGTGCGGCGCGGACGTCGCCCACCTGGGCCTGGAGCGCGGAGGTGGTGATCCGTTCACCGCCGACGACGGCCGCGGTGCCGGGCCGGGTCTCGCCCGAGCAGGCGGACAGCAGGGGCGCCGCCACGAGCAGGGCGGCGGAGACGGAGAGCGCAGTGCGACGGTGCAAAGGAGCCTCCAGGGCCGGGAGATTGTGCGTCAATGCACAAGGGCCGTGCGGTGATCGATGGTATGCAGTAAGGGTGGCCCGGGCCACCGCTTCGACCAACGATTCGCGGGGTGTCCGGGGTACGTGTCTGTTCGTGTCGCAGCCACCCCGCGGCCATCCCCGCTTCCCTCCGTGCTGCCAGGGTCGGCCCACCATGTCGACACCGCACCGCTCGCCGCGCCGCCGCAGTCTGTCCGGTTCGGCGCTCGCCGCCCTGCTCACGGCGGTGGCCGTGTGCGCCGGGGACGCCGCCGCCCGCGTCTTCCCGTACGGATCGCGCCACCGCAGCGTCAACGACCTCGGCAACCAGTTCGTCCCCTTCCACGCGCACCTGTGGGACCTCCTGCACGGGCGCGCGCAGGGCGGCCTGCTGTTCAACTGGCGGTCCGGATACGGCACGAGCTTCCTGCCCGACCTCGGCACCTACCTGACCAGCCCGTTCTCCGTCCTCGTCGCCGTCTTCCCGCGCGCCGACATCGACCTGGCCGTGTACGTCGTCACCGTGCTCAAGACCGCGGCCGCGGCGGCGGCCATGGCCTGGCTGCTGCGCACCCTGCACCGGGGGCCGTGGTGGGCGGCCGGACTGCTGGCGGCCTCGTACGCGCTGTGCGGCTGGTCGGTGATCGAGGCCTCCTACAACCCGATGTGGCTGGACGGGCTGATCGCCTTCCCCCTGCTGTGCCTGACCGGTGAATGGGCCCTGCGCGGGCGGCGGGTGCTGCTCGCCCCGCCGGTCGTCGCCCTCTGCTGGACGGCGAACTTCTACACCGCCTACATGGCGACGCTCGGCGCCGCGCTGGTGCTGGGGGTCCGGGTGGTGCTGACCCGGGAAGGCGCCCGGAGCCGTCTCGCGGTGATCGTGCGGGCGGCCGGGACCACCGCGGCGGGCATCGCACTGGCCGCGCCCGTCCTGCTGCCGCTGTTCCTCAGCTCGGGCCGGGCCTACCCGGGATGGGTCAAGGAGTTCCGGCCGGTGTCCTGGGCGGACCTCTTCGCACGGCTGCTGCCCGGGACGTACTCCTTCTCCTCCCCCGCCGTCTTCGTCGCCGCCGGCACCCTGCTGCTGGTCGCCGCGCTGCCCTTCCACCGGTCGCTGCCGCTGCGCGACCGGCTGTGGTGGACGGGGCTGACGGCGGCCGTCGCGCTCTCCCTGCAGTGGGCGCCGACCCATCTGGCCTGGCACCTGTTCGCCACCCCGAACGGCAGCCCGTACCGGCAGACCTTCGTCCTGGCCGGGATCGCCGTCATCGCCGCCTGGACCGCGCTGGAGGCCGGCCCGCCGCGGCTGCCCGCGCTGGCCGCGGGGACGGGCCTCCTGGCGGCCGCCGCACTGTGGGCCCGCGGCAGCACCCTGACCACGACCTGGGGGTACGTGCTGTTCGCGGGCGGCTTGGCGCTGGCCGGACCGGCCTGGTGGGCGCTGCGCCACCGCCGCCCGGCGCTCCCGGCGGCCGCCCTGCTGGCCCTGGTCCTGCTGACGCAGGCGGCGGCGACCACCGCCTTCGGCCACCAGGGCAAACTGGGCGGCCTCGACGACTACCCGTCCTGGGGGCGGGGCCACACCGAGCGCGCCCGGGCCCTGGCCGCCGCCGAGGGCTGGCCCGCGTACCGCACCGACCCCAGCCGGCCCGCCCTGTCGGGCAACGACCCGCTGCTGCTGGGCGGAGAGGGCGGCTCCTACTACAGCAGCCACACCCCCGAGGTGTTCACGCGGACCATGGTCGCGCTCGGCGCCGGCTGGACCTCGCGCGGCCGCAACGTCCAGAGCATCGACAACCCGGTCACCGACGCCGTCTTCGCCGTCGGCGCCCGCCTCCAGCCCGACGGCACGGTGCTGCGCGCCGAGGTGCCCCCGCTGGTGACGACCCGCCCGCCCGGCGCACCCCTGTCCTACGGCGACTCCCCCTTCGCCAACCAGGAACTGCTGCTGGGCGCCCGCGTGTACGAGGACCCGCCCGCGCCCGGGGTCTGCCGCGCGGGAACCGAGGCCTACCTGTGGGCCCCGGAGTACAACGCGACGGCCCGCCTCGCCGACGGCCCGGCCTTCCGGCTGAACGGAAACGCCCCCCGCAACCGGGCGGCCCTCCAGCCGATGGGCGTCTCCCGCGGCGCCTCCTCGGCGCTGGTCTTCGACGCGGCACCGCCGCCGCGCTGGACCCTGTCCTGCCTGGACCGGCCCCGCCTCGACGCGGCGGTGGCCGCCCTGCGCGCCACGGCCGCGACCTCGGTCCGGGTCGGCTCCTCCTCCGTCCGGGCCGACCTGCCCGCGGGCAGCACCGGCACGGCCGTCCTCTCCGTCCCCGCGATCGCCGGCTGGACGTGCAACGACCGCCCCGCATCGGCCCACCTGGGGCTGGTCGCGGTCCCCCTCGGCCCCGGCACCACGCAGGTCGCCTGCTCCTTCCGCCCGCCCGGGCTGCTGCCCGGGCTGGCGGTCGCGGCGGCGGCCCTGGCGCTCCTCGCGGTCACCGCCCTGCGCACCCGCGGCGGCCGCCGGCCGGCGTGACGGGGCCGCCGCGCGCCGGACCGGACGTCAGCGGACCTGGCTGAGCCACTGCAGGGTGCGGCGTATCTCCGACGGGAAGGGATGGGCCGGGCCGTGCAGGCGCTCCGCGTCGAACAGCAGCCGGGCCAGGGTGTCGTGGGCCGCCGGACGGTCGCCGAGGGAGAGCAGCAGGTGCGCGATCCGGCGGCGGATCTCCAGCGGCAGGGCCTGGTCCGGGTTGGCGTAGCGGTTCTCGAAGTACGGGAGCAGCGAGCGGTACTCCGCCAGGGCGGCGGCCGGCTCGCCGAGCTGCTCCAGGCACTGCGCCGCGTCGTAGCGGAACCGCAGCGACTGCGGGTCGCCCGCCGGGAACTCCTCCGCGAGGCGGCGCAGTTCGGGCAGGGCGCGGCGGTACTGCCCGTCGTCCATCAGCGTCGCCGCGTACTGCTTGCGCAGGGAGCGGACCACCGGTGAGTGCTCGCCGTGCTCGGCGGCGGCCGCCGGGAGGATCCCGCCGAGGATGTCCACGGCCTGCGTGAGCCGCCCCTGGTCCAGGAGGGTGCGGGCCTGGTCCACCGCTCCCGGGATGTCGGGTTTCTGCGGCGCCGGCACCGGAGCGGGGGTCCGCGTCGGCGTCGGCGCGGACGTGGGCGGCACGGGGGTCCCCGCCGGCGTGGACGACGGCGGTGTGGTCGGCCGCGGCGGGATCACCGCGGCCCGGTCCGGCCAGGGCGCCTGCGGGCGTACGAAGGGCCGGGTCGGGTCGAGCGGGCCGGACGCGCCGCGGCCGTCGCGGGCTGGCAGCAGCGGGGCGAGCGCCTCGTACACCTCCTGCGCCGAGGACGGCCGGTCCTGCGGGTCCTTGGCGAGCAGGCGCATCAGGAGCGCCTCCAGCTCCTGCGGGACCTCCGGACGCTGCGGGCGGACCGGGACCGGGGCCTCGTACAGGTGGCGGTGCAGCACGCCCAGGGCGGTGGACCCGGCGAAGGGGACGTTGCCGCTGAGGAGTTCGTAGAGGAGCACACCGAGCGCGTACAGGTCGGTGTACGGGCCCACCGCACCGCTCATCGCCTGCTCGGGCGCCATGTACGCGGGACTGCCGATCGGCGTGCCGGTGCTGGTGAGGCGGGTGGTGTCGGTGTCCATGACCGAGGCCACGCCGAGGTCGAGGACCAGGACGGTGCCGTCCGGGCGGACCATCACATTGCGGGGTTTCAGGTCGCGGTGGACGATCGGCACCGCGTGCACGGCCGACAGGACCGAGCACAGCTGCGCGACGACCGCGACCGCCCACTGCCACGGGTAGGGGCCGTGGGCGGCGAGGTGGTCGGCGAGGTCGGAGCCCTCGACGTAGCCCATGACCAGGAACAGCTCGTCGCCGTCACTGCCCGCGTCGTGGACGGTGACCAGCCCCGGGTGGTCCACCTGCGCCGTGACCCGGCACTCGCGCACGAAGCGGCGGCGCAGCTCCTCGGCGACCGTGCCGGGGCCGGCGACCTTGTCGGGGCGCAGCAGCTTGACGGCGACCCGCCGGTCCAGGCGCCGGTCGTAGGCCGTCCAGACCTGGCCCATGCCGCCCTGTCCCAGAATGCTCGCCAGCTGGTAGCGGTCTGCGATGACGCGGTCGGTCACTGCTGCGGATCCCGGAAGGCGGTCTGGTTCGGGTCCTGGTGGTGGCCGCCGGGCGGCGGGGTCTGCTTGCGCAGCAGCTCGCTGAGCTCGTCGAGTTCGGCGCGGACCTGCCCGATGCGCGGCGGCGGGGTCGGCTGCGGCGGCACCTGCGGGACGGCCGGCGTCTGGCCCGAGATCACGGTGGGGGCCTGGGCGTGCGGGTAGCCGTAGGAGGGCGAGGTCTGCTGCGGGTGGTTGTAGGGCGCGGGCTGCCCCGGGTACCAGGGGGCGGGCGCCGCGGAGCGCAGGGCCTCGTGGTGCTTGATGTCGGCGACGAGGAAGTAGACGCAGACCGCGAAGCCCGTGAGGATCGAGCCACCGGCGCCGAGGTTGCCCTGCCAGCCGTTGACGTCGGGCGTGGGGTCGATCTGGATCAGCGTCATCCAGACGACGGCGAGGACACCGCTGAGCACCAGCAGCGCCCAGTCCCGGGACCTGCGGGTGACCAGCGCGAGCCGCAGCATCGCACCCCATGCCAGGAAGCCGCAGCTCAGGATGGGCAGCAGCATGAACACCACGCGCAGTGTCACCACGCCGCCCGAGGTGGACTGGGGGGCGTGCTGCGGCGGAAGGCCGGGGCCGTGCATCGCTGCTCCTGACGGGCCGTGCGGAAGAGGTTTCGCGTCTGAGGGTATACAGCGTTCCCGGCCATCAGTGAGGGGATGCACGCAACCGTTGCAGGGTCGCAGCACGGCCCCGCCGTGGCGGGGCCGCGGCCGGGAGCTCTCGCTCTGCGGCCGCGGCGCCCGCGCGTGCGGCGCCGCCGGTGCGGCGCCGCTACGAGCCGAGGATGGTGGTGAGGAACTCGCCCGTCCAGGCCAGCAGTTCCCGGCCGACCACCGGCTTGCCGCCGATCCTGCCCGCCTTGGGGCGGGGGATCAGCACCTGCGACGTGGCGGGCTTGAGCACCGACCCCGGGTACAGGCGCTTCAGGCGCAGCTCCTGCGACTCGCGCAACTCGACCGGGCCGAAGCGGATGTTGTTGCCCTGGAGGGTGATGTCGCCGACCCCGCAGGCCCGCGCCAGCATCCGCAGCCCGGCCACCAGCAGGAGGTTCTCCACCGGCTCCGGCAGCTTGCCGTAGCGGTCGGTGAGTTCCTCGCGCACGGCCTTGATGTCCGCCTCGGAGGCGGCCGAGGCGATGGACCGGTAGGCCTGGAGGCGCAGCCGCTCGCCCGGCGCGTAGTCGTGCGGGACGTGCGCGTCGACCGGCAGCTCGATCTTGACCTCCAGCGGCGGCTCCTCCTCCACCCCTCCCTCGACGGCCGCCCGGTAGTCCGCGACGGCCTCGCCGACCATGCGGATGTAGAGGTCGAAGCCGACGCCCGCGATGTGGCCGGACTGCTCGCCGCCGAGCAGGTTGCCCGCACCGCGGATCTCCAGGTCCTTCATCGCCACGTACATGCCGGCGCCCATCTCGGTGTGCTGGGCGATCGTCGCGAGCCGCTCGTGCGCGGTCTCCGTCAGCGGCTTCTCCGGCGGGTACAGGAAGTACGCGTACCCGCGCTCGCGGCCGCGCCCGACCCGGCCGCGCAGCTGGTGCAGCTGCGAGAGGCCGAAGTTGTCGCCGCGCTCCACGATGAGGGTGTTGGCGTTGGAGATGTCGATGCCGGACTCGACGATGGTGGTGGAGACGAGGACGTCGAACTTCTTCTCCCAGAAGTCGACGACGACCTGCTCCAGCGCCTGCTCCGACATCTGCCCGTGTGCCGTCGCGATCCGCGCCTCGGGCACGATCTCGCGCAGCTTGGCCGCCGCCCGGTCGATGGACTCCACCCGGTTGTGGATGTAGAAGCACTGGCCCTCGCGCAGGAGTTCACGGCGGATGGCCGCGCCGATCTGCTTCTCCTCGTACGGGCCGACGAAGGTGAGCACCGGGTGGCGCTCCTCCGGCGGGGTGGTGATCGTCGACATCTCCCGGATGCCGGTCACCGCCATCTCCAGGGTGCGCGGGATCGGCGTCGCGGACATCGTCAGCACGTCCACGTTGGCACGGAGCTTCTTCAGCTGCTCCTTGTGCTCGACGCCGAAGCGCTGCTCCTCGTCGACGATGACCAGGCCCAGGTCCTTGAAGCGGGTCTCCTGCGAGAACAGCCGGTGGGTGCCGATGACCACGTCCACCGAGCCCTCCTTGAGACCCTCCAGTGTGGCCTTCGACTCGGTCTCGCTCTGGAAGCGCGACAGCGCCTTCACGTTGACCGGGAACTGGCTGTAGCGCTCGGAGAAGGTCCCGAAGTGCTGCTGCACGAGCAGGGTGGTGGGCACGAGGACGGCGACCTGCTTGCCGTCCTGGACGGCCTTGAACGCCGCACGGACCGCGATCTCGGTCTTGCCGTAGCCGACGTCGCCGCAGATCAGCCGGTCCATGGGGACCGACTTCTCCATGTCCTCCTTGACCTCGGCGATCGTGGTGAGCTGGTCGGGGGTCTCCGCGTACGGGAAGGCGTCCTCCAGCTCGCGCTGCCAGGGGGTGTCGGGGCCGAAGGTGTGGCCGGGGGCGGCCATGCGCGCGCTGTAGAGCTTGATGAGGTCGCCGGCGATCTCCTTGACGGCCTTCTTCGCGCGCGCCTTGGTCTTGGTCCAGTCGGCGCCGCCGAGCCGGTGCAGGGTCGGGGCCTCGCCGCCGACGTACTTGGTGACCTGCTCCAGCTGGTCGGTGGGGATGTAGAGGCGGTCGCCGGGCTGCCCGCGCTTGGCCGGCGCGTACTCCACCAGCAGGTACTCGCGGGTGGCGCCCTGCACAGTGCGCTGGACCATCTCGACGTAGCGGCCCACGCCGTGCTGCTCGTGGACGATGTAGTCGCCGGCCTCCAGGGTCAGCGGGTCGATCGTCTTGCGGCGGCGGGTCGGCATCCGGCCGAGGTCCTTCGTCGCGGTCCGCTGCCCGGTCAGGTCGGTCTCGGTGAGCACGGCCAGGCGCAGCACCGGGTCGACGAAGCCGTTGTCGATCGACCCGCAGGAGACGTGGACCAGGCTCGGCTGGAGCGTGCCCAGGTCCGGTTCCAGCCGGGCGGCGATGCCCTCGCCGGCGAGGACCTCGACGGTACGGGCGGCCGGGCCGTGGCCCTCGGTCAGGTACACGGTGTGCCAGCCGTCGGCGATCCAGCCCTTCGTGTCGGCCAGCGCGCGGGCGGTGTCGCCGCGGTAGGCCTCCGGGGCGTGCATGCCCAGCTTGAGCGTGTCGGCGGCCAGGTCGGTGTCGTCGGCGGCGAACGGGGAGATCGACCACCACATCATGCCCAGCTCGCGGGCCCGGTCGCGGACGTCCGCGATACCGCGCAGCGAGGCCGCGCCGACGTCGATGGGGGCGTCGCCGCCGCCCGCGGTGGCCGCCCAGGACGCCATCAGGAACTCCTGGCTGGTCGCGACGAGGTCGGCGGCCCGGGTCCGTACCCGCTCCGGGTCGCAGACCACCGCCATCGCCCCGGCGGGCAGCACGTCGATCAGCAGTTCCATGTCGTCGACGAGGACCGGGGCGAGGGACTCCATGCCCTCCACCGCGATCCCCTCGGCGATCTTGCCGAGCAGTTCGCCGAGCTCCGGGTGCGCCTCGGCGAGGGCCAGCGCCCGCTCCCGCACCGCGTCCGTCAGCAGCAGCTCGCGGCAGGGCGGCGCCCACAGGCCGTGCTCGGCGATCTCCAGGGACCGCTGGTCGGCGACCTTGAAGTAGCGGATCTCCTCGACCTCGTCGCCCCAGAACTCCACGCGCAGCGGGTGCTCCTCGGTGGGCGGGAAGACGTCCAGGATGCCGCCGCGCACGGCGAACTCGCCGCGCTTCTCCACCAGCTCCACGCGTGCGTAGGCGGCCGCCGCCAGCGCCTCGGTGACCTCGCCCAGATCGGCGGTCGCGCCCTGCCGCAGACTCACCGGAACGAGCTCGCCCAAGCCCTTGACCTGCGGCTGGAGCACGGACCGGATGGGCGCCACGATCACGCTGACGGGGCCTGCGGCCGGGTCGTCCTTGCTGGGGTGCACCAGTCGGCGCAGTACGGCCAGCCGGCGGCCCATGGTGTCGCTGCGCGGGCTGAGCCGCTCGTGCGGCAGCGTCTCCCACGACGGGTAGTCGGCCACCTCGTCGGGAGGCAGCAGGGAGCGCAGCGCGGCGGCCAGGTCCTCGGCCTCGCGCCCGGTGGCGGTGACCGCCAGCACGGTCCGCTCGGTCTGCCGGGCCAGCGCGGCGATCGCGAAGGGGCGCGCGGCGGCCGGTCCGACGAGGTCCACGTGCATGCGGTTGCCGTCACCGGCCGCGGTGACCGCCTCGGTGAGGGCGGCGTCCCGGGTGACGGCGTCGAGCAGTCCGTGCAGGCTCATGAGGAGGCTTTCCGTCCGGTGAAGGGGCAACGCGAAGGACCCGACACGTCGTACGGGCCGGGGGTTCCCACCCTACGACGGCGCCCACGGCGACGCGCGAGGGATTCGGGTCACGGCGCGGGCGCGCGCCCGTCGTCAGCCTGGAGGCGTTGCTCCCGCTTTACGATGTTCACGTAACCACCGCCTGAGCTCGCCGCGTCCCCATCCGCGGGAGTTCACGCCGAACGGCCGAGGAGCACGAGCCCGTGACGAGCGATGCCATAGCCCGCCCGGCACCGGCGGCCCAGGCCCCCGCGAGGGCGGCCGCACCCCGGTGGGCCGGACCCTGGCTGGTGGCCGCCGGGCTGTTCCCCGTCTACCTCGTGCTGTCCGTCGGCCGGTTCCGGCGCATGGACTGGGCCTCCTGGGACCTGGGGATCTTCGAACAGGCGATCCGCGCGTACGCCCACCTGCAGACGCCCGTCGCGGACCTGAAGGGGCCGGGGGCCAACATCCTCGGGGACCACTTCAGCCCGATCATCGCGCTCGTCGCCCCCGTCTACCGGGTCTTCCCCGGGCCCGTCACGCTGCTCGTGGTCCAGGCGGCGCTGTTCGCGCTCTCCGCCGTCCCCGTCACCCGGGCGGCCTCACGGCTCCTCGGCCGGCCCCGCGGGATCGCCGTCGGCGTCGCGTACGGCCTGTCCTGGGGCGTCCAGCGGGCGGTGGAGTTCGACTTCCACGAGATCGCCTTCGCCGTGCCGCTGCTGGCCTTCGCCCTGGAGGCGGTCCTGGCCCGGCGCTGGCGGGCCGCCCTGCTGTGGGGGCTGCCGCTGCTCCTGGTCAAGGAGGACCTCGGCTTCACGCTGGCTGCCCTGGCCGTCGTGGTGGCCTGGCGCAGCCGCACCACCGACCGGCGCACCGCCTGGGCCGCGCTCGGCCTCGCCGCGGCCGCCTGCGTGTTCGCCGTACTGGTGTTCACCGTCTTCATACCGGCGTTCGCCACCGACGGATACGGCTACTGGCACAAGATCGACGGGGCGGGGCCCTTCGCCGGCACCGGCACGAAGCTGGCCACGCTGGGATGGGTGCTGATCCCCACCTCCGGGCTGCTCGCCCTGCGCTCGCCGCTGCTGCTGCTGGTCGCCGCGCCCACCCTCGGCTGGCGGTTCCTGTCCGGGGACGACCACTACTGGTCCACCGACTGGCACTACAGCGCCGTGCTGATGCCCGTCGTCGCCCTCGCCCTGGTCGACGCCATCGACACCGTCCGGCGCGGCGAGCGGCCCTGGCTGCGCGCCTACGCCCTCCAGCTGCCCACGGCGGTGCTCGCCGCCTCCCTGGCCCTGGCCATGACCAGCATGCCGACGGCCAAGCTCACGGAGGCGTCCACGTACGACAAGCCCGACCGCGTCGTCGCGATCGAAAAGCTCCTCGACCGGATCCCCGACGGGGCCACCGTGGAGGCCGACACCACCCCGCTGACCCGGCTGACCTCCCGCTGCCGCGTCCTGTGGATCGGCGGCAGCAAGGGCGTCGTCCCCGACTGGATCACCATCGACAACGGCAACAAGTGGGCCGGCGAGGACCCGACCCGCTACGCCTCCCAGCTCCACCCCGGCGAGCGCTACACCCTGGTGGGCGAGGCCGGCGGGATCGTCCTGATGCAGCGCGACACCACCGGCTGACCCGGCCGGCCCCCGCCGCGGGACGAAAGGGCGCAGGCTCGGGACACCTGGTCCCGGGCCTGCGCCCACCCCCGTACGAACGCGGCGCCGGCTACTCGCTCGCGATCGCGTTCAGGACGTTCATCCGGCCCGCCCGGAAGGCCGGGACCAGTGCGGCGAACAGGCCCACGAAGGCCGACGCCGCGAACACCCCGATGATCGTCGGCCACGGGATCTCCAGGACCTTCAGGCCCTCCAGCTCCAGCAGCTGCTGCGCCGTGGCGCCCCAGCCCATGCCCAGCCCGAGGCCGAGCAGGGCGCCGAAGAGGGCGATGACCACCGACTCCAGGCGGATCATGCGGCGCAGCTGGCGGCGGGAGAGGCCGATGGCGCGCATCAGGCCGATCTCGCGGGTCCGCTCGACCACCGACAGGGCCAGGGTGTTCACCACGCCCAGGACCGCGACGATGATCGCGAGGCCGAGGAGCCCGTAGACCATGTTCAGCAGCTGGCCGACCTGGTCCTTCAGCGCCTGCTTGTAGTCGGCCTGGTTGCGCACCACGTACTGCGGGTACTCGCCCAGGGCCGCCTTGACCGACTTGTACGCCGCGGCGTCGGACTGCCCGTCCTTCGCGGTGGCCAGCAGCATGAAGGGCAGCGGCATCCGGTCCGCCGGCACGTTCGCCCGCGCGGTCTCGGTGCTGATGTACTTCATGCCCTTGTCGAGGTTGCCCTCGTCGCTGGTGATCGCCGCGACCTTCAGCTTGACCGTCCTGCCGCCGGTGAAGGCGACGGTCATCTCGTCACCGAGCTTGATGTCGTGCTGGGCGGCGTAGAGGGAGCCGACCGACATGGAGCCCGCGCCGTAGGCCGCGGCGTGCTCGCCGGCGGTCATCTTGCGCCGGATGTCCTCGGCGTACGTCGGGTCGGTCGCGCCGAGTTCGGTCTCCTCGGTGGTGCCGTCGGGCGCGGTCAGCTCGACCCCGACCTGGCGGTAGGCGGTGACGTGGTCGAGGCCGGCGGTGGCGCGCAGGGCCTGCTCGGCCTGCGGCAGGACGGGCTGGCCGGCCTCGGAGGCGACGATGTAGTCCGCGCCGACCGACTTGTCGAGCTCCTCGGTCGCGGAGGCCACCATCGAGGAGCCGACCACCGACAGGCAGGCGACCAGCGCGAGGCCGATCATCAGCGCGGCGGCGGTGGCGCCGGTGCGGCGCGGGTTGCGCAGGGCGTTGCGCTCGGCGAGCCGGCCCACGGACCCGAAGGGCCGCAGGACCACACCGGAGAGCACCCGCACCACGCCCGCGGCGAGCAGCGGGCCGATGACGATGAAGCCGACGAGGGTCAGGACGACGCCCAGGCCCAGCCACAGGGACCCGGCCGCCGCCTTCTCGGCGGCCGCGGCGAGGTAGAGGGCGCCGCCGCCGACGGCGGTGAGGACCAGGCCGAGGGCGGCCCGGACCCGGCCTGCCTTCTTGTCGCCCGGGGTGCCGGACTCGCGCAGCGCGGCCATCGGGGAGACCTTGCCGGCGCGGCGGGCCGGGACGAAGGCGGAGATCACCGTCACGACGACGCCGAGGACGATGCCGACGACGGGGGTGGTCCACGCGACGGTCAGGTCGTCGGTGGACAGGTGCATGCCCATCTGGCCCATGAGCGCCATGAGGCCGACCGCCAGGCCCACGCCCGCCGCCACACCGAGGACCGAGCCGACCACGCCGAGCAGGAAGGCCTCGACGACCACGGACTTCAGTACCTGCCCGCTGTCCGCGCCGATGGCGCGCATCAGGCCGATCTCGCGGGTGCGCTGGGCGACCAGCATGGAGAAGGTGTTGAAGATCAGGAAGATGCCGACGAGGAAGGCGATGCCGGCGAAGCCGAGCATCACGTACTTCATGACGTCGAGGAACGCGCCGACGTCCTTGCGGTTGGCGTCCGCGGCCTCCTTGGCGGTCTGCAGCTTGTAGGCGTCCGCACCGAGGGCGGAGGCGATGTTCGCCTTGAGCTGCTCGTCGCTCACCCCGTCCTCGGCGGTGACGTTGACGTGCGTGAAGGAGTCGGCCGAGCCGAGCAGCGCCTGCTGCGCGGTGGCGGTGTCGAAGTAGACGACGGCCGCGCCCGGGTTGGTCACGGTGAAGGTGGCGATACCGGTGATCTTCGCGCGGATGTCACCGGTGACGGCGATGGTGCGCAGCTCGTCACCGAGCCCCAGCTTGTGCTTCTTCGCGGTGTCGGCGTCGACCATCACCTCGGTGGGGCCGCGCGGCGCCCGACCCGAGGTGATCTTCATCGACTTCAGCTCGTTGTCGCTCCAGTTGCCCGCGATGGTCGGGGCGCCGGTCGTCGAGCCCATGTTCTCGTTCTTGGAGTTGACCACCGTGACGGCCATCGAGACGACGCCGCCCTCGGCGTCCTTGACGCCCTCGGCCTTCCTGGCCTGCTCGACGACCGAGCCCGCCAGCATCTCCGGCTTGCCGCGGTCGGGGGTCTCGTCCCCGCTCCCGGCCGCCTTGGGGCTGACCGTCACGTCGGAGTTGGTGACCGCGAACAGCTTGTCGAAGGTGGTGTTCATCGTGTCGGTGAACACCAGCGTGCCGCAGACGAAGGCGACGGAGAGCAGGACCGCGACCGCCGACAGCGCCATCCGCCCCTTGTGCGCGACGAAGTTGCGCCGCGAGGTCTTCAGGACCGTGTTGCTCATGAGGTCCGCCCGCGCGCGTCGAAGTCCTTCATCCGGTCCAGGACCTGCTCGGCGGAGGGCGCGTGCATCTCGTCGACGATCCGGCCGTCGGCCAGGAAGATGACGCGGTCGGCGTAGGAGGCCGCCACGGGATCGTGGGTGACCATGACGATGGTCTGGCCGAGCTCGTCCACCGAACGGCGCAGGAAGCCGAGGACCTCGGCGCCCGCCCGGGAGTCCAGGTTCCCCGTCGGCTCGTCACCGAAGATGATCTCGGGTCGGGCGGCGAGGGCCCGGGCCACCGCCACGCGCTGCTGCTGGCCGCCGGACAGCTCGGTCGGCCGGTGCCGCAGCCGGCCGGCCAGGCCCACGGTCTCCACCACCCGGTTCAGCCACTGCGCGTCGGGCTTGCGGCCCGCGATGTCCATGGGGAGCGTGATGTTCTCCAGGGCGTTGAGCGTGGGCAGCAGGTTGAAGGCCTGGAAGATGAAGCCGATCCGGTCGCGGCGCAGCCGCGTGAGCTTCTTGTCCTTCAGCCCCGTGATCTCGGTGTCGTCCAGGTGGATCTGCCCGCTGGTCACCGTGTCCAGGCCGGCGAGGCAGTGCATGAGCGTGGACTTGCCGGAACCCGACGGGCCCATGATCGCGGTGAACTGGCCGCGCATGATGTCCACGTCCACCTCGTCGAGGGCGACGACACGCGTCTCCCCGGAGCCGTAGGCCTTGACGACCTTCCGCGCCCGGGCCGCGACGGCAGCATGCCCTCCAGTACCCCCGTGCCTGGTTTCGGTCATTGCCGTTGTCACGGTCTGTCTCCTTCTTCGAATGCGTGCGTCTGCGTCGTTGCGTCGCCGTGATGAAGTCTGCGGCGGCGGGACCTACGGCGCGCTGGTGCCCGTAGCCGTATCCGGCCGGGGGTTATCCCCACCCGCACCCCCGGTTCGTATGCTCCAGTTAAGGAGGCCGCCGACGGCTCCACCTCCTCCGCCGGGAGGAAAGACCCCTGGCCCGTAGTGCGTACAGACCCCTAGGGGATGTCCGCCCATCGGACTGCACGGCCTGAGGGATACCGCCCGCGGGGCGGCGGTGAGATGGTGTCCCCCGCACCTACGTGCAAGGGGAAGGAATCTCGGTGCCCGCAGCGGACAGCACGGACGGAGGTCCGGACGGCGCACCCGCCGCGGGGGCGGGCGCCACCCCCGGTGCAGCCGTTTCGGCCAAGGACGCGACCTCCGCCGCCGCCGCGGGTACGGGCGGACGCCCCCCGACCCCCGTGGTCGTCTCGCTGATGCTCGGCATGGCCCTCGTCGCCCTCGACAGCACCGTCGTCGCCACCGCCGTGCCCCAGATCGTCGGCGACCTCGGCGGCTTCTCCGTCTTCTCCTGGCTCTTCTCCGGCTACCTGCTCGCCGTCACCGTCACCCTGCCGGTCTACGGCAAGCTGTCCGACACCTTCGGCCGCAAGCCCGTCCTGCTCTTCGGCATCGGCCTCTTCCTCGTCGGCTCGCTGCTGTGCGCGTCCGCCTGGAACATGGCCGCCCTCATCGCGTTCCGCATCGTCCAGGGCCTGGGCGGCGGCGCCCTCCAGGGCACCGTCCAGACCCTGGCCGCCGACCTGTACCCGCTGAAGGAACGCCCGCGGATCCAGGCCCGCATGTCCAGCGTCTGGGCCACCTCGGCCGTGGCCGGCCCCGCCCTCGGCGGACTGCTCGCCTCCTACGCCCACTGGCGCTGGATCTTCCTGATCAACCTGCCGCTGGCCGCCCTCGCCCTGTGGATGACCGCCCGCCACGTGACCGAGCCCGTCCGCTCCCCCGGCCGCCGCGGCCCCGTCGACTGGGCGGGCGCCCTCGGCGTCTTCTGCTGCGGCGGGCTCCTCCTCTTCGCGCTCGTCCAGGGCGGAGTCGCCTGGCCCTGGCTGTCCGCGCCCTCCCTGGGCCTGCTCGCCGCGAGCGCCGCACTGGCCGCGGTGGTCGTCCGCGTGGAACGCCGGGCGCGGGAACCGATCCTGCCCGGCTGGGTGTGGCGCCGGCGCACCATCGCCGCCGTCAACCTGGCCATGGCCGCCCTCGGCCTGCTGATGGTCGCCCCGATGGTCTTCATGCCGACGTACGCCCAGTCCGTCCTCGGCCTCGGACCCGTCGGCGCCGGACTCGTCATGTCCGTCATGACCCTCAGCTGGCCCGTCACCGCGGCCCTCAGCCAGCACGTCTACCGGCGCATCGGCTTCCGCAACACCGCGGCCGTCGGCATCGCCCTGGCCACCGCCGTCCTCTACTCCTTCACCCTCCTGCCCCACCCCGCCCGGCCGTGGCAGCCCGCCCTGATCATGCTGCTGCTCGGAGCCTCCCTCGGCCTCTTCCAGCTCCCGCTGATCGTCGGCGTCCAGTCCACCGTCGGCTGGGCCGAACGCGGCACCACCACCGCCTCGGTCCTCTTCTACCGCCAGGTCGGCCAGAGCGTGGGCGCCGCCCTGCTCGCCGCCGTCGCCAACGCCACCATCGCCGCCCGCCTCTCCGACGCCCCCGCACCGGGGCTGCCGCGCCACCTCGACGACGTCGCCGAGGCCCTGGAACACCCGGCCCTGCTCCCCCGGGCCGCCGCCGACCACCTGCGCGAGGCCGTCGCCGCCGCCGTCGAGCACATCTTCCTCGGCGCGACGGCGGCCGCCGTGGCCGCGCTCCTCGTCCTGCTCCTGGTCGCACCCCGCAGATTCCCCGTCCTGCCGGAACTGCGCGACGAGTAGCCGGAGAGCCGCCTTGTCATGACCAGGGCAGTGGGCGACCCTCGTACGCAGCACCGTCATCCGGGGGGACACCATGACATCCGCACTGTGCGCACTGCTCTTACTGGCCGCGCTGGCCGGCCCGCTCTGCCTGCGGCTGCGCCGCCACCCCGCCTTCGTCACCGGCCGCGACGGCCGGCTCTCCACCTCGACCGCGATCGCCCTGGCCTGGACGGTGATCCTGGTCTGGCTCCTGCTCGCCCTCCTGGGCTACGGCCTCACCGCGGGCGGCGGCGTGAGCTGGTTCCACGGCACCGACGGCCCGCTGTCCACGCTGACGACGGTGTACCTGCCGCTGCTCGGCGGCCCGTACGTGGCGCTGATCGCGGCCAAGGCGGTCGTCGGCCTGCGCGTGGAGCGCGGCAGCCTCGCCAAACCGGCCGCCCCGCCCACCGCATCGGGCAGCCGCCCGCTGCGGGAGCTCATCGCGAACGACAGCGGACGCACCGACCTCGTCGACCTCCAGTACGTCACCCTCAGCGCGGTCACGATGCTCTACGTCGTCCTCTTCTTCCTCGCCGACGTCGGCGAGGGCCTCCCCCGCCTCCCCGAGGAGATCTGGGCCCTGACGGGCGCCCCGGCCGGCGCCTACCTCGTCAACAAGATGGCCACCCGTCCCAGCCCGGTCATCACCAAAGCCTCGGTCTCCGGCGACCGCCTGACCGTCGAGGGCGGCGGCTTCACCCCCGACCCGGCGGGCCGCCCGCCCCTGGTCACGGTCGACGACACCCCGCTGGAGGCCCGGCCCGACCCCCTGACCGGCGCCCTGACGACCACCCTGCCGCCGACGGCGAAACCGCCCCTGACGGTGGTGGTCACGGCCCGCGGCCTGCGCAGCGACCCGTACTGCTACGAGGGCCCCGCCCTCCCGGCCCAGCAGAGCGCAGGCTGACGATGCCACCCCTGGCCCCGTCCTGGCGCGCACCCTGGCGGACCTGGACGGCCCCTGCGGGCACCCGCGCCCGGTACGCCGAGATCCCCACGCCCCTGGGCACGTACACGCTTTTCCGGGAGCCCGGTCGGCGCCTCACCGCCACCGCCAGGGCCGAAGCCCGGGAACGCTGGCAGTTCCGCCTCGGGGAGGACACCGTCCTCGAGGTCGACGACGCAGCGGCCCCCTGGTACGGGATGCGGGTCCGGATGCGCCGCGGCGTCCGGGGCCGGCTCGACGGCGTGCCGTTCACGGCGCACGCCCGGGGCAGATCCCTGTCGGCGCACCGCCGGGGCATCCACTTCACCCTGGACGACGGACGGACCCTGTCGTTCACCGTCCACCGCCTCCACCGGCACCTCGTCCGGCGGACAGCCGGCACGGACACGGTGATCTCACGCACCCACGGCGGCGGCTGGGAGACCCGCGGCCTCGACCGGGGCGAGACGGCCCTCCTGTGCCTCGTCACCGTCGCGAGCCTCGACCGGCTCCTCGACCCACCCCTCCTAGAACTCCTCTGAGCTCAGCCGTCCTTGTGGCGGGCGACGTGGCCGGAGTCCGCGTCGCCCACCGCGAGAGCGGCCCGACGGCAACGCGACCGGACCGGGCACGGAGACGGGTGGGTGCCGTCCGGGACGTGGAACGTGATGTGTCGGCGCGGCGGGAGCCCGCGCGCCCGGCTCCGCCCCAGGCGCCACCACCACGCCCCGGACGGCACCCCCCCCGGCCCCGGCCCGCCCCCGGCAGGCCCGGCCCGGCCTGGCCCCGCCAGGTCCCCGGCAGGGCAACAGCCCGCCCGGGCAACGCAACGCCCGGCCGGGCCGCGGCCTCAGCCCTCCGCCGGGGCCCTCCCCGTCAGCGCCGACAAGCTGGCCCGGACGTGCGCCATGTGGGCCCGCATCTCCTCCTGCGCCTCCACGTGCTCCCGCAGCACCCGCTCCGTCTCACGAGAGATCCGCTCCTGCGCCACCCGCGCCTGCGCCACCAGCTCCGCGGCCCGCGCCTCCGCGTCCTCCTGACCGTGCCGCGCCGCCTCCTCCGCCTCCGCGTACCCCCGCCGCGCCTCCGCCAGCCCGGCCTCCGCGCACCGCTCCGACTCCGTGTGGCGCGCGTCCAGCTCCGCCTCCCGCGCCGCCAGCTCCCGGCCCACCGCCTCCCAGCGCTCCCCCTGCTCCCGCTCGCGCTCCACCCGCGCCGCTTCCGCCCGCCGCCGCACCTTCGCCAGCGCCGCCGCCGCGTCCGCCCGCCACGCCGCCGCGTCCTGGCGCGCCCCCGCCCGCAGGTCGTCCGCCTCCCGCTCGGCCCGCAACAGCCCCTGCCGCGCCCGGACCTCGGTCTGCTCCCGCACCGCCTCCGCGTCGCCGCGCGCCAGTTCCGCCACCCGCTCGGCGCGTGCCCCGGCCGCGTCCAGCGTCGCGGCCGCGTCCGCCCGCGCCTCCGTCCGTACCGCCTCGGCCTCCTCCTCCGCCAGCAGCAGGATCCGCCGGGCGCGCTCGCCCAACTCGTCGTACGTCTGCGGGGCGAGCCCGGCCACGACCTCCCGCAGCCGCGCCGCCTCCGCCTCCATCTGCCTGGCCAGGACCGTCAGCCGCGCCACCCGCTCCCAGGCCTCGTCGCGGCTCCCGGAGAGCCGGGCGAGATACCGGTCGACCTCTTCCATGCGGTAGCCGCGACCGCGCACGGTCGCAATGGGTGCACTCATCCTGGATGCGCCTCTCTCGCGGGGATTCCCGTCAAGGATGCGCCATTTGCTCCCTGAAGCCCGAATGGCCGGGCCGAGACCCCTTCCGAGGGTCCCGACCCGGCCACTCAACGGATCACGCGACCACGCGGCCACGCGACCACACGACCCCGCGATCAGAGGGGCGTCACAACAGCCCGTCCCACATCTGCTCCAGCAGCACCGACCACCAGCTCTCCGGCGACGCCAGCGCCGCACTGTCGAGCCCCGCCAGATTCGCCTGGAAATCGACGGTCCAGCGGCCGGCCTGCTCCGGCGTCAGATGCTGGCGCAGCCGCCACATGTGACCCAGCATCGCCATCGAGCGCACGAACTGCGGCAGGCTCGAATTCACGAACTGCGGCGGCACCGGAGCACCACCCGGCCCGCCCTCCACCGGCACCGCCACGATGTGCGCGGTCCCGTACTGCACGCACAGCGCCTTGCCGAAGTCGCTGCCGATCACGAGGTACGAGCCCGCGTCCGACGCCGGCTGCACCTGCCGCTGCGCCGCCAGCTCAGCCAGCGTCGGCACCGGCTGCCCCGGCACCGCCTGCGCCCAGAAGAACGGCCCGAAATCGACGGGCAGGCCGGCCCACATCAGCGTCTGCGCCACGATCTCCGGCACACCCTGCCGGGACACCGCCCGCTGGTCGAAGCGGAACACGCCCTGCGGACCGAACGCCGCCGCCAGCTCCTGCCCGATCGCCTCCAGCGGGATCGCCGGCTGCAGCGGGACCTGCGGCAGCGGCGCACGCACCGGCGCCGGGCGCGCCGGACCGTCCGCGACCTGGTGCAGCTCGCCCTGATGGGTGAGCAGGTGCCGCATGCCCTGCTGGCGGCCCGCGTGGTCCTTCCCGTACGGAGCCACGCTGGTGATCCGCACCTGCGGCCACGTCTCCCGGATCATGCGGGCGCAGTAACCACCGGGCAGCTCACAGGACTCCAGCTCGGTGTGCAGCTCCAGCACCTGCTGCGGCGGCACGTTCATCGCGCGCAGCTCGTAGAGGATCTGCCACTCCGGGTGCGGGGTACCGGGCGCCGAGCGGCGGATGAGCTGCTGCTCGGAGCCGTCGGGAGCGCGGTAGCGCAGCACGGCCTGGTAGCCGGGGCCGACCGTGGGCGCACCCGTCGGGGCCTGCGGCTGCGCCGCGGGCCCGCCGGGAGGCGGCCCGGGCGGACCGGGCGGCTGCGGGACGCCGGGACCCGCCAGCATCGTCGCGGCATGGTCGAGCCCGCCCCCGGGCGCACCGGGAGCCCCGGGGGCGCCCGGCGGACCGGGAGGCTGCGGGACGCCGGGACCCGCCAGCATCGTCGCGGCGTGATGGGCCCCGCCGCCGGGCGCACCGGGAGGTCCGGGCGGACCCGGAGGCTGGGGCGCACCGGCACCCGCACCCGGCGCACCGGGAGGACCGGGAGGCGCCGGCGGCCGGCCCGTCACGGCCGGACCGGCCAGCATCGTCGCCGCATGGTCGAGCCCACGCCCCAACGACCCGGGAGCCCCGGGCGGACCGGGAGGCGCCGGCGGCTGACCCGCACCAGGCGCACCGGGCGCACCGGGCGGACCGGGCGGACCCGGAGGCGCCGGCGGCTGACCCGTCACAGCCGGACCGGCCAGCATCGTCGCCGCATGGTCGAGCCCGCCACCGGGCGCACCCGGGGCCCCCGGCGCACCGGGAGGACCGGGCGGCGTCGCCGTGCGACCCGCACCCGGGTCCTCCTCGGCGCCCGGCCGCGAGACCCGGGCCCTGCTCGTCGGCGCGTCCGCGATCTCCTGGGGCGAAGACCCCAGCGCGGGCACCACGGCGGTCCGCGGCAGCTGACTGCCACCCGGCATCAGCGTCGTCTTCGCCTCGGGAGCCACCCCGGAGGACGGCGCGTCCTCCAGGTCCGACCCGGACAGCGGCGGCGCGAACACGGTCGCCGGGAGCGGCACGGACGCGTCGTCCGAGCCGGAGTTCACATCCGTACCGGCCCACGGCGTGGCCCCGGTCGGCACCACCGCGGCCGCGGGAGTCGCCGGAACGCCGTCGTTGGCCGTCGGCTCGTACGGGATCTCGCCCCCGCGCCGCAACGGCACCGCGTCCGCAGCACCCGGAACCACCGCCGCGCCGGACTCCGCCGAAGCCGAAGCCACATCCGCATCCGCGGGGACCGCGGGAGCACCGGAACCCAGGCCAGCGCCGGCAGCCGGCTCCAGAGACGCCGAAGCCGAAGCCGAAGCCGCGGCCGGCCTGGGCGGGATCCCCGCCCGGTCCGCCGCCTCCTGCAACCACTCCGGAGGACTCAGCATGAACGAGGTCTGCTCCGAATCGATCCGCGGCGGCGGAACCGAAGCCTCCGAGGCCGCGTTCGCAGCCACGGCCCCGTACTCCTCCTCGTACCGGCGAATCACCTCACCCACCGGCAGCCCCGGCCACAACGTCACCTCGCCGCTGTCCCGGGCGATGACCAGCCGCTGCCGGCCGCCCCCCGACACCGGACCCGCCGCACGGTCCTCCGCCCACACCACGAACCCGAGCCCGAACTCCCGTACCCGCACCTCCCGGTGCTGGTACGCGGGCACGTCCCCGTTGATCCACTCCTCGGCGCGCTCCTGCGCCTGCGCAAACGTCACCATCGCGCCGTCACCCCTCATCCGAACCGGCACGCGCCACCGGAACCGAACGCGCGAATCCGCCGTCCACCATCAGACCGGCCACCGTCTCCAGTTCCGGCGGGTTGCCCGCCAACCGCTCGAGGAAGGCATCGAAATCACCGCCGCACGGCAGCAAAAGCCGCTCCACGCGCTCCTGCACCGACCATCCGTCCTGGTCGCGTGCGTCGTCGTACGGGGAGAACCACACCGACCCGATGCCTTCGCCCTTCACCTTCAGCGCGAGCAGACCGCCCTGCGCGAAGGCCACGCACAGGTAGTCCTTCGTCAGGTGGTCGCGCAGGCACTTGTTGACGTAGACGAGGTCGTTGACCGCCGCCTCCTCACGCACCGTGAAGAACGGCTGGTCCACCAGCAGACCGAGCTCCACGTCCAGGCCGGCGCCCACCGGCGCACAACCGCCCGCCGCCTTCAGGAACGAGCGGTACGCCTCCGGCAGCCGGTAGCCGAGGTCCTCCTCGACCCCCTGGACCTGGCTCTCGGAGACCGACACCACGGACTTCGGCAGCCCGATGTGCGCCGGACGCACCTCCTGCAACGGCCGCGTCCCGCGCTTGTCGTGGTCCACCGGAGCCGTCGCCAGACCCGCGTGATGCCGCAGCAGCGCCTTCACCTCGACCGGGACCAGCTCCATGCGCCGCGAACCCGCCACGTGATGCCAGGTCCAGCCGTGCGGGGTGCCCACCGGCCCGACCGTGTCCCACAACTCGTGCCCCGCCGCCTTCATCGCCGCGTTCGCGGACACGTAGTCGGTCAGCCGCAACTCGTCGACGCCGAAACCCTCGGGCGGTTCGGCGATCTCCACCGCCGCGCGCGCGTAGGCGGAGAAGTCCGGATACCCGTCACCGTCCATCCGCACTCCGTGGGGATGCCGAGCGGCCCGGACCGGGTCCGGGAAATGCACGACCTGCCCCGAGTAAGCGGCGTTGGGTGGCGCGGCCTGCTGCCCGAGCCGACCTGTCGTCATGGCGGTAGCCCCCTGCTGGATCTGGCTGGTTCACCACAGCCTATGCGCTGGGGCAAGAGGCTCCCCCGCCCGCGACCCGCACACCAGCTCGACGGCCAGGAACATCCGAATTGATACGAAAATTCGACCCCGCTTCCGTATGACAGATGACATTTGGCAGGCTGTCCCCGCAGCACGGGGGCGTGCGCGACAGCGGTCACCACCGCCGCCACGGGAGGGAAAGCGCGACCATGCAGAACACGGCAACACGTACGGAACCGGGCGACGGCACCGCCGACGCGACAGGCACACCCGCCGAAGCGGGCACCGCCACCGGCGACCCCCGCCTGCGCTGGAGCAGCAGCGACGGCCGACCCACCCCACCCGTCCTGCGGTTCCGCCGGGACGGCATCCTGCCCACCGTCGCCGCCGCGCTCTCCGTACGCGGCGAGACCCTCACCGGCACCGCCGGCAAGGCCGACCAGCCACCCGCGCTCCACCCCCTCGTCCAGGACTTCCTGGACACCCTCACCAGCGGCCAGCGCGAACGCTTCACCGGACGATGTCCCGAAGCGATACTGCTCTCCCGCCACCTGGCCGCCGTCGAGGCCGCACGCTCCCGACGCGCCTCCCGCAAGCCCCTCTCACCCAGCGAGGCCCGCCGCTCCCTCAAGCACGCGAAGATCACCGCCCGGCGCATCCGCGAGGACGGCGACCCCCTCCACGGCAGCTACGCACCCCCCTGCCGCTCCTGCGACGCCCTCCTCGCCCACTTCGGCGTACGCCCCGTCGACCTCACCCCAGCCGAGTAGCCATGACCACCACCTCCGCCTCCTACGACCGCTCCTCGACGACCCGCTTCCCGGTCGCGGTGGACTCCGCGCTGCGCACCGCGGGATGGGAACCCGGCCGCTGGGACGCCAAGCAGGCCGAGTACTGGGCCGACGCCCTCCGGGACCACACGACCCCCGCCGGCCACCGGCACACGGTCTTCCCCGCCGCCGTCGAGGCGTGGGCGGAGTTCGGCGGCCTCACCGTCACCGCCCCCGGCCCCGGCCGCCAGATCGCCCCGACGCCGGTACGGATCGACCCCCTCACGGGACTCCACCTGGCGCGCACCTTCGCCGACCTCGGGCGGGCCCTGTCCACCCAGCTCTGCCCCCTCGGGGTCGAGGCCGACGGCGGCTCCCACCTCGCGCTCGACCGCGAGGGCCGCGTCTACGGCATCGACCACACCGGCGACTGGTACCTCGGCTCCACGGTCGACGAGGCCCTCACCCTCCTCCTGACGGGCCTCCAACCGACGCGCCTGACCACGCACCAGTAACCCTCCGCTCCCACCGTTTCCCTACGCGGGGAGCGAGGCAGAACGGGAGCGGTCCCCCTACGCGGGGAGCGAGGCGGAACGGGACACGGACTCGGCACCGTCCCCCTACGCGGGGAGCGAGGCAGGGCGGGATACGGGCACGGTGCGGGCGGGTCGCGGTGCCGCGCAGGGGTATCTCCTCGGCTCGGCGCCCGCGAGGTGTCTCGGCCATGAGCGGTGGTAGCGCGCTCGTC
Organism: Streptomyces amritsarensis; assembly: GCF_001953875.1. Taxonomy (GTDB): domain Bacteria; phylum Actinomycetota; class Actinomycetes; order Streptomycetales; family Streptomycetaceae; genus Streptomyces; species Streptomyces amritsarensis. The sequence goes on from NZ_MQUR01000038.1 coordinate 63,327, forward strand.
CTGCGGGGACACCCCTCCCCGTCCCCACTCCAGCAGTACGAGCCCGGTTCCGGGAGCCCTCCCGGCCGGGCCAGGGGCTCGCAGTGCGGGCGGCTTTGGGGGTG
>NZ_MQUR01000019.1 GCF_001953875.1 Streptomyces amritsarensis
TAGGACCGGCCGCAGCGCTCGCGCGCCTGTGCCCCGCCCGGCCCACCGGCCGGGCGGGGCACAGCTTTGCGGGTCATCATCGGTGCATGAGCGAGCGCACCGACCCGGAGCCGTCCCGGCCCCTGCGCTCCTGGATACGGTCCTCACCCGGAACGCACATCTGGCTGCTGATCATCGCCGTGACCAGCATCATCGTCGCAATAGCACCGGACCAGCTGGACCGCGTGCTGCTCCACCGCAACAGCAGCAACATCCACCAGCTCGTCCAGCACCCCGTCCGCGCCCTCATCAGTAGTGCGTTCTGGATCGCGAACCCGGCCTCTCTCGCCCTCTACGTGGTGCTGTTCGAGGTGTTCCACGCACCCGTCGAACGCTGGCTCGGAACCCTTCGCTGGCTCGTGATCGTGGCCACCGCCCATGTCGTCGCCACCCTGATCAGCCAGAAGGTCCTCCTGACGGCCATCCAGGACCAGCGGGCCCCGCGCAGCATGACCCACGTCGTCGACATAGGCGTCAGCTACGGGCTTGCGGCCTCCATCGGGGTCCTCACCTACCGGCTCCCCAACCCCTGGAGATGGTTCTACCTGGCCGGAGTGATCGCCTTCTTCGGGATCCCCGTCGTCACCGGCGGCACTTTCACCGACCTCGGCCACGCCATCGCGCTCGCCGTCGGACTGCTGTCCTGGCCGCTCACGCGCCACGTTGTTTCACGTGAAACATCTACACGTTTCACGTGAAACGTGACTAGTCGGCCTCCGCTTTGCGACGCAGTGCTCTGGGCGGAAATTCGCTGGTAAGGGGCTTCGGGGCGGGGCAGAGTGAGTCGGGCGGGGAGCAACAAAAGGTCCGGGGCAGCCACTTCGAGCGCGCCTTCTGGCGCGGGCTGCCCCGGACCTCTCGTACGTCCGGCGCGTTATGCGGCGGCCAGCAGACGCTCCAGCACCACCGCGATCCCGTCCTCCTCGTTGGAGGTGGTCACCTCGTCGGCCACCGCCTTGAGTTCGACATGGGCGTTGGCCATGGCCACCCCGCGAGCGGCCCAGCCGAACATCGGGATGTCGTTCGGCATGTCGCCGAAGGCGATCGTCTCCGCCGCCTTGACCCCGAGTCGGCGCGCTGCCAGGGACAGGCCGGTGGCCTTCGTCAGGCCCAGCGGCAGGATCTCGACTATCCCCGGCCCCGCCATGACGACGTCGACCAGGTTGCCCACGGTCTCCCGGGCCACCTTGACGAGCTGGTCGTCATCGAGCTCCGGGTGCTGGATGTAGAGCTTGTTGAGCGGAGCCGTCCACACCGCGGCGGTGTCCTCCAGGTAGAGGGCCGGAAGGCCTTCCTGCACCTGGTAGCCGGGCCCGAACAGGACTTCGCCGTCCACCCCGTCCCGACTGGCGGCCAGGGCCAGCGGACCGACCTCGGCCTCCAGCTTCGACAGCGCCAGCCCGGCGAGCTGCCGGTCCAGCGTCACCGAGGTCAGCAGCCGGTGCGCGCCCGCGTCGTAGACCTGGGCGCCCTGTCCGCAGACGGCGATCCCCTTGTAGCCGAGATCGTCCAGGACGTGCCGGGTCCAGGGCACGGCACGGCCGGTGACGATGATGTGGGCCGCGCCCGCTGCGGTGGCCGCGACGAGCGCTTCACGAGTGCGTTCCGAGACGGTGTCGTCGCCACGCAGCAGCGTGCCGTCGAGGTCGGTTGCGACGAGCTTGTAGGGGAACGTGGCCGGGCTCACTTGGTGATCGGCTCCAGGACCTCGCGGCCGCCGAGGTAAGGACGCAGCGCCTCGGGCACCCGGACGGAGCCGTCGGCCAGCTGGTGGTTCTCGAGGATCGCCACGATCGTGCGCGGAACCGCGCACAGGGTGCCGTTCAGCGTGGACAGCGGCTGGGTCTTCTTGCCGTCGCGGTAGCGGATCGACAGGCGGCGGGCCTGGAAGCTGTCGCAGTTCGAGGCGGAGGTCAGCTCACGGTACTTGCCCTGGGTCGGGATCCACGCCTCGCAGTCGAACTTGCGCGATGCGGACGCACCCAGGTCACCCGTGGCGACGTCGATCACCTGGAACGGCAGCTCCAGGCTGGTCAGCCACTGCTTCTCCCACTCCAGGAGCCGCTGGTGCTCGGCCTCGGCGTCCTCCGGCGCGACGTACGAGAACATCTCGACCTTGTCGAACTGGTGGACGCGGAAGATGCCGCGGGTGTCCTTGCCGTACGTACCGGCCTCACGGCGGAAGCACGGGGAGAAGCCGGCGTATCGGAGCGGCAGCTTGTCGCCCTCGATGATCTCGTCCATGTGGTACGCGGCGAGCGGGACCTCGGAGGTGCCGACCAGGTAGTAGTCGTCCTTCTCCAGGTGGTAGACGTTCTCCGCGGCCTGGCCGAGGAAGCCGGTGCCCTCCATGGCGCGCGGGCGGACCAGCGCCGGGGTCAGCATCGGGATGAAGCCGGCCTCGGTGGCCTGGGCGATCGCCGCGTTGACGAGCGCCAGCTCCAGCAGGGCGCCCACACCGGTCAGGTAGTAGAAGCGCGAGCCCGAGACCTTGGCGCCGCGCTCGACATCGATGGCGCCCAGCAGCTCGCCGAGCTCCAGGTGGTCCTTGGGCTCGAAGCCCTCGGCGGCGAAGTCGCGGATGGTGCCGTGCGTCTCCAGGACGGTGAAGTCCTCTTCTCCGCCCACGGGTACGTCCTCATGGACGATGTTGCCGAGCTGGAGCAGAAGGCGCTTGGCGGCTTCGTCGGCCTCGTTCTGCTCGGCCTCGGCGGCCTTGACGTCCTGCTTGAGCTGTTCGGCCTTCTTCAGCAGCTCCGTCCGCTCCTCCGGGGAGGCCTTCGGGATGAGCTTGCCGAGCGACTTCTGCTCATTGCGCAGTTCGTCGAAGCGCATGCCGGAGGACCTGCGGCGCTCGTCCGCGGAGAGCAGGGCGTCGACGAGTTCGACGTCCTCTCCACGAGCGCGCTGCGAGGCGCGGACACGGTCAGGGTCTTCACGGAGCAGCCGGAGGTCAATCACCCCTCCAGGCTACCGGGCTGGGCTTCCTGGGATCACACCGATATCACGCTGCGTGTCGCTATGCCCCAATTGCGACGAATGGATAAGTCTTGATCGCTGACCGGAACCGACCCTTCTGGGGCTGTCAATAAAGGCGGGCCGATTCCCCGAAAAGGGGCACAATGCCGGATCGCGAGCCGCCCCTGAGCAGGGCCGGAGGTGGTTCTTGTCCACAGGAATTGTGACCGTCCGCAGCTTATCCACAGGCTGTGTGCTGTATCTGTGGACACAGGAATAGATCATTCCTGATCGCTGGATGGCCGAGGTGAATCAGGGTTCAAACCACCCTCACACACTCATTCGGGTGGGAAAGACTCGCTCCAAAGAGTTGATCGGCGATACGGAGGTGACAGCGTTCACCTCCCGCTTCCCAGCGTGAAACCTGGACCACCCGACCGATATGTCGACCTTGTCGCGTCGCTCTGTCGACTTGTCCCCAGGTCCCCATCTCGGCCTGTGGATAACTCTGTGGACAGGGGACGCCGCTACGCCCGGCCGTCGAGACAGCGCGCCAGCCAGTCGGAGGCAGCCGTGAAGTCGCCATCGGACGTTCCGGGCCGGGGGGAGCGGACGTCACTCTGCGCAACGCCGGCCCGCGGGTAGGAGCCGAGGAAGCGGACCTGGGGACAGGTCCGCTTGAGGCCCATGAGCGCCTCGCTGACCCGCCGGTCCGAGATGTGGCCCTCGGCGTCGACGGCGAAGCAGTAGTTGCCGATGCCCTGTCCGGTCGGACGGGACTGGATCAGCATCAGGTTCACCCCGCGGACGGCGAATTCCTGGAGGAGTTCCAGCAGCGCACCGGGGTGGTCGTCGCCGAGCCACAGCACGACGGATGTCTTGTCGGCGCCCGTCGGCGCCGCCGGCCGTGCGGGGCGTCCTACCAGCACGAACCGGGTCTCGGCGTTCTCCGCGTCGTGGATCTCGGTGACCAGCGGCACGAGGCCGTAGGTGGCGGCGGCGAACTCGCCCGCGAAGGCGGCGTCGAAGCGACCCTCCTGGACCAGCCGGGCGCCGTCGGCGTTCGAGGCCGCCGACTCCCACACCGCGTCGGGCAGGTTGGCCCGCAGCCAGTTGCGTACCTGGGGCTGGGCGACCGGGTGCCCGGTGACGGTCTTCACGTCCGACAGGGCGGTCCCCGGCCGTACCAGCAGGGCGAACGCGATGGGCAGCAGGACCTCGCGGTAGATCATCAGCGGCTCGCCCGAGGCCAGCTCGTCGAGGGTGGCCGTGACCCCGCCCTCCACCGAGTTCTCGATCGGCACGAGGGCAGCGGCCGCCTCGCCGTTGCGCACGGCGTCCAGGGCGGCCGGGACCGACACCATCGGGACGAGCTCCCGGGTCGCGGCTTCCGGCAGGGTGCGCAGGGCGGCCTCGGTGAAGGTGCCCTCGGGACCGAGATACGTGAAGCGGGTGGCTGACATGCGATCAGCCTAATGCCGGGGTGCCGGCCACCGCGGCGCTGTTCACCCTTCGAGCAGCCGCTGGCCGACGTACTCGCCGCTGCGCGGCCCGGGCGGAACCGCGTACAGGCCGCTGGACTCGTGGCGGATGAACGCCGACAGCGCGTCCCCGCGGTCGAGCTTGCGCTGTACGGGTACGAACCCGCGCAGCGGGTCGGCCTGCCAGCAGATGAACAGGAGCCCGGCGTCGGGAGCACCGTCCGGGCCGATCCCGTCGTGGAAGGAGAAGGGACGCCGCAGCATGGCGGCCCCGCCGTTCTGCTCGGGGGCCGAGATCCGGGCGTGGGCGTTGGACGGGATGACGGGCTTGCCGTCGGGGCCGATCTTGTCGAGTTCCATCTCGGTGGTCTCGCCGCCGCCCGTCAATGGGGCCCCGGTGGCCTTGGTCCGGCCGATGACCTGCTCCTGCTGCGCGAGGGACTGCTTGTCCCAGTCGTCGAGGAGCATGCGGATGCGCCGCACGACGGCGTACGAGCCCCCGCCCATCCAGGCGTGCTCTGCGGGCCCGGGGCCCGCCGCGGGAACGAAGATCCGTTTGTCGAAGTCGGGCTCGGAGGGCTTCGGGTTGCCGGTGCCGTCGACCTGCCCCATGAGGTTGCGGGCGGTCATCGGGGTGCCGGTCGCGCCGGGGGACCTGTTGAAGCCGTTCATCTGCCAGCGGATACGCGCGGCCTCTCCGGCGTCCTTCTGGAGGGCGCGCAGGGCATGGAAAGCCACGAGTCCGTCGTTCGCGCCGATCTGGACCCACAGGTCGCCGTTGCTGCGCCGCGCGTCGAGCCGGTCGGAGGAGAAGTCGGGCAGCGGGTCGAGCGCTGTGGGGCGGCGGGCCCCCAGGCCCGTGCGCTCGAAGAAGGAGTGCCCGAAGCCGAAGGTGATCGTGAGAGAGGACGGCCCCGCGTCGAGGGCGATACCGGTGTCGCCGGTCGGGGCGGTTTCGCCCGCCATGAGCCGCCGTGCGGTGTCGGACCAGCGCCGCAGCAGCGCCGCAGCCTCGGGGCGGCCCGCTCCGGGTGCCAGGTCGAAGGCGACGACGTGTCCCTTGGCCTGCAGGGGGGTGGTGATGCCGGCCTGGTGGTCCCCGTGGAACGCCACCTGAGTGGCTCCGAGGGAGGAGAGGCTCCCTGCCGCTCCGGTGGCGGATCCGCTTCCGGGGCCGGCGAGCGCGGAGTGCGCCAGGGCGCCGCTCGCGCCGCCGAGGGCCAGGCCCGCGGCGCCTGCGGCGCCGACGGTGCCCAGCAGCCGTCGCCGGGAGATCTCGATGTCGGGGTTGCTCTCGGTCACGCTGGTCAGCCGATCTTCACGGTCTTCTGGACGGTGGTCTGGTCGATGTCGGACGTACGGACGGTCACGTCGATGCGCCATTCGCCGGCGAGCGGCAGTTGGACACCGGATGCGGTCCAGTGCCCGGGGGCGGACCGGTCGGGGACGACCGGCAGGGGGCCGATGTCCTTGGCCGGCAGGGTGAAGGCGACCTTCGCCTCGGGGAGGTCGAAGGGCTGCCCGTCGCCGGTGTCCGCCCAGAGGTGCAGGGTGTTGGCACCGACCCTGCCCGGGTCGAGCTCAAGCCGGACGGAGCCCTTGCCGTTCGGACCGCCGGTGTCGAACGGCAGGGTGATCTTCACGGCACGGTCGGGGACCGCGGTGGCGGTGGAGCCGCGGGCCGCCTCCTGCTCGACGGTGCGCCCGGGCTCGGTGCTCGTGAGGACCGTGGTCACCGCGAGCAGGACCACGGCGATCGCCGCCTCGGCCAGGACGGAGCGGCGCAGGCCCGCGCGGTCCGGGTCCGCGTCACGCATCCGCTTCTCGCGCGCGCTGTCCAGAGCGGCCCGCTGCCGGGCGAGCTGCGCCGCGCGCTCCCGGTCCACGGGTACGGCCGCGGGCTCTGTTTCACGTGAAACATCGTCGGCTGCGGATACCGGCGTACCCACCTTCACGTCGGCCGCTTCGAGCACGGCGGGTGACTCGGCGAGCCGGGCGGTCCACTTCCGCGAGGTGTAGGCCACGGCGAGCAGAACCGCCACCAGGGCGACCTTGAGGAGCAGCAGCCGCCCGTATTCGGTGCCGGTGAGCGCGGACCAGGTGCCGGTCTGTCGCCAGGCCTGGTACACCCCGGTGACGGCCAGGACCACCACGCTGACGAAGGCGACTCGGGAGAACCGCCGGACCGCCGAGCGCTCGATCCCCGGCACCTTGTGCAGAGCGACGAGCAGCGCACAGAGACCGCCGAGCCAGGTGGCCACGGCCAGCATGTGGAGGATGTCGGCGGGCATGGCCAGACCGGGCTGGATACCGGTCGACGCGTGCTCGGACAGGGCCCAGGTGGCCGCGATGCCGCCGGAGACCACGGCGCCGCCGACGGCGAGGCCGAACGTGAGGTCGTTGGTGTCCCCGGCCTTCTCCTCTTCGCTCCGGCCGTCCTCCAGGCGGCGCGCGTACACGCCGAAGAGGACCGCGACGAAGAGGGCGGCCGCGCCCAGCAGGAGCAGCCGGGAGACCAGCGACGCGCCCGTCTTCGTCTCCAGGACCGCCCGGAGACCCTCCAGGTCGAAGGCGTCGGCGAACCGGCCGGACCCCGTGTACGGAGTCCGCAGCACCAGCATCGCCAGGGTGGCGGCGGTCAGGGTGACCCAGGCCCGCACGACGAGCTTCTGGAGCGGCCGCTCGGCGGCACCCCGGCGCCAGCACAGCAGGACGAACGCCGCGCCGCCGACCAGGACGGTGAAGCCGGCGTAGGCGGCGTAGCGGGCGATGCCGTAGGCGATCCCGACGGGCCCGCCGCCCGCCGTCGTGGTGGGGAGGGAGACCTCGGTGGCCGAGGGCGCGCCGATGGAGAAGGTGAACGCGCCGGAGATGGGGTGGCTGTCTGCCGAGACGGCCTGCCAGGCGACGGTGTAGGTGCCGTTGGGCAGGCCGGAGTGGAGGGCGGTGCCGTAGCGGATGGTGTTCCCGCTGCACATGTCGCGCAGTTCACCGGTGTCCACCCGTCGCCCCTGCGGGTCGAGGACGCGGATCGAATCGTCGCCCATGGCGACCTGCTTCGAGAAGGAGAGCGTGACCTGGGCGGGTGCCGTGGCGACCACCGCCCCGTCCGTGGGGTCGCTCGCGGTGAGGGCGGCGTGCGCCGTGGCCGGTGCGGCCGCGGTGAACAGGGTCGCCAGCAGAGCTGCGAGGACCAGCGCGAGCCGTGGCAGGAATGCCGTGGCACGGGCGCGGGCCGTGGAGGGGGCGGGGGCGGTGGCCGTCATGGCGTGTCAGTCCTCGGTCCGTCAGTGGCCGTGGCCGGCCGTGGAAGTCGGAGCCTGCGCGTTGTACGTGCGTTCCTTCACGTCCAGCTCGACCTTGACGGAGCCGGCCTTCTCGAAGCGGAGCTCGACGGCGACCTTGTCGCCGACCTTGGGAGTGCTCTTGAGCCCCATGAACATGATGTGGTTGCCGCCACGCTCCAGCCGGAGCTCGCCGTCCGCCGGCACGTCCATCGACTGGACCTGCTGCATCTTCTGGTCCTTGGTCTCGTGGATCTGGAGATCGTCGGAGAGCGGGGAGGTGGCGCCGATGAGCTTGTCGGGCTCTTCGGTGGGGTTGCCGATGACCATGAAGGCACCGGCCATCTTGTCGCTCACGGGCTGGGGCATGAAGGCGCCCTTGACGACGAGCGGCGGTTCGGCTTCGCCGGAACAGCCGGATATGGCAAGTGCTGCCGTCAGGGAGAAGGCGGCGGCGAGGGTGCGGATGGTGCGGGTGTTCACGGGTTCTCCCCCTTGGCGAGCTTCGGCAGATCCTTGGTGTAGTCGTCGACGGTCGTGCCCTCGCCGTAGAGGACGTAGCCCTCGTCGGTCTTGGGCGAGAACGCGATGACCTGCGCGCCGTGCATGGAGACGACGCTGCCGTCGGCCTCCTTCTGGGCGGGATCGATGCCGATGCCGAGGGTCCGTGCGGCGGCCTGGATGGTCGCGAAGTCCCCGGTGAGTCCGATGAAGGACGGGTCCTGCGCCTTGAGCCACGCACCGAGCGATTCGGGGGTGTCCCGTTCGGGGTCGGTGGTGACGAAGACGACCCGGAGGTTGTCCTGGTCCTCCTTCGGGAGGCTCTTCTTGGCGACGGCGACGTTGCTCATCGTCAGCGGACACACGTCCGGGCAGTTGGTGTAACCGAAGTAGATGAGGGTCGGCTTGCCCTTGGTCTGCTCGCGGAGGTTCCACGGCTTGCCGGTGGTGTCCGTCAGGACGAGTTCCGGCTTGTTGAAGGGGCGGTCCAGGACGGTGGCCGCCTTCTTGGCGTCCTGGCCGCCGGAGATCTGGGTGACTCCGCTGTCGTTCTTGGCGGTTTCACCGCCGCAGGCGGTGAGGGCGAGTAGGGCCGCGGCGAGGAGCGCGGCGGCCGTCACACGTGTGGTGCGCATGGAGGGATGTCCCTGGGATCGGGGATGGGGTGAGAGGATGCCGGGCGCGACCGCGCCCGGGGCGCGGCCCGTCGGACGGAGCGGCCCGTGAGAGGGAGCAGCCGTCGGACGGAGCGGCCCGTCAGACGGAGCGGCGGCGTGCGGCGACGCCGAAGGCGACACCGCCGAGCCCGACGACGATGCCGGCGATGCCGAGGACGCGCGCGGTGGTGTCGGAGCCGTGGTCGGCGGAGGCCTGGTCATGGCCGTGGCCGTGGCCGGCTGCCTTGCCGGCGTCCTGGTCGGTGTTCTTCGCCCCGTCGGTCTTGGCGCCGGCGTGGTGGTCGTCGCCCTTCGCGGCGGTCAGCTTGAGCACGGGGGCCGGGGTCTGCGGTTCCGGGGCGCCTTCCTTGGGCTCCTCGATCCAGCGCACGACCTCGTTGTTGTCGTAGGTCTGGATCGCCTTGAAGACCATCTGGTCGGCGTTCTCGGGGAGCTTGCCGACGGAGACCGGGAACTGCTGGAACATGCCCGGGCCGATCTTGCCGCCGGACCAGGTCACCTTGGTGACCACTTCGCCGACCTGCCTGCCGTGCACGGTCAGGGGCTTGTCGAGCTTCGTCTTCTCGACGTTCACGGTCCAGCCGGGGATGTCCTGGGGCATGACGGACGTGAGCGGCTGGTCGACCGGGAAGTTGACCTCGAGCTGCGTGGTCGAGGCGTTGTCACGCTCGTTGGGGACCTTGAAGTTGAGCGTCGCGTAACCGCCCTTGGAGGCTTCGCCGATCGGCTGCACGCCGACGTGTGCGAAGGCGGTGCCGGAGAGGACGAGGACGGAGCCGGCGGCGAGGGCGGCGGCGAAGGAGACGCGAGAGGTCTTCATGGCGGAAACACTCCACGGAGAGCAGTGGTGGCGGTGGCTCCGCGCACGGGCGCGCGCGGAGTACGCGGCACCGGTGTTCCCGCTGTGTGTCCGGGTAAAGGGTGCCGCGTCAGGCTGCGAGGACGAACGCCGCAGGCGGGCCGCGGCGGATCACCGTGTGCTGGAGTGCTTCCCGGCCCGTGGAGGCCACGGGGTCGGTTCCGGTCCGGCGGCCGGTCCGCGGGGTGCGGGCGGACGCGCCGAGTCCCGCGCCGAGGGCGCGTACGAAGGCGAGTGCGGCACGCAGCGGGCGCATCGGGGCGGCCTCGGCGGTGAGCCGGGACAGCTCGACGAGCCGGAAGAGCGCGGCGTCGCCGCGGCCGAGCAGCCAGCCGGCGACGAGCGCGGCCAGCAGGTGCCCGAGCAGCATCGCCGGGCTGAACAGACCGGTCTCGGGCGCGGCGGTGACGGCCCGGGCGACGTGCCCGCCGTGGCCCTGCGCCGCGGCCTGCTCGGCCAAGGCGGTCGGGTCCAGGCCGGCGGCCTCCAGGATGCGGCGGGCGTCGGCGGGGCTCATGGGTACGGAGTTGCCCCCGCACACCAGCCGCGCGGCGAGTTCCGCGAGCGAGCTGTCGGAGGCGCTGCCGGGTGTCCGGGCGGCCGCGGTGCTGTGCTGGCCGATGCCGAACAGCGCGTGCAGCGCGAGCTGCCCGGCGGTGAGCCCGGCGGCGAGGCCGGGCAGTGTCCGGCGGCGCCCGGCGAGCGGCGCAGCGATCGCGAAGACGGCGAGGAAGACAGCGCACAGGGACCACCAGGGCACGGTGGCGCAGGATGCCAGGGCGTGCCCGATCGCGGACAGCACGACACAGACCGCGGTGAACACCGCGGCCCGGATCAGCCGGAGGCCGGCTCCGGCATGCGTCGTGTGGGGGTCGGACATGGCCGGGACATCATCGCACTGCACTGATGTCGCCCATACGGCAGGTCCGGAAGATCCGCATCCGCCGGACGTGTGCAATGAGTTCCCGGACGGCCCAAGGGGGCTTACGGCCCCTCGCGGGCGGCAATAGGTAACCGTATGAGCATCTGGTGGTCTCTCCACTTGAGGCGCGAGGCCGCGAGCGTGTCGCTCGCCAGGCGACTGCTGTTGGGGACGATGGAGACCGCGGGGGTGGACCCGGACATCTCCTTCGACCTCTCGGTGGCGCTGAGCGAAGCCTGTGCGAACGCGGTGGAGCACGGCGGGGGCGGGGGTGTTCCGGACGAGACCGAGGCGTACCACGTCACGGCGTATCTGGACGGGGACCGCTGCCGCATCGAGGTGACCGACTCCGGGCCGGGGTTCCCGCCCGCCACGGTGGCCCGCCGCAGACCCGCCCTGGCCGAGCACGGTCGGGGCCTGCACCTGATCGCCGAGCTCTCCGACCACGTCCGCTTCCGCAACCGGCCGGGCCGCGGCGCCGTGGTGAGCTTCGACAAGATGCTGAAGTGGCGTGACGACGCCCTGCTGAAGGCGTCGTAGTACGCCGGTGGGCGGGACCCCGTCCGGGATCCCGCCCACCGACACGCTTCGGTGCGGACGTCGGTCCTGTCGACCTCGGTCCGGCCGCGTCAGCCCTTCAGGCGCGCCATCCAGGCTTCGACCTCGGTCGAGGTGCGGGGCAGCCCGGCCGACAGGTTCCGGTTGCCGTCCTCGGTGACGAGGATGTCGTCCTCGATCCGGACGCCGATGCCGCGGTACTCCTCGGGCACGGTCAGGTCGTCGGCCTGGAAGTAGAGACCCGGCTCGACGGTGAGGCACATGCCGGGCTCCAGCGTCCCGTCCACGTACGCCTCGGTGCGCGCGGCGGCGCAGTCGTGGACGTCCATGCCGAGCATGTGGCCGGTGCCGTGCAGGGTCCAGCGGCGCTGGAGGCCGAGCTCCAGGACACGCTCGACCGGGCCCTCGAGCAGGCCCCATTCGACGAGCTTCTCGGCCAGCACGTGCTGGGAGGCGTCGTGGAAGTCGCGGAACTTCGCGCCCGGCTTCACCGCGGCGATGCCGGCTTCCTGGGACTCGTAGACCGCGTCGTAGATCTTGCGCTGGATGTCCGTGTACGTGCCGTTGATCGGCAGCGTGCGCGTGACGTCGGCGGTGTAGAGGGAGTGGGTCTCCACACCGGCGTCGAGCAGCAGCAGGTCACCGGAGCGGACGGCGCCGTCGTTGCGCACCCAGTGCAGGGTGCAGGCGTGCGCGCCGGCGGCGCAGATCGACCCGTAGCCGACGTCGTTGCCCTCGACGCGGGCGCGCAGGAAGAAGGTGCCCTCGATGTAGCGCTCGGACGTGGCCTCGGCCTTGTCGAGGACCTTCACGACGTCCTCGAAACCGCGGACGGTGGAGTCGACGGCCTTCTGCAGCTCGCCGATCTCGAACTCGTCCTTCACGGCGCGGGCCTCGGAGAGGTAGACGCGCAGCTCCTCGTCGCGCTCCTTGGTCACCTTGTCGGTGAGGGCGGACTCGATCACCGCGTCGTGGCCGCGCACGGCGCGGACCGGGCCCTCGGCCTCGGTGAGGGCCGCGGCGAGCTCGCGCACGTCCTGGGCGGGGATGCCCAGCAGCTGCTCGGCCTCGGTGAGGGAGTGGCGGCGGCCGACCCACAGCTCGCCCTGGCCGGACAGCCAGAACTCGCCGTTCTCACGGTCGGAGCGCGGCAGCAGGTAGATGGTCGCGGTGTGCCCGGTCGCGCCGTTCGGCTCCAGGACCAGGACGCCGTTCTCGGTCTGGTCGCCGGTGAGGTAGGCGTACTCGGTCGAGGCGCGGAAGGGGTACTCGGTGTCGTTCGAGCGGGTCTTCAGGCGGCCCGCGGGGATGACCAGGCGCTCACCCGGGAAGCGCTCGGACAGCGCCGCGCGCCGGGCCGCGGTGTGCGCGGCCTGCGCGATCGGCTCCAGTCCGTGCAGCTCGGTGTCGGCCCAGCCGGTGCGCATGTTCTCGGCGAGTTCGTCGCTGACGCCCGGGTACAGACCGTTCTTGCGCTGCTTGTGCGTCTTCTTGGGCTGCTCTTCTTCCGGGGTCTCCGGGGTGAGCTCGTCAGCCACGTCTTCTCCTCAGCTACGACGGTACGGACCTGGGTGTGGACCTCATCCATCGTATGCGTGTACGGGGAAGGCGTGGTCCGGATCGTGCGGGTTGTCACGGTCCGGAACCCGCGGCGGATCACTCGAAGCGGGCTGCGAGCAGCACGATGTCCTCGGGGGCGTCGGCCGGCCGCCCGTCGGGCAGCACGGTCCGCAGGATGTGGTCGCACAGGGCCGCCGGGTCCTCCCGGGCGGCGCGGGGCACCCCTGCGGCCGCCGCGTGAAGCCGCGCGTAGGCCCGGTCCATCGGGTCGCCGGTGTGACGCAGCAGCCCGTCGGTGTAGAGAAGCACCGTTTCTCCGGGTGCGGGTTCGATCTCCATGCTGGGTGCCTCCCAGCAGGACAGCATGCCCAGCGGAGCGGAGAGCGAGGTCTCCACGTACTCGGTGCGGTGCTCGCCGATGACGAGCGGCGGGGCGTGCCCGGCGCCCGCCAGGATGATCTTGCTGCCCCGGCCGTCGGTCTGCGGGCCTCCGGCGGGCTCGCAGTACGCGAAGAGCGCGGTGGCCGAGCGGGCGGGCTCGGTCAGCCGCAGCAGCAGTTCCAGGTCGGACAGGACGGCTACGGGGTCCTCGCCCTCCATCACGGCGTAGGCGCGCAGCGAGGCGCGCAGGCGTCCCATGGCGGCGACGGCGCTCGGGCCGGAGCCGGTGACGGAGCCCACGGCCAGCCCGAGGGCGCCCTCGGGCAGCGGCAGCGCGTCGTACCAGTCGCCCCCGCCGAGCGGTCCCGTGTGGTGGCGGGCCGCGAGCTGCACCCCCGGAATCCGGGGGAGCCGGCTGGGCAGCAGCTCCTCCGCGACGGTGGCCAGGCGGGTGCGGGATCGTTCCACCTCCAGCATCCGGGCCAGGTGCTCGGCGGCGTGGCGCACGTACAGGCCGGCCAGGTCGCGCTGGCGGTCGTTCGGCTCGGCCTGTTCGTCGTAGAGCCATACGGCGGCGCCGAGCCGGCCGGTGGCCTCGGCGGTCAGCGGGAGCGCGTAGCTGGCGGCGTAGCCGAGCCGGGCGGCGACCTCGCGGTGGCGGGGGTCCGCGGGGGAGGCGAATCCGCCGGTGCCGGGGGGTGCGTCCGGTTCGGGGAGGACTTCGGAGCCGCCCTGGGCGTCGGGCAGCCCGTCGAGGATCCGCCCGTAGCGGGTCGCGCTGCGCGGCACGGTCTCGATGTGGCCCAGTTCGGCGTGGCCGAGTCCGAGGCCGATGGTGGCGGTGGGGCCGAGTCCGTCGGAGGGCTCCAGGACGACCAGGCCGCGGCGCGCGCCGACGAGTGCGGCTCCGGCGCGCAGGAACTCGTGGAGGGAGGTGTCGAGGTCGCCGGCGCGGGCCAGGCGCTCGGTGAGCTCGTGCAGGGTGGTGAGGTCCGAGACCATGCCCGCCAGCCGGTCCTGGATGAGGCTGCCCGGTGCGGTCGGAGGGGCCGGTGCGGGGGTGGGGCGGGCGGGTGCGGGCGCCGCAGTGTGCGGTGACGCGGTGACTGCTGGATCGATTCCAGCCACTTTCGGCAGATGCGGGGCGCTCATGGCGTCCGCCTTTCCACCTGGTGCGATTCGCCGAATAGCATCGCAAACCCCCAGACCGTGCTGCGCCGCCATCAAGGAATCCACATCTACACGCACACATGGATGCATGTCCAGCATTGCCCAGGTGGGAATCCTGGTGTCCACGAGGCGGCAACTCACTGTCGGGCCAAGGCTAGAACTTGGCCGGAAAAAGCTGGAAGCAGTCGGTTTTTGAGGTCGACTGGACGAGCTGCGCAGGGGGGTCGGGTACGTACTCGGTGGTGGCCGGGGCCAGTTGGCGTACCGGGAACCGCTCGGTCGCGGTCTGTCGTCCTAAGCGGCGGCAGCCGGTCTGGGCAGTCGGCGCGGGTCGCGCTCCATCCCCGCCGGACGTTTGATGGACCCGTAAGAAGACTGCACGAGCCGTGTGGACCTGCCCCTGGCGGACAGTGACGCGAAACCTGTACGTGTGGTGAGTCACCGGTTACATGGTGTGATGTGGCCCTCGACGTTCAACGGAAAGGAACGAGCGCTCATGCGCGAGATCCTCGGAAGGCGTCTCCAGCGGCTCCGCGATCGCTTTCAATCCCTACGCCCCGACCGGGGTCGGGGCGGCGGAACTTCCGCTGCCCTCGAGGCGGCGCTCACCTGCGCCACCGCATGGCGGTGGCCCGTCCTGCCCGGCGTCGGCCGGTCCGGTACGGACGGTACGCGCTGCGCCTGCCCCGACCCCGACTGCGTCGTCCCCGGTGCCCATCCCTTCGACCCTGGTCTGCTCGCCGCCTCCACCGACCCCCGCATGGTGACCTGGTGGTGGACCAACCGGCCCACCGCACCCGTCCTGATGGCGACCGGCGGAACCGCCCCGTGCGCCGTGAGCCTCCCGGCCGGCGCGGCCGCGTCGGCCCTCGTACGGCTGGAGGCGCAGGGCCTCAGGCTCGGGCCGGTCGTCGCCACGCCCACCCGGTGGGCGCTGCTCGTGGCGCCGTACTCGCTGGAGCGGCTCGGGGAACTCCTGTACGCGAAGGACCACGTGCCGTCCTCACTGCGGTTCCACGGCGAGGGCGGCTACCTGCTCCTCCCGCCGTCCACCGCGTCCAGTGGCGGCCGGGTGCGCTGGGCGCGCGAACCGCGTGCGCTGCCGCAGTGTCCGGCCGGTCCTCAGTCCCCTGGCGCGCGGCCGTCGCAGGCCGCGGGGGTGGAGTTCTGGCTGCCCGACGTCGAGGCGGTGGTGGACGCACTGGTCGAGGCGAGCAGCAGCGCGCCCGGCGGCGGCAGCCGGCTCGCGTACTGACCTGTGAGGTCCCGCAGGATCACTCGTACGGGTGCCAGCGGGTCGAGTTTCCAAGGGAATTGGGCGCGGGCATCTCCGCGCCCCTTTCCCGCGTCGCTATCTTCGGCGAATGAATCTCCGCCTGATCGGTATCGGCGCCGGTGTGCTGATCATCTTGTCGCTCCCGCTCGCCGGCGCGATCGCCGGGCCTGATTTTGCCGGTCAGGACGACGGAAAGGGCGGCGGCCTGTTCAAGACCCTCGGCCTTTCGGGCCCCGCTCGTTCCTCCCCTGCGCCGGCCGGGCGCCCGGCGGAGCCGGCCGCGACCGAACAGCCACGGCCCGCGGAGCAGCCGCGCACGGATTCCCGCTGCGGTCCCGAACTGACCTCTCCGCAAGGCGTCGAGGCGCAGACGTGCGTCCTGGTGGCCGAAGGCCAGACATGGGGCAGGAGTTACTACAGGAACACGAGTGGTCGCGCGCTGGATGCCGTGCTGACGGTGATGGGGCCTGCCGGGCGCACGGTGCAGATCCGCTGTCCGGTCGGCGCCGGTGATGAACCCGGTCTGTGCGAGACGCCGAAAGAGGACTCGGGCGGGGGTCCGGAGAGTTACTCGGCCGTTGCGGAGTTTGCAGTTCCGGATGATGAAGGGCAGCTGCTCCTGCGGTCCGGGAGCAACTCACCGGCGCATGGTGACGGTTGAGTACCGCCGTAAATGGAAGGGCCCGGTCGCTGGCGACGGGGGATGCACCAGCGACCGGGCTACAAGAACGGTAACAAGAGATCGCCTGTTCGCAAATTCGATCTCTGATATTCAGACACAGATTTGCAGACGATTAGCGGGAGTTGTGACTCCGGTCACCGGCTCCGCGCGCACGCGCGACGTCAGCTGAGGGTCACCTGGCGGTTGGTGAGGCCGCCGCGCGCCCGGCGCTCCTCCGTGGTCAGCGGAGCATCCGTGGCCAGCGCCTTGGCCAGCCGCTCCGCGAACTCCGCCGCCGGCTTCTCGACGTCGTCGGCCGTCACCCCGGTCGGCAGGTCCCAGACCGGGACCATCAGACCGTGGGCGCGGAAGGAGCCGACGAGCTTCGTCCCCTCGCCGAGCGAGGACGTGCCGGCCGCGTGCAGCCGCGCGAGGGCGTCGAGCAGCTTCTCCTCGGGGTGCGGCATGACCCAGCGCAGGTGGTTCTTGTCCGGGGTCTCGCACCAGTAGGCGGCGTCGACGCCGGTCAGCTTGACGGTGGGGATGGCGGCCGCGTTGGCGCGCTCCAGCGAGGCGGCGATCTCCGGGGACGCGTTCTGGCCGCCCTCGGATTCCGGAATCCAGAATTCGAAGCCGCTGTGCACAACCGGCTCGAAACCGCCGTCGGTGTCCAGGAGATCCTGAAGTCGGGGACCCTCGGCGGGGACCCGGCGGGCAGCGACCGGAGTTCCCGGCTCCGCGACGAGTGCGCGCTGCAGGGTGTCGGCCATGTCGCGGCTCAGGTCGCCGGTGGTCGTCTCGTTCTGCAGACCGAGGAGCACGGACCCGTCCTCGCGGCGCAGCGCCGGCCAGGCCATGGGCAGTACGGTCACCAGCGTGACGGAGGGGACGCCCTCGGGCAGGCCGCCCTTCAGCGACAGCGGGATGGTGGCCGCGGGAACGAGCTCGCGCAGCGCGACCCAGTCGCACTCGCCCGGCAGCCCCTCGAAGGGCCGCTGGACGTGCTCGGTGACGGCGTGCGCGGCGGCTGCGCCGTGGCAGGCCTTGTAGCGGCGCCCGGATCCGCAGGGGCAGGGCTCGCGAGCGCCCACAACGGGGATCTCACCGTTGTTGAGCTGCGGCTTTGCGGACTTGGCTGCGGGGCGCTTCTTGGCCATCGTGCGTGTCTCCCGGTTGCGGCGGTACGGCGTCGTGTCTGGGCGCGAGCCTAGCCGTTCGTACCGCCGGAACCGGTGGGGTGCGGCCGGGAGCACGGTCGGCGTGCGCTCCCGGACGGCCGCCTGTACGGATGACCGGTACTGCTGTGCTGATGGTGAGCTGTTGTGCGGTCAGGGGTCCCGGTTCCAAGAGGTCCTGGCTTCCGGGTCCGCGGGGTCAGACATCGAGATCGTCGAATGCCGTGCTGAAGTCGATCGCCGGGGGCGCAACGCGCGTAGCGAAATCCTCGTGCCGGGGCCCACAGGCGACGACCACCCAGACGGTGACCTCACCCGCCGCTCCGTCCCGGACACCCCAGTCCTGGGCAAGGGTGCTGATGATGTTCAGCCCCCGGCCGCCGCGTGCGGTGACCGAGGGCGTGGAAGGAACAGGCCGGGTGGGCCCACCCCCGTCCGTGACCTCTACCGTCAGCCGCCCCGCTCTGTCGATGCGCCATGCGGCGCGTATCTCCCCGTCCCCGACTTCCCGCGCGCCCAGGGGCCTGCCGTGTCGGCAGGCGTTGCTGAGCAGTTCGGAAAGGATCAGTACGGCATCGTCCACGACCGATTCGGCCACCCCGCTGATACGCAGTTGTTCGCGCATCCGGTGCCTGGCCTCACCCACGCCCGCAGGACCATGGCGTACGTCCATGCACGACGACGTGGGCACTTCTTGTGCCACCACCAACGCCACCCCCGGAACCTCCTTAGCCCCACGCATGGTCTGGATGCCCCCTTGGCCTGGACCGGAAACCGCCGGAGCAGGCCGCTCTGACGCATTCGCGCCGATCGAATGCGGAGCGGATGCGCCGGGGCACACCCTGTGACGGAGGGGGTGGTGGTGGCCGGTGCGCAAACCGGGACGTCAGCGCCCCAGTTGGGACAGAACTTGACGGGGTCTGTTCGTGATGATCGCTTCCACACCCATATCAGCGCAGAGCTGAACGTCATCTGGCTCGTTCACGGTCCATACGTGAACGCCATGGCCTGCGTCCTGGAGCTTGCGGATGAAGCCGGGATGATTGCGGACGATCCGCATGCCGGGGCCGGCGATCGTCACTCCGGCCGGCAGTCGCCCGTCGCGCATCCGGGGCGAGATGAACTGCATCAGGTACACGGTGGGTACCGTCGGCGCGGCGGCCCGGACCCGGTGCAGGGAGCGCGCGGAGAAGCTCATGACCCGGACCGGGTGCGGGCCCCCGGCCGGCGGGGCGTCGAGGCCGAAGCGCTTGAGGAGGAAGAGGAGGCGCTCCTCCACCTGTCCGGCCCAGCGCGTCGGGTGCTTCGTCTCGATCGCGAGCTGTACGGGCCTCCCCGTGTCCGCGACCAGCTCCAGGAGGCGCTCCAGGGTGAGGACCGAGGTGCGCTCGGGGTCGGCGTCCCAGTCGGGGGACTCCTCGCGGTCCTTCCAGGAGCCGAAGTCGAGGGCGGCGAGGTCGGCCAGCTCCAGGGCGGAGACGGCGCCGCGGCCGTTCGAGGTGCGGTTCACCCGGCGGTCGTGGACCAGGACCAGATGGCCGTCGGCGGTGAGCCGGACATCGCATTCGAGGGCGTCTGCGCCGTCCTCGATGGCCTTGCGGTAGGCGGCCAGGGTGTGCTCGGGGGCATCCTCCGAAGCGCCGCGGTGGGCGACGACCTGGATGGTGCGCGGCATTGCGTGGGTCACCGGGTCATGGTGCCACCGTCAGCCCTCCGGGGGGCGGGGTCCGGCCCTGCGAGTGCATCCGAAATGCCGGACATAAAGAATGGGGGGAGATGCACAGGTCCGGCTTACAGTGCTCTGACGGGGCATGGGAAAGGCTTTGCCCTGGAACTTGTACGGCACGTCGAACGTTCAGCCGGATCGATATCGCCGGATTTCTGCAGCTGTGTGTGACGAGGAGAGAGAGCTGTGAGCACCGAGAACGAGGGCACCGCGGCCCCCACACCCCCCGCGGCCCCGTCCGTGACCCCTGCTCAGGGCTCCGAGACGGCGCCGGCGGCCTCCGCAGCCGGACCGCGGCCGGACCACGCCCCCCAGGACGCCGCTCCGGCTGCTCCGGCCGTCCCGCAGGCCCCGCCCGCGGCACCCGCCCCTGCTCCGGCGCCCGCCGCCGGTGAGCAGGTGACCCAGCAGCTTCCGCCGACGCCCGCGCCGGGCACCGAGCCGACCCAGCAGATCCCGCCCGCGTCCGCGGGGCAGGCCCCCGGATACGGCCAGCCCCCCGCGCCGGCTCCCGGATACGGCCAGCCCTCCGCGCCGGCCCCGCACGCTGCCGAGGGCTGGCCGCCCCCGCCGCCCACCGTGCCGGCGTACGGCGCCGGCGGTGCGGGCGGCCCCGTCTGGGGCGCTCCCCCGGCCGCCGACGGCTTCCCCGCGCCCAAGGCGAAGGGCAGGGGCGGCATGATCGCGGCCGTGCTCGTGGCGGCCCTCCTCGCGGGCGGCATCGGCGGCAGCGTCGGCTACTGGGCCGCCGAGCGCAGCAACAACGGCAGCGGCTCGACCACCATCAGCGCGACCAACACCCCGAAGGACCTCAAGCGCGAGGCCGGCTCCATCGCCGGGCTCGCCGCGGGCGCACTGCCCAGCGTGGTCACCATCGAGGCCTCGGCCGGAGACGGCGAGGGCGGCACCGGCACCGGGTTCGTCTACGACCAGCAGGGCCACATCCTCACCAACAATCACGTGGTGGCCTCCGCGGCGAACGGCGGCAAGCTCTTCGCGACCTTCTCCGACGGCAAGCGGTACGACGCCGAGGTGGTCGGCCGCGCCCAGGGCTACGACGTCGCCGTGCTCAAGCTGAAGAACCCGCCGGCGGGCCTCAAGCCGCTGGCGCTGGGCGACTCCGACAAGGTCGCGGTCGGCGACGCCACGATCGCGATCGGCGCCCCCTTCGGCCTGTCCAACACGGTGACCACCGGCATCGTCAGCGCCAAGAACCGCCCGGTCGCCTCCGGCGACGGCACCGGCAGCAAGAACTCCTACATGAGCGCACTCCAGACGGACGCCTCGATCAACCCGGGAAACTCCGGCGGTCCGCTGCTCGACGGCCGCGGCGCGGTCATCGGCATCAACTCCGCGATCCAGTCGGCCGGCAACGGCGGCTTCGGCGGCGGCCAGGCCGGCTCGATCGGCCTCGGCTTCGCCATCCCGATCAACCAGGCCAAGAACGTGGCCGAGTCGCTGATCAAGACGGGCAAGCCGGTCTACCCGGTGATCTCGGTATCGGTGGACCTCCAGGCCAAGACCGAGGGCGCGAAGATCTCCGAGCAGGGCGCGGCCGCCAACGAGCTCGTCGACCCCAACGGTCCGGCCGGCAAGGCGGGGCTCAAGCCGGGCGACATCATCACGGACTTCGGCGGCAAGCCGGTCGACAGCGGCCCGACCCTGATCAGCATGATCTGGACCTACAAGCCCGGCGACACGGTGAAGCTGACTTATCTGCGCGACGGCAAGCCGACCACCGTCGACATCACGCTCGGCTCCAGGATCGGCGACAAGTAGCACCACCGGCCACGGCAGTGGCGCGGTGACGAGGGGCCGTGGGCGGGATTCCGCCCACGGCCCCTCCAACGTCCGCTTATGCTTCGCTCGTGTTCGATTCTCGGCACATACGGACGTTCCACGCGGTGGTCGCCTCCGGCTCGTACTCGGCGGCCGCGCGCGTGCTGGGCTACACCCAGCCCGCCATCACCCAGCAGATGAAGGCGCTCGAACGCGCCGTCGGCACCCCGCTGTTCACACGCGTGGGCCGCAAGATGCAGCTCACCGAGGCCGGGGAGTCGCTCTCCCGGCACGCCGAGACCATCCTCGGCAACCTCTCCGCCGCCGAGGCCCAGCTGAGGGCGTACGCCCGCCTGCGCACCGGCCGGGTCAGACTGTGCGGCTTCCCCAGCGCCAACGTCACCCTCGTCCCGGAAGCCCTGAGCGGCCTGGCCAAGGACCACCCGGGCATACAGGTGGAACTGCTGGAGGGAGAGCCCCCTGAGTCGCTGCGGCGGCTGGAGCGCGGCGAGTGCGACATCACCCTGGCCTTCACCTATCCCGGCCTGCACGAGGAGGTGCCGGAGGAGGTCACCGAGGTCAGGCTGCTGGAGGACCAGCTGACGGTACTCCTCCCGACCGGGCACCCGCTGGCCCGGCGCCGCGCCGTGCACCTGGCCGACCTCGCCGAGGAACGGTGGATCGCGGGCTGCCCGCGCTGCCGGGCGAACCTGCTGCACGAGTGCGCCGAGCTCGGTTTCGTGCCCGACATCCGCTTCGCCACCGACGACAATCTGGTGGTGCAGAGCCTGGTGGCCCAAGGCCTGGGCGTGGCGATGATGCCCGCGCTCGTCCTGCCCTCGCTCTCACTGAGCCGGGTCTGCGGACGTGCGCTCCAGCCTGCTGCCCGGCGGCACATCGCCGCGTACGTCTACCGGGACCATCTTCGGATTCCGGCGACGTCCGTGGTGCTGAACGCGCTGAAGCGGGTGGCGGCCAACCGGGTCGGCTGCTGACCAACCCATAAGCGCTGCTTGGGATTTCACGTCACAACTGTCGTTGGACGCGTGGGAACGGCGCCCGCACGCTGCCCGTATGACCACCACCACACCGGCCCGTACCACCACGAGGATGGCCGCCCTCGTCAGTGAGATCCGCACGGTCGTGGAGCGGGGACTGGCTCCCGACCTCACCGCCTACCTCGTGGGCGAAAGGCTCGCCCCGCACCTGGGGGCGCCCGACCTGCTGACGCCGACGCAGCAGGAGGGCGACCCCGAGCGCTACCGGCAGCACATCCTGCACGCCGAGTCCGACGGAAGCTTCTCCGTGGTGGCGCTGGTGTGGCTGCCCGGGCAGGAGACCTGCATCCATGACCACGTGTCGTGGTGCGTGGCCGGTGTGCACCAGGGCGAGGAGAGCGAGCGCCGCTTCCGCCTCGCACCCGGTGCAGGTCCCGCCCGTCTGGTGGCGACGGAGGACGTGGTCAACACCCAGGGCGACGTGTGCGGATTCGCCCCGCCCGGAGACATCCACAAAGTGCGCAACTCCTGCTCCACAAAGGCCATATCGGTGCACGTGTACGGCGCCGACGTGTCCCGGCTGGGGACCAGCATCCGTCGCGTCTACAAGCTCCCCGTCGACTGATGGCACTCCTCCATCGCCCGCAGAGCACAGCGGTTCGGCATGTTTCACGTGAAACATCCGCTCCCTGGCCGGGGTTGGCGCTGGCGGTGGGCGGAGCCCTGGTCGCCTGGTGCGTCCACCGCCTCATACCCGCTGTACCGATGCTGACCGCCTCGGTGGTGCTGGGCATTGCGGTGGCGCACCTGCCCGGACCGCGGACCTTCGTCCGGGGGGCCGGGCGCGCGGGCCTCTCGCTGGCCGGCCGGCGGCTCATGCGGATCGGCATCGTCCTGCTGGGCCTCGGCCTGGGGCTCGACCAGGTGCTCCGTCTGGGCTGGGCCACGGTGGCCATGGTCGTCGGCGTCGTCGCAGCCACGTTCTTCGGCACCCTCTGGCTGGGCCGTCGGCTGGGGCTTCCGGGCGACCAGCCGCTGCTGATCGCCACGGGGTATTCGATCTGCGGGGCTTCGGCGATCGGCGCGGTGAGCCAGGTGTCGGGCAGCGACGAGGAGGACGTGGCGGCCTCGGTCGCACTCGTCACCCTGTGCGGGACGCTCGCGATCGCCGTACTCCCGCTCCTCCAGGACCCGTTGGCGCTCTCCGACCCTGCCTTCGGGCGGTGGGTCGGCGCCGGTGTCCACGACGTCGGCCAAGTGGTGGCGACCGCGCAGACTGCCGGCCCGGATGCCCTGGGAGAGGCGGTGCTGGTCAAACTGATGCGGGTGGCCCTGCTCGCTCCGCTGGTGGCGGCCGTCGCCTTCGCCGTACGGGCCCGGCGGCAGGGGGTGCGCACCGCCTCGGGCCGGCGCCCGGCCCCGGTACCGCTGTTCGTCGCCGGCTTCCTGGCCGCGGCCGCGCTGCGCGCCACCGGTCTGCTGCCCGACGTAGCGCTGGAGTGGGCACACACCGCGCAGGAGGGACTGCTGGCGGCGGCCCTGTTCGGGCTGGGGAGCGCCGTCCATCTGCCGACGCTGGCCCGGACCGGAGGGCGCGCGGCGGCGCTGGGACTGTCGGCGTGGGTGGTCGTCGCCGGGGTCTCGTACGCGGGCGTGATGCTCACCGTATGACGCTGCAACGGCCGGGAGTTGGCCATTTCCTGGCCGGAACCGACCGAACGTTCTGACTGCCCGCTGACATTGAGGCGGGCCCGTGCCACTCTGCCCCGACAGCCGCACCACGTACGGCGCACCACGCACAGCCGATCCGCACCGACCGCTCTTCACCCCCACCCTGCCCGGCTCCGACCGGTCCGGGCACGGCAGAAGGAGTCATGCGTGAATCGTCATCGCACGGCCTTGTCCGTCCTGCTCTCGGCGGGCGCCCTGGTCGCGGGCGTCCTGACGGCGGCCACCCCCTCGATCGCTGCGGACGCCCCGACGTCCTTCCGGCCGCAGCACACCCAGGGCTTCTGGACCGCCGAGCGGATGCGGGCGGCCACTCCGCTCGACGTGACGGCGGTACCCGGCGCGGCTCGTACCGCGGTGGCCGCCTCCGCCACTCCCACCGCCATCGCCCCGACGGCCGCCGCGTCTGCTGCGTCGCCGACGGCGTTCCCGCAGGCAGGCGGGGCCTGGACCGGCGGCGGGGCGGTCGTGAAGACCTCGGGCCGGGTCTTCTTCACGATGGGCGGCCGCACCGCCTCCTGTTCCGGAAACTCGATCACCAGCGCCAACGGCAGTACGGTCATGACGGCGGGCCACTGCGTGAAGTACCAGGGCGCCTGGCACACGAACTGGGTCTTCGTACCCGCCTACAACAACGGGTCGGCGCCCTACGGGCAGTGGTCGGCCACCAAGACCTTCGCCACCGACCAGTGGGCGGCGAGCGAGGACATGAACATGGACGTCGGCCTCGCCGTCGTCGCCCCGCTGAACGGCCAGACCCTCAGCCAGGCCGTCGGCGCGCAGGGAGTCCTCTTCAACGGCGGCTACAACAAGAGGATGTATTCCTTCGGCTTCCCCGCGGCGGCCCCGTACGACGGAACGAAGCTGGTCTACTGCAGCGGCAACAGCGGCAAGGACTTCCTGCTGACCAAGGACCACAGCCTGGGCTGCAACATGACCGGCGGCTCCAGCGGCGGCCCCTGGTTCCAGGACTTCAACGAGGCCACCGGCCTCGGCACCCAGGTTTCGGTGAACAGCTTCGGCTACACCTTCCTGCCCAACCGCATGTACGGCCCGTACCTCGGCAATGAAGCCAAGGCGGCCTACGACAAGGCACAGGCCTCCTGACCCGACAGTCGCCCCGCCACCCCCACCTGGCCGGTACTCTGTACCGGCCAGGTGGGTTGCCCGAGCGGCCTAAGGGAACGGTCTTGAAAACCGTCGTGGCAGCGATGTCACCGTGGGTTCAAATCCCACACCCACCGCCAGGTCAGAGGGCGGGTACCCGAATCGGGTGCCCGCCCTCTCTGCTCACCCGACCCGTGCCTTCCCGGCGGCGCGCCTGCGCGCCGTGTAGCGGAGCAGGGTCCAGATCGCCGCGGCGTTGACCAGGGCGCCGGCCAGGATCGCGGCGTGGAAGCCGAATCCGGACCAGATGCCGGGGTCGGCGGCCACGGACGTGTCCGGTACCCAGTCCGAGGGGCGCGGAGCAGACTCCGAAATGAACTCCATGGGCGGTTCGGCGGGCGGCTCCGAGCCGTAGTAGGGCTCCCCGGGCGGCATCGGGGCCGAGTTCAGGGCGTCCGCCGCCGCAGGCCGGAAGGACGACAGCAGCAGGAGGCTGACCGGCGCCGTGGCCAGGATCGGCCAGACTCCGAAGAACCCGATGTCCCCCATCCGGCTGCCGATCTCGATGTACACGAGCATCGCGACCACCAGTGCCAGGTACGCGCTGGGCACCCACATCTCAGCCTTCGACCAGCGCCGCACCATGTCGTTCCCCGTTCGCCGTGCCCGTTCCGCTTCGTTCGACCTGCGTCCAGTCTCGAAGCTGCCGAGGACCGCCACCTGAGTACACCTACTCATCCTGCTCGGCCGCGCGTACCTGGCAGAGCGTGCACTCACTCACCGCCGATGAACCAGCCCTGCTCCGGGGGCGCTCCCCGTTGGGGTAAGGCGGGCGGTGCGATTCCCGGCTGGCGGGTCGGGTGCCGGTGTGCCGGCACGGTGGGCCAGGTCCGACCCGGTCCCCGGCGGCTCCGGGAGCCCCGTTCACCAGGGGCCACGAGGCAGGCTGAAAGTCTGATTGATCCTTCCGGGTGGTGTTTGTCGGAAGATCGGCGCGTGTGATGAGCGCAGTGCGGTTGCCCCCACATCATGACGAATGTATTCAGATCCGCCCGTCGGTACATCGCGAATCGAGGCACTCAGTCATGGCTCACCCCAACATCCTCACGTCGATCTGGACCTCGGTCCTGGCCGCCCTCGTGGCCGTCCTCTCCTCCCTCGGCTTCGGCGGCAAGGTGGCTCCGGCCGCCGCTGCCCCCACCACCGGGGGTGCGGCTGCGGCCACTGTCGCGGCCTCCTCCGTGCGCCGGCCGGCCGTCACGGCTCCGCGGAGCTGGCGGGAGATGATCCGGGGCGGTTCGCTGCCGCCGACCCTGAAGCAGCGCATCCGGGCCGAGGCCCACGGCAAGACCCCCGGTGTCCGACGCTCCACCACCGCCGCGGCCATGGGTGCCGCCGCCCCGGGAGCCGCCGCTCGCGCCCTGACACCTTCCGCGGTGCCCGCCCCCCGCGCCCCCCGCGCCGGACGTACCGCCCGCACCACCCGCGAGGCGCTGGCGCTTGCCGCGTAGCCCGGTACAAGCAGACAGGGCCGAAGGCAGTGGCAGGTGCGTAGGCAGGCACCGGAACGCAGGATGAAGCGGATGCGCAGGCACTCGCAGGTACGCAGGATGCGGCAGGACCGCAGGTACTCGCAGGTACGCGGGACGAAGCAGGTACGCAGGCAGGCGCTGGAGCCCGGTCGGATGTGACCGCGGATCGCGCCGTGCAGTGCCCCGGCAGCGGGGCACGGATGGAACACCCCGGCGTGCGCCGGGGGGCGTGCAGGGGGCGTGGAGCTTGGCAATGCAGGGCCGCAAGCCCGGGAGACGGTGGGGTTCCCGGACGGCGCGGCCCTTTTCGGCATGTCCGGGAGCGATGGCCTGAGGGAACGCTTCATTTCGCGTGTGACGTGGGGTGCAGCCGGTTCCGGAGCGCTGCTCTGGGGCTCCGGGGGCGCGAATGGGGTTTATCCAGTGTTGGTCATGCTTGCGGGGGAATCGGGGAGTCCGGGGTGGTTCGCCGGGGATTCGGTGGGCAACTCTGGTCTCGCGACGTCGTCAGCACAAACGACCGAGGCGGTCGGCCAACTGCCTTGGGGTGAGTCCCACTTCGGTTTTCTGGAGGAATGAAGACATGGCAAGCATCCGTACCGCCCGCGTCATCGCCGCTGCCGCCGCCCTTCCCCTCGCCGTCGCGCTCTTCGGCGGGGTGGCATCGGCCGACAACGGCTCCTTCGCGAACGACGGATCGAACGCGAGCGTCGCCGGCATCATCGGCAGCGGCGTGGGTGGCGACAACAACGGCAACTCGTCCACCTCGCAGCAGGTGGCCACCGGCTCCGGTGCCTCCAACCAGAACAACACCGCGCAGGTCAACGGCTCGGCCTTCACCGCGCTCAACCAGGGCAACTCGAACGTGGCGGTCAACTTCCACCCCTGGTGGTAGCGCCGGGTACCTGCCGCTTTGAATCTTGAGGGCGCCTGTGCGACCGGACCGGCTGGGGTCCGGTAGCGCAGGCGCCCTCGCGCATGTCCCGCTCCCTTCCCGACCTTGACACCACAGGTAAATCTGACGGACAGTCAGGTACCTCGATGATGTGGATGCCGGGAGGCCTGCGCCGTGCACCTCGCCCCGACCGAAGGCCAGTTGCGGCTCCGTGCCGAACTGCGCACGTACTTCAAGGAACTGCTGCCCGACGGGGTCCCCGAGGACCCGGCCGACCAGCGCCGACTGCTGCGCCGCATCGGCGCCGACGGACTTCTCGGCCTCGGCTGGCCGGTCGAGTACGGGGGGCAGGGCCGCGGCGCGGACGAGCAGTTCGTCTTCTTCGACGAGGCCTACCGGGCCGGCGCCCCCGTCTCCATGGTCACGCTGAACACCGTCGGCCCGACCCTGATGAAGTACGGGACCGAGGAGCAGAAGGACTACTTCCTCCCCCGGATCCTCGCGGGCGAGATCGTCTTCGCCATCGGCTACTCCGAGCCCGAGTCCGGCACCGACCTCGCCTCACTGCGCACCCGGGCGGTCCGCGACGGCGCCGACTGGCTGATCGACGGGCAGAAGATCTTCACCTCCAACGCCCAGAACGCGGACTGGATCTGGCTCGCCTGCCGTACCGATCCCGGGGCCCCTAAGCACAAGGGCATCTCGATCATCCTCGTGCCCACCGGCGACCCCGGCTTCTCGTGGACCCCGATCGACACCGTCGGCGGGCTCACGACCACGGCCACGTACTACGACTCCGTCCGCGTGCCGGCGGGCAACCTCGTCGGCCCCGAACACGGCGGCTGGGGGCTGATCACCAACCAGCTCAACCACGAGCGCGTGGCCCTCGCCGCCATCGGCATGCAGGCCGAGGACTTCTACGAGCTCGCCCTCCGGCACGCCCGCACCCCCGACCCGGCCACCGGCGAGCGGCCCGCCGACCTTCCCTGGGTACGGTCCCGGCTCGCCGAGGCCCACGCCCGGCTGGCCGCCGTACGCCTCCTCAACTGGCGCCTCGTCCAGGACGTGGGCAGCGGCAGCCTCGCCCCCGGCGACGCCAGCGGCGTGAAGTTCCTCGGCACCGAGTCGGCCGTCGAGGTGTACCGGATGTGCCAGGAGGTGGTGGGCGAGGAGGCACTCGTACGGGGGCCCGCGGCCTTTGCGGGCGGCGAACTCGAGCGGATGAACCGGGCCGCGCAGATCAACACCTTCGGCGGCGGGGTGAGCGAGGTCCAGCGGGAGATCGTCGCCGTGATGCGGCTCGGCATGAAGGGGAGGAAACGATGACGGCGGACCCAACCGGCACAGCCGAGGAGGCGGCCCGGTTCCACGCGCTGCTGGCGGCCTTCGAGGGAGCCCCGGCCGCCACCGCAGGCCGAGGCAAGGACGCGGTCAACGAGCCGATGATCCGCCACTGGTGCGAGGCGATGGGCGACGCCAACCCCGCCTACACCGGGCCGGACGCCATCGCTCCACCCACCATGCTCCAGGCCTGGACCATGGGCGGGCTCTCCGGCCACTCCGACCGCTCCTCCGCCTACGACGAGCTCTTCGCGCTCCTCGACGGCGCCGGTTTCACCTCCGTCGTCGCCACCGACTGCGAGCAGGAGTACCTCCGCCCGCTGCGCCCCGGCGACACGGTCACCTTCGACGCCGTCATCGAGTCCGTGTCGCCGCGCAAGACGACCAAGTTGGGCACCGGCCACTTCGTGACGACCCGCATGGACGTCCGGACGGACGGGGAGCCCGTCGGCACCCACCGCTTCCGGATCCTGAAGTACGCGCCCGCCGACCGGCCGGCGAAGCAGGCGGCGCCCCGGACGAAGGCCGCCGCGCAGCGCCCCCGCCCGGTCGTCAACCGCGACAACCAGGGCTTCTGGGACGGGGTCCGGGAGCACAGGCTGCTGATCCAGCGCTGCACCTCCTGCGCCACGCTCCGCTTCCCGTGGCTCCCCGGCTGCAACACCTGCGCGAGCCCGTCCTGGGACACGGTCGAGGCCTCCGGCGCAGGCACCGTGTTCAGCTACGTCGTCATGCACCACCCGCCGTTCCCGGCTTTCGATCCGCCCTACGCGGTCGCGCTCGTCGAGCTCGCCGAGGGGGTCCGCATGATCAGCAACATCACCGGTGTCCCGTATGACAAGGTGCGCATCGGCCTCCCCGTCCACCTGGAGTTCCTGCGCGTCGACGACGACCTGGAACTCCCCGTCTTCCGCGGGAACGAGGGCTGATGGACTTCCACCCCACCGAGGAACAGGCCGCCGCAGCCGGGCTCGCCGCCCGGATCTTCTCCGACCTCGCCACTCATGAACGCCTCGCCACCGCCGGCACCGGCAGCGACGCCGAACTGTGGAAGGCCCTCACCACTGCCGGACTGACGGCCGCGGTCGAGGAGATCGGCCTCCTCGGACTGGTCCTGCTGCTGGAGGAACAGGGCCGCACCACCGCCCAGGTCCCCCTCGCCGCCACCTGCGTGTACGGCATCCTCCCCGTGGCCACCCACGGCAGCGCGGAGCAGCGCGCCCGCCTGCTGCCCGTGCTCGGCAGCGGGGACGCGGTGGCCACCGGGGCCTTCCCGGCCCGCGGCCGGATCACCGTCGAGGGCGGCCGGCTCACCGGGACCGCCCCCGCCGTCCCCTGGCTGCGCGACGCCACGCACGTGCTGGTCCCCGACACCGAGCGGGCCCTGTGGCTCGTACGGACCGACGCGCCCGGCGTGCGGACGACCCCCGTCGAGACCACCGCACCCTGGTCGGCGGGCCGACTGGTCCTGAGCGGTGCCGGCGCCGAACGCATCGGCTCCGTCGGTGCCTACGAGCACACCCTCGCCGCCGCGCGCACCGCCTTCGCCGGGCTCCAGGCGGGCGTCTGCGCGGGCTCGCTCGCCCGCGCGGTGGAGTACACCTCCACCCGTGAGCAGTTCGGCCGGCCGCTCTCCACCAACCAGGGCGTCATGCTGCGCGCGGCCGACGCGTACATGGACACCGAGGCGATCC
This sequence comes from Streptomyces amritsarensis, assembly GCF_001953875.1. GTDB lineage: Bacteria > Actinomycetota > Actinomycetes > Streptomycetales > Streptomycetaceae > Streptomyces > Streptomyces amritsarensis. The sequence goes on from NZ_MQUR01000019.1 coordinate 30,303, forward strand.
GGGTCACCACGTACGAAGCGGCCTGGCGCATCGACCAGGGGCTCGGGGCGCACGAGCACGCGCTGACGGCCGCCTGGTGGGCTTCCGAGGCGGGCAAACGCGTCGTGCACGCGGGCCAGCACCTGCACGGCGGCATGGGCGCCGACCTGGACCACCCCGTCCACCGCCACTTCCTGTGGGGGCGGCAGCTGGACGCCTACCTGGGCTGCGGCAGCGAGCTGCTGGCCGAGCTGGGCGCTGCGATAGCCGAGGGAGAACAGGCATGAACGTCGGCGACACGCTGCCGCCGCTGGAGATCGCGGTCACCCGAACCCTTATCGTCGCGGGCGCGATCGCCTCCCGCGACTACCAGGACGTGCACCACGACGCGGCGCTGGCGCGGGAGAAGGGCTCCCCGGACATCTTCATGAACATCCTGACCACCAACGGTCTGGTCGGCCGCTACGTCACCGACCACCTCGGGCCGCGATCCGTGCTGCGCAAGGTCGCCATCCGCCTCGGCGCCCCCAACTACCCGGGGGACACGATGACCCTCACGGGCACCGTCACGGCAGTGCTCGGCACCACCGTCGAGATCCGGGTCGTCGGAGCCAACGGCATCGGCCACCACGTGACCGGGACGGTCACCGCGGAGGTGTCGGCATGAGCGTCCGCACCCGCGACCAGCTCGGCGGCCGTGCCGCCATCGTCGGCATCGGTGCCACCGAGTTCTCCAAGAACTCCGGTCGCAGCGAACTCAAGCTCGCCGTCGAAGCCGTCCACACGGCCCTCGACGACGCCGGGCTCACCCCCGCCGACGTCGACGGCATGGTCACCTTCTCGATGGACACCAGCCCCGAGATCACCGTCGCGCAGGCGGCGGGCATCGGAGAGCTGTCCTTCTTCTCCCGGATCCACTACGGCGGGGGCGCGGCCTGCGCCACCGTCCAGCAGGCCGCCCTCGCCGTCGCCACCGGCGTCGCGGAGGTCGTCGTCTGCTACCGCGCGTTCAACGAGCGCTCCGGACGCCGGTTCGGTTCCGGAGTCCAGCAGCGCGAGCCCTCGGCGGAGGGCGCGGCACTGGGCTGGTCGCTGCCCTGGGGACTGCTGACCCCCGCCTCCTGGGTGGCCATCGCCGCCCAGCGCTACCTGCACACCTACAACCTCACCCCCGAAGCCTTCGGGCACGTCGCGGTCACCGACCGCCGGCACGCCGCGAACAACCCGGCCGCCTACTTCCACGGGAAGCCGATCACCCTCGCCGACCACGCCGCCTCGCGCTGGATCGTCGAGCCGCTGAGGCTGCTCGACTGCTGCCAGGAGACCGACGGCGGCCAGGCCCTCGTCGTCACCACCGCCGACCGGGCCCGCGCCCTGCGGCACCCGCCGGCAGTGATCACCGCGGCGGCGCAGGGCGCCGGACGCCGCCAGGAGGGCATGACCTCCTTCTACCGCGACGACCTGACCGCTCTGCCGGAGATGGACGTGGTCGCGCGCCAGCTGTGGCGCACCAGCGGGCTGCGGCCCTCCGACATCGACGTCGGCATTCTCTACGACCACTTCACGCCCTTCGTACTGATGCAGCTGGAAGAGTTCGGCTTCTGCAAGCCGGGCGAGGCCGCCGACTTCGTTGCCGCGGACGCCCTCCCGCTCAACACCCACGGCGGCCAGCTCGGGGAGGCGTACCTGCACGGCATGAACGGCATCGCCGAAGCCGTCCGCCAGCTGCGCGGCACTTCTGTCAACCAGGTGGCGGGGGCCTCGCACGCACTCGTCACGGCTGGCACCGGCGTGCCGACGTCCGGGCTGATCCTCGGCGCCGACGGCTGAGACCCCGGTCCCTGCCGGTCCCCGCCCCCTCCACCTTCAGGGGGTGGGGGCAGCCCTACTCCTACAACCTGAGATGGATCCCCCATCGGCACCTGCGGGCGATTCCAGCGATGGCGGGCGCTCCTAGCGTGGAGACATGACCCCGCCTGTGTGCACGCTCGCCTCGACCCCGACGCCGTACCCGTCGTTCTCGGCGTACGTCCGTACCCGCGGCACGGTCCTGATGCGCACCGCGCGCTCCCTCACCGCCAATCCGTGCGACGCGGAGGACCTGCTCCAGACAGCCCTCGCGAAGACCTACGTGGCCTGGGACCGCATCGAGGACCACCGCGCCCTGGACGGCTACGTCCGGCGGACCCTCGTCAATACGCGGACCTCCCAGTGGCGCAAGCGCAAGGTCGACGAGTTCGTATGCGATGAACTCCCGGAGACCGAGGGACCCCCCTCCTCCGACCCCGCCGAGGCTCAGGCGCTGCGCGACGCGATGTGGCGTGCGGTCACCCGACTGCCCGACCGCCAGCGGGCCATGGTCGTCCTGCGCTACTACGAGGACTTGAGCGAGGTGCAGACCGCCGAGCTGCTGGGAGTCTCGGTCGGCACGGTCAAGAGCGCCGTCTCCCGCGCACTGGGCAAGCTCCGTGAGGACCCGGAGCTCACCCTCGTCCGCTGAGGCGGGCGGTGTTTCACGTGAAACCAGAGATTGTTTCACGTGAAACACGAAGCGGGTTCTACCCTCGGGTAGTGACAGACCGACCGGTACGTGCGCAGAATCGGCTGCATCCGTAGCCGCCGCAGCGCCGCAGCGCTCACCGGGAGGACGCTTTGCTCAGCACCATGCAGGACGTACCGCTCCTCGTCACCCGCATACTCCGCCACGGGATGACGATCCACGGGAAGTCCCAGGTCACGACCTGGACCGGGGAGGCCGAGCCGCACCGGCGCAGTTTCGCCGAGATCGGCCTCCGAGCCACCCGCCTCGCCGGCGCCCTGCGCGACGAGCTCGGAGTGCAGCAGGACGAGCGGGTCGCCACCCTCATGTGGAACAACGCCGAGCACGTCGAGGCGTACTTCGCGATCCCCTCCATGGGCGCGGTCCTCCACACGCTCAACCTGCGACTTCCTCCGGAGCAGCTGGTCTTCATCGTCAACCACGCCGCCGACCGGGTGGTCCTGGCCAACGGCACGCTGCTGCCGCTGCTCGCGCCGCTGCTGCCGCACCTGCCGACCATCGAGCACGTCGTCGTGTCCGGCATCGGCGACCGCTCCGCGCTCGACGGCCTGAACGTGCGCGTGCACGAGTACGAGGAGCTCCTCGAGGGCCGCTCCGACAGCTACGACTGGCCCGAGCTGGACGAGCGCCAGGCAGCCGCCATGTGCTACACCTCCGGCACGACCGGGGACCCGAAGGGCGTCGTCTACTCCCACCGCTCGCTCTACCTGCACTCCATGCAGGTCAACATGGCCGAGTCGATGGGGCTGACCGACAAGGACACCACCCTCGTGGTCGTTCCGCAGTTCCACGTGAACGCCTGGGGCCTGCCGCACGCCACCTTCATGACCGGCATCAACATGCTGATGCCGGACCGCTTCCTGCAGCCGGCCCCGCTCGCCGAGATGATCGAGCGGGAGAAGCCCTCGCACGCCGCGGCCGTCCCCACCATCTGGCAGGGGCTGCTGGCCGAGGTCACCGCCAACCCGCGTGACCTGAGCTCGATGAAGCAGGTCACCATCGGCGGCGCCGCCTGTCCGCCCTCGCTGATGGAGGCCTACGACAAGCTCGGGGTCCGCGTCTGCCATGCCTGGGGCATGACCGAGACCTCCCCGCTGGGCACGATGGCGCACCCGCCGGCCGGTCTGAGCGCCGAGGAGGAATGGCCCTACCGGATCACGCAGGGCCGCTTCCCCGCAGGTGTCGAGGCCCGACTCGTCGGCCCCGCCGGCGACCTGCTGCCCTGGGACGGGAAGTCCGCCGGCGAGCTCGAGGTGCGCGGCAACTGGATCGCGAACGCCTACTACGGCGGCGCGTCCGGCGAACCCTTCCAGCCCGAGGACAAGTTCAGCGCCGACGGGTGGCTCAAGACCGGGGACGTCGGCGTGATCAGCCCCGACGGCTACCTCACCCTGACCGACCGGGCCAAGGACGTCATCAAGTCCGGCGGCGAGTGGATCTCCAGTGTCGAGCTGGAGAACGCGCTCATGGCGCACCCCGAGGTCGCCGAGGCCGCGGTGGTCGCCGTACCCGACGAGAAGTGGGGCGAGCGGCCGCTGGCCACCGTCGTCCTCAAGGACGGCGCGACCGTGGACTACGCGGGGCTGCGCGAGTTCCTCTCGAAGTCGATCGCCAAGTGGCAGCTGCCGGAGCGCTGGACGATCATCGACGCCGTACCGAAGACCAGCGTCGGCAAGTTCGACAAGAAGGTGATCCGCCAGCAGTACGCGGAGGGCGCACTGGAGGTCACCAAGATCGCCTGACCCGGGCGGCCCCGCTGGGGTCTAACCACGCGTGAGCCATGGCCGCAGCAGCCTGCTGACTGCGGGCATGGCCACGTAGGTCATCAGCGTGCTGAAGACGACCGCGAAGGCGGCCGTGCGCAGCACGGTGTGCAGATCCACCAGGTACGGCCCGAGCAGCGCGTTGCCCGCGAGCGAGATCGGGAAGATGGCCAGCCCCGAGCTGATCGCCATCTTCCACCGCGGCGGCGCGGGCCGGGTCGTACCCGGCTTGGCGAACCACGTCTCCATGCCGTGCAGTTCCCGCCGGGCTATCTCCGTGTGGTGGTGGCCCAGGCAGTTGGAGAACCACTGGGCCCGCTCCGGGGAGTCCTGCCAGCGCTGGAAGGCGGCCTGGTTGCGGAAGCGGTGGACCAAGAACCACGGCCCGCCCTCGGTCGCCGGGCGGAAGAGCCCGTAGCCCAGGTGGTCCGGAAAACCGGCGGCCGTCTCCAGGATCCCGTGGGCCCAGGCCTCGAACGTCTCCTCGTGCCCGGGCTCGACCTGCCGGGCGATGAGCAGGTTCACCTCCCCGTTGTCGGCGGGGACGGTGTGCTCGGTCGTGTCGGTGATGGCCATCGGGCCAGGATCGCTAGTTGGTGCCGATCTTGGCCAGCAGGTCCACGATGCGGCCCTGGACGTCCGCCGTGGTGGCCCGTTCGGCGAGGAAGAGCACGCTCTCGCCCGAGGCCAGACGCGGCAGTTCGGCCGGATCGATGCCGGTCGCCGTGTAGACGACCAGCGGGGTGCGGTTCAGCTGCCCGTTGGCCCGCAGCCAGTCCACGATCCCGGCCCGCCGACGGCGCACCTGCATCAGGTCCATGACCACCAGGTTGGGCCGCATACGCGTCGCCAGCTCCACGGCGTCGGTGTCCGCGCCCGCCCGGGCGACCTGCATGCCGCGCCGCTCCAGGGCCGCGGTCAGCGCGGTCGCGATCTCGTCGTGCTCCTCGATCAGCAGCACCCGGGAGGGGTGCTGCTCGCTGTCGCGCGGAGCCAGCGCCTTGAGCAGTACGGCCGGATCCGCGCCGTACGCCGCCTCGCGCGTGGCGTGGCCCAGCCCGGCCGTGACCAGTACGGGCACCTCCGCGGCCACGGCGGCCTGCCGCAGCGACTGCAGGGCGGTCCGGGTGATCGGTCCGGTCAGCGGGTCGACGAACAGCGCGGCCGGGAAGGCGGCGATCTGCGCGTCCACCTCCTCACGGGAGTGCACGACCACCGGGCGGTAGCCGCGGTCGCTGAGCGCCTGTTGCGTCTGCACGTCGGGCGCCGGCCACACCAGGAGCCGGCGCGGGTTGTCCAGCGGCTCCGGCGGGAGTTCGTCGTCCACGGGCTGCGGTACGGGCCGGTTGACCACCTCGACCGCACCGCCCGGGCCGTCCAGGGGCTCGGGGCCCTCGTCGGCACCCGCCTCGGGGGCGCCTATGGCGAAGGCCCGGCCCTGCGGGCTGGGCTCGGCGAGCCGGCGACGCCGGCCGGAGCCGGAACCGGCGGCGGGGGCCGCCCCGGAGGGATCGACGGAGATGCCCTGGCCGAGGGTGCCCAAGGCGCGCACGCTGATCGGCTGTGCGGCCTGCCCCTGCGGCGGGGTGTCCTGAGGACGGCGCGCTCCGGGGACCGCGACCTGGCCGGAGGCCCCGTCGTCCCCGGCAGCGGCAGCGACACCGGCCGACGGAACCGGCCACGCGGGGGCGCCGGCCAGCGCACGCCGCCGCCCGGTCGGGCTCTCGGCGGGAGCGTCGGACGGTGAGGTTGGCGCCTCGGGCGGGGCTCCGGGGGCGCCCAGCGCCCGGCGGCCACGGCGGCCGGCCGGTGCCGCGGCGTCGGATCCGGCCTCGCCCTCGGAGACAGCGGCGGCGGGGCCGGCTTCCGCGGGTACCGGCGCCGGGGGGGCAGCCGGGGTCGGGCCGGCGGGCAGCGCGAAGCCGCCCTCCGGAGCGATGGGCCGTGCCGGAGCGGGTGTCGGGCCGAGCCCCGTCGCGGGGACGGGACCGCCGGGCTGCGCCGGACCGGCCGGACCCAGTGCCCGCCGCCGGCCGGCGGGGTGCTCGGTCACCGGCACCGGGGGTACCGCGGGCACGGGCGGGAGCGCGGGCATGGCGGTGCCCTGCGGCTGGACGGGCCGGCCGGGGCCGCCCTGGCCCTCGAGGGCGCCGCTGTCACCGCTGCCGTCACCGGCCCGGCCGCGCCTGCGCCCGGTGCCGAGGCCCGCGGGGTTCACCGGGGACTGCGCCAGCTCAGGACCCGCCTGCGGCGTGGCCTCGCCCGCCCGCCGCCGACCCGAGGGCAGCGCCAGCGCGCTCCCGCCCTGGCCGGCCTGCGCGGCTTCGGGGCCCGGGGTCTCGTCCTCCAGGAAGGCGTCCACGCCGCGCCGGCCCCGTCGGCCGCCGGAGACCTTGCCGGGGGCGGCGCCGGCGGCCGTTGCCGCGCCGTCCGGTCCGGTGCCCGCCGGGGGCGCCTCCGGCGGCTCGGGCAGGGTCACCGTCCCGGCACCTGCGCCGAGCGGGAGTTCCAGCACGTAGGCCCCGCCGGGGGCGCCCGGCACCTCCACGGTCTGCAGCACACCGCCGTGGGCGGCCACGATGCCGCGGACGATCGGCTCGTGGACCGGGTTGCCGCCCTCGTAGGGGCCGCGCACCTCGATCCGTACGACGTCGCCGCGCTGGGCGGCGGCCACCACGATCGTCGAGTCGCTGTACCCGCTGCCCTGGCGGGTCTTGCCGGTGGCGTCCACGCCGGCGACGTCCGCGACGAGGTGCGCGAGGGCGGTCGAGATCCGCTCGCCGTCCACCTCGGCCTCGATGGTCGGCGCGTGGACGGCGAACTGCGCACGACCCGGCCCGATCAACTCGACCGCGCCGTCGACGCCGGCCGTGACCACGCCGTTGATCAGGACCTTCTTCTTGGACAGCTTGTCGCGGCCGGAGTCCAGGCGCTGGAAGCCGAGCACGTTGTCCACCAGGGTGGTCATCCGCGAGTACCCGGCGGCCAGGTGGTGCAGGAGCTGGTTGGCCTCGGGCCACAGCTGTCCGGCGTCGTCGGCGGCCAGCGTCGCCAGCTCGCCGCGCAGCTCGTCCAGCGGTCCGCGCAGGGAGTCCCCGAGGACGGCGATGAGCTGCGCGTGCCGCGCGGCCAGGGCGTCGTAGGGCCGGCGGTCCGTGAAGGTCATGACGGCGCCCACGAGCTGCTCCCCGTCCCGTACGGGAGAGGTGGTCAGGTCGACGGCGACCGGCTGCCCGGCCTTGTTCCAGAGCACCTGCCCGCGCACGCGGTGCTTGCGGCCGCTGCGCAGGGTGTCGGCGAGCGGGGATTCCTCGAAGGGGAAGGGCGAGCCGTCGGCGCGGGAGTGCTGGACCAGGCCGTGCAGTTCGCGGTTGCCGAGGTCGGTGGCGCGGTAGCCGAGGATCTGGGCGGCCGCCGGGTTGACGAGCACGACGCGGCCGTCGGTGTCGGTGCCCACGACGCCTTCGGCGGCGGCGCGCAGGATCATCTCGGTCTGCCGCTGGGAGCGGGCCAGCTCGGCCTCGGTGTCCACGGTCTGGGAGAGGTCCCGGACCACGAGCATCAGCAGCTCGTCACCGGTGTAGGCGGGTTGCGGCTCGCGGTAGGCGTCGCGGCCGTCGAGGTGGGCGCTGGTGACCTCGACGGGGAACTCGGAGCCGTCGGTACGGCGGGCGACCATCCGCTTGGGCTTGGTGCGGCCGCCCTCGTCCTCGCCGGGGCGGCGCATGGAGCCGGGGATCAGCTTGGAGTCGAACTCGGGCAGGAGGTCGAGGACGCCCCGGCCGACCAGTCCGGTGCCGGGGCTCTCCATGACCTCGAGCGCGATCGAATTGGCGTTGACGACCGTGCCGTTGGCGTTGACGAGCAACAGCGCGTCCGGAAGGGCGTCGAGTATTGCTGCGAGGCGAGCAGCGCCTCGGGATGGCCTGCTGCTCACGACGAGCTTCCTCCCTGACCAACGACTACCGGCAAGTCACGGGAGGAGTCTAAGGCCACAGGCCCGCGGCGGGGTGGCCGATGTGCGTCCGGCAACACCCTTTCCGGTCATCCTCCCAGGTCAGGAACGCCCACTCGGAAGCAGAGGTTCCAACTCGTCCCAGCGCTTGATTTCGCATCCGTCCGTCCGGCGGAAGGTGGCGTTCACCTTGCGTCCGTTCCAGGTTCCGGTGACACGGGCGGTGGCCGGGCCGCCGTACTGCTTGGTGCAGATCTGGTCCGGGGGGACGGGGGCGAAGGGGTTGCGCCCCTCTTCGGCGAGCTCGTCCAGCCGCGCGCAGGCGCCCTCGGCCTCCGGGTGGTCGCCGCCGACGGGTCCGCATTCGAGCGTGTACTCGCGGTCCAGCTGACGGTTTCCGGTGTCGGCCATGGTCATGGTCAGCCGGTCGGGCGCGGCCAGCAGCTGTCCCAGGGGCAGTGGGGGCAGCGGCCCGGCGGCCGCGGTGGCCAGGGCCGAGGTGACGGCGAAGGCGGCGAGACGCAGCATGGGGCACTCCAGGTCGTCCGTACGTCATACGCCTGACCAACGACGCGGGCGCGCCGATGTTGCGTGCGGCGGGGCCTTTAAGGCTTTGCCCTCGGCCCGTCCCGCCTAGTACCGTGGGAGCGGATTGGTGAGCGGCCCCGCGCCTGTGTCATCATCTGCACGCACCTTCGTACGCGGGGGTGTGCTGGAGGCGTCGCCTAGTCCGGTCTATGGCGCCGCACTGCTAATGCGGTTTGGGTCTTACCACCCATCGAGGGTTCAAATCCCTCCGCCTCCGCAGTTCATCGAAGCCCCGGTCCGTCAGGACCGGGGCTTCGATGCGTTCCGGGAGCCGTACGCCTGCTGGGGTGTTCCGCTGTGCTCCGAGCCTTGCCCGCCCCGTACGCCGACTCATGTGGACGATCTTCATCCGGAGCGTTTCCGCAGTTCAGACTGGGTTTGGCTAATGGATTTCGCGTCCCGGCGAGGTCCATGTATTGTTGTTCTCGCAAGGCCAACGGGGCGGAAAACCCCGGGAAGCCCAAGCACTCGTAGCTTAACGGATAGAGCATCTGACTACGGATCAGAAGGTTGCAGGTTCGAATCCTGCCGAGTGCACAGCAGGGCAGAGGCCCCGGACGGAAGTCCGGGGCCTCTGTCGTATGTCCCGGTTGTCCCCGGTGGGATGTCCTCCTCCTTGATGGGGAGGGGGTCCCCCGGGAGATGTCGGGGATGGGATGGCTCTGGCGGGGGACGCCGGCTACCCGGCGGCGTCGGTACGGTTCTTGAAGATCGTCCGAAGCTGGAAAACGGGGGCAACCATGGGACTGTTCGGGAATGCGCACACCGTCGACCCCGTGTCGGCGCAGCGGGACTATGCACGGCTGCTCGGTCAGGGGGAGCAGGTGCACGCCGCCTTCCTGTTGATCCGGGACACGATCCTGTTCACCGACCGGCGACTGGTGCTCGTCGACAAGCAGGGGCTCACGGGCAAGAAGGTGGAGTACCACTCCGTCCCCTACCGGAGCATCACGCACTTCTCCGTGGAGACCGCCGGCCACTTCGATCTGGACGCCGAGCTGAAGATCTGGATATCCGGCAGCTCGACGCCGATCGAGAAGACCTTCACCAAGGGTGTGGACATCTACGAGGTGCAGGCGATCCTGACGCAGTTCGTCGCCCGCTAGCCGGACGTCCGCCCGGCCGGTCTCAGAGGACCCGGGGGAGGCCGGTCACCGACATCACCAGCGAGTAGAGGGAGGTGGTGGCGGTGATGAAGAGGCGGTTGTTCTTGGGGCCGCCGAAGGCGATGTTGGAGACGGGCTCGGGGACGCGCAGGCGGCCGATGAGGGTGCCGTCCGCGGCGTAGCAGTGGACGCCGTCCTCCATCGCTGCCGCCCACAGCCGGCCCTCGTCGTCGAAGCGGAGGTTGTCGATGCCGGGGCAGGTCGTGAAGACGCGGTCGCCGGTGAGGGAGCCGGTCTCGGTGACCTTGAAGGTGCGGATGTGGCCGGCCCTGGTGTCCGCCGCGTACAGCTCGCTCTCGTCGGGGGAGAAGACGAGGCCGTTGGGGCCGAGGAAGCCGTCGGCGACCATCCGTACCTCGCCGGTGGAGGGATCGGCCCGGTAGAGGTTGCAGGCTCCGATCTCGCTGGGTGCGCGGTGGCCCTCGTAGTCGTTGGTGATGCCGAAGTCCGGGTCGGAGAACCAGACGGACCCGTCCGAGTGGACCACAGCGTCGTTCGGGCTGTTGAGCCGCTTGCCGTCGAAGCGGTCGGCGATGACGGTGATGCTGCCGTCGGGTTCGGTGCGGGTCACGCGCCGGTTGCCCTGTTCGCAGGAGATCAGGCGGCCCTCGCGGTCGAGGGTGTTGCCGTTGGAGTGCCCGGCGGGCGAGCGGAAGACGGAGACCGCGCCGGTCGCCTCGTCCCAGCGCAGCATCCGGTCGTTGGGGATGTCGCTCCACAGCAGCTGCCGCCAGGCCGGCAGATACAGCGGGCCTTCCGCCCAGCGGCAGTCGTCGTGGAGCCGCTCCAGCCGGGCGTCGCCGTTGGCGCAGCGGCCGGTCTTGAAGCGTTCGTCCAGGATTTCATACAAGGTGAGGTCGGCTATGCCAGACATGGTTCCCCCTGAGTGCAGGTTGCCGAATTTTGTTCGGTCTGAGGGTGGCATTGCAGGATCAGGTACCGTCTTCGCAAGGCTTGTCAGGCCCAAGAGAGGGAGATTGCGTGGACGACATCGACCGGACGCTCGTCCTGCGCCTGCAGCAGGACGCCGGCCAGTCCTACGCGGCTCTCGGCACAGCCGTCGGGCTCTCGGCCGGGGCCACCCACGAGCGCGTACGCAAACTGCGCGAGCGCGGGGTGATCCGGAGGACCACCATCGACGTCGACCCCGCCGCGGTCGGCAGCGGAGTCCTCGCCTACGTGATGGTCGACTCCAACGCGTGGATGGGCGAATCCGGAGACGACTTCGCCGCCATCCCGGAGATCCAGGAGGCGCACATCATCGCGGGCAGCGCGTCGGTACTGGTGAAGGTGCGCACGGCCTCGACCGAGCAGCTGCAGGACGTCCTGCGCCGCCTCTACGCCATCGACGGCGTCAGCGGGACGCACGCGACCGTCGTCCTGGAGACCTTCTTCGAGCGGCCGCTCCCGCTGTGACCTGGTGGTGCACCGGGATCCGGTGGAAGGGCTCCGCCCCGGTCATCGGGTGGTACGGCCAGGGGCGCGGCGAGCGCGTGAGTGCGCCGGCGTACGGGCAGCGGCTGGCCTTCGTCGCACGCGGGGAGCGGCACTGCCTGGGCGTGTGGAGGGCCGGGAAGCGGACCCCCTGCCCGGCCTCCGCCGCCATCCCCGGCCGCGGAGGCAGTGCGCAGTGCCCCGAATGCGCCCGCCTCGACCGGTCGTTCTCCGTGGCGGCCGATACCAACGCCGCCGATCCGCGGACCTACCGGGTCTATCTGGCCTGGTTCGGGCCGGGCATGGTCAAGGTCGGGATCACCGCAGAGGAGCGCGGCCCGGCCCGGCTGCTGGAGCAGGGGGCGGTGTCGTGGACCTGGCTGGGACGCGGACCGCTGATGGCCACCCGGCGCACCGAGGAGCTGCTGCGGGCGGCGCTCGGGGTGCCCGACCGGATCGCGTACACGCGCAAGCGCGCCGTACGGGCCCATCTGCCCGGCGCTCCGGAGCGGGCGCGGGAGGTCGCCGAACTGCACGGCCGGGCGGCGGCGCTGGCCGGGTGGCCGGAGTCCCTGGAGCGGATGGGGTGCGAAGTCACCGACCACGCGAAGGTGTTCGGCATGGACCTCTGGCAGGGGCTCCCGGCCCCGGACCGGGTGGTCGCGGAGATGGCGGCCGACCGGGCCGTCGTGGGGCGGCTGGTCGGCGCCGCCGGGCCCGACCTGCACTTCGAGGACGGGCTCGTGGTCGACACCCGGCTGCTGGCCGGCTGGGAACTCGCCACCCCGGGCGAGGGAGCGGTGACCTCCGTGCCGGTCGCGCAGATCCCGGCGGCGGCCGCTGCTCCCATGGAGCAGGACGGACTGTTCTGACATCCTCGGACGGGGATCCACGAGACCGGCGCCATGGTCAAGTCTTGGATCCCTTTGCCCGTCCGGGGCCGATCCGGGTGGACACGCCGGGGTCGCTCCGCCGAGGGTGGTGGGCATGACCACTCAGCCGGTGGCGGCCTTCGAACCGCCCTATGTCATGGCCGTTTTCAGCAGCGTCCGCACCGCGGACGACACCGGCCTCGATGAACTCAACGACCGGATGGAGGAGATCGTCCAGGCGATCCCCGGCTACCTCGGCTACGAGTCCGCGCGCAATCCCGAAGGCCTGGGCATCACCGTCGCCTACTTCCGGGACCACGAGTCCCTCACGGCGTGGCGCGAGAACCTGGAGCACCAGGCGGCCATGAGGAAGGGCCGCGCCGAGTGGTACGAGAGCTACACCCTGCACGTTGCGACCGTCGAGCGGAGCCACGGCTTTGTCCGCAACGCCTGATGCGGTCCGCGCCTTCCGGGAGCGGCTTGGGCTGCCCGGACTGGTCGACGTCCACACCCACTTCATGCCTGAGCGGGTCCTGGACAAGGTGTGGGACTACTTCGACGCGGTCGGCCCGCTGACCGGCGTCGAGTGGCCCATCACCTACCGCCACGAGGAGGAGCAGCGCGTCGCGCTCCTGAGGGAGTTCGGCGTCCGGGCCTTCACCTCCATGCTCTATCCGCACAAACCGGAGATGGCCGCCTGGCTCAACGCCTGGTCCGCCGACTTCGCGGCCCGCACCCCCGACTGCCTGCACACCGCGACCTTCTTCCCGGAGGAGGGCGTTGACGCGTACGTCCGCCAAGCCGTGGAGTCGGGTGCCCGGATCTTCAAGGCACACCTCCAGGTCGGCGGGTACGACCCGAACGACGACGTGCTCGATGCCGTCTGGGGGCTGTTGGCCGAGGCCGGCATCCCCACCGTGATCCACTGCGGCTCCGGCCCCGTCCCCGGCAAGCACACGGGACCCGACCCGGTCGCCCGTCTGCTGGCCCGCCATCCGCGGCTGCCGCTGGTCATCGCCCACATGGGCATGCCCGAGTACGCGGACTTCCTCGACCTCGCCGACCGCCACCCGGCGGTGCGCCTCGACACGACCATGGCCTTCACCGACTTCTCCGAGCGGTTCAGCCCCTTTCCGCCCGCGGACCTCGGCCGGCTCGCGGACCTCGGCGACCGGATCCTGCTGGGCACCGACTTCCCGAACATCCCCTACCCGTACGAGCACCAGCTCGCCGCCCTCGAGCGGCTGGGCCTGGGCGACGACTGGCTGCGGGCGGTCTGCCACGACAACGGCGCCCGGCTGTTCCGCCTCGACGGCTGACACCCTGCCTTCCCCCGGGGGGCCGACGGGCCGGGGTCCTTTCTCAGGAAATTCACAGGTTGGGGCAAGAACGCTCTCAGAGGGGCCGGGGAGCGTGTCCGTATGACTGCGACGACCACCTCCCAAGCGTCCACGTCCACCGGCAACCACACGGCCCTGGTGCGGCCCGACGGCGGGCCCTGCCGGGTACTCGTCGTCGACGACGAGGCCTCGCTCTCCGAGCTGCTGTCCATGGCGCTGCGCTATGAAGGCTGCGAGGTCCGCAGCGCCGGCGACGGCGCGGGGGCGTTGCGGGCCGCGCGCGGCTTCCGCCCGGACGTGGTCGTTCTCGACGTCATGCTTCCCGACATGGACGGTCTCACCGTCCTCGGGCAGCTGCGCCGGGAGATCCCCCAGGTCCCCGTCCTGTTCCTGACCGCCAAGGACTCCGTGGAGGACCGGATCGCCGGCCTCACCGCGGGCGGCGACGACTACGTCACCAAGCCCTTCAGCCTGGAGGAGGTCGTGGCCCGGCTGCGCGGCCTGGTGCGGCGTTCGGGCGCGGCACAGGCGGCGCGCGGCGGCTCGGTCCTGACCGTCGGTGATCTGCGCCTCGACGAGGACAGCCACGAGGTGGTGCGCGGCGGCCGGGACGTCCACCTGACCGCCACCGAGTTCGAGCTGCTGCGCTACCTGATGCGCAACCCGCGGCGCGTGCTGAGCAAGGCGCAGATCCTGGACCGGGTCTGGTCCTACGACTTCGGCGGCCAGGCCAACGTGGTCGAGCTCTACATCTCCTACCTGCGGCGCAAGTTGGAGAGCGGCCTCGGGCTGCCGTCGATGATCCACACCCGGCGCGGCGCCGGCTATCTGATCAAGCCGGCCGAGTAGTGGCACGGCGCAGGAGCCGGCGACCGGGCGGGCGCCGGCCCTGGTCGCTGCGGACCCGGCTCGTCGTCTCGGCGGTGGCCCTGATCGCCGTCGTGGGAGCGGCCATCGGCACCGTCACCACCCTCGCGCTGCGCTCGTACCTGGTCACCCAGCTCGACGAGCAGCTGGACACGTCCATGAGGATGGCCGCCCGGGCACCCGGCGGGAAGGCGGCCCGGGAGAGCGGTGCGGGCTTCGTCATGGCCCCCGGCAGCCCGCTGGACGCCGTGGGGATCCGGCTGGACCACAACGGCGCGGTCGTGGGCAGCGCCCGCAACACCCGCGGCGAGGCATGGTCGCCCGACCAGGTGCCGCCGTCCCTCACCGAAGCCCAGAGCACGGCCCTCGCCCGGGCCGCCGAGGAGGCCGCGCAGGGCTCGTCCGGCCGCGCCGTGGGCGCGGAGCTGCCGGGCCTGGGCACCTACCGGGTGCTCGCCTCACCGGACCGGACCGTCGTGCTGGCCTTCCCGCTCGGCGAGGTCGACTCCACCGTCCGCACCCTGGTGGGGGTCGAGGTCTGCGTCACCCTGGCCGGGCTGATCGCCGCCTCGCTCGCCGGGCAGGCCCTGGTCGGGGTAGCCCTGCGCCCGCTGCGCCGGGTCGCCGCCACCGCCACCCGGGTCTCCGAACTCCCCCTCCACAAGGGCGAGCCGGCGCTCCACGAACGGGTCCCGGACGCCGAGGCCGACCCCCGCACCGAGGTGGGCCAGGTCGGTGCCGCCCTCAACCGCATGCTCGGCCACGTCTCCTCCGCCCTCACCGCGCGCCAGCAGAGCGAGATGCGGGTACGGCAGTTCGTCGCCGACGCCAGCCACGAGCTGCGTACGCCACTTGCCTCCATCCGCGGCTACGCCGAACTCACGCGCCGCGGCCGTGAGGAGCCCGGCCCCGACACCCGGCACGCCCTGGGCCGGATCGAGTCCGAGGCCACCCGGATGACCGGCCTGGTCGAGGACCTGCTCCTGCTGGCCCGGCTCGACGCGGGCCGCCCGCTGTCCACCGCCGACAGCGAAACCGATCTCGCCCCTCTCGTCATCGACGCCGTCAGCGACGCCCGGGCCGCCGGTCCCGACCACCACTGGCGCCTGAACCTGCCCGAGGAGCCCGCGCCCGTACGCGCCGACGCGGCCCGCATCCAGCAGGTCCTGGTGAACCTGCTCGCCAACGCCCGTACCCACACACCGCCCGGCACGACCGTCACCGCCCATGTTTCACGTGAAACATCCGCCGTCCGGCTGCGCATCGAGGACGACGGGCCCGGCATCCCACCCGACCTTCTCCCCCGCGTCTTCGAGCGCTTCGCACGCGGGGACGCCTCCCGCTCCCGGGCCGCCGGTTCCACCGGCCTCGGGCTGGCCATCGTCCAGGCCGTGGTGACGGCCCACGGCGGGAGCGTCGGCGTGCAGAGTGCGCCGGGGCGGACCTGCTTCGAGGTCGTCCTGCCCCTCGTGGGGGCCGCCGGAGCACCGGTGCCGGACTCACAGACGGGCCACAGGCTCACCACACTGAGGTGACAGGCGGCTCCGCGAGTGTCGGAGCATGCCAACCGACACCTCTCCCGGAGCCCTTCCGGCACGGGCGCCCCTCGCGCCCGTGCCCGGCGAGCCCGTCCTCGACGTGGTGATCCCGGTCTTCAACGAGGAGAAGGACCTCGGGCCGTGCGTGCGCCGCCTGCACGAGCACCTCACCCGGACCTTCCCCTACCCCTTCCGGATCACGGTCGCCGACAACGCGAGCACCGACCGCACCCCCGAGGTCGCAGCCGGGCTCGCCGCGGCTCTGGACGGCGTCCGCAGCACCCGCCTGGAGGAGAAGGGCCGGGGCAGGGCCCTGCGAACGGTCTGGTCCGGGTCCGACGCCCCCGTCCTCGCCTACATGGACGTGGACCTCTCCACCGACCTGAACGCGCTGCTGCCGCTGGTCGCCCCCCTGATCTCCGGCCACTCCGACCTCGCCATCGGCACCCGCCTGGCCCGCTCCTCGCGGGTCGTACGGGGAGCCAAGCGGGAGTTCGTCTCCCGCGCCTACAACCTCCTGCTGCGGTCCTCCCTCGCCGCCCGGTTCAGCGACGCCCAGTGCGGCTTCAAGGCCATCCGGCGCGAGGTCGCCGAGCGACTGCTGCCGCTGGTGGAGGACACGGGCTGGTTCTTCGACACCGAACTGCTCGTGCTCGCCGAACGGGCCGGGCTGCGGATCCACGAAGTGCCCGTGGACTGGGTCGACGACCCCGACTCCACCGTGCACATCGTCAGGACCGCCACCGAGGACCTCAAGGGTGTCTGGCGCGTGGGCCGGGCGCTGGCCGTCGGAGCGCTCCCGCTCGACCGGCTCGCCCGCCCCTTCGGCGACGATCCGCGCGACCGCACCGCGGTTCCCGGGGTGGACGGCGGACTGGCCCGCCAGCTCATCGGATTCTGCACCGTCGGGGTCCTCTCCACCCTGCTCTACCTGGCGCTGTACTCCGCCCTCCGGAGCGGGTCCGGCCCCCAACTCGCCAACGGCACAGCCCTGCTGCTCTCCGCCGTGGCCAACACGGCGGCCAACCGCCGGCTCACCTTCGGCGTCCGCGGCAGGGAGCGCGCCGTACGCCACCAGGCCCAGGGACTGGTGGTCTTCGGTATCGGGCTGGCCC
This sequence comes from Streptomyces amritsarensis, assembly GCF_001953875.1. Lineage (GTDB taxonomy): Bacteria > Actinomycetota > Actinomycetes > Streptomycetales > Streptomycetaceae > Streptomyces > Streptomyces amritsarensis. Next base: position 47,480 of record NZ_MQUR01000019.1, read on the forward strand.
TCACCAGCGGGTCCCTCGCCGCCCTCGCGGCGGCCACCCCGCATCCCGCGCACGCGACCGAGCTGGCCGTCCTGATCACCGCGAACCTCGCAGCCACCGTGCTGCGCTTCCTGCTCCTGCGCGCCTGGGTCTTCCCCGAGCGACGCGGCACCCATGCCCGCACATCCACATCCAAGGAGGGCCGATGACCACGGCTGCACTCCCGCTCTTCCCGGCCGCCGTGGCCGGCTCCGATACCGCCAGGCCCCGCTGGGAACGGCCCGCCCTCGCCGGGCTGCTGATCGCCACCGCCGCCCTGCTCCTGTGGAACTTGGACGCCTCCGGCTACGCGAACTCCTTCTACTCGGCCGCGGTACAGGCCGGCAGCGAGAGCTGGAAGGCCTTCTTCTTCGGCTCCTCCGACGCGGGCAACTCCATCACCGTCGACAAGCCCCCGGCCGCCCTGTGGCCGATGATGCTCTCGGTCCGGCTGTTCGGACTGGGCTCCTGGCAGATCCTCGTCCCGCAGGCCCTGATGGGGGTGGCGACCACCGGCGTGCTGTACGCCGCCGTACGCCGCCAGTTCGGGCCGGGAGCCGCGCTGCTGAGCGGCGCCGCCTTCGCGCTGACACCCGTCGCAGCGCTGATGTTCCGCTTCAACAACCCCGACGCGCTGCTGACCCTGCTGCTCACCGTCACCGTGTACTGCCTGCTGCGGGCCCTCGAAGGAGCGCACACCCGCTGGCTGGTCTGGGCCGGGGTCGCGGTCGGCTTCGCCTTCCTGACCAAGACCTTGCAGGCCTTCGTCATCCTTCCGCCGCTCGCCGTGCTGTACGCCGTCTGCGCGCCCACCGGGCTGCGCCGCAGGCTCGGCCAGCTGCTGCTCGCAGGCGGCGCCATGGTGGTGGCGGGCGGCTGGTGGGTCGCCGTCGTCGAACTGTGGCCCGCCTCCTCCCGCCCGTACATCGGCGGCTCGCAGAACAACTCCTTCCTGGAGCTGACCCTCGGCTACAACGGCCTCGGCAGGATCAACGGCAATGAGACCGGGAGCGTCGGCGGCGGAGCGGGTGGCCCCGGCGGCGCCGGCGGCGGACGGTGGGGAGAGAGCGGGATCGACCGGCTCTTCGCGGGCAACATCGGCGGGCAGATCTCCTGGCTGCTGCCGGCGGCCCTGGTGCTGCTCGTGGCCGGCCTGGTGATCACCTGGCGGGCCCGCCGTGCCACCGACTCGGTGGACGGCATGGCGCGCGCCGCCTTCCTGGCCTGGGGCGGCTCGCTGCTGATCACCGCGGTGGTCTTCAGCTACATGCAGGGCATCTTCCATGAGTACTACACCGTGGCGCTGGCGCCTTTCGTGGCCGCGCTGGTCGGCATGGGCACCGCCGTGCTGTGGGAGGAACGCGGCAGCACGCCGGCCGCCGTCACCCTCTCCGGCACGCTTGCCCTGACGGGGATCTGGTCGTACGTCCTGCTCGGCCGTGCCACCGGCTACCTGCCGTGGCTGCGCTGGGCGGTGCTGGTGGGCGGGCTGCTCGCCGCGGTCGCGCTGCCGTTCGCGGGGCGGGCCGGCCGGCGCATGCTGCGGGCCACCGCGGGGCTCGGAGTGGCGGCGGCCCTGGCCGGGCCGTTCGCGTACTGCATGACCACCGTGAGCACCGGCCACACCGGCTCCATCGTGACCGCCGGTCCGGCGGTGGCGGGAGGCCGGGGCGGCCCCGGTGGGATGGCCGGCGGCCCGGGCGGCTTCGGCGAGATGCGGCCGGGCGGCCAGAACGGCGCCCCGGGCGGCGGCCCGGGCGGCGGCCCGGGCGGCCGAGACAGCGCCGGTACGCGGCCGGGCGGCGGGCAGCAGTTCGGTGGCGCCCTGCCGCCGGGCGTCCTGCCGCCGGGCCAGGGCCAGGGACAGGGCCAGGGACGGGGCCAGGCCGGCATGCCTGGCGTGGACGGCCGAGGGGCCGAGGGGCCGGGGGGCTTTCCCGGCGGCATGGCGGGGGGCCCGGGCGGCGCCGGCGGCCTGCTCAACGGCGCCCGGGTCGGAGCCGAGGCCAAGGCGGCCCTTACGGCCGACGCCGACGCCTACACCTGGGCGGCGGCGGCCATCGGCTCCCAGAACGCCGCGAGTTACCAGCTCGCTTCCGGCGTGCCCGTCATGCCGATCGGCGGCTTCAACGGCAGCGACCCCTCGCCGACCCTGGCGCAGTTCAAGGAGTACGTGAGGGACGGGAAGATCCACTGGTTCATCGGGCAGGCCGGCACCACCGCGGGTGGCGGCGAGGACGGCGGACGCCGCGGCGGCGGTGGGCCCGGAGGCCCGGGCGGTGGCACCAGCACGGAGATCGAGAACTGGGTCAAGGCCACGTTCAAGGAGTCCGCGGTCGGCGGAGCCACCTTCTACGACCTGACGACCCCGACGGCCTGACCCCCGCGTCACAGCCTGGCCCCGCGTAACGTTCCGACCTCGCGCCGCGCCCCGGTCTCGCAGCACCGGACCCGATCGGTCGGACACCCCAGAGGGTCTCCGACCGATCGGCTCGCAACGCCCGGCCCACCCCCTAGCATCAAGGGGCGGACCGGGCATTCCGGGCTGGTCCAGCCGTCGCGAGGAGGCGCCTGCATGGTGACCGCGGCCGATCCGGGCGAGACCCGGACCAGCGTGTGGCTGGTGGCCAGGCCCGCCCCGCCCGGCAGACGTCGCACCGAGGCACCTTCCGGGCTCGACCGGGACCGGATCACCACCGCCACCGTCCGGCTGCTCGACGCCGACGGGCTCGCCCGGTTCTCGATGCGGCGGCTGGCCGCCGGACTCGGCGTCACCGCGATGTCCCTGTACTGGTACGTGGACACCAAGCACGATCTGCTCGAACTGGCCCTGGACCGGGCCTTGGGCGAGTCGGCCCCGCAGCCCGCCCCGCCCGCCCCGCCCGCCCCGCCCACCCGCGCCGCCCAGCCCGGGGCCGACAGGGCGGGCTGGCCGGGCGGGCTGCGGGAACTGGCCCGGGGCTACCGGCGGATGCTGGCGGACCACCCTTGGGTGGCTCCGCTCAGCGCGGCCTACCCCAACATCGGCCCGCACGCGCGGGCCTTCGACGCCGCCCTCCAGCGGCTGATGGACGACACCGGCCTGGTGGGCGCCGCCCGGACCGGCGCGCACCTGGCCGTCCGGCAGTTCCTGAACGGCTGCGGGGGCGCGGTCCGGCGGACTCCCGAGGACGACTTCTGCCTGGCGCTCGACGTCCTGATCGCGGGCATCGAGGCCAAGGCCGCCGCTGCCTGACCAGCCGAGCGCGGTGCGAACACCGTCCAAGCGCGGTGCGAACACCGTCCAACCACGGTGCGAGCACCGCCCGAGCGCGGCCTGCGCGCGGGGCGTGAGCGGGCGGCCTGAGCACGAAGCCTGAGCGCGCGGCCTGAGCGCCGTCCCGCGGCCCGCACACGGTCTGAGCGCCGCCCGGACGACCGGGCGGCGCTCAGGGGTGCGGGGATCTCAGGCCTTGACGGCGGCGTCCGCGATGTCGCCGATCTTGGCGGTCCCGGCGGGCGGGGCAGCGTCCGATGCCGCCGCGGGGGTGTGCACCGAGGGCTTCGACTTCAGGGCGACCTCCTTGATGAACACCACCAGGACCAGTCCGAGGAGCGCGAACGGGGCGGCGTAGAGGAAGACGTCGCCGACGCCGTGCCCGTACGCGGACTCGATGACCTCGCGGATGGGCGCGGGCAGCTTGTCGAGGTCGGGGATCCCGCCGCCGGCGGTGCCGCTGTGGCCCATGGCCGCCGCTTTCGGGCCGAGGGCGGTGAGCCCGTCCTGGACGTAGTGCGTGACCCGGTGGGCCATGACCGCGCCGAGCGCGGAGACGCCCATGGCGCCGCCGAGGGAGCGGAAGAAGGTGACGACCGAGCTGGCCGCGCCCAGGTCCTCGGGGGCCACCTGGTTCTGGGTGGCGAGGACCAGGTTCTGCATCATCATGCCGAGACCGAGGCCCGTCACCGCCATGTAGACCGCGATGTGCCAGTACGGGGTGTCGTGGCGCAGGGTGCCGAGCAGGCCCATTCCGGCCGTCAGCAGCACACCGCCGGAGACGAGCCAGGCCTTCCACCTACCGGTCTTGGTGATCACCTGACCGGAAACGGTGGAGGAGACGAAGAGGCCGGCGATCATCGGAATCGTGAGGATTCCGGACATCGTGGGGGACTCGCCACGGGCCAACTGGAAGAACTGGCTGAAAAACACGGTGCCCGAGAACATCGCGATGCCGACGAACAGCGACGCGGTGGAGGCGAGGGTGATGGTCTTGTTGCGGAACAGCCGCAGCGGGATGATCGGATCGCTCGCGCGGGACTCGACGAGGACGAAGAGCAGTCCCAGGACCACCGAGCCGCCCGTCATCGCCCAGGTCTGCCAGGAGATCCACTCGTAGGAGTCGCCGGCCTGGGTGACCCAGATCAGCAGCAGCGAGACGGCGGCGCTGATCAGGAAGGCGCCCAGCCAGTCGACCTTGACGTCGCGCCGTACGACCGGCAGCCGCAGCGTCTTCTGGAGGACGATCAGCGCGATGATCGCGAAGGGCGCGCCGACGTAGAAGCACCAGCGCCAGCCCAGCCAGTCGGTGTCGGTGATCACGCCGCCCAGCAGCGGGCCGCCGACGGTGGCCACGGCGAAGACCGCGCCGAGGTAGCCGCTGTACCGGCCGCGCTCGCGGGGGGAGATCATGGCGGCCATCACGATCTGGGCGAGGGCCGAGAGGCCGCCGACGCCGATGCCCTGGACCACGCGGCAGGCGATGAGCGTGCCGGTGTTCTGGGACATGCCCGCGACCACGGAGCCGAGGACGTAGATCACCAGGGATATCTGGACCAGCAGCTTCTTGCTGAAGAGGTCGGACAGCTTGCCCCACAGCGGGGTGGCCGCCGTCATGGACAGCAGCGCGGCGGTGACCACCCAGGTGTACGAGGACTGGGTGCCGCCGAGGTCGCTGATGATCTGGGGCAGGGCGTTGGAGACGATCGTGGAGGACAGGATCGCCACGAACATGCCGAGCATGAGCCCGGACAGCGCCTTCATGATCTGGGGATGGGTCATGTCCACGGACGTGGACACGGGGTCGGTGGTCGTCTCCGACGGGGCCATGTCTTTCCTTCCTCTAGAAGCTCGATCGGAGTCGGGCCAGCAGGGTGTTCAGTACCTCGATGTCCTGGGCGGACCAGTCGTGGAGGGCTCTCTCCAGCGCGGCCGTGTACCGGGCGCCGATCTCGGCGAGCAGGGCCCGTCCGGCCGGGGTGAGCCGCAGGATGCGGCAGCGTCCGTCGCCCGGGTCCGGTTCGCGCTCGATCCAACCGCGGGCGGTGATGTGGGTGACGTGCCGGCTGGTGACCGAGATGTCGACGGCCATGAGGTCGGCCAGCCGGCTCAGCCGCATCTCCCCGTGCCGGTCGAGCACGGTGAGCACGGCGGCGGCGCCGGGCGGGCAGTCCGGGGGCAGGTTGCGGGCGAGTTCGCGCTTGACGGCACCGATGCCGGTCAGCCGGCGGGCCAGCTCCTCGTGCGGAGTGGTCGGCGTTGTCTGTGTCGGCACCGGGCGGCTCCCCATCTTGTTGCTTGAGGCAACCATAGAAGCAGGTGGTTGCTACAGGCAAATGAATCCGGGGGGTGGGGCGGTAAAGGAATCGGAAAACCGGCTAGGGTCCTGCTCCATGGCTGAGAACCACAACTCACAGGTCCCCGAGGGCAACTACGACCCGGCGGGCAGCACCCAGATGTTCCGGGCCTTCGTCGAGGAGGCCGCACCGGCCCGGCAGGCCGGCCCGGGCTCGCGCCAGCAGCGCCGCGCCGAGCAGGAGGCGTCCAAGTCGTCCGGCCCGGCTGTGAAGGCGGGGCTGGTCCTCGCGCTCGTGCTCGTGATCGGTGCGGCCGCCTGGGTCGTCCTGCGCTGACACCGCCGGGGCGGGTCAGTTCCAGGTCGCGGCGACCTTCCGGGTGTCCACGTGCATGCCCAGCGGTACCCGCCAGGCTTCCACGCACACCGTGTAGGTCTGCGTCCTGGAGGCTCCGCCCGCGATGGGCGCGGGCAGCGGCTGGGTCGTGGTGATCGTGGCCCAGTCGATGCCGAGGGCGCCGATGATGTGGGTCGCGAAGCTGACCGTGCCCGAACGGGCCGCGGTGGTGCCGGTGTTGGTGAAGGTCACCGTGACCCGCTCGCACCAGCGGTCGGCCGCGGCGGACCGGGCCGGGGCGGACAGCGTCAGCTGCGCCGGGGTGGCCGGGGGTGGCGCCGGGGGTGTCGTGCCGGGCTTTCCCGGAGGTCCGGTGGGGCTCGTCGGGCCCGTGGGACCGCCGGGGCCCGGCGGGTTCGTCGGCGTGCCGGGAGCGCCGGGTGGCGTGGGGGCACGGCCCGGGCCGGCGGGGCTGCCGGGGGCGCTCGCGGAGCCGCCGGGGGTGGTGCTCGCGGCTCCGGCCGGTGCGGGGCCGCCCGCGGTTCCCGATCCCGCGGGAGCGTTCGGCGTACCGGAGGACTCGGCGGATCCGCCCGTCGCGGACGGGTCGCCGAGCTGCTGGAATTCCACCTCGCCCCGCGGGGCGACGTTCTCCCCCGGGCCCCGTTCGGGGCCCGGGGCCGCGGCGCCCACGGCGGAGAAGCCCTCGCGCGCCGGACCGCCGCAGCCGGCGAGGCCGGCGGCGGCCGTGCAGCACAGGGCGAGCAGGGCGGTGGCCGCCCGCGGTCCCTTTCGCATCGCGCCAGTGTTCCTGACGCTTCGTCAAATAGGAAGCGGTCGGCCCGGATCGTCCCCGAGGTCGTCCCTGGGGCCCGTCCCGCTGAGCGATCCGCGAAGCCGTCCGACCGTCCGGCCACGGCCGGTCAGCCGGTGAAACCGGCCGACCGGCCTGTGGGTTGCGGGTTGCCGGGTGTGTGCGCGTCAGTCCCCGATGAGGCCCACGCGCAGCTGCGCGAGCGTGCGCGTCAGCAGCCGGGAGACGTGCATCTGGGAGATGCCGACCTCCTCGCCGATCTGCGACTGCGTCATGTTCGCGAAGAAGCGCAGCATGATGATCTGCCGCTCCCGGGGCGGGAGTTTGGCGAGCAGCGGCTTCAGGGACTCGCGGTACTCGACGCCCTCCAGCGCGGTGTCCTCGTAGCCGAGGCGGTCCGCGAGCGAGCCCTCGCCGCCCTCGTCCTCCGGGGAGGGCGAGTCGAGCGAGGAGGCCGTGTAGGCGTTCCCGACGGCGAGGCCGTCGACGACGTCCTCCTCGGAGACGCCGAGCACGGCGGCGAGTTCCGGCACGGTCGGCGAGCGGTCCAGCTTCTGGGCGAGCTCGTCGCTGGCCTTGGTCAGCGCCAGGCGCAGCTCCTGGAGCCGGCGCGGGACGCGCACGGACCAGGAGGTGTCCCTAAAGAATCGTTTGATCTCGCCCACGACGGTCGGCATGGCGAACGTCGGGAACTCCACGCCGCGTTCGCAGTCGAAGCGGTCGATCGCCTTGATCAGCCCGATGGTGCCGACCTGGACGATGTCCTCCATCGGCTCGTTGCGGCTGCGGAAGCGGGCGGCGGCGTACCGCACGAGGGGCAGGTTCAGCTCGATCAGGGTGTCGCGTACGTAGGCCCGTTCCGGGCTGTCCGCGTCCAGGGTGGCAAGTCGCTGGAAGAGCGAGCGGGAGAGGGTGCGGGTGTCGATGGCTTCCGAGCGTTCGGACACTGCCGGCGGCGTCACGGGCTTTACGAGCGTGAGCACCTTGGAGCTGCCCTGGTCTACGGACATGCCACCCCCTTGAGGTCGCGGACGGTCGCGTACGGCGCGCCCGTCAGAGGAACGCAGCTTCCACCTGAATACCGGAGGCGGGGCCGCGGCAAACGCGGTTCACGCAGAATGTCACATGTCGGCAACACGCTGTAGCGCCATGTCGACATATATCTCCGACGACAGAAAGGGGCAGAACGTGATCAGCCCGTTCTGTCGGGAAACGCGTGAATGATCTACACCCGTTCCGGTTACGCCTCGATCCTGTTTGCGGATCTCAGACGGGCGAAGCTCCGGGCGAGGAGGCGCGAGACATGCATCTGGGAGACGCCGAGCTCCGCACTGATCTGTGACTGCGTCAGGTTGTTGTAGTACCGCAGGAGCAGGATCCGCTGCTCGCGCTCGGGCAGTTGTACGAGGAGGTGGCGGACGAGGTCGCGGTGCTCGACCCCGGCCAGCTCCGGGTCCTCGTAGCCGAGGCGGTCCAGCAGGCCGGGCATGCCGTCGCCCTCCTGGGCGGCCTCCAGCGAGGTCGCGTGGTAGCTGCGGCCGGCCTCGATGCAGGACAGCACCTCGTCCTCGGAGATGCGCAGGCGCTCGGCGATCTCGGCGGTGGTCGGGGTGCGGCCGTGGAGGGTGGTGAGGTCCTCGGTCGCGGCGTTGACCTGCACCCACAGCTCGTGGAGGCGGCGCGGCACGTGGACGGTGCGCACGTTGTCGCGGAAGTACCGCTTGATCTCGCCCACGACCGTCGGCATCGCGAAGGTCGGGAACTGTACCCCGCGGTCCGGGTCGAACCGGTCGATGGCGTTGATCAGTCCGATCGTCCCGACCTGGACGACGTCCTCCATCGGCTCGTTGCGGCTGCGGAAGCGGGCGGCCGCGTACCGGACCAGCGGGAGGTTCGCCTCGATCAGGGCCCCGCGCACCCGGGTGTGCTCGCTCGTGCCCGGCTGGAGGCCCTTCAGCTGGCCGAACAGGACCTGGGTGAGGGCGCGGGTGTCCGCGCCCCGGCTCGGGGGTCTCGGGGCCGCCGGGGGCTCCTCGGGCGGCTGCCCCTGGCGGGTCCCGTTCCGGGGTTCCTGCTGGGGTGGCACCTGGGGGTCCTGCTGGGGCGGCACTTGAGGCGCAGTACTGGCCGGCACGGTCACGCCACCCCTTCAGTCAACTCATCCGTCAAAAGCGGTCATAGCATCACAAGAGATGTGCACTGTGTGCAAGCACCGTATATCGCCGTGTTGAGGGCAAGTTGGGCATATCCGGGCATTATGCCCGGCGGTGGGTACGCAAAAGCCCCCCACCCGTCGAGTGGGGGGCCGGAAGTCCGGGAACCGCTTCGGCGTATGGGTCAGCGCACCAGTTCGGTTATGAACTCGCCGATGCCGGAGGCGGCATCCGATATCCCCTGGAAGCCTATTTCCACGATTTCGGCGGCTCGCTTCGGCTGGGTGATGATCACGAAGAGGGCGAATACGGTGAGGGCACCCGTGATGAGCTTCTTGGTGTCCACGTGCGGGCGGCCTCCCCAACCGGTCCTTGCAAGTCGGGTGAGTCTAACCGGTCGGGATAGGGCACTCACCTGTCCTTTAAGGACCAAGGGCCCGCTGCTCCAGGCCTTTTGCCGGGGCGCCGGCGGTCGTAGGGGGCGCACGATGGAGGGGAGCCCACCGGTTCTGGCAGGAAACCGGTGGGTGAGGGACAGGGCCTCACTGCGGGGTCCGGGCCGCGAGCTTCCCCCTGACTGCGGCCCGGGCCGGCGGGCCCGTCCTCGTCGGGGGAAGCGGCTTGTCCCCCCGATGCCGCTTCCCCCGTCCCACGCGTCGAAGGTCCCGATCCAGGTCGGGGCCTTCGCAGCGTTCCCGTCCGCGCGGCCGCGCCTACTGGATGGCGCCGGCCAGGTCCGTGAGGGGCTGTACGGGGGCGATGACGGGCGCCAGCTGGTTGGGCAGGTCCGCCAGCGCGTTGAGCCCGTTCGCGCCGTCGCCGACCTTCCCCACGACCTCCTGGACGGAGGCGGGCTGGGCCCCCGCGGGCGTCCCGGGCGACGGGATCGGCACGTCCGGGAGGGTCAGCGGGGAGATCGGGGCCGTGTCCGCTGAGGCGGCGGGTGCGGCGAGGCCCGCGGCGGCCCCCGCGAGGGCGAAGGCGGCGAGGATGCGCTGGGTCTTGGTCATGCCGTGACAACGGCCGAGGGGGCGGGCGGTCACGCCGCTGTCCTCCGGAGAGCCGATCGGGAACGTCCCCGCCGACGACCGGGAACACCTCGGAACACACCCCGGGATACCCCCGGGATACGCCGAGAGCCCCGACCCTTGCGGGGCGGGGCTCTCGATCGAAGCGGTAGTGGAGGGATTTGAACCCCCGATGGGTTGCCCCATACTCGCTTTCGAGGCGAGCTCCTTCGGCCACTCGGACACACTACCGAGATGGATCCTAGCCTAAGGAACCCCATCCGCTGAAATCGGTATGCCCGGGGGTGTCCCGGCGGGGGCGCGCAGACTGCTCGCAGGCCGCTCGGAGCCGGTGCGGCAAGGGTCCGGGAGGGCCGGGAGGTCCTGCCGGGGCCGGTGCGGCGGGCGTTCGGGGGCCTGCCGGAGTCGGTGCGGCGGGCGTTCGGGGCGCTGCCGGGTCCGGTCCGGCACGGTTCACAGGTCGCGGAAGAAGTCCGTCAGCTGCCGCGCGCACTCGTCGGCGAGCACCCCGCGCACCACCTCCGGCCGGTGGTTGAGCCTGCGGTCCCGTACGAGGTCCCACAGCGAGCCGGCGGCGCCGGCCTTCTCGTCGTCCGCGCCGTAGACGACGCGGGCGACCCGTGACTGCACGAGCGCGCCCGCGCACATCACGCACGGCTCCAGGGTGACCACGAGGGTGCACCCCGGAAGCCGCCATTCCCCGAGTGCGGCGGCGGCCCTGCGCAGCGCCAGGACCTCGGCGTGCGCCGTGGGGTCGCCGCTCGCCTCGCGCTCGTTGTACCCGGTGGCGAGGATTTCGCCGTCCGGGCCCAGTACGACGGCGCCGACCGGCACATCGCCGGCCGGCACCGCCCGGGCGGCCTCCTGGAGCGCCAGGCGCATGGAGGCCCGCCACGGGTCCCGTACGGGATCGACGGGATCGGTGGTGTTCGTGGTGAGCACTAGCGGACGGCCTCCAGGACCTCGGTGGCGCCGAGGGAGTCGGCGATCTCCGAGAGCGCGTCCCCGTCCAGGGTCATCAGTTGCTTGTTGGTCACGCCGAGGTCGTCCAGCAGCCGGGGGTCGCCGAGCGGACCGGCCGGTACCGGCTCGGAGCCGGCCCCGCGCTCCCCGTCCTCGTCGGCGTCCTCGTCCGTGAACGCGGCGATGGATTCCTCCTCGCCGTCCTCGGTGCCGTCCAGGTCCAGCTCGTCGAGTTCGTCGTCCTCCTCATCGCTGCCCAGCAGCTCTTTGGTCAGCATCGAGCCGTAGGAGCTGCGGGCGGCCGCGGCGGCGTTCGACACGAAATACCGCGGGTCCTCCTCGCCGTCCACGCGGACGACGCCGAACCAGGCGTCCTCCTGCTCGATGAGGGCGACCACCGTGTCGTCGTCGACAGCGGCGGAACGGGCGAGATCGATCAGATCACTGAGGGACTCGACGTCGTCGAGTTCCATGTCGCTCGCTTCCCACCCGTCTTCGGTGCGCGCGAGCAGTGCGGCGAAATACACCGTGACTCTCCCACTGGTCTTAGGCGTGCCGGTTGGAGGTCCCCCCGGCCGGAGGTTGGAGCGGAACGGCCGTGCTGCTCGCCGCCCTGCCCCGCCCAATCGGCATCGTGGCAGAAACAGCGGCGTTGCGAGAGGTCTTCCGCGCTTGCGTCGTGCCGCGCCGTGTCCCGGCGGGGCCGGTGCGGGGCCGTGGCGCCGGGCCGTCACGGGGTGGCGGAGGCCGCGCCGGTTGCCCGGCGGGTCGCTCGTGTCGCGCGGGCGACACCCCGGATCACGACCGGATCGCCTCCGGGTCACCAGCGGAATGTGCGCATCCGCATCTGCTGGCGCATACGGGCCGCGCGGGCGCGGCGGGGCTGTACGCGATCGCGCAGGGCGCGGGCCTCCATCAGGTCACGCAGGAACTGCGCGCGGCGTGCTCGGCGCTGGGCCGCGGTCTCCGGAGTGTCGTCGCTCGGCTGCGTGTCGGGCATCGGCCACCACCCTGGGCTGGTCGGTCGTTTCCCCCTGCACCCACCTTCCCCCGGACAGGGCGTTTGATGCCACCCCCCTGCAGGTCAGACGTCGTCCTCCAGGGTCGGGACGATCGCCACCGGGCCGTGCGCGTGGTGCAGTACGGCATGGGCCACCGAGCCGATCTGCAGGGACATGGCGGTGCGCCTGGGGTGGTGGCGGCCGACCACCACCAGGGCCGCGGACCGGGAGGCGTCGACCAGCCGGCCCGCCGGGTCGCCGGGGACGGCGGCCTGCTCGACGGGGACGTCCGGGTAGCGTGCGCGCAGCGGCTCCAGCCGCCGTGTCTGGGAGCGGAGCATCTCCCGCTCGGCCGGTACGCCGTCCCCCTCGTCGGCGAGGCCCTCCGGCGGGATCACCTCGAAGGGCCGGTCGATCACCAGGGCCGGCGCGGGCGGGACGGCGTACGCGGAGACCACCTGGACGGTGGTCCCCCGCACGGCCGCCTCCGCGAAGGCGAAGGACAGTACGTCGTCGGGCGTCTCGGCGGCGTGCAGCCCGAGGACGACGCGTCCGGCGGACTGCTGCGGGGCGGTCGTCCCCGGGGCGCGCTCGGCGTGGCGCTCGGCGTGCGGGACCACCACCACGGGGCACGGCGCGGTCGAGGCCACCGCCCTGCTGCTCGATCCGAGCAGCAGGCTGGCGAAGCCGCCGCGGCCCCGTGAGCCCATCACGAGCATCAGGGCTCCCGACCCGATCACCCGCAGTGCTTCGGGGACGGAGCCCTCCAGCGACTCGTACCGGACCCCGTCGGGCAGGGCCGGCCCTTCGCCGATCATGCTCCGTACCCAGTCGTGGACGGGGTCGGGGTACTCCTTCGGCTCGGAGGCGTCGTGCAGCGACGCCCGGCGGCCCGCGTAGAGCTGGGCGTGATCGGGCAGTACATGGGCGACGAGGAGACCGGTACCGTGCCGCAGGGCGGCGCCCCGCGCCCATTGGAGGGCTTTGAGGCTGTGCTCGGACCCGTCGACGGCTGCGATCACCGGTGCGTTGCTCACCAGTCCAGCGTGCTGGGCGTCCGGGCGGGTCGCATCCGCAGGTCGTGGGGGCGTGGCCGCCGCCGGGGACGCGAACGGGCTGTTTCAGCGCGTAGCCTTTTGGGTGCAGGTCGCGTCGTGCGGCCGTTTTTGCTGGTCGCAGGCTGAGTTTTGGAGGATGTTGTGCGTTTGCAGGTCGTCGATCACCCCTTGGTGGCGCACAAACTCACCACCCTGCGCGACAAGCGCACCGATTCCGCCACTTTCCGGCGGCTGGCCGACGAGCTGGTGACCCTGCTCGCGTACGAGGCCACCCGTGACGTGCGCACCGAGCAGGCCGACATCGAGACGCCGGTCGCCCCGACCACGGGCGTGAAGCTCTCCGCGCCGCGGCCGCTGATCGTCCCGATCCTGCGGGCCGGCCTCGGCATGCTCGACGGCATGGTGCGGCTGCTGCCGACCGCCGAGGTGGGCTTCATGGGCATGGTCCGCAACGAGGAGACGCTCGAGGCCTCCACGTACGCGACCCGCATGCCGGAGGACCTCTCCGGACGCCAGGTCTACGTCGTGGACCCGATGCTCGCCACCGGCGGCACGCTGGTCGCGGCGATCCAGGAACTGATCAAGCGCGGCGCCGACGACGTCACGGCCGTGGTGCTGCTGGCCGCGCCCGAGGGCGTCGAGGTCATGGAGCGCGACCTGGCGGGCACGCCGGTGACGGTCGTGACGGCCGCGGTGGACGAGCGGCTCAACGAGCACGGCTACATCGTGCCGGGCCTGGGCGACGCCGGCGACCGCATGTACGGCTCGGCGGAGTAGTCCCGGGGCGGCCCGGCGGCCGGCCCGTCCAGCGGTCCGGCCGCCTCCGGTTCCCCGGGGCCGCCGGAGCCGCCGCAGCGTCGGCTCCTTCGCGGGCTCAGCAGTTCTTGGCGGGCGCGGGCGCGGGGTTGGCCAGGAGGGCCAGCGCCTTGTCCGCGTCCTCCTTCGTGCTGAGCTCCTTGAAGGCGTCGCCCAGGATCAGGTCGACGTCCGCGGTCTCACGGGTGTCGGTCTGCTGGGTGGTCCCGGGGAGCTGGGTGCCCAGTACGGCGAAGACGGCCTTGTCGGTCGTCGGGGAGCCCAGCAGTATCCCGGTGCCGGGGACCTTCTTGTCGAAGTCGGCCGGGGCGTTGCCGACGGTGCCGATGAGGAACCCGCGTTTGGCGAGTTCGTCGCCGACGGCCTTGGCCAGGCCCGCGCGCGGGGTCGCGTTGTAGACGTTGACCGTGATCGTGCCGGGCTGGGGGAGCACGACCGCCGGTTTGGCGGGGGCGGACGCCGTGGCGGCGGCGGGGGCCGCGGGAGCACCGCCCTTGGCGGCGGACCCGGGTGACTTCGTCGGGCAGTCCTTGGCACCGGCAGCTGTGTTCCGCTTGGGGCCATCGCCCCGGAACACGCCGATGAGCTGCAGTGCCCCGTAGCCGACCAGGGCAAGCGCGAGGACCGAGCCGAGCACGGCGAGGACGATCCGACGTCGGCTCCGCTTACGGCTCATGCGGGGGTAGGCGGTCCCCGTGACGCGGTACTTACCGCCCATGCCGGGGGGAGTGAGCATGCTCATGGGCGCAGCGTAGTGCGACCCGGTGGCGATGCCTACTAAATGATCTGCTGATAGGTCAATGGTGACCCGAAAGGCGCAATCTACGCGAAGCGTCAGTCCATCTCGAGGACGCGGGCGTGCAGCACCTGGCGCTGCTGCAGGGCCGCGCGCACGGCGCGGTGCAGGCCGTCCTCCAGATAGAGGTCGCCCTGCCACTTCACGACATGGGCGAAGAGGTCGCCGTAGAAGGTCGAGTCCTCGGCGAGCAGCGTTTCGAGGTCCAGCTGGCCCTTGGTCGTCACGAGCTGGTCGAGCCGGACCGGGCGCGGCGCGACGTCCGCCCACTGCCGGGTGGTTTCCCTGCCGTGGTCGGGGTACGGCCGCCCGCTTCCGATGCGCTTGAAGATCACACGGAAAGCCTACCGGGCCCGTGCCTGCGGGCGCAGCCTCGTAGCGGCGGTGCAAAAGTGGCGAACACTGCCAATTGGGGAGTGATCCATGAGCGAGAGCACCGACGCCGCCGCCACTGCGGACCCGACCGGCCCGGCCGGGCAGATCGCCGCGGGGTACGAATTCACCGGACCCGCACTCGATCTGGGGGCCCTCCTCTGGGACGGCGCATGCCTGCCCGACCGTCAGATCCGCATCCCCCTGTCCATGCTCAACCGGCACGGGCTGGTCGCCGGCGCCACCGGCACCGGCAAGACCAAGACGCTCCAGCTCATCGCCGAGCAGCTGTCGGCGAACGGGGTCCCCGTCTTCCTCGCGGACATCAAGGGCGACGTCTGCGGGATCACCGCGCCCGGTACGCCCGGGGCGCGGATCGCCGAGCGGGCCGGGGACGTGGCCCAGAGCTGGGAGCCCACCGGATTCCCGGGCGAGTTCTACGCGCTGGGCGGCATCGGGCCCGGCATCCCGGTCCGTTCGACCGTCACCGCCTTCGGCCCGGTGCTGATGTCGAAGGTGCTCCAGCTCAACCAGACCCAGGAGCAGTCCCTCGGCCTGATCTTCCACTACGCCGACACCAAGGGCCTGGAGCTGATCGACCTCAAGGACCTGCGCGCGGTCGTCGCCTTCCTCGTCTCCGACCGGGGGAGGGCCGAGCTCAAGGGCATCGGCGGACTCTCCACGGCGACGGCAGGGGTGATCCTGCGGGCGCTGACCGCCTTCGAGGCGCAGGGGGCCGCGGAGTTCTTCGGCGAGCCCGAGTTCGACACGAGCGAGTTCCTGCGCACGGCCGCCGACGGCCGCGGAGTGGTCTCCGTACTGGAACTCCCCGCGGTCCAGGACAAGCCGCAGCTCTTCTCCACCTTCCTGATGTGGCTGCTGGCCGACCTCTACAACGACCTGCCGGAGGTCGGCGACCTGGAGAGGCCCAAGCTCGTCTTCTTCTTCGACGAGGCCCACCTGCTCTTCAGCGGGGCTTCGAAGGCCTTCCTGCAGTCGGTCACCCAGACCGTCCGGCTGATCCGCTCCAAGGGCGTCGGCGTCTTCTTCGTGACGCAGACCCCCAAGGACGTGCCGGGCGACGTGCTCGCCCAGCTCGGCAACCGCGTGCAGCACGCCCTGCGCGCCTACACCCCCGACGACGCCAAGGCGCTCAGGGCGACCGTGAGGACCTTCCCGCACTCCCCCTACGACCTGGAGAAGCTGCTCACGGGCCTGGGGACCGGCGAGGCCGTGGTCACCGTGCTCGGCGAGAACGGCGCCCCCACACCGGTCGCGGCGACCAGGCTGCGCGCCCCGCAGTCGCTGATGGGGCCGATCGCGGCCGCGGACCTGGAGCGGGCCGTGCAGGCCTCGCCGCTCTGGTCGCGCTACGCGGAGCCGGTCGACCGCGAGTCGGCGTACGAGAAGATCAGCGCCGAGCAGGCCGCCGCGGAGGCGCAGGCGGAGGCCGCCGCGGCGGCGGCCGAGGCCGAGGAGCAGGCCGAGGCGGCCCAGGAGCAGGCCGAGGCGGCGCGGAAGCAGGCCGCGCGGGCGGCCGGGCGCGGCGCCCAGAAGGCGGAGCCCTCGCTGGCCGAGCAGGTGGTGGGCAGCGGGCTGTTCCGTTCGCTGGCCCGGTCGATCGGCACGCAGCTGGGCCGGGAGATCTCGCGCTCCGTCTTCGGGACGGCGCGCAGGCGCAGATGACGCGGTGACAGACTCGGGGCATGCGGACCGAACTCACCGACACCACGTCCAGCAAGGTCAACCGGGCCCTGCTCGCAGCACGCCGGGCGATAGGCAGCCCCACCATGGGGCTGGTCCTGACGCTCGTCGTCGTCACCGACGAGGAGAACGCCTACGACGCCGTACGCGCGGCTTCCGAGGCCTCACGCGAGCACCCGTGCCGCATCATCGTGGTCATCAAGCGGGTCTCGCGCGGCCCGCACAAGCTCCGCGCGAGCCGGGTGGACGCCGAGCTGCGGGTCGGGTCGGACGCCGGAGCGGGGGAGCTGGTGCTGCTGCGCCTGCACGGGGCGCTGACCGAGCAGGCCGGATCGGTGGTCCTGCCGCTGCTGGTGCCGGACGCGCCGGTGGTGGCGTGGTGGCCGGCGGACGCCCCCGCCGACCTGGCGCGCGATCCGCTGGGCGCGCTCGCGCAGCGACGGATCACGGACGCGGCCGCCGCTGTCGACCCGGTGGGCGTCCTCGACGAGCGGGCCGCCGGCTACCAGCCCGGCGACACCGACCTGGCCTGGACCCGGCTCACGCCGTGGCGGGCCCTGCTGGCCGCGGCCCTCGACCAGAAGCCGCTGGCGGTGACCGGTGCGGCGGTCGAGAGCGAGCCCGACAACGCGAGCGCCGAGCTGCTGGCGCGCTGGCTGGAGGACCGCCTCGGGGTCCCGGTGGAGCGGGTCGCGACCGGCGGCCCGGTCATCACGGGCGTGGTGCTGCGCACCCCGGGCGGGGACGTCCGCGTGGACCGGCCCGCGGGCGCGCTGGCCACCCTGACCCTGCCGGGGAGCCCCGACCGCAGGGTGGCTCTGAAGATCCGCAGCGGCGCCGAACTGATCGCGGAGGAACTGCGCCGCCTCGACGCGGACGTGGTCTACGGCTCCGCGCTGCGGCGCCGGCCGCTCCAGGCGGGGCTCTCGGCGTAGTGGTTGTCGTAGGTCGCCGAGCTGTCCTTGATGTCCTGCACGGAGGCCTCGCCCGCGTGGACCCGGCCGAGGAGCCGGTAGTAGTCGAAGCGGCCCATGCCGGGGGTGAAGCCGACGAAGACGCTCGCCGTGTGGCCGGCGGCCGGGGCGAAGGCGTGCTTCACGCCCGGCGGGACGGCGAGGAAGTCGCCGGCGTCCAGGGTCTGGATCTCGTCGCCGACGAGGACGTCGAGGCGTCCCGCGGTGACGTGGAAGAACTCGGTGGCCTTGGTGTGGAAATGCACCGGGGCGCCCGCCGCGCCCTCCTCGAAGGTGGCGGTGTTGCAGGTGAGCTCGGCGGTGTCGGTCAGCAGGGTGATGAGGCTGCCGGGGGCGTCCTGGACGGTCTCGGCGGTGGCGGCGCGGGTCGCGATCTGTGTCATGGGCTCAATCTACGGTCATGATCGACCGGCGGCAGGGGGCTATCAGGACCGCGTACGGGCCGTCGTTCCAAGCCTGTTCCGCCACCTGACCGGGACGGAGCGGCAAGGGTCGAAACGGGTCAGGAGCCGCCCGCGGCCTTCGCAGCCTTGGCGGCCTTCGCGGCGGCCTTCATCTCCTGCTTGTGCGCCCGCACCTTGGCCAGGGATTCCGGCCCGGTGATGTCGGCCGCCGAACGGTAGACGTTCGCCTGGCCGTAGCCGCCCGCGGCCTCCCGCCAGCCCGTCGGCCGCACCCCGAACCGCTTGCCCAGCAGGGCGAGGAAGATCTGGGCCTTCTGCTCCCCGAAACCGGGCAGCGCCTTGAGGCGCCCCAGCAGTTCCTGCCCCGTCGCGGCGTCGGCCCAGACGGCCTCGGCGTTCCCGTCGTAGTGCTCCACCAGGTACGCGCACAGCTGCTGGATCCGCGTCGCCATGGACCCCGGGTACCGGTGCACGGCGGGCTTCTGCGAGAGCAGGGCGGCGAAGGCCTCCGGGTCGTACGCGGCGATGGCGTGCGCGTCGAGGTCGTCGGAGTCCATCCGCCGGGCGATCGTCCAGGGCCCCGAGAACGCCCACTCCATCGGCACCTGCTGGTCCAGCAGCATGCCGACGAGCGCGGCGAGCGGGCTCCGGCCGAGCAGCGCGTCGGCGTCGGGCTGCTGTGCCAGCCGGATGGTGATGTCCTTGTCCATGGCTCCAGCGTCCCGCGCGGGCGCGCTCCCCGCGCGGTCGGCACACCGCGCGCCTAGCGTGAGTACGACGACAGCGAGGAACGATCCGAGGAGTCGATCGATCATGCTTGAGTTCCCCGAAGGCGCGCCGTGCTGGGTGGACGCGATGTTCAGGGACGTGGAGGGCGCCAAGACCTTCTACGGCGACGTGCTGGGCTGGACCTTCGGCGAGTCCAGCACCGAGTACGGCAACTACACGCAGGCCTACTCGGACGGCAGGGCCGTCGCGGCCGTCGTACCGCCGATGCCCGGGGTCGACGCACCCTCGCAGTGGTGTCTGTACTTCGCCTCCCCCGACGCGGCGGCCACGGCAGGGAAGGTGACCGAGCACGGTGGCGAGGTCCTGATGGGCCCGATGCAGGTCGGACCGTTCGGCACGATGCTCATCGCGAAGGAGCCGAGCGGTGCCGTCTTCGGCGTCTGGCAGCCGGGCGAGCACAAGGGCTTCGAGAAGATGGGCGAGGCGGGCTCCTACGCCTGGGCGGAGGTCTTCACCCGGGAGCCGGCCAAGCCCGACGCCTTCCTGCCGAAGGTCTTCCCGTACAGCACCGAGCGGATGGACCCGGGGGACGACCCCGAGATGGCCGGCATGGACTTCAAGGTCTTCAGCGCCGGCGACCCGGGGCGGCCGGTGCTCGGCCGGATGAAGATGGACGACGACTTCCCGCCGGAGGTGCCGTCGTACATCCAGGTCTACTTCGGGGTCCCGGACTGCGACGAGGCGGTGTCGAAGACCCAGAAGCACGGCGGGAAGCTGCACTTCGGCCCGATGGACAGCCCGTTCGGCCGGTTCGCGGCGGTCTCCGACCCGCAGGGCGCGGCCTTCGCGGTGATCGACATGTCGACGACGGTCGGCGAGATGCCGAGCTTCGGCTGACCCCGGCCACGGGCCCTGCCGCGCCGCGCCGACGGCGTCATTCGAGGGCGGCGCTCATGACGCTGTGGATGCGGGAAAGCGTGAAAACGCGCTCGGCGTCCCGAAGGTGGCACCACGCTTCGAGATAGGGCGGATCCAGGTCCAGGCTGCTGAGGGTGCGAACGGTCCGGCTGCCCGAGGTGGCGACGTACTCGACGGTGATGGCCTGACCTGCGTCGATGGCGTGGGCGAGCTGGCGGATGTCGCTGTACGGCAGGCGCTTCGCCCACCCTGCGACGATCTCCTCGGTGTCCGTGGCGAAGGGCGCTCCACCATCGAACGGTGCTGGTTCGGGAGCCGTGACCGGAGCGGCCAGCAGCCGGGTCGCCAACGTACTCGGGTCGAGGGAGGGGGTTTCCCTCGCCGTGCTCGTGGCAGCGGTCCGGCCGCCACCCCTCGCTCGGGAGCCGCGCGGAGCCGGAACGGCAGCGGTCGCCCGCCGAGGCAGGGCCCTTTCGATCCGTACAGTGCCCTCGGTCGTCTCGGCGACGGGGGCGTATCCCTCGGCCCGGAGCGCGGCGAGGGTCCTGTCGAGCGGGCTGCGGCTGATCAGCACCGTCGGTGCCAGCTGCCGGAGTCCGAGCTCGGCCAGCCTGCGGTGGGCGGCGAGTTCGGCCAGGAGCGCGGGCTCCTGGCCGTGGAGGACGCAGGCGGCAGGGGCGATGCGCACGCGCCCGTGACCGCGTGCGGTGTCGGTGATCAGGTACGACAGCGGCTGGGGCAGCGGCCCGGTGGCGACGGCGGCCAGGTCTGCCGTGATGTCCTCGGGAACCAGGCCGGCGTCCAGCGCCCGGCGGACGCTGCCGGCGCTGAACCGCCAGACCGATGCCGTGCCGCTGGTCTCCCGGTCGGCGACGGAGTCCAGGAGCGAGGCCAGCTGCGTGGACGGGGTGCCGGTGACGACGGCGGTGAGGTCGGCGCCGATCCGGGCCGTCGAGGTGGCCGAGGGCAGCAGCCGCCGGCACTCGGTGTCCAGCCCCTCCGCGTCGCCGGTCCACAGGTGGATACCGATGGCGGAAAGAGCACCGCGTGCGAGCACGCCCAGGAGTTCGGCCTCGCGGATCACGGTGGCGAACGGCGGTCCGTCCGGCGACGAGTCGGCGAGAGGGCGGTACCAGGCGATCAGCGGCCCCAGATCCGACGCGCCCCGCACACCCTGCCCTGCCGGGAGCCGCTCCGCCGCGTCCAGCAGCCCGTGGCGGGCCTGCACACAGCCGTTGCAGGGCGGTGCTCCGGCGAGGGCGGGGAGCGCCTTGTTGTCCTCGTCGCGCGCCCGGGTGGGGGTGAGCGGCAGGTTCCGCCATGCCTGGAGCAGTGCGGCGAACTGCTCCGGGGGTTCCTGTTCCGCCCAGGCGTCGTACGCCTCGGTGGGTGCCACACGATCGCCGTCCCGGGCCAGCAGGCCGGCGGCGTACGCGGCCTCCAGGGTGAGGCGTACGACGGCGTCGTCGGCCTGGGCGGCCTTGCCGATCCGTGCCAGTTCACGCGCACCGATCCCGCCGGACTTCAGCCGGGCCGGCGCGGTCGTCGAGCAGGCCGACAGGACCGAGGCGGCGCCGGCGGCGAACGCCGAGGCGGCGGCCGACGCCTCGTGGTCGACCTCCTTCGGGGAGACGGGAGCCAAGCCCACGGAAGGCGGGACGGGATGGAACGGCGCGTGCCAGTCGGGCCCGCGCAGCGCGAGCGCCACCTCGGCGGGCATACGGGCCGGGCCGTAGCGGCGGCGGTCCTGGACGAGGAGTCCCCGATCCAGTGCCCATCGCGCGCCCGGTTCGAGCTCGGGGCCCGGACTCCCGAACATGATGAACCGCCCCGGACTGCCGGGGCTGCCGGGCCCAGCCCCGCTTCGGCCTTCGAGCAGCTTCCGGGTCACCGCAGGGGCCTTGTCGATCACGGAAAGGATCCGCTCCGGGTCGCTGTGGTATTCCACCAGCGCGGCCAGCCGCTGCGCCTTGCTGCCCGGCGGTTTGACGCCCAGTGCCGCCAGCATTGCGCGCAGCTCGTCGGAGGTCGTGCCCGTGAGTAGCTCCTCCAGCGGGGCATCCAGCCCCAGGGGCGCGTCCCAGGCCTGCCGCAGCGCTCCGGCCATACGGAGCTTCCCCGCGCCGTCCGGCCAGACCAGAGCATGATCGGCCAGAGCCTCCAGTACGGCCTCCAGATCGCGGATGGTGGCGTCGTCGGCCGCTGCCAGCAGTTCGGCCAGGTCATCGCGCGCCGCGGGCGCACGCAGCGAGGCGAGCGCTTCGGCGACCTGGAGATGCGGTAGCGCGAGCCGCGTCAGGGCAAGGGCCACCGATCCCGGGCGCTGAAGCCGGTCGGCCAGTTCCCCCACCGAACGCGGCTGCGGAGTGGACGCCGCGTCCCTCCGCGTCTCGAGCACCCGTGCCAGACGACAGCCGTCGAGGCCGCCCAGCCAAGTCGCCAGCGTCGATGGGGTCTTCATGCCGGGCACCTCGCGAGATCAGGACCATGGCAGCGGGGGACTCGCCGCGCGGTTGAAAGGATGTCGTACCCCTATGATCCGCAGCTGCCGTACGGGACAGGACTCCCCCGTTGGTGGGCGCCGGCATCCGCGGCGCGGCGAGAGCGGGGGCAGCCCGCATCCCGAAATGCGTCGCGACTGGTGGACGGCTGCGGAGGATACGAGATTCGAACTCGTGAGGGGTTGCCCCCAACACGCTTTCCACATGTTCGTACGGGGGTACGGCGGGGGCCGTAGGCGTCCTGATCTGCGACGGAGCCTTTGGGGTGGCTACGCCTGGACGGGTCCGGATGGAGGTGAATGAGACGAACTGAGACCAGGCTGGTTGGGGTTCGCCCGGATCCGGCCTGCTCGACGGCCCACCACCCTAGGCTTGTCCCAGGTATGGGCCCGCGGACCGCTTCGTGGAGGAGCCGATCATGAGTACTGCCCCGAACCTTCCGCTCCCGCCCCGTCGGTCTGAAGATCCACATCCGTTGCGGACGATTCGGGAGATCCGGGAGTCCTTGCCCGAGCAGCAGCTCGGGCACTTCGACGCCGAACTCGCCGACACGGACATCGACGCCCTTCCGGAGATGCTTCACCGCTGGGCCGCTCTCGGCAGCGACGGGTTTCTTGATCGGCTTGAGTCGGCGCCGTTCGAGGGCCTGGAGTTCGGGCACCGTTCCTACGACGATGCGGCGGACGGCGAGTGATCCATCTGCTCGACACCAACGTGGTCTCCGAGATCACCACCCGGCCGAAGCCGGCTCGGCTGTTGTGGCCTGGGCCCGTTCCGTCCCGACCACCGGCCTCTACCTGAGTGTCATCACGATCGCCGAGATCGAGGCCGGCATCGCTGCGACACCGGACCTGGTACGGCGTGCCGCTTTCGCGCGGGCGCTCGACGGCATTCGCATGGACTACAGCGACCGGATCGCGGCCGTCGGAGAACAGGAGGCCCTCGCGTACCTCGCTCTTCATCGGAAGCTGAAGAGCGCCGGAACCGGCGTCGATCCGCCGGATGCGCTGATCGCCGCCACCGCCCTTGCGAACGGGTGGACCCTGGTGAGCCGGAACGTCAAGCACCTGGCGCGGACGGGTGCGCTCCTGCTCAACCCGTGGGAGTACGAGGGCTGACCTGCGGGCGGTTGTGCGAGCCCCCGCGAGATCGAGTTCGAGGTAGAGGCGCGCCGGGACGCGGGTTGCCGTGGAAGACCTGGCTGGTGTGCCAGGAGCGGTGGTGCGTCGCCACGGGACGGACGCCCGGTTGTGGGCCGATGAGCGGGCGGCCCGCGAGGGCTATGACCTGCTCTTGGGCCGTGGGGCTGCGGCCGACGAAGTGCTGCGATACGAGGATGCGGTCGCCGTCGCCGACGCCGAGGACGCCTTTGTCGAAGAGCTTGTGGTGCAGCGAGCACAGACATAGACCGTTGTCGACGTCGTCCGGTCCGCCGAATGCCCACCAGCGCACGTGTGCGGCCTCCAGTCCGACCGGCACCGCCCCGAGCCGTCCGTCGTAGCCGCAGAAGGCGCACTGGTACTCGTAAGCCGTAAGTACCAGCTCCCGCATCCGCCGGTCCCTCCGCCGCCGCGCTGGCGACGACCAGCCCGTCTCTGCTGGCTCCAGCTCCAGTCCGGTCGCTTCGCACAGCTCGCCGTGCAGAGAGGGCGGGAAATGCTGGTCGAGCAGTACCCGCGCCATCCGGCCCAGCAGCGACGGCTCCCGCCGCAGGGCTGCCCGTAGCTCCGGTGCCAACCGCCCCGCAGCGCCGGCCGCCCGCAGCTCCCGAACCGCGCTTCCGGGACTGCCGGGTCCGCGGTCGGTGCGCACTTCCCACACCCCGTCGCTGACCAGGTGGTGGAACGGGTAGGCGGGCGTCGTCCTGTTCGGCGGACCGTACTCGGCCAGCAGCCGCTTCAGGTCCTCCTCCACCGCGCTGTAGACCAGCTCGCCGTCGGCATCCTGCTGGAACCGGCTGAGGGCGTACAGGAAGAGCAGCGGCTTGTGGGGGGCGCGCGCCCCGCCCTTGGTCCACTGCCTCAACGTCGCGGTCCGCTCCAGCCAGTCCATGACCGGCGATCGTAGTTGGCCCCACGGAACGTCAGCCTGGCCCCGTCACGGGCATGTGCCTGACGGCCTGCCGAGGACGCCACAGAGATTTGTAGGTAATTGCCCGAAGTAAATGAAACCGGAACTGAGACCAGGGCATGCAGAAGAGCCGGACCGCGATCAGCGGTCCGGCTCTTCGTTTCGCCTGTTCAGGCGGCTGCGGAGGATACGAGATTCGAACTCGTGAGGGGTTGCCCCCAACACGCTTTCCAAGCGTGCGCCCTAGGCCTCTAGGCGAATCCTCCGCCGCAAACAATACAAGACGCGGAGGGGTGCTCGCGAACGTGATCGTTCGCAGGGGATCCCGCGGGCCGGCTCGGGGGTGGAGGCGGGGGCGGGGTCGATTCCGGGGGTGCGGATCCGCTAGGGTGGGGCCCAGCCCCTCACGTGGCGCTATCTCACCCAACTCCCCCAGGGCCGGAAGGCAGCAAGGGTAAGTGGGCTCTGGCGGGTGCGTGGGGGGCGCTTTGCGTTCCCGGGGCCCTTCGTGGCGCCGGAGGGCCGCTGTTGTCGGTGGGCCCGGATAACCTCGTAGACGTGTCGTCCCTTGCGCTGTACCGCCGCTACCGCCCCGAGTCGTTCGCCGAGGTCATCGGTCAGGAGCATGTCACTGCACCCCTGATGCAGGCCCTGCGGAACAACCGGGTCAATCACGCGTACCTGTTCAGCGGGCCGCGCGGGTGTGGAAAGACCACCAGCGCGCGCATCCTCGCCCGGTGCCTGAACTGTGAGCAGGGTCCCACTCCGACGCCGTGCGGGGAGTGCCAGTCCTGCCGCGACCTCGCCAGGAACGGGCCGGGCTCCATCGACGTCATCGAGATCGACGCCGCCTCGCACGGTGGTGTGGACGACGCCCGCGACCTGCGCGAGAAGGCCTTCTTCGGCCCCGCGTCCAGCCGCTACAAGATCTACATCATCGACGAGGCCCACATGGTCACCTCGGCGGGCTTCAACGCCCTGCTGAAGGTGGTCGAGGAGCCGCCGGAGCACCTCAAGTTCATCTTCGCCACCACCGAACCGGAGAAGGTCATCGGGACCATCCGGTCCCGGACGCACCACTACCCCTTCCGCCTGGTCCCGCCGGGCACCCTGCGGGACTACCTCGGCGAGGTCTGCGGCAGCGAGGGCGCCCGGGTGGAGGACGGCGTGCTGCCGCTCGTCGTGCGCGCCGGCGCCGGCTCCGTGCGTGACTCGATGTCCGTCATGGACCAGCTCCTCGCCGGCGCCGGCGAGGAGGGTGTGACGTATGCCATGGCCACCTCGCTCCTCGGCTACACCGAGGGCTCGCTCCTCGACTCCGTCGTCGACGCCTTCGCGTCCGGGGACGGCGCAGCCGCCTTCGAGGTCGTCGACCGGGTCGTCGAGGGCGGGAACGACCCCCGCCGGTTCGTCGCCGACCTGCTGGAACGGCTGCGCGACCTGGTCATCCTCGCCGCCGTGCCCGACGCCGGGGAGAAGGGGTTGATCGACGCCCCCGCCGATGTCGTGGAGCGGATGCAGGCCCAGGCGTCCGTGTTCGGCGCCGCCGAGCTCTCGCGCGCCGCCGACCTGGTCAACGCCGGCCTCACCGAGATGCGGGGCGCGACCTCGCCGCGGCTCCAGCTGGAGCTGATCTGCGCCCGCGTGCTGCTCCCCGCCGCCTTCGACGACGAGCGGTCCTTCCAGGCCCGGCTGGACCGCCTGGAGCGCACCGGGGCCGCAGCTTTCGCCGCCGGGCCGCCCGCCATGGGCTACGTGCCCGGGCCCGAGGCGCACGCCATGGCCCCCGCCGGTCCGGGCGGGGGTCCCGCCGCCGCGCGGGCCGCCGCAGCCCGTACGCCCGCTCCCGCTCCGGCTCCGGTCGCCCCGGTCACCGCTCCCGTGCAGGCCCCCGCGCCGGTCACCGCTCCCGTGCAGCCGGAAGCCGCGCCCGTGCAGGCCCCGCCCGCCGCCGCTCCCGTCCAGCCCGCGCCCGTGCCGGGTGCGTGGCCCGGGGCCGCGCAGCCCGGCAGCGGTGCCCCGGCCGCCCGGCCCGCCGCCGCGGGGGCCCCCGCACCCGGCGCCTGGCCCAGCGCGGCCGCTCCCGGCCAGGGCGCGCCCGCACCCGCGCACGTTCCGGCCACCCCCGCTCCGGCTCCTGCCGCCCCGGCTGCCGCGGCCGCCGCCGCACCCGCCCCCTCCCCGGGCATGGCCGCCGGCGCCGGACAGGTCCAGGCGATGTGGCCGGGCGTCCTGGAGGCCGTCAAGAACCGCCGTCGCTTCACCTGGATCCTGCTCAGCCAGAACGCCCAGGTCACCGGCTTCGACGGAACCACCCTCCAGCTGGGCTTCCCCAACGCCGGAGCCCGCGACAACTTCGCCAGCAGCGGCAGCGAGGACGTGCTCAAGGCGGTCCTGGCCGAGCAGTTCCAGGTCAACTGGAAGATCGAGGCCGTCGTGGGCGGCGGCTCCCCGGCCCCGGCGTCGGCCCCCGGCGCGGCCTACGGCACCTCGTACGGCGCGCCCTCCGGGCCCGCCCCGGCCTACAGCCCGCCGCCCCCGCAGCAGCAGCACGCCCCCGCCCCGCAGGCCCCGGCCGCGCCGCAGCAGCAGCCCTCCCGGCAACCCCAGCAGCCGCAGCAGTCGGCCTCCGCGCCGCAGCCCCCCGTACAGCAGGCGCCCCCGCCGGTCGCGCCCGAGGACGACTTCGCGGAGGACGACGACCCCGACCTCGTCGAGAGCGCGCTGACCGGACACGACCTGATCGTGCGCGAGCTCGGAGCCACCGTTGTGGAGGAATACACAAACGAGTAGGCCGTCCCAGTTGGGTGGCCGCACGAAGGCGGCGCCGCCGTCCGGGCTAGGCTGAGCAGCGTGAAGGTCCTCGTCATCGGCGGCGGCGCCCGCGAACACGCCCTGTGCCGCTCTCTGTCCCTCGACCCCGACGTCTCCGCGCTGTACTGCGCTCCCGGCAACGCCGGCATCGCCGAGGTGGCCGAGCTCCGCCCGGTCGACGCCCTCGACGGCGCGGCCGTCGCCGCTCTCGCGACCGAGCTCGGCGCCGACCTGGTCGTCGTCGGCCCGGAGGCCCCGCTGGTCGCCGGGGTCGGCGACGCCGTGCGCGCGGCCGGCATCCCCGTCTTCGGCCCGTCCGCCGAGGCGGCTCAGCTCGAAGGCTCCAAGGCCTTCGCCAAGGACGTGATGGCGGCGGCCGGGGTCCCGACCGCGCGCAGCTACGTCTGCACCACCCCGGAGGAGGTGGACGCGGCCCTCGACGCCTTCGGCGCCCCCTACGTCGTCAAGGACGACGGTCTGGCGGCCGGCAAGGGCGTCGTGGTCACCGAGGACATCGAGGCCGCCCGCGCGCACGCGCTCGCCTGCGACCGCGTGGTCATCGAGGAGTACCTCGACGGCCCCGAGGTCTCCCTCTTCGCCATCACCGACGGCGTCACCGTGGTCCCGCTGCAGCCCGCGCAGGACTTCAAGCGCGCGCTGGACGGCGACCAGGGCCCCAACACGGGCGGCATGGGCGCGTACTCCCCGCTGCCCTGGGCCGACCCCAAGCTGGTCGACGAGGTCATGGAGCTCGTGCTCCAGCCGACCGTCGACGAGCTGCGCCGCCGCGGCACCCCCTTCTCGGGGCTGCTCTACGCCGGCCTCGCGATCACCGGCCGCGGGACCCGGGTCATCGAGTTCAACGCCCGGTTCGGCGACCCCGAGACCCAGGTGGTCCTCGCCCGGCTGCTCACCCCGCTCGCGAGCGTGCTGCTGAACGCCGCCAACGGCACCCTCGCCGACGAGCCGCCGCTCGTGTGGCGCGACGACGCCGCCGTCACGGTCGTCATCGCCTCCCACAACTACCCCGACACCCCCCGCACCGGGGACCCGATCGAGGGCCTGGCCGAGGTGGCCGCCGAGGACGCGCCCGACGCCTACGTGCTGCACGCCGGGACCCGGCGCGAGGGCGACGCCGTCGTCAGCGCGGGTGGTCGCGTGCTGTCGGTGACGGCGACCGGTTCCGATCTGGCGCAGGCGCGCGAGAAGGCGTATACGGCGGTCGCGCGCATCCGGCTGGACGGCTCGCAGCACCGTACGGACATCGCCGCCAAGGCGGCCGGGCTCGGCTGACCAGCGGCTCCGCGAACCCGCGGGCCCGGTGCGCAGATCCCGCGCCCGGGCCCGCGGGTGTGTTCGCGTGCGACTGCATCCGGCCTCGTTCGAACGCATCCACCTTTACCCAAAGCCATTCCATCGGGTGATCGTCGCCTCGTCTGCCTGACGACCGGGCGTGCCCCAACTAGGGTGCGGCGCAAGCATTCCGGCACTTGGCCCACCGACCTTGCGATGTCAGTGGCGGGTGTCACAGTGGGGGAGTGAGCAACGCAGCCGCAGGGCAGAGGGGGTGAGACCGGCCGTGTCCGGAATCGGTTCGATCATGGAAGCGGGCGTTCCGTCCGCGCGGTCCCGCGCACTGGCCGTGCTGCGCGTGCGCAGCCGGGCTCTGGCCGTCGCGCTGCTGCCCGCCGCCCTCGCGGTGGTGCTGGTGGCCGCCCGGGCGACGGGCCGGCTGGCCGGGGAGCCCTGGGGCACCGTGACGCTCGTGGTCTGCGCGGTCGCGGCGCTGGTGCTGCTCCTCGCCGGGATCTTCGCCGCGGTGGTGCTGCGGGCGAGCCCGGCGGTGACGCCGACGGTGCCGCTGTCCGAGGCGGCCGCCCCCGATCTCTACCGGCTGGTGCGGGACCTGGCCGACCGGATGGACGTTCCGCCGCCCTCCGCGATAGCCCTCACGCCCGACTGCGACAGCTGGCTGGAGGACCGCACCCATGCGGCCCACCGCCGCCGCGGCATAGCCGGCGGCCCCCAGTCCGCGCCCGGTGCGGCCCCGGTGCTGGTCATCGGCTCGCCGTTCCTGTGGTGGATGCGGGTCGCGGAGCTGCGGGCGGTGCTCGCGCCGGTCGTCGCCGGTACGGGCCCTTCCGCCCACCCGGACATAGCCGACGCGCGAGGCTTCGTACGGGGCCTGGACGCGGCCGTGGACGTGGGCAGCCGCCGCGGCCTCGGCTGGATCGCGGCGCCGGCCCGGCTGCTGCTGAGGCTGTGCCGGACGGACGCCGCCGAGATGGAGCGCGGGGTGGCCGCCGCCGCGTCGGACCGTGCACAGGGTGTGGACTACGGGCTGCGCATCGTGGCCCAGGAGCAGGTCGGCCTCGCCTACGCGGGCTGGGACCGGCTGCTGACCCGGGTGGCCCTGCCCGCCTGGCGGATGGGCCGCTGGCCCGCGCACCTGGACGCGGGGGTGGTCTCCGCCCTGACCGAGCTGTCGCGTCGGGACCGGCTGGCCGAGGGCTTCACCTCGCGGCTCGGTGAGCGGCCCGCCTGTGACCTGCTGGAGCAGCCCGGCGTGATCGACGAGGCGACCTCGCTGCTGGCCGCGCGGCTCTTCCACGGAGGCCCGGCCGAGGCCGGTCCGGACTGGTCGCCGGTGGAGTGGGCGGCGTATCCGGAAGAGGTCGTGGACCGCAAGTGGCGTGCGGAGGCGGCCCGACTGCACGCGGCCCTGGACGCGCTCGCCGGTCCGGCGGGGCTGCCCGCCGGCCCGAGCGGCCCGACCGGCGCGACCGGGACGGCCGGAGCCCCCGCGTCCGCCGCCGGCTCCGCGAGCCCGGCCGGAGCCGGCGCCGGTACCGCCACCCCCGCCGCCTCGGTGGCCCCCGCTGCCGGCGCCTCGGCCTCACCCGGCCCGTCCGGCCCCTCCGGTGCGGCGGGGTCCGCGACGATCGCAGCCCCCGACGCGGCCCACCCCGCCGGGGACGGCTTCGCCGGGCCCACGCTGGAGCGGGTGCTGGGCTGTCTCACGGGCGCCGCGGGAGAGGGAGCGCTCGGCGAGGCCCTGGCCGGTCGGCTCAGCGCCGATCTGGCCCGCGAGGAGCGGGCCGCGGGCACGGCCGGCGGCGCCGGGAAGGCGCGCGGCGCCGACGCCGTACCGCTGTTCCCGCTCCAGCCGCCGCGCAGCGGCCGGGACCTGCTGGCCGACCACGTGACGGCGATGGTGTGCTGCGCGGCCGTGGACTCGGCCGGGGCCACACCCGGGATGGACTGGCTCGACGGACCGGTCCTGCTGGTCGGCGGCGACCGCCGGGCGGATCTGGCCCCCCGCGTGCTCTGCCTGGTGGAGGACGGCGACCCGGAGCCGCTGCGGGACTGGCTGTCGGCCCTCGGCGTCCGCACGGAGAAGCCGGTCCGCCTCGTCTGAGCCATCTCCGCCCCGCCCCCGGAGGGGCGACGGATCGCACACACAAGCGGACTCCATTGTTCCGGTCGCGTCAATTCGCGACGAACGGTGACGGACTGCGTGCGTTATGTGATGTGCTGGGACCGGTCGCGGCTGGATGCTCCCGAAGCGGATGTCCGGGAGAAGCGCCGAACCGGCGCAAGGGGCGCCGCGCACCGAGTCGATGCACGCCGGCCGGGGGAGCGAGGGAGGGGAGCGGTCATGGGTACGGACCAGATCCGGCGTTGGGAGTCGGGTGCGCTCGCGCACGCGGTGAACGACCCCTTCGGACAGGGCCCCCTGCCCTGGTTCCGGGGCAGCGAGCTCTACTTCGACGACACCGGCCAGGTCGTCCCCTGGTACGTGGACCCGGCCGCCGCGGCCGCCGGCACCGGCCAGATCCCCCGGGCCCGCGGCAACGGCGGCCCCCGCACGGCCGACGACGTGCACCGCCAGATCAAGGGCTTCGCCTCGACCGGCGCCGTCGCCCCGGGCGAGGCCATCGACTTCCACATCACCGTCGACCCGCCCCAGCAGTTCTCCGTCGACGTCTACCGGATCGGCCACTACGGCGGCGACGGCGCCTCGAAGATCACCACCAGCCCCCGCCTCTCGGGCATCGTCCAGCCCGCCCCCCTCGCCGCCGACCGCACGGTCTCCTGCCACCACTGGTGGCTCTCCTGGCGCCTGCAGGTCCCGTCCTACTGGAGCGTCGGCGCGTATGTCGCCGTCCTGACCACAGCCGACGGCTACCGCTCCCACATCCCCTTCACGGTCCGCGACGACCACCCCGCCGACCTGCTGCTCCTGCTCCCCGACATCACCTGGCAGGCCTACAACCTCTACCCGGAGGACGGCCGGACGGGCGCCAGCCTCTACCACGCATGGGACGAGGCGGGCCGGCTCCTCGGCGAGCAGGACGCGGCCGTCACCGTCTCCTTCGACCGGCCCTACGCGGGCGCCGGCCTGCCCCTGCACGTCGGCCACGCCTACGACTTCATCCGCTGGGCCGAGCGCTACGGCTACGACATCGCCTATGCCGACACCCGCGACCTGCACGCCGGCCGCGTCGACCCGACCCGGTACCGCGGCCTGGTCTTCCCCGGCCACGACGAGTACTGGTCGGCCCCCATGCGCCGCACCGTCGAGCGGGCCCGCAACCACGGGACCTCACTCGTCTTCCTCTCCGCCAACACCATGTACTGGCAGGTCGAGCTCGGGCCCTCGCCCTCCGGGGTCGCCGACCGGCTGCTCACCTGCCGAAAACGCCGCGGACCGGGCCGCCCCAGCCTCTGGCGCGAGGTCGACCGCCCCGAGCAGCAGCTGCTCGGCATCCAGTACGCGGGCCGGGTCCCCGAACCCGCGCCGATGATCGTCCGCAACGCCACGCACTGGCTGTGGGACTCCACCGGCGCCGGCGAGAACGACGAACTGCCCGGCCTGGTAGCGGGCGAGGCCGACCGGTACTTCCCGCGCACCCAGCTCCCCGAGCACCGGGACCGGATCCTGCTCGCGCACTCCCCGTACCTCGACAGCGAGGGGCAGCGCCGCCACCAGGAGACCTCGCTCTACCGGGCGCCCAGCGGGGCGCTGGTCTTCGCCTCCGGGACGTTCGCCTGGTCCCCGGCCCTCGACCGGCCCGGCCACGTCGACGAGCGCGTGCAGCGGGCGACGGCCAATCTCCTCGACCGGATCTGCAAGGACGACTGACACGGCCGCGCCCGGCCGACCCACCCCTGTCCCCGGAAGGGCGGCCCGGTGCGCGAGAATCGGGGTGCGCTTCATACAGAACCACAGGGAGACCCCGTGTCCGGATTCGTCGAAAAGCCCGAGCCGGTTCAGGTTCCGGGCCTCGTCCACCTCCACACCGGCAAGGTGCGCGACCTCTACCAGGACGAGGACGGCCGCCTCGTCATGGTCGCCAGCGACCGCCTGTCCGCCTTCGACTGGGTGCTGCCCACCGAGATCCCGGACAAGGGCCGCGTCCTGACCCAGCTCTCCCTGTGGTGGTTCGACCAGCTCGCGGACCTCGTCCCGAACCACGTCATCTCCACCGACCTGCCCGCCGGCGCCCCCGCCGACTGGGCCGGCCGCACGCTGATCTGCAAGAACCTCGACATGGTCCCGGTGGAGTGCGTGGCCCGCGGCTACCTCACCGGCTCGGGCCTCGCCGAGTACAAGCAGACCCGCACGGTCTGCGGACTGGGCCTGCCCGAAGGCCTCGTGGACGGCTCCGAGCTGCCCGGCCCGATCTTCACCCCGGCCGCCAAGGCCGAGGTCGGCGAGCACGACGAGAACGTCTCCTACGAGGAGGTCGCGCGCACCACCGGCGTCGAGACGGCCGCGCTGCTGCGCCAGACCACCCTCGCCGTGTACAGCCGCGCCCGGGACATCGCCCGCGAGCGAGGGATCATCCTGGCCGACACCAAGTTCGAGTTCGGCTTCGACCCGAAGGACCGCACCCTGGTCGCCGCGGACGAGGTGCTGACCCCGGACTCCTCCCGCTTCTGGCCGGCCGACCAGTGGCAGCCGGGCCGTTCGCAGCCGTCCTTCGACAAGCAGTACGTCCGTGACTGGCTGGCCTCCGCGGCCTCCGGCTGGGACCCGAAGGGCGAACTGCCGCCGCCGGCGCTGCCGACGCAGGTCGTCGCGCAGACCCGCGCGAAGTACATCGAGGCGTACGAGCGCCTGACCGGCCTGGACTGGTCCTAGGAAACGAAGAAGCCCCGGTCCGAGGACCGGGGCTTCTTCCTTGCAGAGCGGACAACGCGACTCGAACGCGCGACATCCACCTTGGCAAGGTGGTGCTCTACCAACTGAGCTATGTCCGCAAGCGCCGTAAGGCGAGACCTACTATACCCAACCTCGCTCCCGTGCGAGACGCACTGCCGTGTGCCGGTTCTCGGCGCCGAGCTTCGTGGCCGCCGAGGATAGGTAGTTGCGGACGGTTCCCTGGGAGAGCGAGGCCCGCTCCGCGATCTCCGCGATCGGCGCCCCGTCCCCCGCCAGCTCCAGCACTTCGGCCTCCCGGACGGTCAGCGGGGAGTCCCCGGCGCTGATCGCGTCGGCCGCCAACTCCGGGTCCACGTAACGGCCTCCGGCGTGCACGGTCCGGATCAGCTCGGCCAGCCGCTGCGCCGAGACCGTCTTCGGGGCGAAGGCCCGCACCCCCGCGGCCAGGGCGCGCTTGAGGTGGCCGGGGCGGCCGTGACTGGTCACGATCATCGTCCGGCAGCCGGGGAGTTCGGCCCGCAGGGATGTGGCGACACTCACACCGTCCGCCCCCGGCATCTGCAGGTCCAGCACCGCCACGTCCGGCCGGTGCGCCCGCGCCATCGCCAGGGCCTCGGGGCCGGACGCCGCCTCGGCGACGACCAGCAGGTCGTCCTCCAGTGCCAGGAGCGCGGCCAGCGCCCCGCGGATCAAGTGCTCGTCGTCGGCGAGCAGTACGCGTACGGGGCTCACGCCCGCACCTCCAGTCCCTCGAGCCGTCCGCCCGGTATCTGCGCGCGGAGCCGGAACCGGCCGTCGCCGACCAGCCCCGCCTCCAGCGTCCCTTCCAGCACGGCGAGCCGTTCCCGCAGCCCGGCCAGTCCCGAGCCGGGCGGCCCGGCAGGGGCCGCCGGCGCGCCGTCGTTCTCCACCACCAGCGTCACGGGGCCGCTCTCCGGAGCCGTCAGCCGGATCCGGCAGCGCTGGGCGTCCCCGTGCCGCAGCACGTTCGTCGTGGCCTCGCGGACCACCCAGCCGAGCGCCGACTGGACCTCGGAGGGCAGCTCCCGGTCCGGCCGGAAGTCGACCCGGCAGTCCATTCCGGCGGCGCTGAGCACCCCGCGCGCGCCTTCCAGCTCGACCGCGAGGTCCGCCTCCCGGTAGCCGCGCACCACGTCCCGCACCTCCCGCTGGGACTCCCGGGCGATCCGCTGGACCTCGATCATCTGCTCGACCGCCTCGGGGCGTTCGCGCCGGGCCAGCTGGACGGCCAGCTCGCTCTTGAGGGCGATCACGGCCAGGTTGCGGCCCATCACGTCGTGCAGGTCGCGGCCGAAGCGCAGCCGTTCCTCGGCCACCGCCAGCCGTGCCTGGACCTCGCGGGAGCGGTCCAGCTCGTAGACGGTCCTCAGCAGCCAGCCCGAGAACCCGCAGGTGGCGCCGAAGAACAGGCCTCCCAGCAGCACGCCGACGGCGTACCCGAGCGCCTTCCCCGCCGGCATCCCGAGGCCCAGGGCGGCCAGCCCGGTGGCGACGGCGGCCGCCGCCGCGACGTACCACGTCCGCCGGACCGACTTCAGGCACAGGACGAGCGATCCGGAGGTGAACCAGGCCAGCCCCGCCACCATGGTCGGTGCCACGGTGGCCTCGGACCCCCCGGTGGTGCGCAGGGTGAGGACGGCCAGGATGCACGCCGCCGTCACCAGGGCGGTGGCCACCGCGAGCCGGGTGGGGCGTTCGCGGCGCCCCACCACCCAGTGCAGCGCCCGTGAGGTGAGCACCCCGCACAGGACCGCGTGCGCGCACATCATCAGGAAGAGCGAGAGGGGCACCACGAACGAGGTCCGCTCGGCGGCCGCGGCGGCCAGCGGGGTCAGCCCGAAGGAGATGATCTCCAGGAACGCGAAGAGGTAGAACGACCCCCTGGTGTACAGCTCGACCTTCCCCGCGGTGCTGCGGTCCTTCCACCACCCGGTCAGCTTCGACACGGCCCTGTCCCCCGACTCGTCCTAGCGCCGCGGTTCCCAGCGGAACCACCGCTGGACAGCAAACACGCTGATCACGATCCAGGCCAGCGCGTTCAACCCGGCGCCCAGCAGGTCCGCGCCCTCGGCGCCGCCGCTCCAGCCGGCCCGTACGAGGGTCATCACCCCGCTCAGCGGCAGCAGTTCGCAGAGCGAGGCCGCGAGGTCGGGCAGCGAGTCCGTCGGCGCGAACAGCCCGGAGCCGAGCACGGTCGCCAGGAACAGCGGCAGCGTGGTGAGGCCGGCCGTCTCCACGGTGCGGGTGAAGGAGCTGGTCACCGCGGACAGCGCGGCGAGCAGGAGGAGGCCGGCCAGGACGGCCGCCGCGAGGAGCAGCGGGTTCTGCGGCATGCGCACGTCCAGGGCGAGCGCCCCGGCGACCGCGAGGACGGCGATCTGGCCGAGGGCCAGGCAGGCGGCGGGCAGCGCCGTCCCGGCCAGGATCTCCAGGTCCCGGGCCTCACCGGTGCGCAGCCGCTTGAGGACGAGTTCCTCGCGCCGGGCGACGTAGGCGGAGACCAGGTTCATGTGGACGACGAGGAGCAGCACCATCCCGATCCCGCCGGTCAGGGTGGCCTCGCCGACGGCCGCGGCTCCTTCGACGCCGCTGAGGGAGGAGCGCAGGACGAACACCATCAGCAGCGGCATCATGAGCGCGACGCCGAGTGCGGCCCGGTTGCGCACCAGCAGGGTGAGCTCGAAGCGGCCGAGCGCGGTGATCCGGCGGGCGTTCGGGGTGAGGGTGGTCATCGGGTCCCCGCCATCGTGTCGTCGTCGGTGCGGCCGCCGGCGCTCCGGCGGTTCTGGGCGATCTCCAGGAAGGCCTCCTCCAGGGAGGCGGACCGGGCGTCGAGCCCGCTCAGTTCCACGCCGCTCTCCCGGGCCCAGCCGAGCAGTTCGCCCAGGTCCTGCTGGAGGCGTGCGGTGCGGATCTCCACGCGCTGCCCGAAGGCGGCGGCCCGCAGTCCCAGCGGGAGCCGGGCCGCGGGCACCCCGGCGGGCAGGGTGAAGCGGATGCGGGCCGGCCGGGTGGCGGTCACCTCGGCCGGAGTGCCGCAGAGCACCAGCTCGCCCTCGTGGAGGATCGCGAGCCGGTCGGCGAGTTCCTCGGCCTCTTCCAGGTAGTGCGTGGTCAGCAGCACCGTGGTGCCCTGCCCGCGCAGTTCGCGCACCAGGGCCCAGGTGTCCCGGCGCCCTTCGGGGTCCATGCCGGTGGTGGGCTCGTCGAGGAAGAGCACCTCGGGCCGGCCGAGCAGGGCCAGCGCCAGGTCCAGGCGCCGCCGCTCGCCGCCGGACAGCTGTTTCACGCGTACGGAGGACCGCGCGGCCAGGCCGACCAGCTCCAGCACCTCGGCCGCCGGGCAGGCGCCGGTGGTGACCCCGCCCCACATCCGCACCGTCTCGGTGACGGACAGGTCCGAGGGGAAGCCGCCTTCCTGGAGCATGACCCCGGTGCGCGGCCGGACCTCGGCCCGCCGGGTGAGGGGGTCGAGGCCGAAGACGCGGACCTGGCCGCCGCTCGGGGCGGCCAGTCCCTCCAGCAGCTCGACGGTGGAGGTCTTGCCTGCGCCGTTGGTGCCGAGCAGGGCGAAGATCTCGCCGCGCGCCACGGAGAGGGAGATGCCGCGTACGGCCTCGAATCCTCCGGTGTAGCCGCGGCGCAGGTCCCGGGCTTCGATCACGGTGTCCGTCATGGCTCAAGCGTCGCTGCGGCCGGAGCGGGTCGGCAGTGCGCGCTGTCATGGCCGCGGATGACATTTGTCAGAGGGCCCCGGCGACGGGGGCGGACGGAATACGCAGAAGGCCCCGATCGCAATGATCGGGGCCTTCTGCTTACAGAGCGGACGACGCGACTCGAACGCGCGACATCCACCTTGGCAAGGTGGTGCTCTACCAACTGAGCTACGTCCGCAAGCAGTGCACTGCCGGAGCAGTACGTGCATCACTCTACCCGATCCACCGGAGTGGTCGGAAAGTCATGCAGAGCGGGTGACAGGAATCGCACACTGCGCCTTCCCTCTGGAAGAGGGATGTTCTGCTACTGAACTACACCCGCACGACCTCGGAGGCTCTGACCTGCGGCCTCGCCCCTCGGCGTGATCCACACCTTAGCCGAAGGGAGGGGGTGGATGGCAAATCGGCCCTCAGTGGGCCGCGTTGTAGGCCTCGTAGATCTTCTTCGGGATGCGGCCCCGCGGCGGCACGTCGTGCTGGTGGGACCGGGCCCACGCCCGGACGACCGCCGGATCGGGGGCGACCGAGGTGTGCTTGAAGGTCTTCCCGGAGCGCGACTGGCGGCGGCCGGCGGCGACGAAGGGCGCGAGGCCCTTCCGCAGTTTCTTTGCGTTGGCCGCATTGAGGTCGATCTCGTACGACTTACCGTCCAGGGCGAACATGACCGTTTCCGTCGCTTCTCCCCCGTCGATGTCGTCGGAGAGCGTCACCACTACGCGCTGCGCCACGGATATCGGTCCCTTCGTGCGACGCCGCCACCTGCATGACGTGCGGCGATGTCGCCTGTTCGGATGTTTTGGGGCAATGCAACTTTCGACCGGAATCCCGGTTGATTCCTTTGTACCTCGATTCCCATTGCATTGCGAAGCTCAGTTAATTCCCTCCGCGTGTCCCGCCGCAATGCCGGGTACGTGGTTTTCCTGGGGATTTTGCGAAGCGTTGGTGAAGCCGAAACGGCGCGGTGATCACGGCCGTCGGATATCTACCCGCGTAGAAATTTTGGCCGGGTACGCTGAGGGAACCGCCTTGCACCAACCACCTCATCGGGAGTGCCAGTGGCACGCGTCGTAGTCGACGTCATGCTCAAGCCGGAGATCCTCGACCCCCAGGGCCAGGCGGTGCAGCGTGCACTGCCGCGCCTGGGCTTCGAGGGCATCGCCGACGTCCGTCAGGGGAAGCGCTTCGAACTGGAAGTGGAGGGACCGGTCGACCAGGCCGCCCTCGACCGCATCCACAAGATGGCCGAAACGTTCCTCGCCAACACCGTCATCGAAGACTTCACCGTGAAGGTCGAGGCCTGACGGTGACCACTCGCATCGGAGTCGTCACGTTCCCCGGAACGCTCGACGACCGTGACTCGCTGCGCGCCGTCCGCCTCGCCGGGGCCGAGCCGGTCTCGCTCTGGCACCGCGACAAGGACCTGCACCAGGTCGACGCGGTCGTCCTCGCGGGCGGCTTCTCCTACGGGGACTACCTGCGCGCCGGGGCCATCTCCCGCTTCTCGCCGGTGATGGAGACCATCACCGAGCAGGCCAGGGCCGGCATGCCGGTCCTCGGCATCTGCAACGGCTTCCAGGTCCTCACCGAGGCCCACCTGCTGCCGGGGGCGATGCTCCGCAACAACCACCTGCACTTCATCTGCCGCGACCAGAAGCTGCGGGTGGAGAACGCGGGGACCTCGTGGACCGGCGACTACACCGCCGGCCAGGAGATCTCCGTACCGCTCAAGAACATGGACGGCCGGTACGTCGCCGACGAGCGCACGCTCGACGAACTGGAGGCCGAGGGCCGAGTGGCCTTCCGGTACCTGGACGTGAACCCGAACGGGTCGCTCCGCGACATCGCCGGCATCACCAACGCCGAGGGCAACGTCGTCGGCCTGATGCCGCACCCCGAGCACGCGGTCGAGCCGCTGATCGGGACCGGCGGCACCGACGGCCTCCCGTTCTTCACGTCGGTCCTGAAGAAGCTGGTCAGCGCATGAGCCTCGACACCGTCAAGAACGCCACCGAAACCCCGGACGCCTCCCAGCCCTGGAAGGAGCTCGGCCTCAAGGAGGACGAGTACGCCCGGATCCGGGAGATCCTCGGCCGCCGCCCCACCGGAGCCGAGCTCGCCATGTACTCGGTCATGTGGTCCGAGCACTGCTCGTACAAGAGCAGCAAGGTCCACCTGAAGCAGTTCGGCGAGAAGGCCCCCCAGAACGACGCCATGCTCGTCGGCATCGGCGAGAACGCCGGCGTCGTCGACGTCGGCCAGGGCTACGCGGTCACCTTCAAGGTCGAGTCGCACAACCACCCGAGCTACATCGAGCCCTACCAGGGCGCGGCCACCGGCATCGGCGGCATCGTCCGCGACATCCTCGCCATGGGCGCCCGCCCGGTCGCCGTCGTCGACCCGCTGCGCTTCGGCGCGGCCGACCACCCCGACACCAAGCGCGTCCTGCCGGGCGTCGTCGCGGGCATCGGCGGCTACGGCAACTGCCTGGGCCTGCCCAACATCGGCGGCGAGGTCGTCTTCGACGCCTGCTACCAGGGCAACCCGCTGGTCAACGCCGGCTGCATCGGCGTCATGAAGCACGAGGACATCCACCTCGCGCAGGCCTCCGGCCCCGGCAACAAGGTCATCCTCTACGGTGCCCGCACCGGCGGCGACGGCATCGGCGGCGTGTCCGTGCTGGCCTCGGAGACGTTCGACGACTCCAAGCCGACCAAGCGCCCCGCCGTCCAGGTCGGCGACCCCTTCCAGGAGAAGCTCCTCATCGAGTGCACCCTGGAGATCTTCAAGGAGAAGCTGGTCGCGGGCATCCAGGACCTCGGCGGCGCCGGCCTGTCCTGCGCCACCTCCGAGCTGGCCTCCGCCGGCTCCGGCGGCATGCGCGTCGAGCTCGACACCGTCCCGCTGCGCGACGCGACGCTCTCGCCCGAGGAAATCCTCATGAGCGAGTCGCAGGAGCGCATGTGCGCGATCGTGGAGCCGCAGCACGTCGACCGCTTCATGGAGATCTGCGAGAAGTGGGACGTCATCGCCACCGTCATCGGTGAGGTGACCGACGGCGAGCGCCTGGAGATCTTCTGGCACGGTGAGCAGATCGTGGACGTGCCCCCGGGCACCGTCGCCCACGAGGGCCCGGTCTACAACCGCCCCTACGCCCGCCCCGAGTGGCAGGACGCCCTCCAGGCGGACGACGCTGGCAAGCTGCCCCGCCCGCAGACCTCCGAGGAGCTGCGCGCGCAGGTCCTGGCCCTGGTCTCCTCCCCGAACCAGGCCTCGAAGTCCTGGGTCACCGACCAGTACGACCGCTTCGTGCAGGGCAACACCGTGCTGTCGCAGCCCGAGGACGCGGGCATGGTCCGCATCGACGAGGAGTCCAACCTCGGCGTGGCCATGGCCACCGACGGCAACGGCCGCTACGCCAAGCTCGACCCGTACACGGGCGCGCAGCTGGCCCTGGCCGAGGCGTACCGCAACGTCGCCGCGACCGGCGCCAAGCCGCTGGCGATCTCCGACTGCCTGAACTTCGGCTCCCCGGAGGACCCGGGCGTCATGTGGCAGTTCGCCGAGGCCACCCGCGGTCTCGCGGACGGCTGCCTGGAGCTGGGCACCCCGGTGACCGGCGGCAACGTCTCGCTCTACAACCAGACCGGCGACGTCGCGATCCACCCGACCCCCGTCGTGGCCGTGCTCGGCGTGATCGACGACGTCAACCGCCGCACCCCGATGGCGTTCGCGGAGGCCGGCCAGCTGCTGTACCTGCTCGGTGACACCGCCGCCGAGTTCGGCGGCTCGGCCTGGTCCCAGGTCGTCCACGACCACCTGGGCGGCCTGCCGCCGAAGGTGGACCTGGGCCGCGAGAAGCTGCTCGCCGAGATCCTGATCTCCGCCTCGCGCGACGGCATGATCGACGCCGCGCACGACCTGTCCGACGGCGGTGTCATCCAGGCGCTCACCGAGTCCTGCCTCAAGGGCGGCAACGGCGCGCGCGTCGTGGTCCCCGAGGGTCTGGACGCCTTCACGTTCCTCTTCTCCGAGTCCGCGGGCCGCGCCATCGTGGCCGTCCCGCGCAGCGAGGAGCTCCGCTTCACCGACATGTGCGGTGCGCGCGGCCTGCCGGTCGCCCGCATCGGCGTGGTGGACGGCGACGAGATCGAGGTCCAGGGCGAGTTCAGCCTGCCCCTGGCCGAGCTCCGCGAGGCCCACGAGGCGACGATCCCGGCCCTGCTGGCCTGATCGACGCCAGACAACAGGGCCGGGCCCCGTACGGATTTTCCGTGCGGGGCCCGGCCCCGTCACCGCTCGAGAGGCCGTTGCGATTCCGTGGCACGAGCGCCGTATCCGCACCCACGAGGGCTCCGCATACTGACCGCGTGAGCATCGTCAAGCACCTGCCGGACGCCGCGATACCCGACGGCGGCGCCCCTCACTGGCACGTCAAGGACGCCCAGCGCTGGCTCGACGCAGGCGTTGCGGCCGTCTTCGCCCCGATCGCCGTCGGCTGGATCCTCGCGCCGCTGGTGGTCCTCGCGATCGTCCTCGTCGCCTGGAACGACCCCGGTACCCCGGCACACGGCACCACCTGGGCCGGATACGCCCCGGCCGTCCTCCTGGTGTCCCTCCCCGCCTGGTACCGGTTCCTGCCGGCCGCCACGCTCGTCTCCACGCCCGTGATCGCCGCGGACGCCGTGCGCAACCTGTACGCCCTCGATCCCGCCGACGGCCCCGGCCGGGTCGGCGGGGCGCTGATGCTGGTCCTGTGCGCCTGGGCGTTCGCCGGGTCCGCGCTGCGGATCCGCTCGCGCAGGCGCCGGCGGGAGCTGTTCCGCACCGCCGTCGGGGACGCCCGTGCGGCGATCCCCGAGCACCTGCCGAGCGGCCACCGCCGGCGCGGACGGGCGCTCGCCGCCGCCGGGGCGGGACTGTGCCTGGCCGGGGCCGCGCTGCTGGTGTGGGGGCTCGTACGCGACCTCGGCGCGGCTGCCGGGGAGCCGTACGACGCGATCGGCCAGCAGGTCCTGGCCATGGTGCTGCTCGCCCCCGGCGTCCCGCTGCTCGGCCGCGGCCTCACGGCGCGGCGCGCCGCCCGGCGGCTGCACGAGGGGCCCCAGCCGGTGATCCGCGTGGGCGTCCGCGAGCAGTGGCTCGGGAACTTCTGGCTGGTCGCCGACGCCGACACCACGACCGCCCCACCGCTGATCGCGTTCCGCGACCGCTTCGAGGACGGCTACCGCCACAGTGCCGAAACGCTCCTCGGGGGCGCGGAGAGCCGGCTGCGGAGGGATCACCACGACATCGACCGGCACGCCGAGCCCTACGAGGCGCTTCTGTACGGGGTGCCCTGCGAGGGGTCCGAGGTGGTCCTGCGCTACGCCGTCTACCGGGGCGACAGCACGATCACGGACGCCGTCCGCGCGGTGCCCCTGCTGCCCTTCCGCCGGCACCGCCTGCGGTCGTGGCGGCCGGCCGGCACCTCATTCACCCTCAGGCGGCGGGCCCAGGAGGAGAAGCGCAAGCAGCGCGCGGCGCAGCGGTCCAGCGGCTCGGGCAGTTCCTGCGGCTCCTCCGGCGGCTGCGGATCCAGCTGCTCCAGCAGTTGCTCCAGCAGCTGCGGTGGCGGCTGCGGCGGCGGCGACTGATCGGGCAGACTCCCGGCATGGCACCCAGGACCCGCAAGTACGACGACGCCAGGATCAGAGCGGCCGTGACCGCACAGTTCGGTCATGTCGGACGAGCCGTACGGGAGTTGCGCCCCGAGCAGCTGGAACGTCCCAGCGGGCTCGGGGACTGGACCGTCGCCGACCTCGCCGCGCACGTCGCGTGGATCGCGGACTCGCTGGCCGCCGGCCTCGCCCGGCCGCCCGCCGCGGTCCCCGAGCTGACCGCGACCGAATGGCCCTTCGCCACCGCCTCCCTCGCCGGGAAGATCTCCGAGGCCGCCCGGGAGGCCCTCACCGGCGCCCCCCTGCCCGAGCTGTACGAGCGGGCGGCCGCAGCCATGGCCGAGGCGCTCGCGGCGAACCCCGGCGGGCGCGTCCTCCAGCTGTGGATCGGCGACATGACCCTGGCCGACTTCCTGGTCACCCGGACCGTGGAGCTGGTGGTCCACACCGACGACCTGAACCGGGCCGCCGGACTGGACATCCCGATCGAGCGGCAGGCACTGGCCGCCTGCACGCGGCTGCTCGCCGACTCCCTCGCCCTGAAGGCCCCGGGCGGTTCGGTCGAGGTGCGGATCCCGCCGTTCGCCGTGGTCCAGTGCATCGAGGGGCCGCGGCACACCCGCGGCACCCCGCCGAACGTCGTGGAGAGCGACCCGCTGACCTGGATCCGGCTCGCGACCGGCCGTACGGCATGGGCCGAGGCGCTGGACGCGGCGCTCGTGCGGGCCGGCGGTGAACGGGCCGACCTGTCGGCGCTGCTGCCGCTGATGAGCTGAGCGGGGGCGCCGCCGTGGTGGAACCGACCGGAGATCCCGTCCGTCTCAGGGGCATGCGAATCCTCCGGCACGTCACCGTCCCCGCGGGGCTGGCCCTCGTCCTCGCGCTGGCCGCGGCCGGCTGCGGCCGGGCCGAGGAGCACGGCGCGGGCGCGGTCCTCCCCGACCCCGTCGGCCGCTGGGCCGTCGAGTCCCTGACCACGGGCGGCCGCACCCTGCACGCCCCCGCGGCGGCCCGCCTCGACCTCGGCGAGAAGGAGGCCAAGGGCAACTACGGCTGCAACGGCTTCACCGCCGCCGTCTCCTTCGCCGGCACCTCCGCCGTGACCGTGACCCCGGGCGCCACGACCACCATGGCCTGCGCGGACATGGAGTTCGAGACGGCCTTCGCCAAGCTGTTCACCGGGCGGCTGACCATCGACCGGGGCCCCGACCGGCTCACCCTGAAGACCGCCGACGGGAGCACGATCGCCATGACCTCGGAGCCGGTGGTCCCGGACGCGCCGCTCACCGCGGTCGAGTGGACCGTGCAGTCCCTGGTCAGCGGCGGGTCGGTGTCCTCGCTGCCCGCCGGGGCAGCCGGCACGGCGCGGTTCACCATCGCCGCCGACCTGTCCGTGAGCGGGACCCTCGGCTGCAACCGGTTCAGCGCCCAGGTCACCCGCGACGGCGACAAGCTCACCTTCGGGCCGCTCACCACCACGCGGATGGCGTGCGACGGCCCGGCGGGCGAGGTCGAGGCGAAGCTGACCGCGCTGTTCGCGAGCGGCCCGCTCCTCACCCGGATCGAGGGCCGCCTGCTGACCCTCACCGCCGCGGACGGCGACGGCCTGATCGCCGAGGCGGCGTCCGTCGTCGAATAGCGCGGCCGGACCACGGGCCGCCGGGGCGGGCGGCCGGACCACGGG